>JAJDCO010000003.1 GCA_029260795.1 Planctomycetota bacterium | reverse complement strand
GCTGGCCGACCGCTACCAGCTTCGCGTCACCGTGGCGCATTACCCCTCGGGTGCATCGAAGTGGAACCCGATCGAGCACCGGCTCTTCAGCGAGATCAGCAAGAACTGGGCGGGCCGTCCGCTAGACACGTACGAAACCATCCTTCGCTACGCGCAGAGTACGACGACCACCTCCGGACTACGCGTCGACGCCTACCTCGACTCCAAGGACTACCGGACCGGCGTGAAGATTTCCGACGATGCCATGCGGGAAGTCGCGATCACGCCACACAGCACGTTGCCGCAGTGGAACTACACCATCTCACCCAACTGAGAAGAGGGGTGTTATTCTTGCGCCGGCCCTTATCCCGCAACGCCTTTCTCACTCAAGCCGCTTAACGACAAGCGGTTGTATCCCAACAAAAACCAAACACACCCGTTTTTTTTGTGTGGCCCCAGCCTCATTCCGACCATCCAAGGTGGGCGATCGCTTGCCCACCTTCCTCCAGAATGTACCCATGAACCGCAACCCAAAACCCCGCGAGGCAACTATTCGTTCACTACTACAACGGCTCCTTGGACTCCGTTGAGATCGAGCCTACCTAGTTCCTCATTCTGAGTACCCCACCACAAGAAGCAGTCAGACTCGGGTCCGGAAACACTGAGTTCCTTTGACTCCCTGTTTTCCATATATAACACTGCTGCGCGATGCCGAAGCCCACGCCATTCCCAGCCGATCACCACAGGTTTAAGACTTGTCCAATCCACCTTAGACTCTACAATGATGCTGTACTCCCGAGAAGGCACGGCACGATAATGGCGCCGGCCAATACGTTTCAATGCCAGCCCCAGGTCATCCCTCCCGCCCCTGACCAGTATCTCCTCCGCATCGATCGACTCTGAAAAAGGGACATCAAGACCGAAACTCGCTCCAAAGACGCTCGATCCTTTTTTGGCGAAGTACAGGGCTATACTATCATCGTCTAGTGCTCGAGAGTTCCAAATAGGGATGACCCCATCCGACGACTTCACGCTTCCGAATCTAAGGTCCGACCACGCAACTGTGGCCTGTAGAACGCAGCCGGGCTCCGACGGCTCCATTGGTATTGTTCCTAGATCTATCATATCCCTTCCGTCAATGATCTCCGCCACCCTGGCGGGTTCAAATCCTGGGCTATAAAGCCACAGCTCTATGAGACCTGGCATACTCGGCGCTGTAGTCACGTTTAACGGTAACGCCTCCGGAAGGACGATCTCGAACTCTCCCTTTGGACCCGTTTCGTAATCCCGGCTCGATCCAGACCAAGACAAATCTTGATTCGACGGCTCCTTAGAAGTGGGGTCCAGGAGAACCCATTCGATATCGAGTCGATTCGGCGAATACGCTGTCGCTGAAGCCGCCATGCAGCGCCCTCTAATGCGACAACCCTTCTGGAGTGTTATCTTGACAATAGAGCCACTGTGGGTGAACTTCGCCCTACCGAATGATCCGTCACTCGTGTCTCGAAGCGTCACGATGTAATCTCGCTGCATGGGATACTCGACTGGAGTCGTGTAAGTCTCCGCTTCGATGCTGATTGGAACTTGCTCTAGGAGTCCTACTCTAGGCTGCTGCACGTGGCCCCAGATGTAATCCGAGAGTTCATCCGATGGCTCAGCGTAACCATACAGGCTCATTACCAACTTCCTATCAGAGCCAATGACGGCCATCGTTATCGGAGCGGCATCCTGTGGACCGCCACACATTAACTGGGAGGAGTGGTTCTGGCCTTCGACCGGTCGATACGTCACTGCAAACTGTCTTCCCGCTCCGCACCGCAGCTCCAGGAACACTTCCGAGGCGGTGGCAGCCCGCCACAGACTGTCTGGGTCAGCGGCAATCGCCCAGCCCTTGCCTCCATCCAATGCTCCTACGGAAGCCCACGTTGCCTGAAGGCCAGGCGCGGCCACACTTACGAACGGGGGAACATCGCACTGGCACTCCAGAGTTAGTGAGGAGCGAGGTTCGAGGACTATTCTGTCAACCAGCGAGTCGATGTGTTTTTCGTAATGACCTGGCGAGCGGATTCTGCACGGAATCGGCACGGTGAACAGTCCGGACTCTAGCTCTGTGCTAGCAGTACGCCATACGCTCTGCATGTTGTATCTTACCACTTTGGGAATGAAGCCCAGGCCCGACCTCACAGCAATTTGGACGGGCCTGGATTCTTGCTTCATTCCATCAGAAGGCAAGGCCGAATCTCCGATTTCTAGCTCTGTTGCTCTTTCCTCTTCTTCCGCTGTGACACCGGGTGGTTCTGCTGGCTCTGAAAGACCCTCCTTCGTGTACCTGTCAGACTCAATGAAGGTGGAAACGGTTCGAGGAGGTCGGGCGAACTCCCACGGCAATACCACAAGGCCGGCCATTAGCAGGAGTGCTGCCGCGAGTGCACAGGTAGGGATGTTGATTCTCACCTTAAGAACGTCCTCTCTGAATCAGGAGTGGGCGGTGTCGGGGTGATCCGAGGACCAGTCTGTCCGGTCTGCTGGCTCCGACCCGACAACGGCGAGCATGGTGCGGACGATTGATGGGCTTGCGGCAAAAGCTCTCTGGGACTGTGTCGGACCCCAGCGGGAGCTCCGAGGCTCGCCAGGTACCCACTCACGATCTGGGAAAGCAACATGTCATTCGGAGACCAGGACGCGCAACACACCGAATCAGAAGCAGCCTTGTTGAAGTTCAGGGTACCGCATTAAAGGCGATATTGCAATTGTGAGGGCCAGAGCTTGCGGTGGTTCCATGGATTGCGACATTGTCTCCGTTTGCTGGGACGCTGCCAGGCTCAAATCTAACGTAGGCCTGATTCGTACCCTGGTTCACTACAGTGTAGTCATTACCAGGCCCTTCTACCAAGGTTGTACCGTTGTTGGTGACCTTTGTGATCGTTATGGCGCCCGTGTTACTTGGATTGCAGGGCTTCGGTTTGGCTCCGTTGGCACCGCCAGGCGCTGTCCCGTTGGCTGTGAGAGTGCCGAGTGCGAGGGCCACACCAGCAAAGAGCATCAGGCAGGCGGCGAAGCATGCTGTAAGAGCTGACAGGCGTGCAGACGTGTATGAGTTGATCATGGCTAAACCTCGTCTTCCGTTTAGTCGTCGCTGGCTCGGGGGCTAGGCAAGCTTGCTAGGCGGCGTATTGTCTTTCCACTCGACGCAAATCTCCTCTTCACCCATCGTGACTTTCAAGCAATTGTGCTTCTGCGGGCATGCCGTCTGGTCCGCCTTGAGACAGGCGTGCGTGCAGCAGTAGCTGAAGGCCAGGGGCGCCCCACCGAACACCTCATCCGGTGCAGGGTCGGTGCTCGCCGAGGCTGGCGTATCCATCGCGATCCAGATCGTGACGGTCGCGTGAGCGAGAACCGTCACGACGATGGTGGTGAACCGCTTTCCATTCATGGTCTCTTCTCCTTCTGATTGCCTTGACCACCTGGCTTGAACCGAGGAATGACCGGGGACGTCGAGGGCGCTGTGTGGGCAGCGAGTCTGGCCGGCCGTCGGGTGCAGACAGTTCAGGCTGTGCCCGTTGGCGCTGCCACTTCGCTGACCGAGCGTCCCCGCTCATCTGGTAGTGGGGTCGGGGGGGCCAGGCTCAGCACTTTTTTTCGGCTCCTCCCGATCAACCCGCCACTTCCGGGGGCGATCCAGGCCGGCCGCCGAACACAACTCGTCGGCGTGGCGCTCGAGGCGATCGATCGCTCGGCGGTAGGCTTGCCGGGCCGCGTTCCGCGACGTGTCGAGGCAAAGGGCTGTCTCCTCGAATGTCCGGCCTTGGAGGAGGTGCACCCGCACGACTTCTCGCTGGAGGGGCGTCAAGGCCGAGAGGCAAACCTCGACGAATCGGCTGGGACGGACAGGAGTCTTCGGCGGCGCTGGTCCCGAGGAATGCGGCACTCCGTCCGCGAACGCCGCCAGTTCCCACCCCTTT
>JAJDCO010000020.1 GCA_029260795.1 Planctomycetota bacterium | reverse complement strand
TGGGATCCGGGCACCGGGATACCGCCCGAGCTCTCACCGTCGGCCGTGCTGATCATCACGAACACGAGCTGCCCGTCGTCGGCCGGAGGCGCCTCGCTGAAGAACCAGAACGGCTGCCCGATGACGGCGCGCGTGCCGGGGGCGACGAAGGGGTGGAACTCGTCGGCACCGATGTCAGACTCGGCTGTACCTGCTCCGTCCGAGTTTCCATCGAAGTGCCGCGACTCGCCCTCGAAGTCCACGTCTTGTGTTCCGTTTCGATCCACACAAGGGGAGTCTTTACGAAGTCGCAGGTCCCCCACTTGAGGATTTACCAAGAGAGGAGGCTCTGAGAACGAGTACGGATGAAAGCGTGAACCGGTGCCAATGTCGCAGCGCACGTCCTGGAAGTTGACGTTGTCAATTCCAGCGTTTCCCCAGACGATGGAATGGCCGAGAAACCCTCCGGCCCCACCGCTCGTCCCGGCCTTCCTCGCACCATCGCCGCCATTTCCATAGATCGTACACCCAGAAGCCTGAATGAAACTCTCGGGATCGTCGCAGAAGTAACCGACGTACGGGATGTAGAAGCAGAACTGATCTGCCATTGTATACAGGCCGCCGGCCTGATTTCCGCTGATCGTGGCGTTGGAGATCGTAGTTCTTAGAAACCCTCCAATATCGATCTTCTGTTTCAGTCCCCAGCCACCATTGTCCTGCAGCGCGTCTCGAGCACTCGCAAGCCTAACATTTTGGATCAGATGAAACCCGTCGCCGGCATTGCTAGCGATCTCGTTCTCGAATGAATTGATTCCAACGAACAACGCATCTGCCGCATCGAATACACCTGCTCCGTTTTGAGTAATCCTGTTGCCGAAGAGCTCGACACTCTGGCGGGTCCCGCCTAAGCCAACCTGAACTCCGGCGATCTGATTCCCTGAAATCGTGCTGTTCAGAATCCTTGCAAACGCCCTGTCGATGAAGACGGAGGTTCCGGATTGACCATTCTGAATCGCCAGGCCGATGATGGAGCAATCCGCGTCGGCGCCTTCGATTCGGAACACGTCATTGGCGGCGTCACCATAGACGATGGTCTCGTCCGCCCCGGCGATCGATTCCAGCGTCATGCCGGCCCGAAGCACGATCGGAAACGTCTCGCCTGTCGAGGCGTCGTAGCGTCCGGGGTGCACCAGGATGCGATTCGTGCCGCCCCCGAGCTGGGAGACGGCGTGGGTGATCGTTTTCCACGGCGACTGGCTCGATCCGTCGCCGGTCGCGTCACTGCCGTTCTGCACGTCGACGTGGAAGTCGGCCGGCAGTGCCGGAATGGCCAGCGTCAAGGCGAGCGACAGCGCAAGCTTCGTGATGAGGGAGAACATTGGAGTGCTCCTTTCTCGGCTCACTCGCTGAGTGAGAACGAGGGAGTCGGTTGCCCGACCTCTGTGGTGTCTTTGAAGAAGGCCGAGGCGCTCAATGAAGCGCTTCGGCTCTCGCGAGTCAAGGGTCGCTCGATGTCCTGCTGGTGGCTACTGCGTGGCGATCGAGAACTGGTGGGTGGGCATCACGTACTTGAACTGCCCCTGCGCCAGATCGATCGTGACGCCCGCGTAGAACACGGGCCCGAGGAACAGGGTGCTGTTGGGCAGGGTCACGGCGGCCGTCTGGGCGAAGCCGTTCTGAAGCGTGCCCGCCAAGGCGGGCTGGACGGTCAGGCCGAGCTGGAAGAGCCAGTCCGGGGCGAGGTCGACGGTCTGGCCCTGGGATCCGGGCACCGGGATACCGCCCGAGCTCTCACCGTCGGCGGTGCTGATCATCACGAAGACGAGCTGCCCGTCGTCGGCCGGAGGTGCCTCACTGAAGAACCAGAAGGGCTGCCCGATGACGGCCCGGGTGCCAGGCGCGACGAAGGGGTGGAACTCGTCGGCGCCGATGTCAGACTCGGCTGTGCCGGCTCCGTCTGAGTTCCCATCGAAGTGCCGCGACTCGCCCTCGAAGTCCACATCCTGGGTGCCGTTTCGGTCCACACAAGGAGAGTCCTTGCGAAGTCGCAGGTCCCCCTCCTGAGGATTGACCAAGAGAGGAGGCTCGGAGAACGAGTACGGGTGAAAGCGCGAACCGGTCCCAATGTCGCAGCGCACGTCCTGGAAGTTCACGTTGTCAATCCCAGCGTTTCCCCAGACGATGGAATGGCCAAGAAACCCTCCCGCCCCGCCGCTCGTCCCGGCCTTTCTCGCACCGTCCCCGCCATTTCCATAGATCGTACACCCAGACGCCTGAATGAAACTCTCGGGATCGTCGCAGAAGTAACCGACGTACGGGATGTAGAAGCAGAACTGATCCGCCATCGTGTAAAGGCCGCCGGCCTGGTTGCCGCTGATCGTGGCGTTAGAGATCACGGTCCGTAGGACTCCTACGGGATCGATCTTCTGCTTGAGGCCCCAGCCTCCATTGTCTTTGAGCGAATCTCGAGTACTCGCCACCACCATGGTCCCGGAGAGGCTCAGAGCGTCGCCGATGTTGGAGCTAAAG
>JAJDCO010000019.1 GCA_029260795.1 Planctomycetota bacterium | reverse complement strand
CGACGCCTCTCCTCCTCACCAGCGCCGAGGTCTGACGCACCGAAAAAGCCCACGTCAAGGCCATTTTCGCCCTTCCACCGAGCCACCGCGCGGCGGCATCTCCCCCGAGTTCAGCCCCGAGCGCGGTAAACTCGGGCTAGGTCGCCTTTCGCCACCGCGGTGGCCACGCTGGCGATGTCGCGGACCTGATCGGTCAGGCTGCTGGCCATTGTGTTGACGCTGTCGGTCAATTCGCGCCAGGTACCGGAGACGCCCTCCACGGTCGCCTGCGCGCCGAGCTTTCCTTCCGCACCCACCTCACGAGCCACGCGCGTCACTTCCTCCGAAAACGTGCTGAGCTGTTCGACCATGGTGTTGATTGCGTTGGCGGCGGTTAGGAACTCACCTTTGAGGGATCTGGCTTCTGTCTCCAGCGCGATTGTTTGCGACAGATCTCCCTCGGCCACGGCGCGGATCACGCGCACCACCTCGGTCGTCGGTTGGGCCAGCCCGTCGATCACTGCATTCGCGCTGTCGACTAGGGCTCCCCACGAGCCCGGCAGGGATCCGAGGGACAGCCGCTGCTTGAGATCGCCTTCTTGTCCCACGACCCTGCTGATCCGCTCGAACTCATTAACCTTCCGGTCTTCCAGTTCGAGGATCTCATTCAGCGTGTCGGAGACCTTGCCGGCGATGCCGATCTGATCGGCCGGCATGCGTACAGAGAAATCACCCTTCTTGAACGCGATCAGGGTTTGGAGGAGCTCTGACGCATTAGGCATGTCTGCAGATCTGTCCGCCGCGATCAGGGCTCGGAGGAGCTCTGACGCATCAGGTATGCCTCCAGAGCCGTTTCTCGGGGACGCCGATTCGCCGCGATTGGGTGCGTCGGTGGCCTTGGAGCGTGTCGTTGTCTTTTTCTTTGCCACGGCGCTATTCTCCGGCGTGTTGCGGTTTTCTCATCGAGCTCTCTCCGGTTCGTCGGTCAGCGCGGGTGCCAAGTGGTCTTGTCGAGAAGATCTCAAGAAGTCCTGCAGCTGCTTGGCAGTCACCGTCTTGGGGAAGAAGCCCTCCACGGTGCTGGACTCTTTGTTCTCTTCCAGACACAGCGGCGAAACCGACGAGGTGAGTAGCCGCCGGACTTGGGGGTGCTGCTCCTTGATGCGCTCGAGAAGCCAGATGCCGTCTTCCGAAGGCATCTGGTAGTCACTGAGAATGACATCCACGCGGTCGGCTTCGAGCATGCCGAGCGCCTCTTTCGCCGACCCGGCAATCAAGACATCAAACCCGGCAGGAGTCAGCAGTCGCTCGGTGATGTCGAGGTCCATTGGACTGTCGTCCACGATGAGCAGCCGTATCGGCTCGAGCGCCAGCTCCTTCGACTCGCTTCCGGACGCCGGCTTTGGCAATGGCAGCGTCACCTCGAAAGTTGCGCCTTGGCCCAGCTCGCCCGAAGCGCTGATCGTGCCTCCGTGAAGCTCGACAATTCTCTTGGCGGTGGCCATCCCGATGCCCGAGCCTTCGAACTCACTGCTGGTTACAAGCCTTCGGAACGGCTCGAAGATCCGGTCGGCGTGTGATGGGTCAAGACCTATCCCGTTGTCGGTGATCGAAATGTGGCACAGGTCCTCCTGCCCAACCCTTTCACACTGCACTTGGATCCTGGGGGCCACGTCCGGTTTGCGGTACTTCAACGCGTTGCTGAGCAGGTTCTGAAACAACTGGTGCAACAGCACACGGTCACCAAGGACGTCGGGCGCATCGCCGATGTCGACGACAGCGCTGGTTTCTGCGACGACATCTGCAAACTCCGAGAGGACGACTTCGAGGACGCCGTTCAGCGCGACGGGGCTTGTGGCGGGTTGGGACCCACCAAGGCGCGCGTAGGCCAGTAGGCCACTTGTCAGATCCTGCATGCGCTCCGCGCATGTATCGATCTTCTCGAGTTCGCCTATCACCTCGTCGGTCAGCTCCTTGCCGCTTTCCTCGAGAACCACCTGTATCCCGAACCTGATGTGCCGTAGCGGGGCCTGGAGATCGTGTGCTGCCGAATGCGCGAAGTCCTGCAAGGCACCGTTGCTGCGTTCGAGCTCCGCTCTGGATTCCTCAAGTGCCGCTTGCTTCCGATGCAGTTCGAGAAAGACGCGCACTTTGCTCTGCAGCACGTGCTCTTGGATCGGCTTCGGGAGGAAGTCTACTGCTCCACACTCGTAGCCCTGGAAGATGTGCTGCGCCTCATGGCACGCCGCGGTGACGAAGATGATCGGAATGCTTTGCGTGCTGTTGTTCAGACGCAGCAGTTCTGCGGCTTCGAAGCCGTCCATCCCCGGCATCTGCACGTCGAGGAGAATCAGCGCGATGTCGTTGCGTGACAGCGCGATCTCTAGCATCTGCTGGCCGGACGGCACGGTGAGCAACTCGGCCTCGAGTCCGCACAGAAGCTTGCCCATCGCGACGAGGTTCTCGTCTCGGTCGTCGACAACCAAGATGGCTGGGACAAGAGTGGGAGCGCCGGCCGTCTCTTGTTCGGTGAGATTAGCTGTCATCGTCGCCTCCTTGGCGTGGGCTGCGCACTTGCCCTTCACGGGCGTAGGCCTCTACGGCATCGGTTGGGAAGCGCCAGGCGCGACCGATCTTTCGGTTCGGTAGTTCTCCGCTCGTTGCCAGCCGGTAGACGGTGTCACGCGAGAGTCTGAGCAGCTCCATGACTTCATCCACGGTGAGCAGCCGCAGGCCTGAGTAATTGTCTTCGTTCCGGTTCATCCAGCACTCCGCGTCTCAGTTCCATGATCGACGCCTCAGGCCGGCAGCTTGAGGGTTCGTGCTGGGCGAACCGGGTGGCCTCGGAATCGGGAAACACGCGTGAAGCACGGCTAGTGACGGCCGGCTACCTGCTCTCACTCACAGCAGAAGCGGGCACTGCCTGTTCGCGTCGACGGGAGCCCGGCATCCCCGGACGGGCTCCCGAAGGGGTGTAAGGTGTAAGGAAACTCTTTCCGGTTTGAGGATCCCTCACGGGGCGTGCTGAGTCGCCTCCCATCGCTCGGAATCAGTCCGAGCGGAAGGAGGATCGATGGAGCCCAAGGGATCGGATCTTGAGCGTACGGCGTCGGGCCAGCCACCTGGGCCGCCCGGGCCGCGAGAGCCGCGACGGCGGGGAGCGTCGTCGA
>JAJDCO010000018.1 GCA_029260795.1 Planctomycetota bacterium | reverse complement strand
TGCCCGTGGATGCAAGGAAAGCGACCGAGCACGCCGCAGTCGACCTCGCTGCAGGTCGTCGAGGCGGCGCAGGAAGCTTGACGCAGCAGGCATGGGTAGATTCGGCGCCGCAGTAGATGGCTGGTGAGAAATGCGGGTTAGGAGCTCAGCTTGCCCGGCACCGGCCGAAGGCGACATCGGCGGCACGAACCGTGGCCTCGATGTCATCCGGGCCGTGCACCGACGAGAGAAAGAAGGTCTCGAAGCGAGAAGGCGGAAGGTAGACGCCTTGCTCGAGCATCGAATGGAAGAAGGTCCGAAAGGCCGCGTCGTCGGTGGCCGCCGATCTCGAGAAGTCCTTGACCGGATCCTTCGAGAAAAACAGGCCGAGCATCGCTCCCGCTCGATTCACTTGCACGGGAACTCCGTTGCTGGCGGCGGCTTCCCGAAGACCCTCCTCGAAAGCTCGTCCGGTCTCTTCGAGCCCTTCATAGAATCCGGGACGCGCAACGAGATCGAGGGTCGCGCATCCGGCCGCCATGCCGAGCGGGTTCCCCGAGAGTGTCCCCGCTTGGTAGATCGGGCCTGCCGGCGAGATCTGGTCCATCAGGGTGGCGGGCCCACCGTAGGCAGCGACGGGAAGACCGCCTCCCACGATCTTGCCGAGCACGGTAAGGTCGGGTCGGACTCCCCAGCGTTCCTGCGCGCCGCCGCGCGCCACTCGGAATCCCGTCATCACCTCGTCGAAGACGAGCAGTGAGCCCCACCGATCGCAGCACTCCCGAAGGCCTTCGAGGTAGCCCGGCTCCGGTAGCACGAGCCCCATGTTGCCAGCGACCGGCTCGACGAGAATGGCCGCGATGCGCTCCCCATGCTGCTCGCCGAACTCGCGAACGCGCTCCAAGTCGTTGTAGGGCAGCACGGCGGTCAAGGCGCTGATCGCCTCGGGCACGCCAGGGCTGTTCGGGTGACCCAAGGTCGCGGCACCGGATCCCGCTTCGACGAGCAGCCCGTCGGAGTGGCCATGATAGCATCCCTCGAACTTGAGGATCGCGTCTCGTCCGGTCGCTCCGCGTGCCAGCCGAATGGCGCTCATCGTCGCCTCGGTCCCTGAGTTGACGAAGCGGATGCGCTCGATCGAGGGCACGGCTTCAACCACGCGACTCGCCAGCTCGGTCTCGAGCTCAGTCGGCGCTCCGAACGACACGCCGCGCTCCTCGATCACCTGCCGCAAGGCCGCGACGACGTCGGGATGGCGATGACCGACGATCAACGGCCCCCACGAGCCGACCCAGTCGATGTACTCGTTGCCGTCGACGTCCTGAATCCGACATCCTCGACCGGACGCGATGACCGGCGGCACGCCGCCGACCGCTTGGTAGGCGCGCACCGGCGAGTTGACTCCGCCCACCAGAAACTGACGCGCGGCCTCGAAAGCTCGCTCGGACTTCGCCCGGTACGACATGTGACTCTGCCCTGCCTCATCGTCGCCGCCCGAGGCGCATCGACGCGAGGTCGTCCCGGAGCGTGCGAAAAGCCCGAACCCTAGGCGAAGGCGCTCCGCGAATCAACCGCTCCCAGGCCTCGGCCGAGCGCTTCGCCTCAGGATGTTCGGACCGGCGGGAATAAAACGACCGACTGCGCCTCTAACGCCCGCAAGTCCGGGCTTCCCTTCAGAGAGTCGTCTTCGAAGCGACATCACGCAGGTCGTTCGGGTTTCGTGTTTTGCGGTTTTCGGGAGGTCGCTACAATGGCCGCCCACCAAGGTTGGGACGAGGCCCCCCGGTCGCTCGTCTTCTGTCGTAACGGTCTCTTGGACTGGGATTTCGGTTCCTGTCGGGAAGTGCTGGGATGGAGGGAAGCTTGAGACGCATGAGCTGGTGGCTCCCTGGGATCATGGGAATGGTCCTGGGATTGGCGGGCCCCGCAGCGGCCCAGCCGGGCCCGATCGAAGAGGTCGGTGACACGATCATCTTTAACCTGAGCCCGGACTCGGGTTATCCGTTGACGCAATTCGTGCAGCTCTGTCACGAGGTCACGGGACGCGTCTTCATCTACGAAGAGGCGGAGCTGGCGAATCGGAACGTCCGGCTGGTCGGAACCAAGACGGTTCCGAAGTCGAAGTTCTACGAGTTCTTCCAGGTCATCATGATCCTGAATGACTTGGCCTGCCTCCCGGTGGGCTCGAGTGAGATCGAGGTCATCCGGATCAAGAACTTGCGCCAAGCGCAGCGCGGCGAGCTGACGAACCGCGCACCGGTGGTGCAGTACACCGACCTCGACAACTACGCCGACAAGGTCGGCGAGATCATCACCTCGACGATCCCGCTGAACAACATCGACGCCCGCCAGACTTTCACCTCACTCCGCCAGTACTTCACGAATCAGAACACCGAGAGCATCACGCCGATCGACAACTCGAACTCGCTCGTGATCACGGCACTGGCGCCGACGGTGTGGGCGATGGCTCGCCTCCTCAAGTGGATGGACGTGAAGCCGCAGTCGCAGCAGCTCGAGTTCGAGATCGTCGAGCTCGAGAATGCCGTTGCCGAGGAGATCGAGCCGATCCTCTCCGAGCTGCTCAACCAGCGCTCGGGCTTTGGTGGAATGCGATCGCCGCAGCAGGGCAACAACGCGCAGAACCAGCTCGTCGAGGCGCTCGAGACGCGGGTCATCCCGGACGCCCGCACCAACAGCCTCATCCTCTACGGCACCGGCGACGCCAACGAGCGCGTCAAGGACCTGATCGACCAGCTCGACCGCGAGGTCGACCTGAGCGAGGGCTTCACGCACATCTACCAGCTCAAGAACTCCAAGGCCGCCGAGCTCGCTCAGACGCTCAACCAGCTCATCGAAGGTCGCGAAGACCAGCTCCGTCGCTCGGGTCGACGAACCGGCGGTGGCGCTGTCACCGGCGGTCAGCCGACGATCGTACAAGAGCAGCAGGTCTTCATCGTCCCCGATCAGTTCACCAACTCGCTGCTCATCTCGGCTTCGAAGACGAAGTACGCCGAGCTGCGCGAGGTGATCGAGACGCTCGATCAGAGGCGACCGCAGGTGCTCATCGAAGCGGTCCTGGTCGAGATCACGGCCGATGGCACGACGGCTCTGGGCGTCGAGCTCGCCGGTATCGATCTGCGCGACCCAACCACCTCCGATGGAAACTACCAGCGGCCTTTCGGCTTGACCTCCTTCGGCCTGTCGACGCTGGTCGACGACGATGGCGACGGCCTCCCCGACTCGCGCCAGCCCATCCCGGGTGCCGGCCTGACGGGTGGTATCTTCGACGGCCGCGAGTTCGCCCTGCCACTCTTGCTGCAAGCGATCGCGACCCGCAACGACTCCAACGTTCTTCAGATGCCTTCGATCCTGACCAACGACAACTCCGAAGCGAAGCTCAGCGCCGAGCGCGCCGAGCCGACGACGACCTTCTCGACGTCGACGGCCGGCACCGACACCAGCGGCTTCGGTGGCTTCGAGACGGCCGGTATCGACCTGACGATCTCACCGTCGATCAGCGAGGAGAATTACCTTCGGCTCGACATCAATCTGAGCATCGAGCAGTTCGTCGGATCCTCGCCGGATCCCTCGACGCCTCCGCCCAAGGTCATCCGCGAGATCGAGACCCAGGTCACGGTGCCGGACAACTTCACGGTCGTCATCGGTGGAGTGATCACCGACAGCCTGCGGACCCAAGAGAGCAAGATCCCGCTGCTCGGCGATCTGCCGCTGCTCGGCTTCCTGTTCCGCAGCAAGCAGGACTCGATTCAGAAGACGAACCTCTACTTCTTCGTGACGCCGCATATCCTCTACGCCGAGGGCTTCGAGGATCTCGAGCACTTCACGAACATCAAGAAGAAGGCGGCCAAGGAGGAGGGGGGTCAGGTCGAACGGATCCACTCTTATGAGGATCCCGAGATCCCGGCCTACGACCCCGGATTCGCGCGGGAAGCCGGCAAGACCCAACGGGTCGGCTACTCGTCGTCGAATCTGCGCCTCCCGCGCTTCCTCCCGCCACGCTCCGGTGAGCGCGAGCCGACTGACTCCGAACGGACGCGCCTCGAGAAGGCGGCTCGCGATGCCGAGCCATCTTCTGGCGCCAGCCCCACCCAGGAAGAACCCACACGTGAAGACGGCTAAGCGCATCCGCGCGTCTCTGGGTTCGATCCTGCTCGTGGGGTTGCTCGGCTCGGGAGGCGCCTTCGCCCAACCCGGCGATCCGGTTCAGGAGCTGGGCGACCAGATCATCTTCAACCTCAGCCCCGATTCGAAGTACCCCTTGTCCCAGTTCGTCGAGCTGTGCCACGAGGTCACGGGGCGCGTCTTCATCTACGAAGAGGCCGAGGTCGCGAACAAGTTCGTGCGCTTGGTGGGAGCGAAGACGGTCAGCAAGGGCAAGTTCTACGAGTTCTTCCAGGTCATCATGATCTTGAACGACTTGGCCTGTCTGCCCATCGGAACGAGCGACATCGAGGTCATCCAGGTCACGAACTACAAGACCGGTCAGCGAGGTGAGCTCACCAACCGGGCACCGGTCGTGCCCTACGAGGATCTCGAGAGCTACTCGGACAAGGTCGGTGAGATCATCACCACCTCGATCCCGCTCTCGAACATCGACGCTCGACAGACCTTCTCGTCGTTGCGTCAGTACTTCACGAATCAGCAGACCGAGCAGCTCACGCCGATCGACAACTCCAACTCGCTGGTCGTGACGGCCTTTGCACCTTCGGTCTGGGCGCTGTCTCGTCTCATCAAGTGGATGGACGTGCGGCCCCAATCGCAGCAGCTCGAGTTCGAGATCGTCGAGCTCGACAACGCCGTCGCCGAGGAGCTCGAGCCGATCCTCTCCGAGCTGCTCGATGTCCGATCGTCCAGTGGACGGCGTTCGTTCGCCGCAGGAGCACCGCGGCCGGACGCCGGTCAGGGAGGAGTCGGTCAGCTCGATGCGATCGAGACGCGCGTCATCCCCGATGTCCGCACCAACAGCCTGATCCTCTACGGCACCGGCGACGCCAACGAGCGCGTCAAGAACCTGATCGACCAGCTCGACCGCGAGGTCGACCTGAGCGAAGGCTTCACCCACATCTACCAGCTCAAGAACTCCAAGGCCGCCGAGCTCGCTCAGACGCTCAACCAGCTCATCGAAGGTCGCGAAGACCAGCTCCGTCGCTCCGGTCGTCGTGCTGGCGGCGGTGGAGTCACCGGCGGTCAGCCGACGATCGTACAAGAGCAGCAGGTCTTCATCGTCCCCGATCAGTTCACCAACTCCCTGCTCATCTCGGCTTCGAAGACGAAGTACGCCGAGCTGCGCGAGGTGATCGAGACGCTCGATCAGAGGCGACCGCAGGTGCTCATCGAAGCGGTCCTGGTCGAGATCACGGCCGATGGCACGACGGCCCTGGGCGTCGAGCTCGCCGGTATCGACCTGCGCGACCCGACCACCTCCGATGGCAACTACCAACGGCCCTTCGGCCTGACCTCCTTCGGCCTGTCCACGCTGGTCGACGACGATGGCGACGGCCTCCCCGACTCGCGCCAGCCCATCCCGGGCGCCGGCCTCACGGGCGGTATCTTCGACGGCCGCGAGTTCGCCCTGCCGCTCTTGCTGCAGGCGATCGCGACCCGCAACGACTCCAACGTCCTTCAGATGCCTTCGATCCTGACCAACGACAACTCCGAAGCGAAGCTCAGCGCCGAGCGCGCCGAGCCGACGACGACCTTCTCGACGTCGACGGCCGGAACCGACACCAGCGGCTTCGGTGGCTTCGAGACGGCCGGTATCGACCTCACGATCTCACCGTCGATCAGCGAGGAGAATTACCTCCTGCTCGACATCAATCTGAACATCGAGAACTTCGTCGGGTCTTCGCCCGATCCCTCGACGCCGCCGCCCAAGGTCATCCGCGAGATCCAAACGAAGGTCACGGTGCCGGACAACTTCACGGTCGTCATCGGTGGAGTGATCACCGACAGCCTCCGGACCCAGGAGAGCAAGATCCCACTGCTCGGCGATCTGCCCTTGCTCGGATTCCTGTTCCGAAGCAAGCAGGATACGATTCAGAAGACGAACCTCTACTTCTTCGTGACGCCTCATATCCTCTACGCCGAGGGCTTCGAGGATCTCGAGCACTTCACGAACATCAAGAAGAAGGCGGCCAAGGAGGAGGGGGGGCAGATCGACCGGATCCACACCTATGAGGATCCCGAGATTCCCGCCTATGATCCCGATTTCGCTCGAGAGGCGGCCAAGACCCAACGCGTCGGCTATTCGCCGTCGAACCTCCGCCTCCCGCGCTTCCTGCCGCCCGTCTCGGGCGAGCGCGAGGCGACGCTCGAAGAGAGAAAACGCCTCGAGGAGTCTCGCCAGATTCCAGCGAATCCAGACCGATAAGACGTGACGGAGGACGCCTCGCGCGCCCTCTTCTTTTCAACCGCCGTTTCGGCCAGGAAGACTGCCGTGAGAGAGCTGATCCTCAGCCAGCTTCGTAGCAAGTACCAGATCGAAGACGACGATCTCAACGCGTGCATCAAGCTGGAGCGTGAGACCGGGCAGGGTTTGGACAAGATCCTGCAGCACAAGGGCCTGCTCGGCGAGATGGAGATCCTGGCGGTCTTCGGCGAGACGCTCGGGCTCGACTTGGTGACCAAGCTCGATGACGAAGAGGTTCCCGCCATCTTCTCGCAGCGGGTCCCGGTCCAATTTGCTCGTCAGAACAACCTGGTGGGCATCAGCGAGCAAGCCGGTGTCTTGCGAGTCGCGACCTGCTCTCCCATCGACGTCCATCCGATGGACGACCTCGCCGCCATGCTCGACTGCGAGGTGGAGCCCATCCTCGCACCTCGCTCGGAGATCACGGCCCTCATCAATCGAGCCTACAAGCATAAGGCCGATGTGGTCGACGAGGCGCTCGCGGGCGTCGAGGACTCCGACGAGGTGGTCGGGCTGTCGGCCGCCATTGAGCAAGCCGAAGACCTCCTCGACGTTGCCAACAAGGCGCCGATCATCAAGCTCGTGAACATGGTGCTCTTCCAGGCGTTGAAGATGCGCGCCAGCGACGTTCACATCCAGCCCTACCCGGATCGGCTCCAGGTCCGGTACCGCGTCGATGGCATCCTGTATGACATGGAGAGCCCCCCCAAGAAGATCCAAGAGGCGATCCTGTCTCGTGTGAAGGTCATGGGGAAGATGGACATCGCCGAGCGTCGCCTGCCTCAGGACGGTCGGGCGAGCATCAAGCTGGGTGATGGCGAAGTCGACGTGCGCATCTCGTCGGTCCCGACCTCGAATGGCGAGCGCATCGTGATGCGGCTCCTCGACAAGACATCCCGCGTACTGACCTTGGGAGAGATCGGTCTCGACTCGCGCAACCGGGAGCTCCTCAGCAACTACATCCATTACTCGCACGGAATCATCTTCGTGACCGGCCCGACGGGCTCGGGCAAGACCACGACCCTCTACGCTTCGCTCTCGACCGTCAACTCGAACGAGAAGAACGTGATGACGATCGAGGATCCGATCGAGTACCAGCTCGGCGGAGTCTCCCAGATCGAGGTGAACACGAAGAAGGGGCTCACCTTCGCCGCCGGCTTGCGTTCGCTGCTGCGCCAGGACCCGGACATCATGATGGTCGGTGAGGTGCGCGACCGGGACACGGCCGACATCGCGATTCGTGCGGCCTTGACCGGTCACCTCGTGTTCTCGACCCTCCACACTAACGACGCCGCCTCGGCGGTGACGCGTCTGGTCGACATCGGGATCGAGCCGTACCTCGTCTCCTCGTCGGTGATCATGATCTGCGCCCAGCGGCTCGTGCGATTGATTTGCCCGAAGTGCCGTGAGCTCGTCTCGCCCGATCAGAACATGGTCCAGAAGCTGCGCGAGGTCGGGCTCACGCCGGACGACCTGCCGGAGGGCCGCGTCACGGTGGGCCGAGGCTGCGATTTCTGCTTCTCGACCGGCTACGTCGATAGAACCGCCATCTACGAGATCCTGCCGGTCGACGAGATCGTTCAGCAGCAGATCATGGACAACGCCAGCGCGAGTGACATCAAACGAAAAGCCCTCGAGCGTGGATTGCGCACTCTGCGCATGGACGGCGTGAAGAAGATCATCGAGGGACGCACCAGCGTCGACGAGGTGTTGCGCGTCACCCAGCTCGACGTCGTCTGAGTTCGATCGAAGAGGCCCAGTCCCGATGCCCATCTACGAGTACAAGGCGTTCGACAAGCATGGTGGCGATGCCACCGGTTTGATGGATGCCGACAGCCCCCGCGATGCACGCGTCAAGCTGCGCAATCGCAACATCCACGTCATCAACCTCAAGCGGATCGATGCCTCCGATAAGAAGTCGAAGGGCCCCGCCTTTCGACTGCCCAACCTGAGGCGCGGCAAGCGAAACATTCAGATCGCGATGGTCACGCGACAGCTCGCCACGCTCCTGGGCTCCGGTATCCCGCTCTCACGAGCCCTTCAGGCCTTGATCGAACAGCTGGAAAAGGAACGCGGCCTGCAGACGGTCTTTCGGGACGTCAACGAAAAGGTGACCCAAGGAGCATCCTTCGGAGAAGCTCTCGCCTTCCATCCCAGCTACTTCACGGACCTCTACGTCAACATGGTCCGCGCCGGCGAGGCCAGCGGTAACCTCGATGAGGTCTTGAGCCGCCTCGCCCATTACCTCGCGGCGCAGAATCGCCTTCGGAACAAGATCTCGGCCGCCATGGCTTACCCGACCATCATGGTCATCATCGGCATCATCGTGATCACGGTGCTGATGACGTTCGTCGTGCCGCGCATCATCCGGGTCGTGCGCAGCGCCAAGATGACGCTGCCCGCCGAGACCCAGCTCCTCATCACGCTGAGCAATATCTTCCGTGACTACTGGTGGGCCTTGCTACTCGGTGCCATCGGCCTCTTCGTCCTGTACTCGGCCGCCAATCGCAGCGAGGGCGGCCGCATGACGATCGACAAGTGGAAGCTCCGTCTCCCGGTCGTCGGAGACTTGCTCCGAAAGCAGGCTGTCTCGCGCTTCGCTGTCAGTCTCTCGACGCTCTTGAAGAGCGGCCTTCCCGTGCTTCAGTCGCTCGACATCGTCAAGCAGATCGTCAACAACAAGCTCATGGAGAAGACGCTCGGCGAGGTCCGCGAAAAGATCCTCGAGGGCGCCGACATCGCCACCCCGATCCAAAAGAGCGGTATCTTCCCGCCGGTCCTCGGGTACATGATCTCCATCGGCGAGCAGTCGGGACAGCTCGACGACATCCTCGAAAAAGTCGCCGCCAACTACGACGACGAGATCGACATCTCGACCCAGCGCATGACCGCCGTGCTCGAGCCGATCATGATCGTCGGCCTGGCCGTGATCGTGGGCTTCATCGTCCTGGCCATCATTCGCCCCATCCTGCAGGTGGGTCAGGGGATCGGCTAGTTCGGGCCCCGCGGGTGGCGCGACATCGGATTCGGAGGGCGGACTTCAGTCTGCTGGCGGGCCGTCCAATCAAGATGGGAAAACAGAGCTGCCGTCCCGCCGTCGCCCGCTCGTCTCGTTTCGAGATTGATCGAAACCAGGCCAATCTGGGTCCGAGCACGGCCGCCGTCCCGACGAACCGAGGCGCGCGACCTCCCACCCGACTGAAGTCGGGCCTCCGAGGGGACGGTATCACTGGCCCTCGTCCTGCTATAATCCGCACTTGGCGAAATCTCGAATGGCGGCAAGATTCCGTCTCCGACATCGTCCAAGTCGGCCGATGGAAGAAGTGTAAGACTCTCTTCCGCTCCGCCAGACATCCCCAGGCCGAGGTCGGCCCATCGAGATATGCTGTCCCACTACGAATCAAGGAAGACCGAGACGATGAACGAGCCACTCCAGAAACCGCGCCGGCGAGCCCATGCCGGCTTCTCGCTGATCGAGCTTCTGGTCGTGATCGTGATCTTGGGGATCCTGGGCACGGTGGCCGGAGTCGCCATCTTCCCCAATATCTTCAAGGCGCGCGCGACCAAGGCCCGCGAGATGATCCTCGAGCTGGACAAGGCGATCAAGATGTATGCCTTGGACAACACCAGCCGAAAGCCGGGCTCGCTTGACGAGCTGGTCGAGCCCACCGAGACCTCCGAGACCGGCTACCTCGAGTCGAACCAGGTGCCCTTCGATCCCTGGGGCAATCCCTTCGAATACCGCGCCCCCAGCTCGCCGACTGGCGACGACTACGACATCATCTGCCTCGGCGAGGACGGTGTCGAAGGTGGCGATGGAAAGGGGCGTGACATCACGCTCTACGATATCAAGAACCCCCAGGAAGATCAGTACCGGTGACCGACCGCCTTCGCCAGGGACTCGCTGCCCGCCGCTCCGCCGCGGCGGGCGTGACGATCGTCGCGGTCTCACTGGTGACGGTCGTCGTCGGACTGGCCGCTGCCTTGGCGGTTGGCGTCGTGACTCCTCGCGTTTGGATCACGCGTTCCGCCAACGACGCCGAGATCATCTTGGATCTCGACAAGGCGATCCGGATGTACGCCGTCGACCACGAGGGTGTGAAGCCGACGACGCTCGAGGAGCTCGTCCAGCCGACGGCGTCCTCCGAAACGGGCTATCTCGAGTCGACTCGAGTGCCTTTCGATAGCTGGGGCCACGCCTTTCAGTATCGCCCGCTCAGCTCGCCGACGGGAGACGACTACGACATCGTCGGCTTCGGCAGAGACGGAATCGCAGGCGGCGAAGACCGAGACCGGGACATGACCCTGTGGACCCTGAAGTACCGATGACCCAACCGTCGGCATCTACCCGCCAGCGCCGCTCGGGCGGCTTCACGCTGATCGAGCTCATCGTGGCCGTGGTCGTGATCGGCGTGGGCATGACCTACGTCTTCATGGGCGTCGAGATGTTCTCGGCCGGTTCCGAGCTCAAAGCCAGCGCGCGCGGCCTTGCCAGCACGATCGACTTCTGCCGCAACGAGGCGGTCAGCCTCTCCGAGACCATCATTCTCGAGTACGACCTCGTCCATCAGCGCTACCGCGCGATCTTTCCCTTCATCTACGAGACGGACGGCACCAAACGACTCTCCGAGTCGGAGGGCGAAGACGAGACCGAGGTCTTCAGCTGGACGAACCTGCCGGTCCGTGTTCGCTTCGAACGGATCGTGATGCCGGGCAACGAGTATCTCGACACCGACCGGGTGCGCATCCCCTTCACCCCGGTCGGAAGCACGACCGCCCACATCGTGCAGCTCACCAACTTGCAAGAGACGCAGCAGTTCTCGATTGAGGTCAATCCGCTCACGGGCATTGCGCAATTCTTCGATTACGTCAAAGAGTTCGAGACAGCCGACGAGGCGGACTTCGATATCCAATGAGCCTTTGCGCTCCGGGAGATCCCGACATGTTGCCAGCGCCCCTCCAGCATCAACCCGAGTCGGGCTTCAGCCTTCTCGAGGTCATGGTCGCCCTCGCAATCCTCGCCCTGGCTGCCTTCCCCCTCCTTCAGATCTGCAACGACAGCATCGACGACGCCTCTCTCACCCAGCGCATGCGTCTCGCCAAGGACTTGGCCACCCGCAAACTGAATCAAGTCCGTCTCGGTGACCCGCAGGTGACCGACGGCTCGGCAGGTGACTTTACCGAGTGGGAGCGTCGCGTCGGCGAGTTCGAAGGCTTCAGCTGGGAAGTCACGATCGTCACCGAAGGTGACTCCCTGATGGGTAGCGACGAAGAAATGGGCGAGGACGGCGCTGGCGAAGGCAACTCGGGCCCGACGGACACGCCCGAGCAGCTCGAAGAAGAGCTTCCGCTCATCCTCAAGCGCGTCGAGGTCGTTCTCGTCTACCCCTACTTCGACGGCGAGCGCGAGTATCGGCTCGAGACGTACATCTATCTGCCTCAGGACGAAGAGGACCTCGAGGAGGACCCCATCCGATGATGCGCTCCCGCCGACAAAACGGATTCACGCTGACCGAAGTGTTGATCGCGACTTTTATCACGTCGGTCGTGATGGCTTCGATTTACGGCGTCATCACCTCGATCATCAGCGCACGCGAACGACTGCACGAGCTCAGCCTCCGCAACCACATCGGCCCTTCGATCCTCAATGTCGTCGAAGAGGACCTGCAGGGGTTGTTCGGCTTCAATGTTTGGGGTGACCGCATTCTCCGAGGTCGAGACCGAACCGAGAACGGTGAGTCCGCCGACTCCCTCGACCTCATCACGACCACGGATTCCATGCTGCCGGAGACCTTCAACGGCGAGAACTATCACAGCGCCTTGTCCGAGGTGGGATACCACTTGAGGCCCAACAGCCGAGAGTCGACCTTCCTCGAGCTCTGGCGGCGCGAGAGCTTCCACGTCGATGACGACCCCTTCCGTGGGGGCACCTTCACCAAGCTCTACGACCGCGTTCGCTCTCTCGAGATCAAGTACTTCGAGCAGATCGGAGAGGACGCCGAGCCCCTCGACGAGTGGGACTCGTTCGAGCTGAAGAAACTGCCCCGAGCGATTCAGATCGAGCTCGTCATTGAGGTGATCGCCCGCGACGAGCTGAATGGGCAGTTCTTGTCCCAAGAGGAAGAGGAGCGACGCACCCTGTACTTCGAACGCGTCATCTCCATCTCGCCCGGCATCGAAATGGCCTTCGAGCTCTATCCGACCGTGCCTGACCTCCTGGCCGATGTCGGTGGCGACGGCGAGGGTGACGGCGGCGGCGATGGCGGTGGATCCCAGGGTGGCAGCGGCGGTGGTGGAGACCGCGGTGGCGGAGGCGGAGGCGATGGCGGCGGTGGCGGTGGCGGCGGTGGACCAGGAGATGGTGATGGCGGTGGGCCGCGTCTCGGTGGCGGCAGCGTCTCCGGTGGCAGCGGAAGCCGGGGCGGCGGACGCACTGGCGTCATTCGCTGAGGCTTCGTTCGGCTTACTCGGGCGTCAGCTCCGCTCGGTGATTCGTGATTCGAGGATCGCTCGCGCAGCGTGCGATGGATCGAGTCGTCACGCGACAGCGCGGATTCGCTTCGCGGACGCACTCCCTGTCATCCTCGGACGCACTCCCTGTCATCCTCGGACGCTCGGGCGTCTTTCGGGAACGCACTTTCTATCCGCCGATCTGCTCGCGCCCACCCATGTATGGACGCAGCACTTCGGGAATCGAGATCGATCCGTCTGCGCGCTGGTTCAGCTCCAGAATCGGAATCAGGGCTCTGGGTGATGCGATGACGGTGTTGTTCAGCGTGTGGCAGTGCTGCACCTTGCCGTCTTCGTCCTTGTAGCGAAGATTGAGGCGCCGAGCCTGGAAGTCGTGGAAGCGTGACGCACTGTGGGTCTCGCTGTAGCTCTCACGCGACGGCATCCACGACTCGAGGTCGAACTTCTGGATCTGCCCCTGCCCGAGATCACCGCCGCACACGTTCACGACTCGATACGGGATTCCCAGCATCTGCAAGAGCTCTTCGGAGTTCGTGAGAATCTCGCTGTGGTACTGCTTGGAGAGCTCCTCGTCGGCGCGGCCGATGATGACCTGCTCGACCTTGTAGAATTGATGAACGCGATAGAGCCCGCGCGTGTCTTTTCCGTGAGTTCCCGCCTCACGACGAAAGCACGGCGACAGCGCCACGTACTTCCGAGGTAGGTCGGCGACGTCGAGGATCTCGCCGGCGTGGTAGCTGGTCAGCGGAACCTCCGAGGTCCCGATCAGGCTGAGTCCGTCTCGCTCGCACCGATAGGCCTGCTCCTCGCCGCCGGGGTAGTACCCGGTGCCGACCATGGCTTGATCGCGCACGAGCAGCGGCACCGTCAGGGGAACGAAGCCCTTGCCGATCATATGATCAAAGGCGAGCCGGAGGACGGCCTGGTCGAGCTGGGTGCCGAGCCCTTTGAGGATGTAGTTCCGGGAGCCGGCGATCTGAGCGCCCCGCGGAACGTCGATGATGTCGTGCAGCTCACCGAGCTCGATGTGATCCTTGAGCTCGAAGTCGAAGCTCGGCACTTCGCCCCACGTCCTCAGCTCCGTGTTCTGGGTGTCGTCCTCACCATCGGGTACCTCGGGTGCGGGTGGGCTCGGCACTCGGAGCATCAGGGCTTCGAGCTGCTCATCGATCTCTCGGAGCTTTCCATCGAACGCCTTGATTTGGGCGGAGACCTTCTGCATCTCCTGGATCTTGGCCTTTTTCTCGTCGCCTTGGAGCTGGGGGACCTCCTTGGAGACCCGATTGCGGATGGCCTTGAGCTCCTCGGCCTCTTGCATCAGCGCGCGCTTGCGCCCGTCCACATCGAGAATGGCGTCGACGTCGCACTCGATCCGCTTCTTGCGCGCGCCCTCCCGGACCCGGTCCGGGTTCTCTCGAATAAAACGAATGTCCAGCATGGCCTGACGCCCTCGATCCCACGTGGCCGGAGCAGTCTGTCGCCCCTTCGGCGCCGGGCCCTTCAGCCGCTCCCGCTGACCCGGACCCCGCGGCGAAGAGCAGCGGCGACCGCCCCCGCCCCGAGGACAGGCGCTAGCATAATCCCGAGGCGACCCGAATCAACAGTGACTGAGAACGGGAGTCGGCAACGATCGCCGTTTCTTGCCCCTAATCCGTGATCGGCTGGGCCGATCCGACGACCTTCGCGCCATCGGGCTTCTCGATCTCGATCCACCACATCGTCCCCTCCGGCAGCGGATCCGGCGCCGTGGCGTGGATGTCGTAGTCGTCGTGGGAGGGCGCGTACTCCCCCTTGCCGACGAGAGACGCCGTTCGATCTTCCGTGCCGAGCCAAGCGCGCACGATCGTCGCGCCGGCGTCGTTGTAGGGCAGCTTGACCACGAGATGGGATTCCTTGCCGGCCGTGACACCGCCGTGGCCTTGGGCGAGGACGGACGAGCACCGAAACCCGGGGCGGTTCACTCGTGATGGTGGCGATGGTGAAGGTCAGGCCAATGCGGATGGCTGTGAACTAGGCCCGCGTGATCATGTTCGTGGGTGTGCCGGATGGACGGCTCCTGCTCCGGATGCGTGTGGTCGTGGTGACCGTCATCATGACGGTGGGAGTGCATGTGGGTCATCGGCGCGTGCTCGTGGGAGTGATCGTGCCTCTCGACGAAGAGCAAGCCCAAGGAGACTAAAAGTACGCCACCGGCCACAATCTGGGCGGCGCTGAGCCCTTCGCCAAGCCACACCACAGCCATCAGGACACCGAAGAAAGGAGCAGTGGCGAAGACCATTTGGGAGCGTGTGGCTCCGAGTGCTTGAGCCGACGAAATGTAGAGTACGATGCTCACGCCGTAGGAGAACCCGCCAACGACCAACCCGGTGATCCAAAAGGGCGAGGGCGCTACCGGATAGAGGAGCAGGCCCAGGGTCAGGTTCGTCGCTCCCGCAATGAGGCCCTTCCAGAAGGTGCTTTGGGTCGGTGTGATCCCATCGATCGAGGCGGTCAGGTTGTTGTCGAGACCCCAACACACGGCAGCACCGGCAACGAGAAGCCCACCTAGCATTCCGGGTTGACCTCCTTCGACGCTCAGCAAGAGGCCGGCAGCGAGCACACCGGTGTTTCCTAGCCAAGTCCAACGCCCGAGGTGCTCGCGAAAGAGGAGAAAGGCGAGGATGGCTGTGGCTGTCGTCTCAAGGTTGAGCAGCATCGAGACGGAGGCGGCCCGAGACAGCGCGAGACCCGAAAGGAGCAGAACCGGGCCTAATACACCGCCAAAGACAATCGCGCCGAGTAGGTTGAGCCGGTTCCTCCGGTCCGCGGGGATCGAGGTTTGGCCTCGTAGATGCCCGCGGAGCACCAGCGGGCCCAAAATCACCGCGGCTCCCAGATAGAAGAGGCCGGCCAGCACCGGAGGACTCAAACCGGTAAGGAGATCCTTGGCTAGGGGTGTGGCAACTCCGAAAAGCGCTGCCGAAGCCAGCGCCTCTAGCATGCCGCGCTTCTTGTTCCTAACTGCAAGCACGACTGAAGATCCGCTCGGGGCTCTGGTGAAACATGTCACCGAGTTGCCAGTCGGCGACCTCTGCGTGGTGCATATCTCGCTCCTCCTTCCTCTCTGCTCCTTCGGGCCTAGCAAGGCACCGTGGTGGTGTCACTCCCTGTCGTCATCAGGGCCGACGTCCCGGCAGAGGCGCCCCCACCACGCGCTCAAGATCCGATGAGGACGCGGCCGCTTCGAGCTTCAGAGCGACGTGGCCCCGACGAGCTTCGAGGAGTTGGCGCTGCACTTCGACAAGAGCAAGCAGTGTCGTTCTCCCTGCGGCGTAGGAATCTCGGGCCAATGCAAGGGAGCGTTCGGCCTGCGGGAGCAGCTCCTCGCGATAGAACGCCAGGTTCCTCGAAGCTGTGGTTACACGGTCGGCGCTAGCTCGCACGTTCTGCGCCACCGCCACTTGGGCCGATTCGTGGAGTTTGATCATCTGCTCAAGCTCGAACCCCGCCCGCGCAACCTGCGCCTGGTTCTGGTCGAAGATTGGAAGCGTCAGGGCCAACGCCGGCCCCGCAATGTCGCTTCCGCGACTACCCCCTTTTTGTTGAAACGCTGGCCCGGCAGCGATGTCGCCCCACGCCTTGCGCCGCTCGAAGCGAACGCGTGCATCCAAGGCCCCGATCGCCGTTGCGATCGCCCGTAGGTCAAGACGAGAGGTGAGTGCCTGCTCCACGAGGGCTTCTGGACTGGCCTCGACCTCCGTGGGACTTGGCAGCGGGTCTATCAGCACGAGGTCGTCGACCGGGCGGTCAATGGACAGCCTCTTGGCCAGGTCTCTCCCGGCGTTGGCGGCATCGATTCGTGCCGTGCGCAAGGCCAGCTGCGCAGCGAGCAGCGGCCCCTGAGCTAAGTTTTCCTCGAAGGCATCTGCTGCCCCTGCCTCATGCAGGCTCTTGACTACCTCGAACGAGCGAGCGACGAGATCGACGTTCTCCTGGGCAACCTGGTGGAGCTCTTCTGTAGCAACGGCTACGTAGTAAGCCTCTCGCGCCTCAGCGAGGTATTCGCCAGCGCTGCGTGCAATCCGCAAGACCGTTGCCTCGAGGCTTTGTCGAGCGGCCTCCGATCGGACAGGTATGCGCCATAACTCGAGAAGCTCCACACCGAGGACTGCCTCGAGCATGCTGCTTCCTCCGTCGGTCGGAAACCAAAGGAGCAAGTCCAGCGAGGGGTTCGACAGGAGCTGTGACTGCACCCAGTCTGCATGTGCAACGCCGATTTCCTGAAACCCCGCCTGCAGGTCCCTGTTGTTGACCAAGGCGAGTCGTAGCGCCTCCTCGAGAGTGAGCCCGTCGGCGAGGATCGCGCTGAGGTTCTCTTCCGTGAGAGCCGGTTCATACGGGTCGTAAACCTCTCTCCGCCCGGTGCTCGCCTTGACCAAGTCTCGGGCCTTGTCGAAGTCGGGTCTCGGTTCCACCTGAACGCAGGAGGTCGCGAGCACGAGGGTCAGAGCCAAGCCGGTGGTGGCGCGGTGGTGTGTCATCGGGATCATCGCTCCCCTCCTTCGGTCACGAGTTCACTTGTCGAGCTTGCGGCATTACCTGCAGCACCTGCCGGACGCCCAAATCGAACGAACAAGGCGGGCACGACGAGCATGTTGAGAAACGTCGAAGAGAGCAGGCCAAAGAGGATCACGATGGCCATGGGCGTGAGGATCTCAGTCCCCGGCTCATCCCCACGCAAGGCGAGCGGGATGAGCGCGAGCCCTGCCGCGAGCGCCGTCATGAGAATCGGGGCGAGCCTCTCCATCGACCCCCGCCGGACGGCCTCGGCAAACTCGGTGACGCCCTCGTGAACCTGTAGGTGCCGCACGTGCGACACGAGCATGATCCCGTTGCGCGCAGCGATGCCGAAAACCGAGATGAGCCCAATAATCGAGGCGACGGAGATCACCCCGCCGGCAAAGAACGCCCCAACCGCCCCTCCGATCAGGGCGAACGGCAGGTTGACCATGATCAGAAGAGTGTCTCGTACAGAACGAAACATGACATGCAGCAAGAAGCCGATGCCGAGGATCACGAGGGCGCCGAGAAGGGCAAGCCGCTGGTTCGTCGCGGTCGCGCTTTCGAACTGACCACCAAACTCAACGTAGTACCCTGGTGGGAAGTCGACGTTCTCATTGATCGTCTTCTGCGCGTCGCTCACGACGCCTCCCATGTCCCGACCTGCCACATTGCACATGACGACGATCTTGCGCTGGACATCCTCGCGCGTGATGAAGTTCGGACCCCGGTCCTCGTAGATGTGAGCGAGGGCCTTCATCGGCACCTTGAAGCCCGGTGGGGTGTCGACCAGCACCTCCCCCACGGCCGCGATGGATGCGTCCCGGCCGTCCCCCAACCGAACCGTGAGGTCGTAGGTGTTCCGCCCCTCAAGGACCTGACTAACCACCCCGCCTTTGAACGCCGCGTTCAACGCCGCGGCGGTCTCTGCAATGTGGAGCCCATAGCGCGCCAGGGCATCGCGCCGGAACTCGACGCGAACCTGGGGCACCTCGACCTGTTGCTCCGCAGAAAGGTCCACCACCCCGGGGATCTCGCGCATGAGCTCCTCGACTTGACGTGCTAGTCCTCGGAGTTCGGACAGGTCGTCGCCGAAGATCTTGACCGCTATGTTTGCCCGAGTGCCAGAAAGCATGTGGTCGATGCGGTGACCGATCGGCTGGCCGAACGTGGCTTGGATGCCTGGTATTCCGGCAAGGTCTTTCCTTAGGGCTTCGAGCAGCTCTTCCTTCGAGCGACGCGGAAGCCCAAGGCGCTCCGGAGCCTCCATGTCGAGCGTCAGGTCGATCTCGCTCGCCTCCACACCCTGGACGTGTTCGTCTTCCTCGGCCCGCCCTGTCCGCCGACCGATCGCCTTGATCTCGGGATGCTTCATCAGTGTCGTCTCGACGATGTGCGCAAGCCCGTCGCTTTCCTGGAGGGACGTGCCAGGCAGAGTGACGAGCCCAACGACCAAAGCGCCCTCGTTGAACTCCGGCAGGAAGTTCTTCCCCATCCGCGCCATGCCAACGATCGCGAGGACGAGCATCACCACAGCTGGCGCGGTGATCGCCAAGGGGAACCTCATGGCCCAGCGCAGCGGTGCCGCGTACGCGCGCTTGAGCATCGCCACCACCCAAGGCTCGCCGCCTCGGATCACCGTCTTGCTGGTAGGCAACAGGTAGTAGCAGAGCGCCGGCGTGAGCGTCAGCGCTGTGACGAGGGAGGCAGCCAGGGACACGCAGAAGGCCACGCCCAACGGCCGCAGCAATCGCCCTTCCACGCCGGAGAGGAAGAACAGCGGTGCGAACACGAGCAGAATGATGAACGTCGCAAAGACGATGGACGTCCGCACCTCCACGCTCGCATCGAAGATGATCTTCAGCACGTTTCCACGCTGATCGGGCGGTAGAGCGCGATTCTGTCGAAGTCTGCGGACGACGTTCTCGACATCGATGATGGCGTCGTCGACCAGGGCACCAATAGCGATCGCCATCCCACCGAGCGTCATCGTGTTGATGCTGGCCCCGGAGAACCGCAACACGAGCACGGCTGTGACGAGCGACATCGGAATGGCGAGAAGCGTGATCAGGCTGGCCCGCAAGCTGGCCAGGAACAACACAACGACCAAGAGGACCATCACGCCTCCCTCGATGAGAGACGCAGTCGTGTTGTGGATGGAGTGCTCAATGAAGTCCGATTGGCGGAAGAGCTGCTTGTTGATGTGCATCCCTGCTGGAAGCGCCTTCTGGATCTCGTCCAGAACGCCATCGAGCTCTTGCGTGAGTTTCAGGGTGTTCGCTGCGGGCTGCTTCTGAATCGCGATGATCACTCCGCCCTGAGTCAGGGGCTCCCAGTTCGGGCCGCGCATTGAGGCCGAGCCCGTCCCGCGCTTGATGGCCGCTCCGATCTGAACCACGCCCACGTCTCCCACCGTGATCGGCCGACCACGGCGGGCGGTAACCACGGTGCCCGCAATGTCGTCCGTGCTGCGAACTCGACCGATCCCGCGCAGGACGGACTCCCCTCCCCCATTGATCAAGAAGCCGGCAGAAACGTTCTCGTTGCCCTTACGAAGAGCCTCCGAAACTTCCTCCATGCTGATCTGAAGCGCTTTCATTCGCTGCGTCGAAAGCACCACCTGGTACTGCTTCTCGTCGCCGCCGATCGGTGTCACCTGGGACACGCCCGCTACAGACAGCAGTCGACGCCGGACTTGAGACTTCGCAGCCGTGCGAAGCTCCAACGCGTCGTGGCTGTCCGAGGTGAGTGAGATGAAGAGGATTTCACCCATAATGGACGAGACCGGAGCAAGCACGGGTGGCTCGACCTGGGCTGGCAATGCGCCTGAGACCGTCGCCAGACGCTCCGTCACGGTCTGCCGTGCTCGGTAGATGTCCGTTCCCCACTCGAACTCGACCCATACGACGGCAATTCCGACCGCCGTGGCAGACCGTACGCGCCGCACGTTGGCGGCTCCGTTGACGGCGGTCTCGACAGGAAATGTCACCAGGGTCTCCATCTCCTGCGGTGCCATCCCATGCCCCTCGACGATCACGGTGACCGTTGGCGCAGTCAGGTCGGGGAACACGTCGACCGGCATCCGAAGGGTGGTGTAGGACCCCACCGCGAGCAGAATCGCGGACACCAGCAGCACGGCGAGGCGGTTGCGCAATGCCCACCGAATCAGGTTATTGATCATCTGTCTGTCTCCCTGAGTTAGTGGGCGTGGCCTTCGCCAAACGACGCCGGGGATGCTGAGGCGAGCTTGACCAGGTACGCACCCTTGGTGACGACCCGCTCTCCTTCCCCGATGCCCGACCGAACTTCCACGAACCGTCCATCGCGAATGCCTAGCTCAAGCACCCGCTTCTGGAACGCTTCACCATGAAGCAACACGAAAGCCACCGGGCGGCCGTTGTCCATGACGATCGCCTCCTCCGGCACCGCGACCGCATCAACAGCACGCCCTGTCTCAAGAAACACGTCAGCGAACATGCCGGCACGAAACAGGTCGTCGGGGTTGGAGGCCTCGTACCTGAGAACGACCGTGCGTGTCTCGGGGTCGACGACACGCCCAAAGTTGACAACGCTTCCGTCCATTGCGCCAAGAACATCGAAGCGTCGATCGGGATACGCAGCAAACTTCAGGAGCGCTCCCGGCGCGGGTCCGACCTCGGCAAGATCGAACTCGGAAATGTGCGTAGCAATCCACACGCGGCTCAGGTCGAGCACACGGTAGATCACACCTTGACTTTCGATGTGTTCCCCCTCGACGTGGTCGGCTTCGATGATCTCGCCATCGATCGGAGCAACGAGTGGGTGGCGCAGGTTGGTGCTCGGCTTGTTCTCAGCGCGGACTACCGCACTGCGAGCTCGAAGAGCCTCCAGACGCTCCTTGGCCTTCGCGAACGACTCTTTCAGAGCTTGGGAACCCTCACCTTCTCGGAGAGCTATCTCGACATCTCTGCGGGCTGCCTCCAGCTCCGCTACCGTTCCGAGGTCCTTCGCGCGGAGTCCCTCGATCCGCGCAAGGGCTTGGCGCGCGAACGCAAGGCGAGCCTGGGACTCGCGGAGGGCCTGCTCGATCTCGAGCGCTTTGGCTTGAACGTCGAACTCCCGGACCAGAAGCTCCATCTCAAGCGTGTCGTGGTACGTCTCGTTCGCTGCGAGCTGGGCTGTGTCCGATGTCGTCAGCGGCGGTTCGAGGAGCGCGAGAACCTGACCTTTCTTGACGCGCTCGCCGATACGGGGGAACCTCCCTGATTCTGGCGGCAACAGGCGCCCAGCCAGGGGGGCACTCACGACGGCCTTGGCGTAGTGTGGGGCCTCGATCTCGCCAGGCACCTGAAGGCGCTGTGACAGGGAGCGCCGTTCGGCACGCTCCATGAGCAGGCCGATTTTCCACTGCTGCTCCAGCAAGAAGGGGACGACGTCCTTGGGCTCCTCTCCCGCATCAGCCTCCGCTGCCGCGTAGGCACTCGCCAAATCTGCGTGAACCACGATGGGCTGCAGGGGGATCGTTTCCTGTGCCTGGTCACTCGTCACGACGATCCGCGCCTCGTACTGCCCAGGAGCATCGAACGCTCCAACAGGAATGAAGAGCCCATCCCTCGCCGGCTGCGGCGCCTCCAGGACCTTCGAGGCACCCGCGCTTTGAGACAGCTCCAGTCGGAGCTGTCCGCTACGAACGGGTTCTCCGGTCGCCAGCACGGTGACGTGTGCCAGGAAGCGCGCTTCGAGACCTGGCACAAGCCTGGGGTACTCCATGAAGAGTTCGACCTTGTCGGTGAAGACGGTGACAGCAACAGGCTCCGGCCCTTCGTCCTCTGCTCGTGCGGAAGAGACGGTTGTCGAGTCTGGGGCGCAGCCGGCCGTCACGAACAGCAGCGCACACAATCCGGCAGAATGGCCAACGGTTCGTTGGCCCATGAACTTGAACATGTGGGAATCCTTTATGACGCGGGCAGCGACTTCTGAACTGATGGAGAGCGCGCGCAGCGGACCCTGCCGCCGTCACGTGCAACACGAGCAGCACCAGCCCATGGAGGGCGGCGCGTGCGACCGACTCAGATCAGGCTGCGGCAGGAGGACCCCGGGACCGCTGAGGTATTCGCGGCCATTGCCTAGGTGGCTCTGGCTCGGGCCCAGCGGTCGATGTCAGCTCCCTAGGAACCGGGAGAGACCAGTCTGCGCCCGGAGGCATCGCCGGCAGCTCGACAGACGTCTGCTGCGATGGCGTCCTCTGGACGGTCAGCCCACTTCCGTGGTCGATCGCAGGATGCGCCGGATGGTTATCGTTGTGGTCGTGGCCATCGTCGGCGTGAACGCCGTCCGCCGATGCATGCGAAAGCGGGTACCCGCCAGCCTCGTAGTGCTCCTCTTGCGCCAGATGGAGTGGCACGTAGAGAAGGCGCAGCCCCAAAGCGAGCACCACGAGCAGCAGGGGGAGCGCCCCCTTCTGCTCTTGCTTACGTTCCGGGACGGTCATGGGCGGGAACAGAGGGCACCGAGAAGAACACCGACCGCGCTCATGCACGCCCATTCAGGAGTATCGCTACGGAACTCTCGGCAAGGCTGGTTCATGATCGCCACCTGAAAGCGCTGCCGATCCTTGGGAGCGAGGAGTTCTCCACCGTCTACCCGGTCGAGGTCGGCGGCATCGAACTTGAAGTTCTCCTGGCGCAACTGGCCGGTGAACGTGGCGCCGGGACGCGGTTCGTAGCTTTGACAGGCGGCCGTCCACAGGACCAGCCCCGAAAGCACTCTCTTCAAACACCTCGATCGAGGGCGCGGGACACGCCCTCCTCGCTCATTGCGTCGACTCAATGACTCTCATCCTCTGTGACCGTCTCGAGCTCGGGCTCGGTGCGGACCGAGCCGTTTCCCCTTCCGCGGTGGGAGGGGTCCCGTTCGTTCAGACGTCAGAGGGAGGAGATCGGGGTGCCGACGCGCCCCGGGGCGGGGGCGGGTGTGGAATGCACTCTTCGGATCGCTGGAGACCGAGGAAGGGCAGGTCGCCGAACGGTTCACTCACCAAAGGCGGTGGCGTCGTCAGATCGGCCGCGACGGTCGAGCCGGGCAACGCGGGATCGAGCTGGCTCAGATGATCTTGCGCCGAGTGCGGAGTGTGGTCGCGGTCGACGTCCCGCTCCGGAATCGGGTCGGAGTGATGCGGGTGGTGATGCTCTCCCGTGCCATGGGAGTGCAGGGAGTCGAGATCGTGCACGGTGTGATCGTGGGCGGCGAGATGACCCGGGATGAGCACCTGCTGCAGCGCGAAGCACAGGTAGGCGCATGCCCACGTGAGCGCTGGCAAGGAGTTCTTGAGTGCTCGAGCTCTCATTCGCTCTCGATCTGCAGGTTGGTCAACCGTAATGGACGCCAAGTCTACGACCCCCGGCACGGGATCGATAGACCCTAGCCTCCCTTTTGCGTCTCGAGTCGGAGACCCCGCGCGCAACCGCCTCTTCTCGTAGCTCCCCTCGCCCCTTAGGATCGGGGCTCGCTGCGACCGGGCCCGGTCACTTCTTGCACCGAAAGAGAGACTCTTGATGACGCGACGTCGTCGGCAACACCGCTTGGCACCTGCTGCCTGGACTCTGCTTCTCGTTTCGGCCCTGACGGGCTTCGCTGTTTCGGTGAGCGCTCAGGAGGTCGCGACCGAGTCCGCCCCGTCTCAAGACGCCGTCGCTTCGCCAAAGCACGAGGCTCCGCCCCCTCGCCCCGTCCGGCCCGCAGACTACCGCCGCTTCGAGAGCCTGGGCGCGACTCAGCTCTCGCCGAACGGGCTCTGGTTGGCCTACGAGATCTCTCGCCGCGATGCCGGCGATCGGGAGCTGCGTCTCCGCATGCTCGCCACCGACTCGACGGAGACGTTCGAGAACGCCCGCGGCGCCGTCTTCTCTCGCGACGGCAAGTGGCTGGCGTTTGCGACCGAGCCATCCGAGGCCGAGCGGGAGAAGCTCGAGAAAGCCAAGAAGCCGATCCAACGGGGCCTGAGCCTGCACAGCCTGGTCGATGGCAAGACACGCGAGTACGAGGCCGTCTCCAGCTTTGCGTTCAGCGAGGACGGGCGATACTTGATGCGCCGGCGCAACGCTTCGCCCGGCGCCAAGGGCGGCACCGACATCGTCGTGCACGATCTCAAGAACGATCGGCAGACCACGTTCGGCAATGTGGCGCAGGCCGCCTGGAGCGACGTCGGAGCGCTGCTGGCCTTGGTGATCCGGACCGCCGACGACTCGGGGAACGGGCTGCAAATCTACGATCCCGAGCGCGCGACCTTGCGTACGCTCGACTCCTCGGAGCGTCAGTACCGCGCCTTGAGCTGGCGAGAGGACGCGTTCGACCTCGCCGTGATGCGGGCGACCGAGCACGAGGACGACGAGGACCCCACCCACGAGGTCTTCGCCTGGCGCGAGCTGCGGGAGCCGAGGCCGCAGCGGTACCATTTCGATCCCCAGCGGCATCGACGCTTTCCCGAAGGGAAGCGGATCGTGGAATTCTCCGGCCTCCGTTGGTCCAAGACCGAGCCCGTGATCTTCTTCGGTCTGCAAGACTGGGAGAATCCACCCGCACCGAAGGACGATGCCGCGAAGAAGAAGTCGGGCGAGGAGAGCTCGACTCCGGACAAGGCCGGCGACCGACCGAAGGAGGCTGCGAAAGATGCCGATCCCGATGCTCAAAAGAAGCCGTCCGAGAAACCGAAGACCCTGCGGGACGAGCTGAAGAAGGAGCCGGCCGGCGTCGAGGTGTGGCACCCCAAGGACATCGACATCATTCCGCGTCAAAAGCGAACGGCCGGTCAGGACGAGCGACGCAGCGAGCAGGTCGCCTGGTGGATCGAGGGCGATCGGCTGGTGCGGCTCGGCGAAGAGCCGACCGAGCAGGTGAGAGTCCTCGACGGAGAACGGTTCGCGATCGGTCTCGACAACACACCCTACGAGACCGAGAGGCGCTTTGGTCCGACGCTGTGGGACCTGTACCGCATCGACGTGCGCACCGGCGAGCGATCGCTGCTCCGACAGCGGATCAAGTACATCTTCGACTCGAGCCCGGGTGGTCGGTACTTCGTCTATCAGGCCCGCGGGCAGCTGTGGACGTACGACCTGCACCGCGGACAGCATCATGACCTGACGAGCGCGATCGAGTCCGAGTTCATCGATCAGGAGAACAGCTCTCTCTCGGACGAGAAGCCCGCCTACGGAATTGCGGGTTGGTCTCGCGATGGACGCTCCGTCTATCTCTACGATCGATGGGACGTCTGGGAGGTGAGCGCCGACGGCAGCACGCCCGCGCGGGTGACGTTCGGGGCCGAAGATCAGATGCGCTTCCGGCGCGTGAGGCTCGATCCCGAACAAGACGAGTGGATCACCGCCGATCGGCCGATGATGCTCAGCGTCTATGGAGATCGCACCAAGCGCTCGGGCTATGCGCGCTGGGTCCGAGGCCGACGTCCCGAGATCCTCATCGAGCGCGCGGCGAGCGTCGGTCGGCTCACGAAGGCCCGCGACGTCGATCGCCATGCACTCACCATCCAGGACTATGACGACTCACCCGACGTGTACGTCACCGGTCCCGATCTCGACGAGCCCTTGCGAGTAACCGAGACCAACTCGTTCCAAAAGGAGTTCCTCTGGGGACGCTCCGAGCTGGTCGACTACGAGAACGCCCACGGCCAAAAGCTCCAAGGAGCGCTCTTCTATCCGGCCGACTACGATTCGAATCGTCAGTATCCGATGATCGTGTACATCTACGAGCTCCGCTCGCAGGTGCTGCACGGCTACGTCACTCCCTCGGAGCGCAATCCCTACAACACGACCGTCTTCACCAGCGAAGGCTACTTCGTCTTCCAGCCCGACATCGTGTATCGCCCCCAAAACCCCGGGCTCTCGGCCGTCGAGTGTGTCGTTCCCGCTGTTGAAAAGGTGCTCACCACCGGTCGCATCGACCCGAAGCGTGTCGGCTTGGTCGGACACTCTTGGGGCGCCTATCAAACGGCCTTCATCGTCACACAGACGGAGCTGTTCGCGGCCGGTGTCGCCGGCGCTCCGCTCACCAACATGATGAGCATGTCGATGAGCATCTACTGGAACAGCGGACAAACCGACGCCTGGATCTTCCACGAGAGCCAAGGGCGCATGGATCAACCGTTCTGGCGCGACGTCGAGACCTATGTTCGCAACTCGCCGATCTTCAGTATCGATCGACTGAAGACTCCCCTTCTGGTCGCCTTCGGAGACGAGGACGGTGCCGTCGACTGGCAGCAGGGCATCGAGCTCTACAATGCCGCTCGGCTCGTCCAGAAGCCGGTCGTGATGCTCGTCTACCCGGGTGAGAATCACGGGTTGGCCGAGAAGTCCAACCAGGTCGACTACCACTACCGCGTTCGCGAGTGGTTCGACCACTACCTGAAGGGGGAGGAGGCGCCGACCTGGATTACCGAAGGCGTGCCTCATCTCGAGCGACAGAAGGAGCTCGACAAGCTGAAGCAGGAGAACGGCCGCAAACGCTGAGCAGCGAGGTGCGATCGAGTACGCGCAGCGCTCTCAGCGACGCACGTGCCCGACGCCCTCGGTCAGATCGAGCTCGTAGCCCTTGCCATCCTCGAGCTGAATCCTCCCCTGGCCATCTGCGAGAAACCTGATGTCTTCGATCCGCAGCTCTTCGGGCAGCTGATACACAATCAACGTCCCGGCCGTCAGGGAGATGATCTTCGTGCGCCGCCCAGCTTTCATCAGGATGCCTCCCGACATGGGATCTCGAGCCCACGAGAAGCCCGACACCTTGGCCAGACCGTTGCCGAACTGACGCACGGACCCCACGAAGAATCGCGGGTGATCCTGCTCGAAGAGTCGACGATGGACGATCAAGACGTGATCGCCCGCTTCTAGAATGTCTTGGGACATGTTCCGCCTCACGGGGTGCGAGTCGAGGCATCGTGGACCCGACCAGCCGGGTCGAACCTGGTGCCACATGTTAGCGCGTCCTCGCCACACCGCCAGCGCCTCTCCGGCCGTCTCGATCACGCTCGGAGGCCTTGTCGGCCGAAGGCCGGCGAGCCGCCCGGTCACAGGGGGGGGAAGCCCGGAGGTGGGCGGGTCGCCCGCGGTCCCATTGCGTGGTGTCGGCCCGCTTGGTCTTGCAGCCGCCAGTTCAGCGCCGGAGGAGCTGAACCGCGTCGATGACGACGTGGCCGTCGGTTCCGGTGTTCGACACGTGCACGGCGATGCGATCGCCCGCCTTCGCCTCGACGGCCCCCAGCTCTACCCACAGACCATCGATGTCCGGTGCGCGGCGCTCATCGACGCGGGTGCTGAATCGGGACTCGCCTGCGCGCACCTCGACGGGAATGTTCGTCGCTCGATTGCCGTGAGCCGTGTAGGCGAACCGGACGACGTACCGACCGCTGACCAGGACGCTGGCCTCGAAGACTGCCCGGGCCTCCCCATCGCCGGCGTTGCCATCGTGCCGGTATCCCCGGGCCACGAAGCCCGCCACGCTGGTGCTCGGGGACCAAGCTCCCTCACGGAGAGCTGCTTCGTCGTCGATCACGATGCCTTCGAGCGATTCCACCGAGTGACCGGGCAGTGGCATCCCGACTCGCTGCCCGCCCGCCACGAGCGTGGATCGTAAGCGCTCGTAAGGCACGCCTTGCACCGTCGTCTCGCCCTCGATCGCCAGCACCGCGGCCGCGCCAGACGCCTGTCCAAGCGCCATGAAGACGGGCTCCATTCGAATCGATCCAAACGCGATGTGAGAGGCGGAGAGGCACACCGGCACGAGGAGATTCACGGCTTCGGAGCGCTGCGGCGTCAGAGCGCGATAGCTGATGCCGAACGGAGCTGGCACGCGCACCTGCACGTCCCCTTCGTTGCGGACGACGCCTTCCGCGGTGACATAGCGGTGCACGTGGTGCGAGTCCATCGTGTAGGCCGCGAGCGCGACCGGGTCCGCGACCCTCACCGACCCTCGACAGTGCGCCTCCGTCATCATGACCTCACCGATCAGACGGCGAGCCTCACGAACGTAGATCTGCGGTGACCAATGATCGTGCTCGACGAACTCGTCGCGCGCGAGACCCCAGGTTTGGAAGTGCAGGCGAACAGACTCCGGCACTCGAGGATGATGCGCGAGCGTCCACAGAAGCCCCTGCTGATAGTTCCGATGTGCGTCGACGATCCGAGCGCGTGTGGCGCGGTCTCCATTGGGATACTCGTGACTCTGGCCGATGAAATCGGTCGAGATCGCGAAGTTGTTGTTCGTGTCCGTCTTTCGATTGGGCATGGGGCGCGGCGACCATGGGAGGCGCTCATCCCCGGCCTCGAAGTTTCGGAGCAACAGCTCGTAGTCCCGCTCGTGGTAGCCCTCCGGCCGGAGCCACGGCAGGCGGTTCTTGGGGTCATCCGTGGTACAGAGACGAAAGCAGTAGGCCTGAACTCCGTCGTCTCCGGCCCCATCGAGACCGGGTGGCTCGGCATCGATGCCGGGCAGCAGGCCACTCCGAGGATCGCCCGCAATGATCCAGGGATCGACGTCGCGCACGAACTGATGATGGACCGCATGTGCGGTCTGCACCCCGTTGAGCGACTCTCCAAAGGTGGCGTTGGACTCTCGGCCGACGGCAAAGCTCACACCGGCGGCGGCGAGCAGGTCGCCCTCGTAGGTCGCGTCGATGAACATCTGCGCCCGGTAGCGACGGCCATCGACGAGGGTCACTGCCACCAGGCGCGGTCCGTCCTTCTCGACCGTCGCGAGCTCGACACCTCGGATCGGCTCGAGACCCTCCTCGAGCAGCCAGCTCTCGAAGAGGGCGCTGGCGACGTGCGGCTCGAAAGCGAACTGGACGTCTGAGTGGACGGTGTTCCGCGCTCGCCGCAGAAACTCGGCCCGCGTCTCTTGTCGCCAGGCCTCAGGACGCTCGTAGTAACGGCGTACCCGGCGGTAGAACTCGCGCGCCTGCCCCCCGATCGCGTCGGCGTTGCCGACATCGGTGGCGCCCAAGCCGCCGGTGGTCAGGCCACCCAGGTGCTGCGAGGGCTCGAGGATCACGACCGATCGACCGAGGCGAGCGACCTCGAGAGCGGCCACGAGGCCACTCGCGGTACCGCCATACACGACGACGTCGACGCCGAGTGTCGAGCTCCTTTCGGAGGGAGGCCCCGCGCAGCCGATCCCGATGACGAGAACCAAGCAAAGCGCCCCGAGCCGCATCGGCGGGTGCGGGGCGCTGCAATCTGCTTTGGTCTTGCGAGTCGAAGAAGCTCGCGTCACGGGATCAGTTCGGATCCTTCCAATCACTCAGGATTGCACCGAGCAGCTTGTGCCTGGCCATCAGGCGAGCCTGGAAGGGACCTTGCCCGGCGACCTCGGTCTGAAGGTCGAGGCCGGTCCAGAGGGTGATGGGATTCTGCTGGTAGTCCGACAGGATCGGCCGCTTCAGCTCCTCGCCTTTGATGACGACTCTCTTGCCCGAGCGCACGGTGATCGTCGGCACGGGTGGATCGTCGTAGAAGAGCGTATAGAGCTCGCCGCTGACGCCATAGACCTTGATCGTCTTGGCCTCGAGGAAGAAACGACCGGCGGCACCACTGAAGTCGAAGTCGTCGAAGATGAACGGGCCACCGACGGGGATCTTGGTCTCCTCGCCTTCCCGGATCTCGAACGGCTTGGACTTGCCCCTGAGGATCTGGATCTTCTCGATCCGATTGCCCTTGCCGGCTTGGATCACCCCGTAGGCGATCTCGTACTTGCCGGTCGGGACCTCGGTTCCCTTCCGGTCCTGCGAGATGTCGAACATCGCGCCCTTGTAGGTATCGAGATTCCGAATGACCAGGTAATGCGGCTTGGCGCGCAGCTTGACCACCTCGAGAGCGGCGGTACCGAACTTGGCTCCCGGGACCTCTTTCACCTGCACGCTCGAACCGTACAGAGCCACCTTGATCTGGTAGACCTTCTCATCATGGACAAAGAACTCGCCCAGCGGCACGGCTCGCTTGCTCTTCTTTCCGATCACGACCGCGTCGGCGTAGAAGGCCTCCTCACCGTTCTTCGGGTCGTTCCAGCCTCGCAGCGGCATCGAGTACTCGCCGTTGCTGTTCTCGTCGATCAGGACGAACGGCTCGCCCAAGAACTCGCCTTCCATGTAGCAATGGCGGCGATAGAAGAGCTGCGTGAACAGGTCGGTCGGCTGAAAGTTCATGTCGCCGATGCCGAAGTGGTTCTCCGACTGAGAGCCGTACTTCATCGTCGCCGTATACTTGACGCTGTCGTCGCCCTTGCCCAGCACGAAGTCGACTTGGTGCGGCTGGTTGTCGATCTTCACCTTGCGATCGATCCGGCCGTCGCTCTCGTCGTCGACGTGGTACTGAGAGCCGTCCCGGATCAAGGTCGCCCCACCGAAGGGGACCTGCTTCTTAAACTCCTCCGTGTCTCGCAGGATGAGCTGAGGCCAGAGGAAGTAGACCTCGCCGTCGGCATAGTCCGGGCACTGCCAACGCGTGCTCGGGTCGCGCCCCACGTAGGACAGCCCGATCGTGGTCCAACCGCCGGTCGCCTCTCCCTTGGGATTCCCGGCGTCGTCACCCGCAGCTCCGGGAACTCCCTCCGCGCCGACCTTGCCCGCCGGCTTGCCGGGCTCCTCCGTCAAGGCCTTGATTTGGGCCTCGACCCACGGAAGGTCGTTCTGCCAACCGGACTCCGAGTAGTACTCCTTGGTCTTCTTGAAGGCATCGAGCGCGCCGTCGTTGGCATGCTTCTTCTGCTCGCCGGAGACCTGGCTCGCGATCAGTTGATACGTGCGCGCCAGCATGCTGTAGCTGTGACCCGCGTACTCGAAGTCGCTGAACTCGGCGCAGGTCTCGCCCGTCGCCGTCAGCTTCGTGATCGCTTCCTGGGCGTCCTCGGGCTTCTTCGAGGTCTGCGACCGATTGAACAGGTACACGCAAGAGTCATAGTCGGCCCGCGCTTGGCCCAATCGCTCGCGCTCGGAGTCCTTGAGCTCCTTGAAGGCCGCGACCTGCTTGCGCAGGGTGGCGTCTGCAAAGGCGAGCTCCCAGGTGGTGGCCAGAGATTCGAGATCGCCGAGCAGCGTCGCGTCCCCGCTCTTGGCCCACCCGTTCAGCGAGACCGTGTACTGGTGACGTGCCTCGGCCTTGGAGTTCCGGAGCACTCGCTGCATCGAGCGCTGGTCGTTCAAGTTCCGCGCGTCACTGAACCGTCGCCAGAACTCGGCCACCTTGGCCGGATCGATCTGCTCCTGTGCCGTCGCCGGCGGCAGCAATCCCGCCAGCAAGAGCAACGTCAACATTGCCGTCGCGACCCGAAGTTTCATCGACATCATCTCCAGTTGAGGGCCCGACCCGTTCGAGCGGGGAGAGTCACTGCGGGCAAGGGAGTCCATCGATCGATCGAAGGGCTCCGTGCGGTTCCGGAGGCGTCGGCCGCGCACGGCTTCTCGGGAGCGAAGCGCAGCCAGCCCGAAGCCGCCATGATAAGGGCTCGTGGACTCTCGTGCCAACTGCTTCAGGCGTTTCGCTCGGCGAAGGCCTCGATCGCCGGAGCCAGGACATCGAGGTACTTGAACCCTGATCCGGTGTTGAAGACCACCACCTCGTCCGTGGAGCGGACCGTCCCGTCCGCGATCAGCTCACGAAGCGCCGGCAGACAGGCAGCCCCTTCCGGGCTCAGGAAGAAGCCCTCGGTGCACCCCACCTCGAGCACGGCCGCGACCAGATCCGCGTCCGAGACCGCCACGGCTCGCCCCTCGCTCGCTCGCAGCACCTCGAGCATCCAGAAGTCTCCGACTGCCTTCGGAACTCGCAGTCCTGCGGCGCAGGTATGGGCGTCCTCCCAGTAGGGTGCCTCGTCGGCGCCGGCCGCGAAGGCTTTGACGATCGGCGCGCAACCCTCGGCCTGAACGCTCACCATTCGAGGACGCTCGGGACCGATCCAGCCCATGCGCTGCATCTCGTCGAAGGCCTTCCACATGCCGATCAGCCCCGTTCCGCCCCCGGTCGGGTAGAGGATGACGTCCGGTAGCCGACCGCCCAGGTCTTCGAACAGCTCGTAGCCCATCGTCTTCTTTCCTTCGACACGATAGGGCTCCTTGAGAGTGGAGACATCGAACCAGCCTTCGGCCTCCTTCCGCTCGGCGACCATCTTCCCGCAATCGGTAATCAAGCCGTCGACCAGCGTCACGTGGGCTCCGGTCGCGATGACCTCGAGCCGATTGGCCTCGGGAACGTCCTTCGGCATGAAGATGTGAGCTTCGAGGCCGGCCCTCCGCGCGTAAGCCGCGAGAGCCCCGGCCGCATTCCCCGCCGAAGGTACCGCCAGCTTCTTCGCTCCCAGCTTTCGAGCCATCGTGACGGCGAGGGTCATGCCGCGCGCCTTGAAGGAGCCGGTCGGATTGCCGCCTTCTTCCTTCAGCCACAGACGCTCGAGGCCGAGCGTCGCGGCGAGAGTCGGCATTGACTCGAGAGGCGTGCCACCTTCACCGAGCGAGACGATCTCCGAGGGGTCGTCGATCGGCAGGACCGGGCGATATCGCCAAACGCCTCTCCCCTCGCGCGGACGCCATCCAACCAGGTGCTCCAGATCGTACCGAACCTCGATCGGCCCACCGCAATGACAGAGATTGATCAGCGTGCCCGGCTCGAAGGCGCGCTCACAGCGCTTGCAGTTGAGGGACGTGACGTGATTCATGATCCGGCTCCGCGTCGGAGGGTCGAGAGGACTGGCGTGCAAACGCCTCACGATAGCGAGCCGGCGAGAGAAAAGGGAGCCGTGCGTTGAAGGAGGAGGAGTGCTTTCGCGCAGCGGGGACTCGAATCCCGAACGAAGCCGAGCTCACCGGCGCGCCAAACGCGGCGGCCGCCCGTCGACTCCAGCCGAGATGACGCCCACGAGGAGGAGAGGAGTGCGTCCGCGCAGCGGAGACTCGAGTACGAGCTCACGATCGAAGCCGAGCTCACCGGCACGCAGAACGCGACCGCCGTCCGTCGATCCAGCGGAGCTGACGCCCGGACTTCGTGCGCGGCGTCTCTCCAATGGCGTCCGATTCGCTTCGACGGACTCGCTTCGCCGACATCGACCGGACTCCGTCATTCGCTTCGGAACGGACCCACTCCTCCTTCGCTACGCGGACGCACTCCTTCGCTGCACCTCGTTCTTGGACCCACTCCGCTTTTCCGCTTCGACTTCGGTTTAGAATCGCGACGTGCCCGATACACTCTCGGAGATGTCATGATCCGTGCTCGGACCGTCTTCCGCATCTTCATGCCAGTCGTCGTCATCGCAACGGCGCTCGGCCCCTTCTTCACGCAAGACGAGCCGGCCGTGGGCCCCGCTCGCTCGGACCGCGCCTCACAGGGATGTCTGTCCTGCCACGGCGGCATCGAGGAGATGCACCCTTGGCACCACCTCACCTGTGTGGACTGCCATGGCGGCAACGGCGACGCGGCGCAGCAGAAGGCGGCCCACGTGTCCCCTCGACGCAAGCTGCCGGGAGACGAGCGAATCTTGCCTCGGGATCAGGATCTGGCGTACCTGCGGTTCGTCAACCCGACCAATCTGCGTGTCGCCGGCTCGGTGTGCGGCGTGTGCCATGGCGACGCTGTCTCGAACCTCGAGAGATCGCTGCACGGCACCACGGCCGGTCACCTGAGTGACGGTCTCTACGAGAACGGCTACCTGGCCAACCGCACGAAACGCTACGGCATCTTCCCGGTCACCGCCGCCGAGAATGCCGAGACACCGGCGCACGGTTTCCCTTCACTCACGGCCTTACCCCGCTTCGACCCGTACGCCGAGCGCGATCGTATCGCGACCCACTTCATCGATGCGGTGCGCAAGAGCTGCCTCCAATGCCACCTGTGGTCCGAGGGTCGGGCCGTGCGCGGACGCCTCGGGCAGGACGGGGACTATCGCTCGGATGGTTGCGCCGCCTGCCACGTGACCTATGCCGACTCGGGGCTGACGCAGACCGACGACCCGACGATTGGCAAGCTCGAGCCGGGGCACCCGATCCGTCACGTGCTCACCTCGAAGATTCCCACCGAGACCTGCACGCGGTGTCACTACGGCGATGCCTCGATCGGCCTTCACTTTCGTGGTCTGGCCCAGCTCGTTCCCGGCATGCCGGCTGGCCCCGAGGTGCCGAACACGACCGACTCACGTCTCAACGGCGCCTTCTATCTTCGAGATCCCGAGCAGCGACCGGCCGACATCCATCATGCCGCCGGACTTGCGTGCATCGATTGCCACACGGTATCCGACGTCATGGGCGACGGGAACATCTACGGGGAGATGGAGCATGCAGTCGAGATCGAGTGCACCACATGCCACGGCACTCTCGAGCGGCTCAGCGACGGCACGACATCACGCGGCCGTGCGCTGCCGCAACTGGTCCGTCGGGGCGAGCGGGTCTTCATGCGCTCGAAGCTCTCGGGTCGTGTCCACATCGTGAAGCAGACCCAGCACGTCGTGGATCCGGCGCATCCCCATTACAATCCTCGCGCCGCTGCGGCCATGACGAACGACCACGACGGCCTCGAGTGCTACGGCTGCCACAATGCTTGGAACGTGAACTTCTTCGGCTTCCACTTCGATCGCAACGAGTCGTTCACCCAGCTCGACATGCTTTCGGGCGAGCGAACGGCGGGACGGGTGACGACACTCGAGAAGGTCTTCGCGACCTTCGACTCATTGACGTTGGGTCGGAACAGCGAAGGAATGATCGCACCCTACTTGGTCGGCTTCAGCACCTTCACGACCGTGCGCGATGCTGAAGGCAAGACGATCATCGACCAGCGCATGCCCGAGACGGCGGCCGGACTGTCGGGGATGACGATGGTCGCCCACCAGATGCACACTGTTCGTCCGGCCGCGCGATCGTGTGTCGAGTGCCATCGCTCGTCCGCGGCTTGGGGGCTCGGAACGGACTCGTTTGCATTGACCCGCCAGCTCGTGCTCTCCACCGCACCGACCGGTCTCGAGATCGTCGGGATCGACCGCCAAAACCTCGCACAATCGCGCCTCCTCGCCCGCGCTTCGATGCCGGCTCCGAGCGACATCGCGCTCACCGTCGACCCGCTCCAGGCCTTCGCCCGGGAGGCCTGGGTTGCCGTACCCGGGCATGGATTGACCGGGCTCGATCTGGAGCGACCGGCCTTTCCTGAGAAGCTCGCCGAGCTCGCGCTCCCCGAGATCCGAGCCGTCGAGCGGAGTGGCGATCATCTTCTGGTCGCGGCCGGCGCGCGCGGTCTCGTGATCGTCGACGTCTCCGATCCCCATCAGCCGACTCAGGTTGGCCTCGCCAAGACGGAAGACGCGCGCGACGTCGCTTGGCTCTCGTACTACGCCTTCGTCGCCGACGGTGCAGCCGGGCTCGCGATCGTCGATGTCGCCGATCCCGTTCAACCGCGCCTGATCTCCCGAATCGACTTGAACGGCGCCAAGAACCGCCGCCCCAATGCCGCACAACGCGTCGTCGCGTTCTTCCAGAACGGACGGCCGAAGGCCAGCTCGCGCCAGCGCAGCCCGGCCCGACTCCTCGTCGCTGTCGGAGACGGCGAGCTCGGCGTCACGATTCTGGATGCAACGGACCCGGCCCGACCTCGACAGCTCTTCCGGAACCCCGGCTCCCTGAGCTCACTCGCCACACTCGACGTCGTCGACCTCGCCATCACCTCCAAGTTCGATCTCGGAAGTCCAGGTGGTGAGATTCGCTCCGAAGAGCACCCGTATCTCTACGTGCTCGCCAACGCGCGCCGCCGCCAAGGGAGCGCACCCGAGCCGCGCTGGTTCTCGATTCGAATAACCGATCCGACCGCTCCCAAGCTGGTCGGCGAGCTCACGCTTCCGGGAGGCGGCATCGCGAGCGGCTTCGGCCTGCTGCGCTTGTACAACCCGCCCTTCTTGACGTTCCATGCATTGGTGACGCGGCGAAACCGAGCCGCCGTGTTCCTCGACCTCACCAAGAGCACCGCTCCGAAGATCGCCGAGGAGATCCCGACGCTTCGAGGCACCGGACGGCTCGCCGTCGAATCGATGCGGTTCGACCAGCAAATCGACGCCACCGGGAGACGCCTGAAGGATGTCTCCCACGAAGGCGCTGGATACCTGAGCCGCGAGGAGATCGTACGCCTGCTGAGGGTGAAGCTTCCGAAAGACGGGTCCGTCGACCGATGAGGCTTCCCTGGGCCGATCCTCCACGCGGGCGAGGGTCGGTACCCACTCTGTCAACGATCGAACATTCGTGCGACGATCGATGCGTCTTCGGTGAGGATCCAGGCGGGACGAACGGGGACACCGCTCGCGTGGGAAGGTGGAAACGATGCTGATCGCGACGCTGCTGGCGATGACCCTGCTGCCTCAAGACGATCAAGCGTTGCTGCGCCGCAGCCTGGAGATTCTGGTCGCGGGTGACACGAATCGCAACGGCCGGCTGGAGGGCTCCGAGGTGCCCTCCGCGCAGATCGCGCGCTACGATCGTGACCGCGACGGATACGCGGACCGCGTCGAGATCCTGCAGACCCTGGGTGGCGACGGCGCCTTGGTCCGCCAGCTTCGCCGCTACGGCGGTGACCGAACCGTCCAGACACTCTTCGCCGAGATCGATGGCGATCAGGACGGAGCTCTCGACAGCGTCGAGTTCGCTCACTTCCTCTTCGTGGCCTGGGATCGCGATCAGGATGGCCTGCTCTCCCCCTACGAGATGACATCGGCGGCGGCGACCTCGCGCGGCGATTCGCCGCGCTCGCTCCTGGCCCGGCTCGATCGGGACGGCAATCAGATCCTCGAGCGCCCAGAGCTCCGACTGTCCGCACGATTCCTCTCGGCCTGGGACCGCGACGGCTCCCGCACGATCGATCTCGACGAGATCGTTCGGGAAGAGATCGATCGTCAAGGCGGTCGCGTGGGCAAGCTCGGCGCGGCGCGTTCGTTCTTCACGCGCCGTCCCCAAGGCAACCTCGCGCGCTCCGACCTCGGATGCAGTGTTCCGGTCTTCCAACGCATCGATCGAGACCGCGATGGTCAGGTCCACTCGGGCGAGCTCGAAGGCTACGTCCGTGAGCTTCGCCGCCAGCTCGCCGAGGCGATGGACTTCGTACTACGCCACGACCTCGATGGAGATGGCCAAGTCGGGCCCGACGAGCTCGAAGCACATCCGACCCTCTTCGAGCGCCTCGATCGCAACGGCGACGGCTTCATCGACGACAAAGACCGTGGCTAAGCAGCGACCTTCGGCGCACCGGTCGCCTACTCGTAGCCACCGAGCTCGTGGACCAGGTCGCGGTAGTTTTGAATGTCGAGGACGCACAACGTCTGGACGGTACGGAGCGTGAGAAGCCGGCGGCTCCAGCTTTGAGGACGACTCGCAATCTGGTCGATCAATCGCTCAGCGCGAAGCTTGATCGGAGTCTCCTCACCAACTTGCTCGACCCGGTGTCGAATGCCCGCGAAGTTGGCCCGCCAGGCATCATGGCACGCTCGCCGGCGAGTCTCTCCCCAGCCCGGGCGCGCCACACGGCTCCAGGCACGCTCGAAGCTGGCATCGTCGAGAGCCGCTCGCCGACACAGCCAGTCCCAGCACGGTCGCAATGCCAACCCGAGGCGCCGAATCCGGCTCGGCTTGGGCTGCTTGCCCGTCGGCGACTCGAGCACGCGCTCGAAGCGCTCCAACAATCGATCGGGTGCCTCGACCAAAGTGCGTAGCCCTTGGTAGTCGACATGGTAGGCAATCGCGATCGCCCGGAGCTGCTCGGTGCGCGCCAATGACGAACCCTCGGCGGGAGCGCTCGGCCAAGCTCGATGCTGGCGCAAGAAGGACTCGAGTCGACGCTGCTGATCGAGGGCCGTCTGCTGGTACTGCTCGAACTCCGATCGCTCGGTATCGAGCGCGCCGATGAAGTCGAGATCCTGCTCGAATCGATGCGGGATCGATTCCCAATCGTCGGGCCGAGGCACCGGAGAGAGCTGGCAGCCCAAGTACTCGACATCGAAAGCAGCGCGCAGTCGCATGCACTCCATGAAGACGGGCTTGCGCATGCGATTGATCTTGCGCAGCACGACTTGGAATTCGCTGCCTCGCTCATCAGCCTCCTCCGGCATGGCCTGCTGATTCAGGACATCACGCACGACCTGGATCAAGCGCCCCAAGAGCAGCAGCACCGACTTGCAGTAGAACCAGACGATCCAAAACGGCAGGAGCACCAGCCGGCCACCCGCCAAGCGCCGACGATAGAAGCGCAAGGCGTTGAAGGTCCGTCGCGGCAACGGCAATCGATGGACAGGCCAGGTCCCGAAGATCCGCCGGATCATGCGGCGCCGATCGAGGCGGAGCAGCTCCAGCATCTCCGGCCCGAATCGCCGAGCGACCGACTCGTCCCGACGCGGGTGCACGGTCAAGAAATGCAGCGCCGTGAACTCCGTCGTCACGAATCCCTCGTCTCCGATCACCGGCGGCTCGTAGCTCTCGCCCACGCCAGCCCGTCGCCAAGCCATCCATCGATCGAAGGTGCGCGACTGCTCCTCGTCCAGACCGCGCTCGTCGAGGGGGAGGCCGTGGCGGTTGTACTCCATCAGCAGCCGCGCGGTCTTCAGGGCGATCGATTGCGTCAGGAAGTTGAACCAGAGATAGGGTCCGCGGAACAGGCTGCGCGCCCGATCGAGATCCAGCTCCCTGAGGCGCGCTCGGTCGCGTCGGTTGAGGTGGAGCACCTCGCGACGAATGCCCTCGAGCGTCAGATTGCCGAGGAGCTGCTCCGTCGTCTTCGTGTCACTGCGATGGAGGATCGCCCCGTCCAGGAAGTCGCGATACAGGAGCAAGAGCAGCTCGCGGTCCTGCCACTCGCGAGGATCGTCCGCCGCCCAGTCTCCGTGACCATGCACGCGTCCTTCGACCGCCAGAGTCGCGAGCTCGTCGAGTGCCAGCGCCTCGCTCGATCCATCCCGTCCCCGAGCACGCCTCTCCGGTCCCAGCACCCGCTCTCCGAGTACCGCCAGATCGACTCGGCGCCGCTGCAGCTTGACCGTCTTCAGCAGGTTGATGAACTGCGCCTCAGCCGTCTTCTGACAGCTGTCCGTCGCTTCGCCGGCGAGCTGCTTGAACCACAGCCCCAAGGCGTAGAACACCGAGCAGATGCTCCCCAGCACGACGATCGGGATCCCGAGGGTTCGGCGGAGCCAAGCCATGCCGTCCTCGATCCACGACTCCCGGCCCGTGAAGAAGAGCTCCACCAAGAGGTTCGCCAGCAGGAACAGACTCCCGAACAGGAGCAGCCGGATCGCCGGGCGCTGCGACGCACGCACCATCGCCGAGCCGAGTCGATCCAGGAGCAGCGGGCCGGTCACGACACCCCAGAGATCGGCGACCCAGTGCACTCGGGCGAGCGTCTCTTCGAGCCCGCGCCCCACTTGCTGGCTCGCGATCGCGATGCGCTCGAAGGGGTCGAGGTCCTTCCGTCGAACCGCCAGCCGCCTCACCACGGGCAGCAGGCGCAGTACCGGAAAGTCGAGCCCACGCAGGACCTGATCGATCCGGGTCGCCGCCTCCGCCCCCAGCTTGTCCTCGACCTGGTCGGCATCGACGGCGAGCAGACGCCCGATCAGATCCTCGAACCCGATCCGCCGCTGCCCCGAGTGCGGCCGCTCCTCTTGGACGGCGCCGTGCTCGGCGGCCAGGACCTGGCGATCCGGAATCCCGGCCAGGCTGCAGAGAAGAACGCGCTCGCGCTCGCCCCGGCTCAGTCCCTCGACCGCCCGACGGAGACTGACGCTCAGGCGACCCTGAATCCGAACGAGCTCGTCGTAGACCGCCGACGCTCCCGGCCTCTCGGACGTCGGACGATCAAAGACCACGATGTCGTAGTCGAGCAACCAGGAGAACCGATGAACCAGGCGGTCGGCAGCTCGAGACAAGAAGGCGAAGACTCGCACCAGCCGCAACGCCGGTCGCATCGCCCGCACGTATCGACCTAGCCGAACGATCCGAAGAAACCGGAGCACGCGCATCACACGGGCTTGATCGAAGACTGCCATCCCCGACAGATGCGGAACGAATGCCAGCAGGCCGAACGGGATCGCGGGAACGAAATCTAGAAGCGCGTGGCGACCAAAGTAGCTCCACCGCCCTTGGACCAGGGCCATTCGCACGCCGAACTCGAAGAGGAAGACGAAGCAGATCAGCGTGTCGATGCCGTGGAGAGTGAGCTCGGCCGCCGGCGAGAGGTTCGCGATTCCCTCGACGATGAGCAAGAGGACCACGAGAACGATGAGCGCCAGGATGGTGCGCTCGGTACGCGCGACATTGCGCACTCCGAAGCGCGCTTCGAGGCGAGCCTGGAGGCGCGACTCCTGCAGCTCGCGGGCGACCCGCCGCTGGCGACGACGCAGTCGGCGTCTCACGGCTCGGCCGAGCTCGCCTTCCTCCAAGCCCATCAAGACCGCGCCCGTCTGCTCCAGCTCGTCGGCCAGGGCTTCGAGCGCGATCACCTTACTCTTCGGCCGTTGCCCGGCCAGGTCCGCGACCAGGCCGGCCACCCGCTGGTCGAGACGCTCCACCCAGTCGAGCGAGGGCAACGGCTCGACCCGTCCCTCGGCCGCGGTCCGGCGCAACCGCTCCCGGCAAGCCTCGCGACCGTCCTTCAGGCGTCGCGCCTCGGACTCGTCTCGTCGCGGGTGGATCGGGAGAAGGAACCGTTCCCAACCCATGAGCAAGGCGTCGAAGGCTTCCTCGGGCGAAGCCTGAGCGGCGGCTTCGAAGTGCTCGAGGCAGACACGATCTCGATGCCCGCTGACCGAGAGCGCGTGGTCGCGCCAGCGCGACCGAAACTCGCCTTGCCAATCGACCGGGCCGCCGCTCGCCTCGGCCCGGGCCCGGAGCCAGTCGAGGTCGAGGGTCAGCTCCTCGAACGGTCGCAGCGGCGCGCCCGGAAGATGCGGGGCGAGGCAGGCACGCAGCCAGAGGCTCTCCTCTCGCCAGAGTCCCAGGCGACGGGCTCGCTCGACCTCGGGAAGGGATGTCTCGGCGAAGAGACGACGACTGCGGGGCTCGAGCACTCCGATCACGGCTCGCGCGAACGGCTCGGCAGCCAGGGTGCCCTCGTGCAGAGCCCGGTGAGCTCGGTAACGAAGCTGCGAGCGCGCATCGAGCGCGAGGCGCTCGGCCTCGGCGTCCGCGGCATCGAGCACGGCCTCGACACTCGCGAGCCAGCTCGCAAGAGCCTCACGAACCGGCTCGGAGACGCCGCCATCGGGAGGCGCGGCCTCGGAAGAGCTCCCTTCGACCATGGTAGACGGGGCCCCTAGGAGGCCCGCACCTCTTCGAGCAGCTCGACCGCGCGGCGGAAGTGGGGGATGACGATCGAGCCGCCGACGACCAGGGCGACGTTGAACGCTTCGAAGAACTCCTCGTCCGTGACTCCGTGCTCGGCACACTCGAGGACGTGATAGCTGATGCAATCGTCACAACGGAGCACCATCGAGGCCACCAGGCCCATCAGCTCCTTGGTGCGACCATCGAGCGCGCCGTCCTTGTAGGCATCGGAATCGAGGTTGAAGAATCGATTGATCGACCGGTTGCCCCGCGCGACGATCTTCTCGTTGAGCGCCGTCCGGAACTGGTTGAAATCCTCGATACGTCCCATGCGTCCCTCTCTCGGGAGGCGGCGAGCGCCGCTCAGTTCATATGCTCAAACTATCAAAAGCTCAGTCGGCTCGAATCGATTCCTTCGCCCAGACGCGCCAGTGCTGCTCGACCGCACCCTCCGCCGCATCCCCACGGTGAATGACGATTCGGTATCGAAACGTGATCGACTCGCCCTCGGCCAAGGTCAGGCCGCCGTCCTGCTCGGCGTCGCGCAAGAAGTAGCGCAGGCCGAAAGGGTTCGCGGCCAGCAAGCCGTAGCCTCGCGCATGCCAACGCGTCGGATACCGCGTGCTGCTCGGGTGATCGAGCAGGGCGATGCCAGCCGCCATGCCATCGATCGTTCCCGACATGTCGCACCAACGCGCCGGCTTGCCCCAGAGCGACTTCTCCCCGATCAGAGCCTCGCTGTTCGTGAGCGAGCCGCCCGTCTCTTGCTTCAGACCGGGGTGCACGCGGATGCCCATCATGCCTTCCTTGGTGTCCCCGATGCGCACCTTCGGCCGCGCCGCGGTCAAGGTCATCGTCACGTCGATGATGGGGTTCTCCGGCGTCTGATAGAAGCGCAGGTCCTCGCGCCCCTTCAGGAGCACCTGCTCATCGGGTCCCACCCAATCCTGGAGGGACGTCAGCTGCGCGAATACCGGGCCTTCTCGCTGCTCGGAGAACGAGCGGTGCACGATCCGTCCGGTCTTTCGATTCGGTGCCGGGTTGGCCCAGAAGTCGATCCCGTCGACGTCCCCGTAGCTGAACCAGATCGACTGATGATGCGGATGGTCTTGCTTCTCGGCCTCGACGCTCTCGTCCATGGGCCAGCTCCGCGTGATGCGACGGTCGAAGGCTTCGACCGGGAACAGATAGGGACGCGGCGCATCCTTCGGGAAGTGGAAGGCCGTGAAGGGCACGCCGGCCAGCTGCACCTCCAGGCGCGATTCCCTCGGCACGAGCTGGACCGTCTTCTCGGGCAGAGCCGGGCGCGGACCGCTCCGGCGAGGGACGAGACGCCAATGCCGCGGCTGCCCGGCCCTGACGTCGCGAGCGATCCACCAGAGCCGCGTCGCCTTGCCCTCGCCTTCGGTCTGGAACGGCACCGGCCGCCCCTCGCCGTCGAGAAGCTCCTCGGTGTCGGGATCGACGCGTCGACCGACGGCGAACGAGACCGGCACGGCCGGCAGATCCCGCTCGGGTCCCGACAGCGTCAGGCGAACGTCATCCACGCCGGCCGTGAGTGACAACAACACAGTGCAGAGCATCGACAGCATGATCGGAGCCTTTCCGTTCCGGCTCGCCCCGAGCCGAGCCGCAGTATACCCCGACTCTGCCACACTTCGGAGACCAGGCCTCTGAATGCCCGGCCGGGCTTCCCCGATCACAGCATTTCGAAGGCGGTTCCCGAGAAGGGCGACAACGCGCGGAGCCGGTTCACTTTCTCAGGTACCAGCGCCAGCGTGCGCTCGATGTCCTGATCCGTCGTGTCGGCTCCGAGCGAGAATCGGATCGATCCGTGGATCTGCTCGAACGGGACGTTCATCGCCCGGAGGACGTGCGAGGGCTTGGCAGCTCCCGAGGAACATGCCGAGCCGGAGGACGCACACAGGCCGGCATCATCGAGCAGGATCAGGAGCGCCTCGGCCTCGATCTCCTCGAAGCTCAGGCTGCTGGTGTGACCCGCGCGTCGCGCCGCGGCTCCGTGCACGGTCACGCCGGGCAAGGCCTCGAGGAGCCCTCGCTCGAGGCGATCGCGCAACGCGGTGACACGAGGATCCGACTCGGCCAGTCCGCTGACGGCCAGCTCGCAGGCCTTTCCCAGCCCGACCGCTCCCGGAACGTTCTCGGTCCCCGAGCGCCGGCCACGCTGCTGTCCGCCACCGAGCACCCAAGGTCTCCAAGCGCAACCGGTCCGCACCCTCAGCGCACCGACGCCTTTCGGGCCGTGGAGCTTGTGCCCCGAGATCGTGACGAGATCGGCTCCAGCCAGCTCGTCGCCGACATCGATCTTCCCGATCGACTGCACGGCATCGCAGTGAAACAGCGCACCCTGCGATCGGGCGAGCTCGGCGATCTCGGCTACCGGGTAGCGCACGCCGGTCTCGTTGTTGACGTGCATGATCGAGACCACCGCAGTCTGCTCACCGATCGCTGCCCGCAGGAGATCGAGATCGAGCGAGCCGCTCCGGTCGACCGGGATTCGGGACACCGACCAGCCGAGAGCCTCGAGGCTTTCCGCGACCTCCAGGACCGCCGGATGCTCCACGGTGGACACGACGAGATGCCGGCGCTCGGGTCGCGCTTGCACCGCACCGAGGAGCGCCGCGTTGTCTCCTTCGGTTCCACCCGAGGTAAAGACGATCTCCTGGGGGGGGGAACCCACGAGTCGTGCGACCTGCTCCCGGGCGATCGCGACGGCCTCGGCGGCCTCCCGCCCGAGGCCGTACGGGCTCGACGGATTCCCGTAGCTCTCGCCGAGAAAAGGCCGCATGGCCTCCAGCACCTCAGGTGCGGGACGGGTCGTTGCGTTGTGGTCGAGATAGATCAGGTCGTTCATCATTGCTTCATCATCATCTCGGATCGAGGAGCTGCAGAAAAGGCGGGAAGGAGGCCTGGCAAACTGGAGTCCGAGGCTCCATGCTGGGGCCCCATTGCCCGATGGAGCTTGAAGCCTGATTTTCGCGGTGCCCTCGGCCGCCTCGAGATGGAACCACCTGCCCCGAGATCATGGCGGAATCCCCCGAGACACCCAAGAAGAAGCCCGTACTGAGGCGCGAGACGCTGATCTCGGTCTCCTTCATCCTGCTGCTGCTGTTCATCATCTACCAGGTGGTGTCGATCCTGACGCCCTTTCTGGCTTCGATGTTCTGGGGTGGCATCCTCGCGTTCACCTTCTACCCACTTTACCGGCTCCTCTCGAGCAAGGTGAGCTGGGGACCGAACGGGAGGGCAGCACTCTGCACGGCGCTGACGTTGTTGATCATCCTGCCGATCGGCGTGACGATCACGATATCCTTCGCCAAGCAGGGGATCGAGCTGTTTGCGACGGCGCGGGAGTACATCCAGTCCGAGGAGTTCAAGCAAACGGTCAAGGAGCTCCAGGAGAACGAGGAGTTCCGGACCTTCTGGGGCTCGCTTCCCCTGACGGTCCAAACGAATGCCGAAGCGGCGGCCCTCGAGAAGCTGGCCCAAGTTCAGGCCTTCCTCCTGACGCTCGCCGTCGACGTCACCAAGAACCTCTTCTCGTTCATCGTCGACCTCGTCTTCATGGGCGTCGCGCTGTTCTTCTTCTTCCGCGACGGCGGGAGAATCCATCGAGCGCTGTATGAGCTCGTCCCGCTCGAAACTGGCAAGAAGCGCATTCTGTTCGACCGGATCTCCGAGACCTTCGCGGCCGTCATTCGCGGTCAGTTCCTCACCAGCATGGTGCAGGGTGCGATGGCGGCGGTCGCCTACTCGATCGTGGGCATGCCCGCGCCGCTGCTGCTCGGCATCTTGACCGCCATGACCTCGCTGATTCCGTTCACGGGAGCGGCGACCGTTTGGGTGCCCAGCACGATCTACCTGATTGCCACCGGTGAGGTCGGGCCCGCCATCGCGCTCGCCATCGCCGGCGGAGGCGGCATCAGCCTGATCGACAACTTCTTGAAGCCGATCCTCATTGGAGAGCGCATCCAAGTTCCCGTCTTTCTGCTCTTCCTCGGCATCTTGGGCGGACTGCGCTTCTACGGGCTGATCGGGCTCTTCTTGGCTCCCCTGATGCTCTCCCTGCTGTTCGCTCTCCTCAAGATGTACCGCGAAGACTACAAAGAAGACGACGATCCGGGTGCCCGAGATTCGAAAACGGGCAGTCCCTCCACGGCGGAAGCTTCCTCACCCTCCGAGGAGGGTGCGCCCGTCCTGCCCGATGACGCGGCGCCATCGACCTCCTGACATCGAACGCGGACGCCCTCGCCGACGACGCCCGTGGATCGCGAGCCGCTACTCGAGCACGCGGAGAAAGAAGCACTTGAGATACGTCGATTCGGAGTGTCCCAGGCGCGCGGGATGGTCACGGCTCGGTCCGCGACGCTCGACGACCTGCACGGTACGGTGCGCTGCGCTGGCGGCGTGGTTGAGGATGCGCTCGAGCTGACCGGCACTGATCGCCGCCGAGCACGAGCAGGTCACCAGCATGCCGCCCGGATTCAGCAGCTCGATCGCGCGCCGATTGATCTCGCGGTAACCTCGCTCGGCGGAGCCGCGATCACGCTTCGTGCGTGCGAAGGCTGGAGGATCCAAGACGATCACGTCGAAGCGCTCGCCCGCTTCGGCAGCGGTGCGGAGGTACGGGATGATCTTGGCCCGCTCGGGCCGGATGTTCGTCAGGCCGTTGCGCGCGGCATTGCGCTCGAGGGCTTCCAAGGCGGTTTGCGACGAATCCACTGCGATCACCTCGTCGGCCTGGCGAGCCATCTGCAGGGCGAAGCCGCCCTGGTAGCAGAAGGCGTCCAGGACCCGGCCCGAGGCGAGCTGACCGGCAGCCAGGTGATTCTCACGTTGATCCAGAAAGGCGCCGGTCTTTTGCCCTGACAAGACATTGACGCCGAAGCGGATCTCGCCTTCCTGGACCACGACCTCCTTCTCCGGCTCGCCCAGCAAGACGCGGTTCTCGATCGGGAGCCTCTCCATCTTTCGGATCGGGGCGTCGTTGCGCGCGACGATGCAGCGCGCGCCGGTGAGCTCCGCGAGGACGGGTGTCCAGTCCTCGAGGCATCGCTCGGTGCCGGGAATCGTCGATTGCACGACGAGATGGTCGCCGTACCGATCGACGACCAGGCCGGGCAGCCCGTCGGCCTCCGAGAAGATCAGCCGACAAGCATCTCCCTCGGCGACCACTCGCGCGCGCAAAGCCAACGCCGCTTCGAAGCGGGTGCGGAACCACGCCGGATCAGGACGGGTGGTCCCGTAGGTCAGCGCCCGAACGGCGATCTTGGAGACTTCGGAGAAGAAACCGAATCCATGGGCTCGGCCTTGATCGTCCCGCACCTCGACGACATCGCCGGGCTCGGCCTGGATCAGGGCGAGATCATCACGGTAGATCCAGGGATGACCGGCTTGCCACCAGCGCAGGCCGTCGCCGGCCAGAGTGACGTTGGGTCCCGGCGACGAGGACTCGTCCATGGGTCGAAAACCTTTCGCGGTGCTTCATTAAGCCCTGTCGATCCGGCGGTTGCGCAGCCAGAAAGACCTTTGACAGGACTGGAGGGGATTCCTATAAGCGAGGCGTCAGCGGCACCGGGTTTCGAGCCGATAAGGCAACCATCCATCGCTACGCGGGCTTGCCGGGGGATCACGAGAGGGCACGCGATCGCGGATGGGTTTCTGCCGAGCCACTCGCGGGTGATTCTAGTCAGCGCTGGCTGGGCCGCAAGGTGCCGCTCCCCCCGGGTGCCCAAAGTCTCCCCAACCTCCAGAGCCCCGGGCACCCGATGAACGTCGTTCTCGTCTCGCACGGCTTCCCACCCAGTGGCTTTGGCGACCACGAGCTGTGGACCCAAACCCTGGCCGAGGAGCTGTCTCGCCGGACTGAGGTGCACGTCTTCCTGGCCCGGCACGACCCGGCCCGCGAGCCGCACGAGATCGACCGATACCTGCATCCGCGCTACGAGGTGACCACGGTTCACCATCCCGCTCGCAGCTGGTGGGATCTCCCCGACACCTACCAGGACCGAGCGGTGGCCTACAGCTTCGACCACTACCTCTCGAAGGTGCGGCCGGACGTGGTGCACATCCAGAGCCTCCAAGGCGTCTCGGCGGCCGTGATCGAGATGGCCAAGAAAAGAAACATTCCGGTCGTCGTCACGTTGAATGATTTCTGGCCACTGTGCGGGCGCACCGCGCGCTACGCCCGCTGGGCCGAGCGGTGCGACGAGATCGACTTGGAGCGCTGTCACCGCTGCTTGTTCAAGTATCAGCTGGCATCCCAACGCCTGCGCCGCTGGTCGAGCTTCCGGCGTCGATTGAGAGTGGCCTACAAGCACCACCTCTGGGGCGGCACCGGAATCTATGCTTGGCGTGCGGCGCGCGCCGCGATCCGAGCCGCCCGCGATGCGAGGCCGTTCCTCCCGATCGGCAAGAGGAGCGTTCAGCCGAAGGCGCTCCAGAGCCGCGACGGAGCCATTCGAGCCGCGCTCCAGAAAGCCGACCTCCTCCTCACCCCGTCCCGCTTCGCGGCCGAAGAGTTCGTCCGAGCCGGTGTGACGGGACCGACAATGCGCGCGATCCAGCTCGGAGCATCGGGCACCGTGAAGCCGCGCTCGTTGGACGCCGACCGCCCCGTGCGGCTCGGATTCGTCGATAGCTGGTCCCTGGCCTCAGGTCTTCATACCTTGATCGAGGCCTTCTCGGAGCTGCCGGCCGGAGCCGCCGAGCTTCAGGTCTTCGGAAAGCTGGAGCCGACTCTGGACGTCAACGATCACTACGGCGAGATGGTTACTGGGCTGATCGAGCGACCGGGCATCCAAGTGCGAGGCTCGTTCGAGGCGCGCGTGCTGAGTCGTCGCCTCTCCGATCTGGACGTGCTGGTCGTGCCGACGCTGGGACTGACGAACGCGCCGCTGCCGCTGCGCGAGGCATTGGCCGGAGGCCTCCCGGTGATCGCGACGGAGCAAGGGGGCACCGCCGAGCTCGTGAACCGAGTGGGAGGCGCCTGCCTGATTCCCGCCGACCACCCGGCAGCGCTGAAGAAAGCGTTGGAGCGAGCGGTCCGGGATCCGGCGGCATTCCGAACCGACGTGGGAACCGCGTCCGAGATCCCCTCTTTGGAGAAGACGGTCGAGGAGCACCTCGAGATCTACGAGCGACTGACCGGACGCGCCTCGACTCCCGTGGCGCGCCCTGAGCTCTCGACCCTGGCAGCGGCGAGCAATCGATGAAGATCCTTCAGGTGGTCCACGGCTTCCCGCCCTACGACTCGGCCGGAACCGAAGTCTACACCTACAACATCTCGAAGCGACTGGCTCAGGAGCACGACGTCTTCGTATTCTCGCGCCGCTCCGATCATGAGCGGCCGGACTACGAGCTGATCGAGGAAGAGCGCGACGGCCTTCCGGTCACCTTCCTCAACAACAACGACCTGGACTACAGCCAGCTCGAGACCACCTATCGCAGTCGCCGGGCGGAGAAGATGTTCGCGGAGTACCTCGACCGCGTGCGCCCGGACATCGTCCACGTGCAGCATCTGCTGGGCATGTCGATCGGTCTGATCTCGGTCGCGAAGGATCGCGGCATTCCGGTGCTGTTCACCTTCCCCGACTTTTGGTTCATGTGCTCGCTCGGCCAGCGACTGCGCAACGACCGAGACCTTTGCCACGAGATCGACCACGATCTGTGCTTCCGGTGTGTGTTCCACAAGCCGATCTTCTTCCCGCGCCATCGCTTCTCGGCGAACTACCGCCATCAGCATTGGAAGCGCAAGGGCTCTCGACTGCTGAACGCGCCCGTCGCGCTGGCGGGTGCCATCTCCAATACTTGGCGTGAGCGACGCCTTCACCAGGCGTTCACGCTGCGCGAAGCGGCATTCCGCCGGGAGCTCGGCCGCGTCGACCAGTTCATCGCGCCCTCGGAGTTCATTCGCCAGGAGTACATTCGGCACCTCGGCCTGGCCCCGGAGAGGATCCTCTACTCTGATTACGGCATGGACCTCGAGCTGCTTCGACGCGATACGCCACCGGTGCCCGATGGTCGGATCCGCTTCGGCTACATGGGGACGATCATCCCCTCCAAGGGAGTCGACGTCATCGTGCGAGCCTTCAATGAGCTCCCCGATGACGTCCCGGCCGAGGTAAATATCTTCGGGGGTCCCAATCGCTGGACGAAAGGCCATTACGACGAGATCGTCGCCGAGGCCCGTCATCCCGGCATCCACTTCCGGGGCCGCTATCCCAACACCGAGATCGCCCAGACCCTCGATCAGATCGACGTGCTGATCGTTCCCTCGCTCTGGTTCGAGAACTCGCCGCTCACCCTGCACGAAGCAGCCGCGGCTCGCATTCCCGTCATCACCTCCGACATCGGGGGCATGAAGGAGTTTGTCGACCGGCACCGGAACGGCGTCACGTTCCGTGTCGGACAACCCGAAGATCTCCGCTTGCGCCTTCAAGAGTTCTTGGCTCAGCCGAGCCTCGTGCAAAAGCTGGGTGACAAGGACATCTACATCAAGAGCGTGGCCGAGAACGCGAACGAGCTGGTCGCGATCTACGAGCGGCTCCTGCGCGGAAGGACGATCGGCGCTCCGACCACGCAGCGCCCCGAGACGTCGATCGTGCCGTGACCGCGCGGCTCACCGTCCTCCAGGTCGTCCACGGATATCCCCCCTACGACCAAGCGGGCACCGAGGTCTACACCCGCACTCTGTCCCGCGCCCTGCTGGCCCGCCCGGGCGTCGAGGCCGTTCACGTCTTCGCTCGCCGCGGCGATCCCGACGCCGGCGAGTACACTCTCGAAGAACGTGAGCTGGACGGGATCCACGTCCACTGGGTCAACTACAACTACCACTCCCTCCACCGGCAGGACGCGCTCCACCAAAACGCGGCCATCGACTCGATCTTCGAAGCGCTGCTCGAGCGCACGGGTGCCCACGTCGTCCACGTCCAGCACCTGATCGGCCTCTCCACCGGAATCGTCGAGATCGCGCGTCGACGCGGCATTCCTGTCGTCTTTACGCTGCCCGACTTCTGGTACCAGTGCATTCGGGGCCAGCGCATCGACTGGCGGGGAGATCGCTGCGACTCGATCGACTTGAGCAAGTGCGCGCGCTGCTTCTGGCGGAAGCAGGCGGCGTACTTCGTCAACGCCGTCCGCGACCGATTGCACGACGAGGAGCGCTCGTTGCCCGCTCGACTCGGATCACTGCCGAAGCTGGCCGTTCAAACGCTCCGCGAGGATGCCGGACGACGCCCCTTCGAGCGCCGTCGCCGAGACATGAACGCCATGCTCCGATCGGCCAGCGCGATCATCGGGCCTTCTCAGTTCATCCTCGATCAGTACCGCGAGTTCTTCGATCTCGAAGACACGCGGCTCGTGCATTCCGACTACGGCATGGAGACCGACTGGGCGCTGGATCTCGTACCGAGAGAGCGACCGTCCGGCGAGACGCACTTCGGCTTCGTGGGCACGTTCCTACCCACCAAGGGTGTCGACCTGCTGGTCGAGGCCTTCGATTCCTTCCATGAGCCGGGCGTGGAGCTGCATCTCTACGGACGCGCTCCGCAGCACCTCCAACGATTCGAGGAGAAGCTCCGACTCTCCACCGTGAACCCCTCGATCCACTTTCACGGCCCCTTCGAAAACCGCGAGTTGGCCCGCGTCCTCGGTTCCATCGACGTCTTGGTCGTGCCCTCGATCTGGTTCGAGAACTCACCGCTCACGCTACACGAAGCCGCACTGGCCCGGATTCCCGTCCTGACCTCGGATCTGGGCGGCATGCGCGAATTCGTGGAGGTCCACCAGAACGGCCTCCTCTTCGCCGACCGCGACGTCCACGACCTGCGAGAGAAGATCCGACAGTTCATCGACGATCGTGAGCTGTGGAGCCGCCTCCGCGAGCCACACCAAGACATCAAGACACCCGCTGAAGACGCCGAGCAGATCGAAGCGCTCTACCGATCCGTGATGAAAGAGAGACCCGAACGGAAGCAGCCTCACACGTGTGAGTGAGACAGAGACCCGAACGGACGCAGCCTCACACGTGGCGTGAAGCGATAATCTTCGGCGAGCCGCTCGAAGTTCGAACGACCACGATGAGAGAGCGGTTCCTAAGAACACCCAAACCGCTCGCTCGACCCAGATGAGATTGGCGTCAGACCCGCGCGGTCAAAGCGCTCGTCGTGACGACTCGCAACGTGACGAATGTCAGTCGCGGCTCCGATGCTTCGCGGGCCGGCTCAGCGACCGAAGTAGCCCATGCGGCGCATGGCGCGGACGGCTTCGGGGTCAGGCGAAGCCGAGCGATCGGCGCGATGCGGTGTGGCGGCTCGCCATCTCTCCAGCAAGCTACGCAGACGGGCTTCGATATCGGGCTTTCCGGACGCGAGATCGAAGAGCTCCTTCGTATCCGAGGTCAGATCGTAGATCTCGAACCGACGCGTCCCTTCTGCGGCTCCTGGCTCCCCAGACTTGCCCAAGCCCCGCGCGGCGGCGCCCAACTCCTGATCGATCGCCTTCCAGCCAGCGGTGCTCACGGACGACAGCTCGACCTGCCGAATGGACTCTTCGCCATCTGGGCGAATGCGCGCCGAGACGTGGCTGAACGCCGCCGTGTGTGTCGCGCGGTCGCCCGACTCCACGGGTAGCGGCACCGCTCGCCAGTCTTCGGGCAACGGCAGGCCGAACACCTGCAGGGTCGTCGCGGCGAGGTCGATCATCTCGACGACCTGGGGCTCGGTGCGACCGGCGCCGCCCCCTGGAGGCACGACGATGAGCGGCACGCGCACGAGCTCGTCGTACAGTGTCTGACCATGCGCGAGGTATCCGTGCTCGCCGAAGGCTTCCCCGTGATCCGACGTGACGATGATCCACGTCGTCTCGCGCAAGCCTCGCCTCTCGAGCTCCTCGAGCAGCCGCGCCAGCTGCGCGTCCCAGTACCGGATCTCTCCGTCGTAGAGATCGATCAATCGATCTCGCAGCCAGGTGCTGATGACGATCCGCGACCCGTCCACCTTCAGATGACCCTCGACCGCCTCCCGCACCTCGATACGGTCTGCGAAGAGTGCGGCTTGCTGCGCGACGGCATGAAAGCGCTCGATCACTTCAGAGAGCACGAGGGACTCGGTGACTTCAGGCACGAAGTGCCGTCCCCAAGGCTCGGGCGCGCCGTAGGGAAGGTGCGGATCGAAGCTGTGCACGTAGGCGAAGAAGGGACGCGAGCCGATCTCGTCGACCCAGTCGAGGAAGGCGTCGTTGACGGGCTCGGCGTCCGCGAACGGAAGATGCACGAATCGCTCGAAGCCCTGATCGAACCCGTTGGAAGATCCGACGAGGAAGTTGGCCGAGAAGGCAGCGGTGCTGACGCCTCGCCGCGCCAAACGCTCGGGGAGCGTTTCGAAAGCGCTGGGCAGTCGTAGCCCCCCCATCGCGTCGACGACTCCGTGTGTCGGGGGATGCTGGCCCGTCATCAGGCTGGCGACCGAGGGCAGCGTCCAGGAGCTCGGCGCCAAGCAACGTTCGTAGCGCACGCCTTGCTGCGATAGGCGATCCAGCGTCGGGCTCGTGTCGCGTCCGTACCCATAGCAACCGAGGTGATCGGCGCGCAGCGTATCGACGAGGAGCACCAGCACGTTCGGATAGGCACCCGTCTCAGCCCGGGGAGCAGAGCTCTGCCGCCGGATGCGAAGCTCCGACAATCCGATCATCAACCCGCCCGTGACCTCGCCTCTGATCTCGAAGATCAAGCTGCCGGACTCCGCGGGAAGGTCGGCCGTGAGCGTCCACACCCCCACGCCCAGCTCGCCGATGTCGAGCGAGCCCGTCTCGAGCTGCCACTCGCCCAGCCGACGAATGTCATCGCCCGCGCGCCAACTCACCGAGGCGACGATTTCTCCGGACGGAGACCGCGCTCCCGGGATCGCGTAGAAGCGACATCGCAGGTGCTCACCCGGAGCACCCGTGTGCTTCAGCTCCACCGACTCCCCCGGCTTCAAGCCGACGGTTTCGACGGTGCCCGACTCGCCGGGGAGGCTCAGCGATTGACCTCGCCGACCGGCGGCCTCACGGAGATCCTCCATCCGATCCGTCACCGAGCCGTTCCACCGAACGGGTCCTGGCTCCGTCGGTCCGACGACACCTTCGGAGCGCACGACGGGTCGACTCCAGGCGACGAGGGCTCCGCCTCGCTCCGAGTCGCTGCTCGCTTGGAGGATCAGATCGACCGACGAGGCGCCTTCGCCCGCGCCGGGAATCTTGCCGGAGCACTCGACCCAGCCACGATGCTCGGGCTCGGCCGCTGGAGACAACGTGCGTTCGAAGACGACTCGTCGCTCGTCACCCTCGATCATCACGATCTCGATGCGGATGGGATCGGGCTCGGCTTGACGCTCGGGCATCACTCCGACGGCGAGCTCCCAATGAGCGCCCGGGTGCCGAGGCACGCCGCGAAAGCGCAGGTACTTCGCTCGGGGAACGACGACCGCCTCGCGCATCTCGTCGCCCAAGGCGACCGGCAAGGTCGGCACCCAGGCCGAGCCAGGCGTTCGATCGAGGAAGTCATCGGAGAGGAGCGCCATCCGCTTTTCGAGCCGGGGAAGCCGCGGTGTCGCGCTGCGCTTCGCCGGGGCCTCCGACTCTCCGCAGGCCGGGACCATGATCCAAAGCAAGGCTGAGCAGAGCCCCAGCAGACCGACTTCCCTCATGCTGACTCGCTCCCGCGGCGAAGACCGCTGCATGCGACAGAGACCGGACATCAGCGAGGCTTGTCGCTCTTCTCGTTCGACTTCTTCTTCTCGGAAGGTTGCGGGCCCACCTCGGACAGGTAGCCGAGCCGGATCAACTTCTCCCGGATAGCAGGGTCGAGAGTCGGCACGTCATCGCTCATGCCCCGCGGAGTCTTCCGATGCCACCTCGAGAGCTGATCGCGCAGCGACTCTTGAAGTGCCGCCTGGTCGTCCGAGCTCAACGGCCGCTGCTCGCCGGGATCCTGGCGAAGATCGAACGACTCGACCGGGCCATCCTCACTGAGCTCCGCGATGACCTTGTGTGACGGTGAGCGCACGGCTCCGCGCTCGCGCGTGACGACCACATCTCCCTGGTAGGACTTCGCGCGCACGAAGGAGAAGCCGGCGCTCCGATCGTTGGCGGCTCGCGGGGCGAGCACACGCCCCGGCGCGCCTTCCGGCACGGGCAGCCCGAAGATCGACAGCACGGTCGGGAAGATGTCGATCAGCTCGACCGGCTCGTCGATCACTCGTCCCGGCTCGTTACCGGGCGGCACGATCAGGAACGGCACACGAATCAGCTCGTCGTGCAGATTCGTGCCATGCCCGAAGAACGCATGCTCGCCGAAGGCTTCGCCATGGTCCGAGGTGATCAGGATCCAAGTATTGTCGAGAACGCCCTCCGCCTCGAGCTCACCGAGCAGGTGTCCGAGTTGGTCGTCCCAGTATCGAATCTCACCGTCGTAGCGATCGATCCAATGCTGAACGAGCCATTCGCTCAAGATCAGCTCGCGCTTTGGCACGTCGACATGGAAGTCGCCTTCGACCTCGGGGGCGACCTTCCATTCGAACATCGAGTAGAGAGGCGTTTCGACCTCGAGCCGCGTCCAGCGAAGCACGACGTCGCGGGCGCGCTCGGGGTCGATGTCGAGCGAGGTGAACATCGTGTCGTAAGGAGCGGGCGGCGCGTACGGGCTGTGCGGATCGAAGTAGTGGACGTAGCCGAAGAAGGGTCGTCCTCCCTGGCGACGCACCCACTCGACCGCCGACTCGTTCAACACCGCAGCCGGCTGGAGGAACAGCTCCTCGAGCTTCTGGAATCCCCGATCGAAGCCGTTCTTCTCGCTGATGATGAAGTTCGCGGCGAAGCCGCCCGTCGCGATGCTCTGGTCGAAGACGAGCTCCGGCAGTGTCGGCAGGGTTCGTCGCAGACGAATCGTCGCGCCCTCGAGTGAGCCGTGCGTCTGCGGATACAGGCCCGTCAGCAGGCTCGCCGTCGACGGCAGCGTCCACGACGACTGCGCGACGGCGTTGCGGAAGAGCTGACCGCGCTCGGCGAGACGGTCGAAGTTCGGACTGGTGTCGCGATCGTAGCCGTAGGCACCGAGGTGATCGGCGCGCAGCGTATCGACCAAGAGTACGAGGACGTTGGGCTTCGAGCCACGCGGCCGGACCTCCCGAAGCTCCTCGGCCAACACTCGCAAGCGCGAGACGCCGGTCATGACCTGCTCGTCGAGCGCGGTCCCGGACACCTCGACCGACAGCGTCGCGCTTCGAGCACGCACCGGGAGTGACCAGCGCTCCCGCAAGGTGCGGAAGCCGAACTCGAATCGCTGCAGCTCGCGCGCGTCCAGGCGACGGATCCCGATCAGCTCGTCTCGATCGCTGCCCGCGACCCGCATCGTGACGCGGTAGACGAGCTCGCCGATCGGATCGAGCTTGACGCCGATCGCGAACAGCTCGACCTCGACCAGCGCTTGATCGGGGAGGAACACGTTGTCCAGATCGAGTCGGGATCCCACTCGAATCCGCAGCGAAGGAATCTCGCCGGGCTCGTTCGGCAGCTTCAGGCCGAAGGGCTCGACTCCCTCCTGTCTCCGCTCAGGCTCGGTCTCCGAGCGGTGCGCCTCGAGCGCTTCGCTCAGAAGGTCCTTCACGACCACCGTGCCGACGAGCGGATCATCGGTCAGCTCGAGCAGGCGTCCTTCCGAAACGACCCGCGGACGACTCCAGGCGGCGATGCGGCCCAAAGCGGCATCCGGTCCCTCCGCCGCCAGGATGAGCTCGATCTCGCGACCGATCGGCGCGCCACCCGGCAACCCGACCTCGACCGCCGTCCACTGCCGATCGCCCGGTACGTTGGCCGGATCCAGGTCGCGGCGCAGGATCTCACGGCGCTCGCCGTTCTCCTGCCGATAGACACGAAACGTGACGGGACCGGTCAGCTTCGGCCACCAGAGGCTGGGTACTGCCAGCTCGACCTGCAGGCGAGCGTTCTTGAAGAGCGGCGTCTGACGGAAGACGACCTCGAAGCCTTCTTGAAGCAGGACGACTTCGCGCTGGTCCTCGTAGACGGAGACGAGACTGCTCGGGACATAGCTGCCGAAGCGCTCGTCACGGCCCGCCATCTCGTCGAGCAGGCTCCAGGTCCGGTCGACCGTGATGATCACCGGATCCGAAGGCTCCTCGTCGAAGAAGCCACACGAGCTGATGACGGCGAGGCACACGCCGAGCATCGCGACCCGCCCCAGAGGGCGTCTCACGGCGGAGGTCGCACGGGACCAGGCTCGCACAGGGCGAGTCAGGTTCATGGCGTCTCGTCTCGTTTCGAGGGCTTCATTCCTTCCATTTCGCCCCGATGACGAGGAATCGCGGGATCCTCTCTGAGGCGAAAACACACCGAGATCGTACCACGCTCCCCAGACGCCGGAGAGGGAAAAACCGGCTCCAGCGTCGCAGGCTGAACTTTGCAAGCCAGGTCCAGGCAACGCTTTCTGAAGAGTCCGCCCAGCCGACGCATCCTCAACCGACGTCGTGCCGGAAGAGGGCGCGCTGGAGTCGGACGCCGCGGTAGAGCAGGCGACTCTTCGGACCCCGGCTTAAGAGTCTGTCCAACAAGCGCGCCGTCGAGCGCCCGGTGCCCCGAAGGGGCTGCCCCTTCAGGGCGCGTGAGCCGCAGCGCTCAGGACTGAGTCTCAAACGGAGAAGTCAGGAAAGGAGAAGATCGTGACTGAAACCTACCCGGGCGGATCCGTGTCCGTCCGGAACTCTCTGCTCGAGCTCCGTGCTTTTCAGCGGAGGTACGCAGCCAGTCGGGTTCCACCGGGAGGTCCGGAAAAGGAGCTCAGACGAAGGGGCCAGGCAGGGAGACCTCGGGAGTCGGCACTTCGGCCTGACGCGTGCGCCAATCACCGCCCTGAGATGAAGCGTTGGGGAAGCACCCGGGGGGTGGGTCACGGTTCGCGGATCGGAGCGGGTCAACTTTCGAAGATCGTTTGCCCGCGGTCCCAGCGAGATCGCTTTCATGGGCGGACGGGGCGCTCGCGGTTCCCCGGGGGATAACTCTCCGGGCGGATGGGGCGCCCGCGGTTCCAGGACACGTGTTGGCGGGGGGACGCCTGGGGGTGAATCTCGGTGCGGTCGGTCGCACCCGGTCCCTCTGGGCAGTCGGCTCGGACTTCCTCCTTTGCAGGACGGGTGGTGTCGCTGGTAGCATGGGGACCCCGGCGAGGGCGTCATGACGCCCGCTCATCCATCCTCAACAAAAAAGAGAGACGATGACCTCGCCCCTTCGCCTCGGACTGCTTGTCCTTGCCCTCGCTGGAATTGGCCTCCTGGCTTCGTCCTCGGGGCGCACGCAGGAGGCCGCCTCGGCTCAGGAGAAGAAGGACGAGAAGCCGCCCCAGTACATCGGCACCAAGAGCTGCAAGCTTTGCCACAGCCGGAAGTCGATCGGCGCGCACTACAAAGTCTGGGCGAAAGGACCGCACGCTCAGGCTTTCGAGACCCTCGCCTCGGATGCGGCCCTGAAGATCGGTGCCGAGCGCGGTCTTACCGAGCCTCCCCAGAAGTCCGCGGAGTGCCTCTCCTGTCACGTGACGGGTCACGGTCTCGACAAGAAGCGCTACGGGAAAGACTACGACGCCGCCCAGGGCGTCACCTGCGAAGCGTGTCACGGACCCGCCGAGCGGTACTGGGAAGAGGACAAGCATACGGGCGCCGCGGCGAGCAGTGCCGAGCTCCAGCATCCGGGCGAGAAGACCTGCCTCGGGTGTCACAACGAGAAGAGCCCGACCTTCCGCAAGTTCGGTTTTGAGGCGCACTGGAAGAAAATCGTGCACAAGACTCCCGAGAAGTAGGGCACACAACCGCGCTTCCACAAGCGCTGCGAGATCCTCGCTTGCAACGCGAAGGTCCCCTTCGTATAGCCAGACTCCGCGGGGCGGATCTTTCGGCGAAGCTCCCTTTGCTCGACTCCCAGAAGCCACCGCCCCCCAAGTCCATTCCTCGACACGAGCCTCGGCAACTCGTCTCGAGGAATATGTCCTCAGGTTGAATGAGTCAGCAGCCGAACATCGCCGGAATTATCGAGACCTCACGACCGAGCGCTCGCCCACCGAGCGCGGTCTCGCGGCATCCGTTCGCCTGTGGCCCAGTTCGGCGGCTCGCCTTCTCCGTCGCACTCGCCCTTCTTACGATTTGCGTTCCCGTGGTTCGGGCGCAGGTCGAGCCCTCCGAGCCGGTCCAGGAGGGGGTGCCGGACGAGTCTGGGGAAGTCGAGCAACCCGTCGAAGAGCTCCCCGAGGAAGAGGTGGCCGAGGACGCAGAAGAAACGGCGCCCGATCAAGAGCCCTCGCTCATCGAGCAGTTCCTCGATGAGATCTCGGGCGACGTGCGGACGCGGTATCGGCTTCAGGCGACGTTCGACGAGACGGATCAAGACCTTTGGCAAGTGCTGCGCTTCGACATCGGTGACCCCGACCAGCGCGACGTCACCTTCTCCTTCCTGGGCGACTGGGACTGGGACCTCGATGAGCGCCGCCGCAACTCGGCGTTCGCCTCCAGCGCCGACTCGTACGATCGTCACGCCAACGCCCGCTTACTGCGCGCGCACGTGACCTTCCATCGACTGGGAACGATCGAGCGAGCTCGCCTCGGGCGTCAAGACGGCGCGTTTCTCCCCGAGGTCCCCGTCTTCGATGGCGCCCTCGTCGAGTCCGAGGCGTGGACCGATTGGAAGCTGAGCGCGCGCGCCTACGCCGGTGTACCCACCCACCTCTACGAGTCGTCCCCGAGCGGCGACTGGCTGTACGGGGGCGGTGTGGAGATCGAGCCGGGCGAGGCGACCTGGGCGGGCTTTCACTACGTTCGCCTGCGCGATCGCTTCCTGCAGACGACGAACGAGGACGGGCTGTTCGTGCTCGAGGGACGGCATCGCCCGATCGACGCACTCCAGCTGTCGGCGCGCTCGACCGCCGTCGAGGGCAACTTTCGCGATCTCCAGGTCCGCGCGAACACCTGGCTCGAGTCGCTGGGCCTGCACCTCGACGTCAGCTACTTCACGCTGCTCCGCACTCAGCGCGCGCTGGTGACCGAGGTGGATCCCTACTTTCTGATCCTGCGCGAGGAGCGCCCCTACGACGAGTGGCGCGCTTTGATCTCTCAGGACATCGGTGATCATGTCACGATCGAGGCCGGCTTTTGGATCCGCACGCTGCGGGAGCCGACCGACGAAGGCGTCTTCAACCGTGAGTTCCGTCGGTACTTCCTGAGCCCTCGATTCTATGGCTGGCCCGACGAGGGCACGTCCTTCTCACTGACCGGTGAGCTGTGGAACACCGACGACGAGCAGATCCAGAGCCTGGGATTCGATCTGAGCCAAGAGCTGAACGAGGACCTCGAAGTGAGCTTCGGCAGCGAGTACGCGCTCTACGAGTTCGACCCCTTGTTCGGCGGCGAGCGGGAGCAAGTGCGGACCTTCTATCTGCGGGGGGACTGGGACGCGTCGGACTCCGTCCGCCTCGACCTGAGCTTGGAGCACGAGCGCGACGATCGCGACTCGTATCGCACGCTCCGCATCGGCTGTCTGTGGAGATTCTGAGATGAACGGCCGAACGGTCTGCGCGCTGATGATCGCTTCCCTGGCGGGTTTTCTGCTCTATCTCGGATGCACTTCTCCGTTCACGAGCGAGAGCGTCGGCGGGACTCGCGTCGCGTTTCCGCACGCGCCTCACACCGAGGAAGGACTCGAGTGTGGTGACTGTCACGAGACGTCGGAGGACACGGGCGCGTTGATTCCGGTGGCGCTCGAGACCTGTGAGATCTGCCACGAGGGCATGGATGAAGGCAAGCCGGACACCCAGCAGGTCAGCCGCTTCTACGACGCCGAAGGTCGCTGGCAGGGTCCGACCTTCAGCGCGTTGGCAGAGGAAGTGATCTTCGATCACGCGGCCCACGCCGGCTACGGCGACTGCGCCTCCTGTCACGGCGAGGTCGGCACGAGCGACTCACTCGGCGCGGAGGTCGGCGTCCCGAAGCCCGAGTGCCTCTCGTGCCACCAAGAGCAGAAGGTCTCGGACGACTGTGCGACCTGTCACTCCGTGATCCGAAGAGACCTCGCCCCTTCCTCGCACCGCGCGAGCTGGATGCAAGCCCACGGACGCTCGACGACCGAGTCGGATCTCGAGTCGTGCAGCTGGTGTCATGACGGCGAACGCGGACCCGATACCTGCGAGGGCTGTCATCTCACGCGCCAGCCCACGAGCCACACGAACCAATTCCGCCGCCGCGGCCACGGCCTTCTCGCCTCGATCGACCGCCGCTCGTGCCAAACCTGTCATCAGACCGACTTCTGCGTGCGCTGCCACAGCAGCGTGGAGCCAACCTCACACAAGGCGAGCTTCGGCAGCCCGCGCAACCGACATTGCGTCAACTGTCACGAGCCAGTGTCCCGCGAGCCGCGCTGCGCGATCTGCCATGCGACCACGCCGAGCCACCAGCGCGTGCCGCCGATGCCGCCCTGGCACACGACGGCCCTCGATTGCCGACAATGCCACGGGGCAGGTCAAGCCCTCAGACATCCCGACAACGGCGACGACTGTATCAACTGCCATCGTCGCTGACTCCCGACCCATACCGGGCGATCCCTCGCCCGCCTCTGAAAGACGAGATCAGGAGCCTCTCATGTTCTCTCGAGTGCACTGGACCCGATCCGCGATACTGAGCAGCCTGCTCCCTCTCTTGCTCGGCATGCTGCTGAGTGTGAGCTGCAGCCGGGACGGCGACACGTTCCTCGTGAGCTCTTCGAGACCGCCCTCCGACTTCGAGCCGCCAGCGGGCAGCGATCAGCTCGATCGCCGCGCCGACTTGCCGGGCGCGGTGCTGACGTTGGTCGCACTCGGCGGGGCCAGCGGAGCCGATGGCACGTTCCAGGTCGGCGATCGCCCGATCGTGACCTTCACGCTGCGGCGCCATGACGGAACGGAGCTCCCCCTCTCGTCGCTCGACTTCGCCAACATCCTGATCTCGGGTCCGACGGTCAACTACCAGAGAGTGATCGCCTCGCAGGACGATCTAGTGGCAGAGTCGAAGCGCAACTCCGACGGCTCCTACACCTACTCGTTCAGCGAGACCATTCCGGCCACGTACCTGCCTCCGCTGAACGACACGGGTTCGTTCGGTCCGGCCGATGGCGAGCGCCAGGGTCAGCCATTGGTGGCCGGCACCTACACGCTCGGCATCGAGATGTTCCGCGAGTACGTGATCGAGGGCGAGTCGCATCGGGACGTCGGCAACCTGACGCACGACTTTCTGCTCGGCGGCGCCACGACACTCCAATCGCGCGAGGTCTTCACGGCCGCCAACTGCAACACGTGCCACACGAGCCTGCGCGCCCATGGTGGGATTCGCCGCGACCCGACGCTGTGCCTGCTCTGCCACACGTCCGGTGCCGAAGATCGCAACCTCCCCGGCGTCGCGGACGGCACGCCCGGTGCCTCGATCGACATGCGCGTCATGATCCACAAGATCCATAACGGCGCCCACCTACCGTCCGTGCTCGGTGTCAGCACCAAAACCGACGGCACGCGCGTCTACAACCGAGATGAGCAGCCGTACCGGCTCGTCGGGTTCGGGGACTTCGTGCATGACTACTCCGACGTGCACTACCCGCTCTTCCCGAGCTTCGAGTACGCGATGCCCAAGGACGCGGGCTACACCGGTCTTTCGGGCGCCGCGCAGGAGCTCGAGGACACGATGCTCACGGGCGTGACCGACTGCGCGAGCTGCCACGGCGATCCCGACGGTGATGGACCCTTGCCGGCGCCGGCCCAGGGCAGCCAGGCCCTGAGCCAGCCGACGGCGCGCGCCTGCGGCTCCTGCCACGACGACATCGACTGGACGCGGCCCTACACGGCCAACAATCAGACCATGCCGCCGCAGACCAACGACTCCCAGTGCGTGAGCTGTCACCCCGCTTCGGGCAACACACTCTCGGCGCTCGAGGGTCATGTGCACCCGCTCGCCGACCCCGACGTCGACCCGGGCGTGCACTTCGAGATCGTCTCGATCGACGAGTCCGGTGACAATGACGACGATGGCACGTTCGACGTCGGCGAGAGCGTCTCGGTGACATTCAACCTGCTCGATGACGCGGGCAATGCGGTGAGCCCTTCGATCGTGAATCGCATCGAGCTCGCCCTACGTGGTCCGAGCGAGAACCCGCAGCTGCTGAACTTCATCCGACCGCCCCTCTCGATCTTGAATGCGGGACCGCCCTACCAGACGAACGTGCCCGAGCTCGTGCATCTCGACTTCATCGGGACCGCAACGAGCTCGCCCGACGAGGTGTTCCAGACGAGCCGAGCGCCGCATTGGAACGTTTCGGGCGCCACCACGACCGTGCGGGTACGCACGGCGACGGGGCCGGCCACGACGATGCTGAGCGCGGCGGGCGTCCCCTTCCAGAACTTCATCGACGTCGACGATGGCTCCGTCTTCGCCAACGACCAGTACCTGGTGATCGACGACGGACAACCGGAGCAGGAGGTCGTGCGCATCCAGTGGGTCGAGGGCAACCGGCTCTGGCTCGGATCGATCGATGCCACCGCCCATCAGCCGTGGCTACGCCAGGCTCACGCCGTCAACGCCTCGGTCGACTTCGTCACGCTGACGACGGTCGACTCCGCGGACTACTCCCTCAATGCCGCCACGGGCGAGATCACCGAGGGCCCCGGGGGCATCCCCGACGGGGACGTGGTCGTCAGCTACACGACCGACTACGTCGTGCCGAGCCGATACCCAACGCCGCTCAACGACTCACCGGACCTCGGCGAGGCGGCGGGAGAGTGGGGTGGCAAGCTGCTGGTGCCCGGAACGTACTCGCTCGCGATCTGGGGTCGGCGTGCGGTGTCGCTCGAGCTGTTCGGTGAGACCAACGACTACACGGTCCCCTCGCACGCAGGCACGATCGACTTCGTGGGTGGAGATGGCAAGATCGAGCCCAGCCGGATCATCGATTCGGGCGAGAGCTGCGCTTCCTGCCACGGCTTCCTGACCTTCCACGGCGGCAATCGTGGTGGCTTCGACGCTTGCGTCGCTTGCCACTCCTCGGCTGGCGCCGAGGACTTGCCTCCCTACGAGTCACGCTCGACGTCCTTCCCGACGCCGGCCCTCTCCATCGATTTCCGGACCATGCTGCACGCGATTCATCGCGGAGCGGATCTGCATGAGCCCGAAAGCTACGTCGTGGTCGGATTCGGCAACAACCCGCACACGTACGAGGAGGTGCACTTTCCGGCGATGCCCAACGGAGCCGCCGACTGCCAGGCGTGTCACGGACGCGACAACTTCGCTTGGCTCGAGCCGTCCGATCGGGACCATCCCTTCGAGCCCGGCACACCGGTCCTCGAGTGGACGTCGGTCTGTAGCTCATGTCACCAATCCCCCGCCGCCCACGCGCACGCGGCCGTGCAGACGGCTCCCGATGGCACCGAGTCGTGCTCGATCTGCCATGGACCCGGCGGTGACCAAGACGTCGAGCTCGTGCACCGCGCCCGCTGAGGCGTGAATCCCCTTCACGAGCTGCGCGTGTCGTCGCGCATCGCTCGCCCCGAGAATAGGACTCTCCCACTGTGTGGCGCCTGACCCTGAGAAACCCCTGGACCTTCGCCGGCCTCCTGCTGGCCGGCGGTGCGGGGATGTTGCACCTGACGCTGCTCGTCACCGAAGTCGTGATGGGGACCGCCAACCCCTACCTGAACATCGCCTTCCATCTCGTGCTGCCGGTGTTCGTCTTCTTGGGCCTCGTGCTGATCGCGATCGGAGTGGTGCGCACGCGGCGTCGCGTTCGGCGCGGGGAGCTCGTGATTCCGGAGAAGGGTAAGATCCCGGTCGCGGGCGTGATCGGCGGCTTGGTGACCACCTTCGCGCTGCTCATCCCCTTCCTCGCCTTCACCGGGTACAGCGGATACCAGTACTCGGAGTCGGTCGAGTTCTGTGGCCAGGCGTGTCACTTGCCGATGGGGCCGACGTTCACGACCTACCAGCACTCGCCGCACGCGAGCGTGCCCTGCGCCGACTGTCATGTCGGTGAAGGGGCGTGGTGGTTCGTGCGCGCCAAGCTCAACGGCACTCGCCAGCTCTGGTCGATGTTGACCGACTCCTTTCCGCGCCCGATTCCAACGCCTCTCGAGCACATGCGTCCAGCCGGTGACATCTGCAAGAACTGCCACTGGGCCGAGAAGCCACACGGCGAGCGGTTGATAAGGCGGCCCCACTTCGCTTCCGACGAAGCGAACTCTCCCCGCCCCGTCCACATGACGCTCGACTTGGGGCGAACGGGCTCGGTATCCGAGCCAGCGCGCGGCATCCATTGGCACGCGGCCACGGACGCGCATTTCGTCGAGTACGTCGCGACCGACTCGAAGCGTCTGCAGATTCCCTGGGTTCGAACGAACGTCGCCGGCGAGTCGATCGTGTATCGATCAGACGGTCTGCCGTCCGATGCACCGCCGCCGAAAGGCGAGCTCCGTGTGATGGACTGCATGGACTGCCACAATCGCCCGGCCCACCAGGGTGACTCTCCACAGCAGATCCTCGATCGCCTGCTGTATGAAGGGAGCGTGGCCTCGCTTCCGTTCTTGAAGCGCGAAGCGGTCGCGCTTCTCAGCGCCGAGTACGAGACGGGCGCTGAGGCCGAGGAGGCGATCCGAAGCGGATTGACTGCGTACTACACGGAGCACTATCCCGCGCTCGCCCAGGAGCGGCCTCGCGAGGTCGAGGCGGCGGCGGACGCGATCGCCGAGGAGTATGCACTGAATCTCTTTCCCGAGATGCGGACCGACTGGCGCGTGCGGCCCAATCACATCGGGCACCTCGAAACGCCGGGCTGCCAGAGGTGTCATGGCGGTCAGCACCAGTCGGACGGCGGCCAAGTCATCGGGAGCGACTGCCGCTCGTGCCATACCTTCATGAATCATCCCGGCGGAACGGAATCCCTCGTGCCCGGCGACTACGTCCATCCCATGCCGCTGGCCGGCACGCACGCGGGCCTCGCCTGCGCCTCCTGCCACGACGGAGGCTCCACGCCACCGAACACGTGCGAAGGCTGTCATGCGGAGATCGATGCCTTCGTGAAAGGCGAGCTCCGCGAGATCGCATCGTTGATCGAGGTCACGCCCGGTAAGCATCACGACCTCGCCTGCGAGGACTGCCACGCCGAGCCGGAGAGAGTCGACGCGACGAATCGGCGAGCGCTCTGCCTGGAGTGCCACGACGACGAGATCGGGGACGTGGCGGACGAGTGGCACCAGGAGATCGACGGACTTTTTGCGGCCGCGCGGAACGTCGCGTCGAAGGAAGGCCGAGCCGCTCTCGAGGTGCTCGATCGGGTGGGACCGCTTCATGATTTCGAGCAAGCGCGGGCGTTGTTGGAGTGGGCGCGTCGGGGCAAGTAGCTTGGCTCAGAGTGCCGCTCTCTCACCGATGATACTCGACTGTGACGACTTCCCGCCTCTGTGGGATGCCGGCTGATCGACCCTTGAGACGAGCTCCGTTCGCCGCTCTGTTCCACGGCGCAGGCGACCCTTGAGACGAGCTCCGTTCGCCGCTCTGTTCCACGGCGCGGGCGACCTTCGAGACGAGCTCCGTTCGCCGCTCTGTTCCACGGCGCGGGCGACCTTCGTGACGAGCTCCGTTCGTGTCTCTGTTTCTTCGCCCATCCGCGATCTTGCCTGCTCGCCTCGATCGTGATGGAGTAGCTCACATTCACGAGTCGATGTGGAGCCAATGATGTCCGCTGAGTCCTCGAGTCCGCGCGTCGTGATGATTACGGGCGCCGCGTCGGGAATCGGTCGCGCGACGGCGCGGGCCTTTGCGCATCAAGGGGACCGCATCGTGCTCGCCGACATCGACGTGCCACGCGCCGAGCAGGCGGTGGTCGAGATTCGTCCTCATGCCGACTCGAGCCTCGTGGTGTCCCTCGGCGTCACGTCGGACCCCGATTGGAAGACCGCCGTCGAGAGCGTGCTGGCGAAGTGGGGTCGGCTCGACGTCCTCGTCAACGCGGCCGGCATCGCCGACGAGGCACCCATCGCCGAGATGACGCTCGACCGATGGCGCCGAGTGTTTGCGGTCAATGTCGACGGCGTACTGCTCGGCATGGCCGCCGGCGCCCAAGAAGAAGGTCGCCTTGAAAGGGCTCGACAAAGTCGCCGTGCAGCGCATCTCCGAGGTCGCGCAGAACGTCTTCACCGAGATCAACGAGCTCGACAAGCCCGAGATGAAGTTCCCGATGCGGGCACTGAGCAACGTGCGCTACGACAAGCGCCGCGGCTACTTCGAGATCGGGCGCCAGCGCAAGGTCCGCTCGCTGTCGGTCAACACCGTCAAGGGCTTCGCACAGTCGTTGCGCATGATGGGCCTGTCGAAGGAGTAGATCGAAACCAACGACTTCGCCACCAAGCGAGACGCCTACTACCAGTCGAAGAACTGGGACGACGCGAAGTTCAACGAGCAGAACGAGTCCGATGCGGTCATGGACGACATCGAGGGGATGTTCTCCATCGATGACGTCACCCGCGAGCAGCTCCGGTTCTACCCCGAGGAGCACGGCGGCGCGGTGGCCGGCGAACTCGTCATCATCGACCGGGATCCCGATACCCACGAGGACATCCGCATCGACTGCACACGCTTCGGGACCGGCGCCTACACGATCCCGCACTCGGCCGAGCACCTGCGCTTCGACACCCAGGCCCAGTCCGTCCTCGCCATCGAGACCGGCGATATGTTCCAGCGGCTGCAGTATCACAAGTTCTGGCAGAAGGCGCACTGCATCCCCATCGGCCTCGGCGGCGTGCCGGCGCGCGCCACGCGTCGCTTCATCCGCCGACGGTCCGTCGACAAGAACATCCCGGTCGACGCCTTCGTCGATTGCGATCCGTACGGGATCTGCAACATCTATCGCACGCTGAAGGTCGACTCCGGCCACGCCGCGCACATCAACGAGTTCTTCTGCGTGCCCAAGGCACGGTTCCTGGGCGTGACTCCTCAGGACATCGTCGACGATGAGCTGCCCACCCATCCCTTGAAGGACGTCGACGTCAAGCGTGCCAACGATGCCTTGAAGAACGACCCCTTCTCCAAGTCCTACCCGCGCTGGGAGAAGTCACTCCAGCAACTCCACAAGCTGGGCCAACGCGCCGAGCAGCAGGCGCTGGCCAAGTGGGGACTCAACTACGTCATCGATACGTACATCCCCGAAAAGCTCGCCGCCGCCAGCCGCTTCCTGCCGTAGAAGCCAGAGCCCGAACGGCCGAAGGAGGGGTGAGCTGCTCCTTCGTCGGAAGTCCTTCGCGCGAATCACAGCCTCGTGGCGGTGGAGCAGCCAGTCAAGGTGCGTCGTGCCGGGTGCAAACGAGCCGCCGAATGTGAGACGTCCATGTTTCACCTCTCGCCATCTGGAGAGCGGCTCCGGATCCTGGTCGCCACCCGACGCGAAGCGTGAATAACTGACATCGCAACGTCTCGGCTCTTGGCAAGGCAAGTCAATAGCGACGCTCTACTCACACCTTCAAAACTACATACGTCAAAGAAGATGTCAGCAGGACTAAACCTCTCACAAAAAAACGCCTCTCCTAAATCGTGAGTGGGTGGTTTCGGGCCGATCCTGGGCTTGGTATCTCGTCCGCTTGACCCGACTTGACGAGAACGGAGTGAATCGCCGTGATTGCAGTCTGCGACGTCGCGACTCCACGTCCTCTCCGCAAGT
>JAJDCO010000017.1 GCA_029260795.1 Planctomycetota bacterium | reverse complement strand
TCTGCCCGTCGCTCAGCTGCGGCGGCGGGCTTTCAATGCGAAGAGCTCGAAGGACCGGCACGACACGGCCTACTTTGCGTGGGAGGTGTCGGTGCGGCTGGCCGTGGCGGCCTCGCCTCCGTCGGACGTCGCGGTCTTGCGGCGCGCGTCGGTGGGCGAGTGGGTGCAGGCGGTTGGGGACAAGGAGACGCGGCTCGACTCGAAGGCGGTCACCGAGCTGTTCTCGCTGATGAGCGAGGTAGGCGCGGGTGCGAAGAAGCGACCGGCCAAGGTCTCGGGGACCGAGCTGCTGGCCGCGCTGCCCGCCTACCGCAACAAGGTCATCGGACACGGCTCGACCCGGCCGGGATCCTTCTACGAGTCGGCGAGTGAGCTGCTGCTCGGCGCGCTGGATGCAGCTTGGGACCAGGAGCTGTTCCTGCCGCGTTCGGGAATGATGGTCTTCTTGGAATCGATCGTCGAGCGAGCGGACGGTCAGCGGGTCGGACGCGTGCTCGATCTGACTGGCGAGACGCCGCTCGTCATCGATCCCCGGGGCAGCGAGCTGCCGGCGGAGACCCGCAGCCATCGGCTGTATTGGCGAGAGGGCGACGCGTATCGCGATCTGCATCCCTGGCTGATCTTCCAGGAGGAAGGCGAGCGGCTCTACTGCTTCAACGGCCTGGCGCGGCGGGCCGAGTATCTCGACTACGGTTCGGGGCACTTGCTCCGCGGCAAAGAGCTCGAGGCCGTCCGCCCGGGCCTCGAGGAAGAGCTGCGGGCGCTGTTCGCGAGTCCCGCACCCACCGAGCCTGAGCCCGAGGAGGCCGACTCGCCCGACCGCTTCGGCGAGTTCAAAATCCTGGGCCGACTCGGCGTGGGCGGCATGGGCGAGGTGTACCTGGCCGAGCAAGGCACGCTGGGACGACGCGTGGCCCTGAAGATCCTGCCCGAGCGCTCGGCGCAGGAGCCGGTCTCGCTGGCTCGCTTTCGGCGTGAGGTGGCGGCGCTGTCTCGGTGTGAGCATCCCAACGTCGTCAAGGTGCTGACGTCGGGCGAGGCGAGGGGCGTGCCCTACTACGCGATGGAGTACGTCGACGGCGCGGACATGTCCGATGTGGCGAAGGCGCTCTCGGACACGGGCGACTTCGACTCGGCGGTGTCGACGGCGTGCGAGACGGCGCGCGGGCGGCAGAAGGAGCTCTTCGAGGACGCGCCGCCCGTCGAGAAGACCGGCATCGCCAGCCGATCGGGGCGCGGCCGCTTCCGTGAGCTGGCGACGTACTTCCGCGATGCGGCCCGCGGCGTGGCGCACCTGCATGAGCACGGGATCATCCACCGCGACCTCAAGCCGGGTAACCTGATGATCACGGCCGGCGATCGGCGCGCGGTGGTCATGGACCTGGGATTGGCGGCGGTCGAGGACGCGAGCGTCTCGCTGACGCTCGACAAGAGCCAGCTACTGGGCACGCTCCGGTACATGCCGCCCGAGCAGCTGCAGCGCAATCTGCTCTCGGTGGATCACCGGGCCGACGTCTATGCGCTCGGGGCGACGCTGTACGAGCTGCTCACTGACCATCCCTTCCACGATGGCGACACCGAGGCGCGGCTGATCGAGCAGGTGCTGAGGGAGCAGCCACTCGCGATCGAGAAGGCGAACGCGTCGGTGCCGAAAGACCTCGCGACGATCGTTCGCAAGGCGTCGGAAAAGGACCCGGGACTTCGTTACGAGTCGGCCGAAGCGCTGGCCGACGATCTCGGGGCCTTTCTCGACAACCGCCCCATCAGCGCTCGACCGCCTAGCCTGGGCTACGTCTTCAAGATGGCGGTGCGGCGCCACAAGGCGTTGAGCGCCGTGATTGCGGTGTCTCTCGTGATCATCGTGGTGGGCACGATCATCGCCTTCCGCCAGATCACCGACGCTCGCGACGACGCGAAACTCGAACAGAGTAAGACGGCCGAGGCGCTCGAGGCCAAAGAGGAGGCGCTTGGCCTCGCGCAGAGCAACGAAGAGCTCGCCACACGCAACGCCGAAGAAGCCACACGCAACGCCGAAGAAGCCACACGCAACGCCGACGAGGCGAAACGCAACCTCGACGAGCTACGGCAGCACTCGAGTATCGAGATCCTGACGGACATGCGGCGGCGAGCCGACGAGGAGCTCTGGCCTCCCGACTCCGCCCGGATTCCGAAGATGGTGACCTGGATTGCCGAAGCGCAGTCGAGCATCGTGCCGCTCGTCGCTCCGCTCGAGGCACAGCTCGCGAAGCTCGAAGCCGAAGCGTTGCCGTACACCGAGGCCCAGGGCCAACGCGATCGCGAGACGCATCCCGAGGCGGGCGCTCTCGACGAGGCGAGGGCGAAGACCGGCGAGTTGGAAGGACAGCTCCAGGCGGCCAAGAAGAAGTCGACGGGACCGGCGGCTTTGCTTTCGGGCGGCGGCTCGGCGTCGAAGGAGGAAGCCGAGCAGCTCGAGAAGGCGCTCGAGGCTCAACGCGCCGAAGTGGCGCGGCTCGAGGCGGTCGTCTCTGAACGACGGGCCTTCGAGTTCGAAGGCGACGAGAAGATGGACGCGGGCGAGAAGCGATGGCGTCACCGGCTTTTGAGCACGCTCCTCGCCGATCTTCGCGTCTTCGTCGATGGGCCGGGGGAAGCGGACGAGGCGGTGCGTGGCTATGCGGGCGAGGGCTACGGGACGAGCCTGCCCGAGGTGCAGACGCGGCTCGAGCTGGCGAGGCGCCTCGAGCAGGAGACGGCCCAGGGCGCCGAAGCGAAGCGCCTCTGGGCTGCGGCGATCGCCGACATCGCACAGCATCCCGAGTACGGCTTCGAGCTGTCGATTCAGGAGGGCCTGATCCCGATCGGCAAGGACCCCGGCTCCACTTTGTGGGAGTTCGCGGTGCTTTCGACAGGAGTCGTTCCGGAGCGGGACGCCGAGGGCAAAAACGTCGTCTCGGACGAGATGGCCGTGATCCTCGTGCTGATCCCGGGCGGCGAGTTCGACATGGGGGCGATCCGCCCGACAACCGATCGCCCCGAGGGCTCGCCGAACGTCGATCCTCAGGCGCGATCCGACGAGAGCCCGATCCGACACATCGCGCTCGATGCTTTCTTCCTCTCGAAGTACGAGCTGACGCAGGGTCAGTGGGAGCGGGCCCGGGCGGCGCGGCCGAGCTACTACGACGCGAACACCTCCTTCGCTCGCCAAGCCTGGCGGCGTCATCCGGTGGAGCTGGTGAGCTGGCTGGACTGCGACGAGGTGCTACCGCGGCTTGGCCTGGTGCTTCCGACGGAGGCACAATGGGAGTACGGGGCGCGGGCGGGGACGACGTCGGTGTGGTGGCCGGGGAACGAGGAGAAGGACCTCGAGGGGAAGGCGAACATCGCGGACCAATCGAATCGCCGAGCCGGAGGACCTCAGCCGCCCGTGACTTGGGACGATGGCTTCCCTGTCCATGCGCCCGTGGGGACGTTCGGCGCGAATCGGTTCGGACTCCACGACGTGCACGGCAACGTGTGGGAATGGTGCCGCGACGAATACGGCGACTACGAGATCGCCCCCCGAGCCAGCGATGGCCTGCGCTCAACAGAAGGCCGAGGCGCCCGCAACCGCGTGCTCCGCGGGGGCAGCTTCAGCGTCACCGCCGTGGACGCCCGTTCGGCGTACCGCGTCAACGACGCGCCGGACGCCCGCAGCCTCTCCCTCGGCTTCCGCCCCGCCCGGGTCATCACTGAGTGACCTTACCTCTTCACCACCGTCCCTCGGTCCGATGGCGTGCGAAGAGCACGCATCGTGAACGGCGGACGTTCTGGGGCACCCTGCTCCGAAGCGAAGCCGGAGCGCTGGTGCCCTCTGGGATGGGGTCGGCTTCTCGGAGAGAATCTCCGAGAAAAGGGTTGGCGGACGGGGGATGGGGGTGGCAGGGCATGAGCCGCATCGATCCTCGA
>JAJDCO010000160.1 GCA_029260795.1 Planctomycetota bacterium | reverse complement strand
CGCGCTCGGTGACGCCCGTTTGACGATCGTGGACAAAGATGTCGTACCACCCGTTGGTGTCTCCGGGCACGAGGTTTCTGGCCTCGCTGTCGAAGGCGACGTATCGGCCGTCGGCAGAAATCGAAGAGCTCCTGCAGTGGTAGTCGCCCGGCACACCCGCGGAATCGACGCTGACGCGCTCGGTGGTAGCCGTCTGACGATCGTGGACGAAGATATGCTCCCACGGATTGCCCCCAGGAACGAGGCTGTAGGCGTCGCTTGTGAACGTAACGAACCGGCCGTCGGACGAGATCGACGGGAACCTGCTCCAGTCGTTGCCCTCAACTCCAGACGAATCGACGCTGACCCGCGAAGTCGGCTGCGCAACGACGGTGGCACATAGACTTGCGATGCACATGAACGCGCCGCCGATACCGATGCGAATCCAATCCATGTTGTCCTCCCACCAGCTTCTCATTTGGCAAGTTCGCTTCCGAACGATCAGATCGCACCCTACCAGATCGTGAGGTAGAAAGGCAAAATGGGGTCCCCGGACCTATCAGCCCTGCTGTGCCCCAGGACATTCGGGAGCTGAGGTGGCGGATCAGCTTCTGTCAAGGCCGGCCAATACAGCTCTTCTGGGCGAGCCAGGGCTGAGGCGGGAGCTTCAGGAGCTGGGTGAGACTCGTTTCGATGGAGCCGTCGTCCTGGTTCCGCGGCGGCCACCCTCGACCCGGTCCTTCTTCATCTTCCAGCACTTCGTCGTGTGCCCGGCCTCGTTCAGCACGCGGGCCAGCTGGGGGGCCGAGCCGAGCTTCGTGAAGCGCTCGAAGATGTGGCGGACCAGCTCGGCTTCGGTCTCATTGACGACGAGCCGCCGATCGACGACGTCGTAGCCCAAGATCGGCACGCCGCCGGTGTGCTTGCCCTTGCGCTTGGCGGCCGCGACCTTGTCCCGGATGCGCTCGGCCGCGATCTCGCGCTCGAACTGCGCGAAGGACAAGATCATGTTGAGTGTTTGGCGACCCATCGACCTCGCCGTCGTGAAGTGCTCGGTCACCGAGACGAAGTTGGCGCCATGCCGATCGAGTAGATCGACGATCTTCGAGAAGTCGATGAGGCTGCGCGAGAGCCGGTCGACCTTGTAGACGACGATGCAGTCGATGCGGCCGGCCTCGACGTCCTTGAGCAGCCGCTGAAATGCAGGCCGGTCCATCGTGCCGCCTGAGAAGCCGCCGTCGTCGTAGCGATCCTCGAGCAGGGTCCAGCCCTCGCCGCACTGGCTGTAAAGCTCCCGGTTAGGATACCGGGGCGCGCGACCAAGTTCCGCTCTGGTTACTTGGGCTTGCGAGCTCCTCTCGAACGCGCTTCGGCGTCCCGAGTCGAGTTGGTCGTAATGCCTCTCACGCTCTCACTGTGTGACGAAGGATATCGGGCTTGTGATTGCCACGAAGCCTCCTCCCGCGAATGTCAGCGCTGCGGCGCTGATGGTGATGCCCGGGTTCACTTGAGGGAATGGGATGGGGGGCGTGGTAGCCGAGCCTGAGGCGTCTACGACGCTTTGCAGCAGCGCGCCGAAAGAAAGCCCAAGACTGGTGCAGGCGTCCAGGTTGAGGTATACGGTGCGCCCGTCGCCAGCAGGAAGCTGGAAGCCTGGAGTGATTCCCGAGCACGACAGGAGAACAAGTGCCGAGTTGCCGGTCTCTCCGAAAGCGTTCAATACGTTGAAGTGAACCGGGTTTCCCGACTGAGGTGTTCCGTTAAATGCCAGGTCGATACGGTCGCGCACGAAAACATCATCATGCCCGTTCGTGTCGCCGGGCACGAGGTTGGTGGCGTCACTCTCGAACGCAACAAACCGCCCCTCGGCGGAGATGGACACTCCGTACTGATAACTGGAACCCCCGTTCACTTCTGCGCCCGCGGAATCAACGCTGACACGGGTCGTGGTGCCCGTCTGACGATCGTGCAAGAAGATGTCGTCTTTCCCGTTCGTGTCGCCGGGCACGAGGTTGGAGGCATCGCTCCTGAACGCGATGTAGCGGCCGTCGCCTGAGATCGACGGGGTGTCACTGTGGTAGTTGCCCTCGGCGCCTAAAGAATCGACGCTGACGCGCTCCGTGACTCCTGTCTGACGGTCGTGGACAAAGACGTCGTCGGGCCCAAAGAAGTAGTCCCCAGGTACCAGGTTGAAGGCAGCGCTCCAGAACGCGATGTAGCGGCCGTCGCCTGAGATCGAAGCCTGCCCGCTGGGCAAGAATCCCCCCACGCCCGTGGAATCAACGCTGACGCGGGTTGTAGCACTCGTCAATCGGTCGTGGACGAAGACGTCCTCGGGCCCCCCGAAGTCGTCCCCAGGTACCAGGTTGTAGGCAGCGCTCTCGAACGCGATGTAGCGGCCGTCGCCTGAGATCGACGGGCCACGACTGCTGCCGTTGCCTTCCACGCCGGCGGAATCAACGCTGACGCGTTCCGTGACGTGTGCCAGACGATCGTGGACGAAGATGTCAGACTTCCCGTTGGTGTCTCCGGGCACGAGGTTTCTGGCATTGCTCTGAAATGCGACGTAGCGGCCGTCGGCTGAGATCGACGGGGCATTGCTGTAGACGTCGCCCTCTGTGCCTGCGGAATCAACGCTGACGCGCTCGGTGACGCCCGTTTGACGATCGTGGACAAAGATGTCGTACCACCCGTTGGTGTCTCCGGGCACGAGGTTTCTGGCCTCGCTGTCGAAGGCGACGTATCGGCCGTCGGCAGAAATCGAAGAGCTCCTGCAGTGGT
>JAJDCO010000159.1 GCA_029260795.1 Planctomycetota bacterium | reverse complement strand
CACCCAGCGCCTGAACCCACTCTCCGACCGACGCGCGACGCAAGGCCGCGACGTCCGTCGGCGGCGAAGCCGCCACGGCCAGCCGCACCGATACCTCTCATGCAAAGTAGGCCGTGTCGTGCCGGTCCTTCGAGCTCTTCGAATTGAAGGCCCGCCGCCGCAAGTGAGCGACGGGCAGAGGCAGCCAGGTCATGGGCCGTGTCGCTGTCGAGATGCTGCTGGAGGTTCCCCTATGGTGCGCACGGTAACTTCTCCCGCGACGCCTTTCTATGCCCGACCGAGAGCCTGGCTCCCCAGCCGGGCAGCCCGAGCTCGCCTGGGGTCCGCCTTGCGGAGGTGTGGCGACGACCTTTTCACCGCGGACTCTGCCTTGTCGAAGAGGGCGGCGACGGGTGAGCCGCGATCGTTGGGACATCCGAGACGTCTGCGTCACGCCAGCTCGATGAAGGAGAAGATGCCGCGTCCAGATGGCGGTTGGGGGCTCCTTTCGCTTCTCCGTGGCGGCACCTATCATCGGGAACGGAAGGCCTCTCATGACTGGACCCCGCGCCGGTGAGGGGCCAAGGTTTCCCGTAGCTCTCTTGGTGCCGAGACCACTGCCTCCCATGGACGAACCGCGCCCGACCAGCGATTTCGAGGACCCGACCCGAGTCACGACGAGGCAGGAAACGTCGAGCCGACAGCGGTTGCCGGCGGGGACCCTCGTCGGTGGGTTCCGCATCATCGATCTGCTGGGCGAAGGGGGCATGGGGACCGTCTATCGAGCGCAGCAAGAGCGGCCCCGCCGCGAGGTGGCTCTCAAGCTCGTGCGGGCGGGCTTCTCGACGCCTGAGCTGCTGCGACGGTTCCAGAACGAGACCGAAGTGCTGGCGCGCCTGCAGCATTCGGGCATCGCCCAGATCTACGAGGTGGGCGTCACCGAAGGGCCGATGGGGGAGCAGCCCTTCTTCGCCATGGAGCTGGTCGAAGGCGAGAGTCTGACGCGCTTCGCCGACCGCCGAGGCCTCGGTCTGCCCGCTCGCCTCGAGCTCTTTGCGCGCGTGTGCGATGCCGTGCAGCATGCACACGACAAGGGCGTGATCCACCGAGACCGGGAAGCTCGACGAAGCGAAAGCACTCCTCGAGGAGACGCTCGCCCTCCAGCAGAATGTCCTGCCACCCGAATTCTTCGGAATCGGCATTACTCGCCAGACCTACGGCGAGTGCCTGAAGCACATGAAGCTCTACCCGGAGGCGAGGCAGGCGCTGCTCGAAGCCCAGGCCATCCTGGTTCCGGCCTTCGGTGCAGAGCACACCGGAAACATCCGCATCATCCAGTCGATGATCGAGATCTTCACGGCCGAAGGAAATGTCGCGCAGGCCGAGGAATGGCGGAAGCGGCTTTCCGAGAAGCAGTGAGGCAAGATCGGAAGCCGATTCGCAGCGTGCGCGAGCTGGCCGTCTTCCCGGGTCGCTGGTCCGCGAACGAAGGCGGGGCTCGAGACTCGGATCAGTCGATCTGAACGAATTCGATCGCCCAGACCACGCCCGTCTTCGTCGGCACCGGTGCGGGCTGAACCTGCTTCGATGCGGGGGCGGTGCCGAGCTTCGTGACGCCGCGGAGTTGGCCCGAGGCCATTCTTGTGTGGGCTTGTAGGAAGCGAGCGGCTTCCGATTGCCGATGCTGCGCACCGGTCGTCAGCTCGGTTTCGTTCATGGCCGCCAGTGCCGCTTCGAGGTCGGGACGCGACTCGGTCGTGGCCTCGAGAAAGATCTTCTGCGGACCACTCGGAGGTCCCAGGTCCCAGGTGCCTTCCTCTCGGGCCTCGGGCAGGTAGCCGGGCAACGTGACGGCTTGGCCTGCGGGCAACGGATTGATCCGTTGCGAGCGCGGGTCCGGGAACAGCGCGAAGTAGTCGCCGCTCTCCGTCAGCGTCCACACGTAGACGTGGGACGGCAGATTCGCTCGCCAATGGAGTCGAAGCTGGTCGCCCGTCCTCAGCGGCTCATCGCTTCGGACCGGGACCCAGCGGCCGTCCGAGGTCCCGACGGTCAAGCGGAGATCCGTTTGGAACGGGTGTGCGCTCATGGACTCGCTGGGACGATCGCTCGGCCCCGAGAAGAAACTGATCGCCAGCCAGGCTGCCGCAATCAGCGCCAGCGTGACACCGATGAACAGGGCTCTTCGCGCTGTCGGTCGTCGATCGGGCGGCGCGACATCGAGGCGAGAAAGAGCCTGGTCGACCTCGGCGGCAGTCTGGAACCGCTCGGCCGGATCCTTGCGGAGCAAGCGCTCGATCAGGTCGATCACCGCCGCCGGGATGTCGCAATGCTCGAGCAACGGAACGGGGCGGTCTTGGAGGACCTGACGCCGAACCTGCTCGGGATCCGCGGCCGGAAACGGGCGCCGACCGCTCAGCATCTCGTACAGCAACGCGCCCAGCGAGAAGAGATCCGCCCGCGGATCCACCTCGCGCCCCCGGTACTGCTCGGGGGCCATGTAGGCCGGAGTCCCGAAGTCGCTCCCCGCCGCTGGCTCCTCGTCGCTCGCGTCTTGGGCAATCCCGAGATCCATCAGCTTGGTGATGCCAGCGCGCGTGACCATGACGTTGGAAGGCTTGACGTCCCGGTGCACGAGCCCGGCTCGATGCACGACGGTGAGCGCCCGGACCACGTCCCGCGCAATGGCCAGCGCCTCGCGTATCGGTAGGGAGCCGCCTCTCTCCTCGATGATATCTTCGACGGTCGACCCGTCGATCCACTCCATCTCGAGATAGGCACGGCCGCCGAACTCACCCACGGTGTGGATGCGAACGATGTTCTCGTGCTCGACCCTCGCGAGCTTCTGGGCCTCGTCGAACCGGTTGACCTTCGAATCGGTGCTGGGCTCGAGGACCTTGAGCGCCACCCGACGGTCGACGCGCTCGTCCCGCGCCAAGTAGACGACGCTGAAGCCGCCTCGGCCGAGCACGCGCTCGAGGCGATACCTTTCGATGATCGGGAAGGACGGTGTCTCGGCCGACGCTGTCTCGGTCGAGGAGAGATCCTCCAGGAAGGACTCCATGCGCGCACGCGCCTCGGGTGGCATGTCATCGAGGCACTCCCGGACGATCTCCTCGACCGGCTCCTCGTCGCGTCGATTCTCTCGCTCGCTCATGCCTCCGCCTCCTCGCCCGAGACCAGACCCCTCAATCGCTCCAACGCGCGCTTGATCCGCATGCGGGCCGCGTCTCGTCGAATGTCCAAGAGCTCCGCCACGTCGTCGTTCGTTAACCCGTCGAGCTGTGACAATCGGATGAGCTCTCGCTCCTCGGGATCCAACAAGCCAAGGACGCGCTCGACACGCGACGGCGCTCGCTCGCGGCTCTCCTTGGCCCGAATCTCTGCGGTCGGGCCTGCCCCCGAGGCGGGGAGCTCGACGCCCTTCTCGGTGTCGCCCGCGATCGAGAGCGGCTGTCCCGGCGGCAGCCACTTCTTGGCGGCGTCGAGGATGCGGTTCTCGGCGATTCGAACGCCGAGGTTCAGCACGTCGCTCAGATCGCATCGGTGGAGGCGAGGCAGCTGCTTCCAGAGGCCCATCAAGGCATCTTGAAGGATGTCACGGGTGTCCGAAACGCGGCGAGCCTTGGGGCCCAAGCGCCTTCGCACGATGCGTTCGAGGACGGGTTGGACGCGCCGCATGAGCTCGTCGCTCGCCGAGCGGTCGCCTTCCCGGGCGAGCTCGATGAGTCGAATCGTGGCAGCACCGCTGCGTTCATTCACGGCAACCTCTTTCATCGGTCGCGGAGCGAGGGGCCCGAAGCTCTCGAGCGGCCGCGCCGGGCCCTCGAGGGAGTGGCGGCCGATTGTAGCGTGCATCCCGACCTCCGAAACCCTCGTCGTGATTGCCGATCGACGCTGGCAGAGCAGCTGCCGCGCTGCGTCTCTCCTCTTCCAGGAAGCGAGCCCGACACGGCCTGCGAACAGATCATTGAAACTTTGCTCGAGGGAGCTGAATGTCGCTTCGAGGATGGCCGGCGTTTCTTGACCCGTTTCCGTTCCTGCAGGCCGGCAGCGTCGCTTCCACGAATAAGAGCGACTGAAGCTCGCCTGTGCTCGAAGAACACCTACTCGAGGAGCCTGACATGGAGATTCCTGCCCGTTTCGACATCCTTCGAAGACTCTCGACTGCCGCCTGTCTTCTGCTGATCACCGGTGGGCTCCTGGCGGGATGTGCCTCCCGCGGAAAGATGCCGACCCTCCACGAGACCCACGTCTCGCTGGGCAGCGACAACTTCAAGCTGCTCCGGCCGAACGCCCAGGGAGAGAGCGTGGGCATCTCTCTCTTCGGCCTCATTCCGATCACGAGCCCCAGCTTCAGCGAGGCCCGATCCAGCCTCTACCGATCGGCCGGTGAGTCGCTGCAGGGGCGCTCGATCGCTCTGGCGAGCATGAGCCAGGAAGAGTCCACCGTCTTCCTGCTCCTGGTGTCGATGAGGAGGATCACGTTGAGCGCCGACATCGTCGAGTTCCACGAGTGACCGGTGACATCTCTGAGCTAGCGCACCTTCTTGGCGCCTCGTTTCGGATCCAGTCCGATGTGGATGAAGGGTGCCCAATAGAACGGGTGTCCGGCATCCGTCGTCGGACGCTTTTGGACGCCGAGCTTCGTGACACCGAGCTTCGTGACACCCCGCGAGGAGCCCGGCCGGATGCGTCCCTGTCGCACTGCGAGCTTCGCCCGGCGGAGTGCTCGAGCGGGTGACAACCCCTCCTTGAGCGCTCCCTCGTAAAAGGCGCGCATCGTCTCGGCCGACGTCCAGTCCGATACCTGCCAGAGGCTGGCGACGACCGCCCGGGCTCCGGCGTACAAGAACGCCCGCGCCAATGACTCGACTCCCGCTGTGTAGCTCTCACCGCGAGCCGTTTGGCAGGCCGAGAGCACGACGAGGTTGCAGTCGAGGTCCAGCTCGAGCGCGTCGCTGATCGTGAACCACCCATCGTCGCCCGCCTCCGGCGAGAGTGCGATACCGCTTCTACCGGGCTCCTCGGTGTCGATGATGCCGTGACAAGCGAGGTGGAGGATGGAGGTGTTGCGCAGGTCGCGTTCGAGACGGGATCGACTCGCCTGTTGCCCGAGCTGCACCTCGATCTTCGCATGCACCAGCGACCCGTTTCGGGTATCTCCTCGCAGCGCGGCCGGCGGCTCCTTCGAATCGAGTACGAGGCTGGCGATCGTGAGGGCCTCGGCGCGCGTGCCAGGAAGTCGCGCCAGGCTCTTGGTCGACGGTGGGCTCGTCCGGCGCGGTCGACCTTGAACGAGTGAGCTCGCTCCGGCGTCGGCCGTCTCTTCGGTGGACTCCTCCTCGCTTGGATACTGAGGATCCGCCAAGACGAGCAGACGTTCCGAGCCGCGGCGTGGTCCGGTGGCAGCCAGCTCGACGAGGATCGGGGTCGATGGACCGTAGGTAACCTCGTAGCGATCGATCACGAATGCCACCTCCGAGAAGCTCGTCGGCTCTCGGGCCGTTCGTTCCAGGACGAGGGCTTCGAAGGGCAGCGAGGCCAGCAAGGCTGAGGGGAGCAGGCAGAGGCGTTTGATCGGCGGTTGGTCGGCCGAGCGGGCTGCCGCAGCGAGAGCGGGAGCGAGCAAGCGTTCGAAGAGAAAAGACCCGAGACGCGCGACGTCGCTGGCTGGGGCCAGGGAGACGGGGTTCAGGATGCCTTCGAGGAACTGCTCGACCTCGGTCCGAATCTCTACACGCTCGCCCAAGTCGATGAGCTCGAGGGTCCATTCGTCGAGCACGTAGGCATAGAGATGCTGCTCACCTTCGACGTAGCTCACCAGGACCTCGCCGGGTGCGAGCACCGACCGTCGAACGACCTCCGGCGTGGTTCCCTCCGGACGGTCGAGCGTGGCGTCGCGCGGTGAGACACGGCGGAGCTGGTCGGCGAGTCGTTGGACTTTCGAGAGCGCCTCGGTCGCCTCCGATCGGAGCTGCTCGATCTCTTCCGCGGGACTCCCGGTCTGAGTCGCCCGCGCGATACGCTGCAGCACGGCGCCTTGGGAAGCCAACGTCTCGCGATGTGAGCGCCGCAGGACGATCGCTTCCTTGCTGCGAGCGCCCGAGCGGTGCTCCGCGATCCCTTCGAGCAGGGTGCGGCCCTTCCAGCGACCGGCCGCCGCGAAGCCCCAGTGCAAGGCCTCGGCACGTGCTTCTCCCGCTGCTCCAGCGCGCTCGAGGCGCAACCATGTCAGGTCTTGGAAGATCATCGCAAAGCCTGAGAACAGACTCCGGAACATGCCCGCTTCCAGCGGATCCAGGCCGGCAGCCGACAGGCCGCTCAATCGACGTTCGGCAGTCTCGAGGGCCTCGAGCGCGGATTCGGCGTCACCGAGGGCGATACTGGATCGGGCCAGGCCCCCGAGCGCATAGATTGCTTGGCTGCGGTCTCCTTGCTCCTCCGCCAGCTCGATCGCCGCCAGTGATCGATCGCGCGCTTCAGAGTGGTCGCCGGCCGCGAACGCGACCTCACCGAGCAGCGTCAGGGCGACGTCCTCACTGCTGCGGTTTTCGCTCGCCCGCGCCAGCGAGAGACACTGCTCGAGGTAGCCTCGAGCCTTCTCCAAGTCGTTCAAGTTGAGGAACAGCTTTCCCAGATTGCCCAGAGCCATGGCCTCGCCGGCCTGAGATCCTGCTCGCCGCGCCATCTCCAAGCGCGTTTCAAAAGCCTCCCGAGCGCGCTCGAATTCCCTCTGTGCGGAGTAGACGCTGCCCAAGTTACCGATCGCCTGTGCCGTCGAAACGCGGTCGCCGAGTCGTCTCGCCAGCGAGAGCTGAGCCTCGAGGTAATGCTGCGCTTTTTGGGTGTCTCCCAAGGCAGAGTAGTCGTTGCCGAGGTTACCGAGCGCTCGGGCCTCCTCGGTTCCATTTCCCACTTCTCGAAAGAGGGCGAGTGCCTTCTCATGGCAGGCGAGCGCTCTTCGGTAATCACCTGATTTGCGATGAACGAGGCCGAGGCCCGCCAGAGCCATCCCCTGCCCAGAGGGCAAGCCCAGCTGCTCGGTCAGGGCCAGTTGCTGCTCCCAGCTCTGTCGCGCCAGCGTGTACTCGCCTTGATTGGAGTGCGTCGTGGCGATGTTACCGAGCGCGCGTGCTTCCATGGGGAGATCACCCCATTCTCGTGCCCTGGCGAGGATCTCCTCGGACAGCTCCCGAGCTTTGCGGTAGTCGCCCAACGATGCGTGAAGTCCCGCCAGGTTGTTGAGCGCTCCAACTTCCAGGCGTCGATCACCCAGCTCGCGAGACAAGGCGATTCGCTCCTCGAACAATGGGAGCGCGAGCGCGGGCTCGCCGAGCTTCATTTGCACGACCGCGAGGCTGCCGATTGCGACGGCCTCGCCTCTCTGATTCTCGTGCTTTCGGAAGATCTGGAGCGCCTGCTCGAGATGCTCGCGAGCTTCCTGGAACTGCGAGACGTCGGAGCACAGGTTTGCCAGGTCCACCAGAGCTCGACCTTCCTCGAGTGCATCGCCCGTCTCGTGCGCCAGACCGAGGATTTGCTCCTGGAGCTCGCGAGCGCGGGCCAGGTGCCCGAGGTGGCGGTATCGGGAGGCTTGGTTTCTCAAGGCGTTCAGCTCGCCCTGTGCCGGGTCGAGATCACGGGCCAGTGCGAGATAACGCTCGTCGAAGCTTCGACCGCGGGAGTAGTCGCCGAGGCAGAAGGTGTCGACGGCGAGGTTGCTGAGTGCCGCCTTCTCTCCTTCTTTGTCTCGAAGCTGGAGTGACATCGCGAGGGCCTGTTCGTCGAGCTCCTTGGCGCGCTCGTAGTCTCGCTCGCTGAAGGCGACGTTGGCCAGATTGCCCAGCGATCTCATGATCGTCCCGCCGGCGCCGACCTCGCGGGCCAAGGCCAAAGCCTGCTCGAAGAGTGAGCGAGCCCCTGAGAAGTCGCCCTCCGAGAGAAAGACGAGACCTAGGTCTCCCAGTGAGCCTGCCATGCCCGCGCGGTCACCGAGCTCCTCTTGAAGGGAGATGCACTGCTCGAGCATCGAGTGAGCTCGCGCGAGGTCGCCCAGGGAATCGTAGGCCAGCCCCAGGTTGTTCAAGGTAGCAGCTTCGAGTGATCGGTTTCCGATCTCGCGTGCGATGGCCAGGGTCTGCTCTTGGTACTCCCGCGCTGCCTCGAACTCGCGCGCGACCTGAGCCACTCGCCCGAGGTTTCCCAAAGCGGCCACCTCGAGGTCACGGTCCTGGATCTCACGGGCGAGCGCCAGGCAGGCCTGGAGGGCTTCCATCGCCCGATCGGTGCGGCCGAGATGGCGCCAGGCGGAGCCGATCCTCCCCAACGCGCCGGCCTCTCCAAATCGATCGTCGCACTGTCGCGCCAGGGTGAGCGCGCTCTCGTAGGCGGCGATGGCGTCCTCGAAACGCTTGCGAGTCGAGAGGTGATCTCCTTCAAAGAGGTGATGTCGAACGGCGACCGAGAGCCGACCCTGTGCTTGGGCTCGCTCGCCGGCAGTGGCCCGAAACGCGATCGCGGCGTCGAGAAAAGCGTCACCAGAGAGCTCGTTGGGCTCGCCGAGGGCTACCGAGAGAACGAACTCGCCGGGCGTGTGCTTGGAGATCACGACCACTCGGTAACTCGCTCCGGCGGCCACTCGGAGAATGAGACGTGCATTCGTCTCGAGACCTGAGTCGTCGTCCTCGGCGACCGGCTCGCCCTCAGGGCGCTCGACCCGCACCGAGACGTCGAAGTCAAAGGAGTCGAGTGAGATCGTGAGCAACCCCGAATCGAGCGGAGTGAGCACGAATCGTCTCGACAGACCTTGCCCTGGGATCTCGGGATCCTCAGCACTCAACGAAGCTTCGATCTTCTCGCCGACGCGGATCGACTGCCCAGTTGGCTCCTGGGAAGCCGGCGAGGCGTGTGCTCCGACCAGCAAGAGCACGATGGCGAGCCGACGGATGGGCATGGACAGGCTCCTTTGAGACCGCGACGAGGCGCACCGGAAGTCGTCGATCTCGGTTCGTCGACTCTTGGCCGCTTGTCGACAGCGTAGCAGCTCACGCTCGCCACAGGGAACGGGGCACTTGGCACGGTCCGGGGACTTCGGCGCCGGCCTGACCGATAAATCCGCCCGTTTCTGTTCCCGGCCATCGGTGGCCTCGCTTCCCAGAGAGAAGCCGGGTGCCACCAGGTGCCCCCCCGATGTTTCGATGAGATTCCGATCCTCGAGGAGAAGTGAGATGCGAGACCAGTCGAAAGCCGTATTGGGAATGATCACGATCGTGATGAGCTTGCTGATCACAGGTCCGGTCGAGGCACAGTCCTGTCAGACGACCGTGGACGGGGGGAGCTACGGGACCCTGCACTGGACCCTCTCGGGCTCGCCGTTCTGCGTGCTTGGAGACATCCAGGTGCAGGACCTGACCGTCGATCCAGGCGTGGAGGTTCTCGTCGATCCGGGCTTCTCGATTCGGGTCACGGGATCGCTGACTGCCATTGGAAGCTCGGCGTTGCCGATCCGATTCACGGCGCGAGCCGCGGGCCAGCGTTGGCGAGGCCTCGTATTGGATCACACGCAGGGCTCACGGCTCGTCTCGTGCGAGATCAGCTTGGCCAGCGCGAGTGGGCTTCAGATCCTGGAGGCGGCTCCGGCTCTCGATTCCTGCACGTTCTTCGACAACAGCAGCGATACGAACGGTGGCGCGCTTCGAATCCAGTTGGGCAGCGGCGGCCCGATTCGATTGACCGGCTGCGTGCTGCGCGACAACGTCGCGGTCGTGAATGGGGGAGGCCTGCGGGCCGATCTCAGCAATGGTAGCCGGCTGGAGATGTTTCGGTGCTCGATTCGGGGCAACACCTGCAGCCCCTGGGAGCAGATGCGAACCAGCAGCTCGGTCGGGGGGGGGCTCGATGTTCGAGGGGACGCGTGGCTGGTGGAGTGTGAGATCAGTCGCAATCGCTGCAACGGCATGGACTGGACCGGGAGCTGGTGCGTGTCGCCCGTTGCGCGCGGCGGTGGAGCGTACTTCAGCACGGGCCAGGTCACCCTCGAAGGCTGCGTCTTCCGCGAAAACATCGTCTTCAGCCGCGAGCACAGCCTTGGTGGCTGTGAGCATGCATTGACCCGAGGCGCGGGTCTCTACTTCGACTCGTCAGCGGGGACTCTCTCCGCCACGGCCTGCTTGTTCATCGGCAATCATGCGTGGAGCGAAGGCAGCTACGTCTGCACACAAGGCGGCGCCTTGTTCGTCGATCGAGGCACCGCGATCGTCGATCAGTGCACTTTGGCGCGGAACACGCCCTTGAAGTGGACCAATGGAGGGACCTACTGCGCATCGACCGACGAGTCGGCCATCGCTACCGGTAGCGGCACCGTCAGCGTGACGAGCTCCATTCTGTGGAACAACACCAACTCGAGCACGATCGAGGGCAGTGAGATCGCGGGCGCGGTGTCCGTGACCTCCAGCTGTGTGGAGGGCGGTGCACCGGGCGCCGGCAACATCAGCAGCGATCCGTTGTTCACTGGCATCGGGACGTCTCCGGCCGATGTGCTCCTCTCCGACGGATCGCCATGCATCGATGCGGGCCTTCGCTTCGGAGGCAACGATGCGTGCTCTCCGCCCGCCAAGGGAGGCTCGGCGCCCGACATGGGTGGCTTCGGAGGGGCGCTCTCCTGCAGCCTGAGCTGGGCGCTCGTTCCAGGAATCTCGATGAGCGGCCTCTTCGCACCCAGCGATTCGGTCAGCCCGGGTTCGGACACGCAGGTCTCCTACACCGTCTACGCCACGCCCGCCTATGCGGGGCGAACCGCGTGGGTCTTTCTCTCCTGTACCGGAACCACGGGATTCGACCTCTTCGGGTCGCAAATCCCTCTCACCCTGGACGCCTGCACACTCCTGAGCATGAACACGGGATCGATCTTCTCGGGCGTCATCAACTCGGACGGAGTCGCCAATACGGCTGCCTGGACCGTGCCCGACTCATTTCCGGTCGGTTGGACCGTCCATGCCGCTGGGGTGATCATGGACTTCAGCAGTGTTCCGCCGCTCGGCAACCTGATCCAAGCCGTATCGGCTCCGATCAGTCATGTATCCTTGCCCTGAGTTCCGGAAGAACCCGTTCGGTGTGCGGGCTCTTCCGCTTCTCCGGCATCAGGGCCTCGTGAGCTCGAGGTTCGCTCCAACGGGACATTCTCGGGAACTGGAAAGAAGAATGGGATTCACGAACAAGATGCCCGGCGCCTTCTCGGGTGAGATCCAAGAGGCCAATGATAAAGCCCTCAATACGAGCTATGAGGAGGGGCTCGGACCCTTCTACCAAGGGAGTCCAGGCTTCAAGCGGCTGGTCGACAGCGGCGCTCGCTTCAAGTGGGTCGTATCGAAGGCGGTGTTGATCGTCGTTTCCTGTCAGCTCAAGCATTCGGCCGCCGCCGGAGGGGCGGACGTACCGACGGCGGGGAGCGGACACTTCAAGGACGGGACGTTGGTGCTGGACAACGATACCGGGCACTACCAAACGACCGTCCAGAGCCTGCGCAAGGCCGAGACGCAATGGCATCAAGCGGGTTATCCGAACGTCGTCTTCAGGGAACGCCAGGAATTCGGTGGCCTCTTCGGACAGCAACAGCAGACAGCCTGGTGGAAGTTCTGGTAGGAGCGAGGTCGAGGCGCGACTCGGAGCCGAGCTCGACCGCCTCTTCGTAGCCCCGAGCCTGACGGGGGCACCGACGGACCCTAGCCTCGGGTCCGCGGTACCATCCGACTCGCCTACGAGATGTCGATCTGGAACCTCTCTTCAGCCGCCAGGCCATCCGGCCCCTTCGCCACGATCGTCACCGTGTGATGGGCGACCGGCTCGGCATCGGCCTCGGCGAAGAGGGTGAAGGACTGGAAAGTGTCGCCCGCGGGAACGACGGCCTTCTCGACAACGCGGACGCCGGACGGGAGGTCCTGGAGCTCGATCTCGACCGGGCCGCTGAAGCCATCACGCTGAATCGTGATCAGCACCTTGTTGGTCTCGCCACGCTCCAAGTTCTGGTTCTTGGGCCGAAGCAGCGTGAGGGCCTTGCCCTCCTTGGTGACCGTCGTCGAGGCGCAGCCGAAGCTCAGAGCGACCAGGCCGAGCGGCAACAGCAAGCGAGCGAGCGAGATCATGTTCAGTTCCTCCAGTGTGGGATTTCGGAGCCGGCACCGGAGTGTCCGTCCCGCCTCCTGTCATTTCTTGGGCGAGTGCGCCCGTCCAATTCGATTGGCTGAGGTGGTCGAGGTGAAGACGCCGTTCAAGATCATTTCCAGGAGTCCTGCGACCTCGAGCTGAATGATCGAAGACACCGGTGTCGCGGGACTCGACAGAAGAAGTGAGGGGCGATTCCAGCGACCCGGCATGACCTTGGAGAACCTCGATCCGAGTGGTCCTCGGGATCTGTTATGGTGGCGTCGTCCGAAGAGGCCAGGGCGGAGGTCGAGGTCGACGGCCAGGAGGCGATGGGCGATGGGTGAGTGGGCGGTGCTCTCGAGCGGGCGACGGCTGATTGTGCTCGCCGCGGTGTTGGGTGGATCTTGGGCGTGCCAGGCGCCGGTTCCCGAGAGCCCGCCGAGTCGCCCGGCTTCGAGTGTCACGGATTCGGGCCAGCGATCGAAGGCACCGGCGCACGAGCGACAGCGTGAGGCGCTGGCGACTCTCGACGATCTGCCGCGGTGGGCGCTGCCCCAGGACGACTTCGACGACGATGGCGTGGTCGACCGGCCGCGAAGCGCCTACGACGAGAGCTCTCGGACGAAGACCGCTGCTGGATTCGGGCTCGGCGGTACCTTTGATCCCGATACGTTTCTCGTCACGGGTCACGCCGACTTTTACCTCAGCGATCGGGTCGCGATCGGACCGCTTCTACAGATCGGGGTCGACGACGACTTCACCGTCATCGCTCCGAGCTTCACGATCAAGGGCGTGGTCGACATCGAGACGGACGGCCCCCGCCTCCGGCCGTTCCTGCTCGGGGGCATCGGCTTCGCCTTCATCGAGGACGACGATCGGCCACCGTGGAAGGACGACGACGACATCGGACTGATGCTCAACGTCGGCCTCGGTCTCGATGTCTTCGTGGCCGAAGACATCAGCATCGGCACGAGCGCGATTCTCAACATCTTGCCCGGCGAAGTGCTCGGCGAGAGCCTCTTCGTGAGCTTGCAGGTTCTCTACATCGACCTGCACTTCTGAGGTGTCGCGAGTGTTTTAGGTGGCGAAGCGCCCTCGTTTTCCTGTCTCCTAGAGTGCTTGGGCCTTGGGGCTCGGGCGCGTCTTCGATTCGAAAGGAAGCGAGGAGTCCCATGACTACTTATCGTTGCCGCGAGGCCCTGCTCGCGATTGCTCTGCTCTCGATTGGCCTCACGCTGGCGGCACCGGCCGCTCGCGCCCAAGGTTGTCTCGGTCCCGACAACCTCAGCGGACCGTGCTGTAGCTTGGCCAGCGCGGCGCTACCCGCCTTTCCCGCCGTCAGCTTCCAAGGAGATGCTCCCTGCTGGGCGGGCTGCGGTCCGTGCGCGAACTTCGTCGACATCCGCTACGACATCCCCGTGATGGTGCGTTGTGGCGTCTACGACGTCCCGCTATTCGTCTTCGCGCCCGGCACGGGCTCCCTCCTGACGGGAACCGCGCGGCTCGACTACACGCGCACGTGGGAAGAGACGAACGACGACGGTCAGACGCTCCAGGTCTACCGCTTCTTGGTCAAGGTGGACTTCACCGCCTCGGGTACGCCCGTCTGCCCGATCGCCTCCACGACCGAGCCGACGCACTTCTTCCACGGCTTTCTCGACTACGCCTTCAACTGCGCAACCGGGAACTGGGAGCCGGCGACCGCGCTCTACCATTCGTGTGACATCTTCATCCACAACCCGACCACTTCGTCCGTGCCGGGTGCACATCATCCGATCCTGAGCGTCGGGATCGTGGGGCCCTCTACGCCGGCGAATCTCTTCAGTAATACCATCGAGGTGCCCTTCTCGGGGCCCGTCGTCGGCGGAGCGATGCGGAAACAAACGCCCCCTTCGGCCTCGCTGTGCTCGACCGAAGAGCCGATCGCTGCCGGGGGCGCCACCCTCGGCTACATTGGCTCGGCCTGCGCTTGCCCGCTCAGCTTCGCACCGCCGAACATCTACTCCGCGCAGCCGTTCTCCGGTGCCTCGACCTGCGGGTCGACCTTCAACTCGCTCTTCCCCGGGCCTCCGCTCCTCTGGATTCACACCATCTCCCAGAGCTTGGGTCGGTGGACGGGAAGCGGACCCGGTACGCCGTATCCGGGCAACAAGAAGATCTGGGTGAACGAGGGCTTCTACGCCTACACCGAAGGTTGCACGTCGCTCCTCCACGTCGACATGAGCTACGGGATCTTGACTGCCGAAGGCTTCACGGTCGTTCCCGATGCCGCTCGCCCCTGGCAGTCGACGCAGAACACGATCGACATCGCGAGCAACTTCTCGAAGACGTCGGGTATCGTGCCGCCCTTCAACGGGTTCTTGAACGACACGAAACACCTGATCTACGCCAACTTCTGAGGACGACCGAGCGCCGATGGGCGGCCCCGGCCACGGGGCCGCCCCGGTCCGTTGCCTCACGCTTCCGTGATGACGTTGCGCGTCGCCGGCTCGCTCCAGCCGCTCCCAGGACGGATCTGGATCACGTCGGGCCGGGACTGAACCCTGGCCTTGAAAACGAGGAATCCAAGCCGTTCCCTCGGAGGCCCGACCACAGTCGAGTGGAAGGTCGCGCGCCTCGAATCCGTTCGTCTGGACGGCGGCCGCGCATTCGACACACAGTCGGTCTTGCATGGTGATGGGTCCAGGATCCGACACGAGCAATCGAACGCCGATGCCGCCCCGACAGGGCTTGCGTGAGACGGTTCTTTGCGGCCTGCTCAAATGAACGGACCTTCACCCTGGGCGTCGCCCAGGGCTGTCAGAGGATCGGCCTGGCAGGCCTCGCTTCTCGACGGACCGCGCCTCACGGGTCCTGGCAGAATCAAACACCTGTCAGAAGGGCGTCTGACACGCTTCGAGCCCGCGATTCTCTGCAACGCTCGGGTGAAGTGCGAAGCCCGATCGCTCGCACGTCTCCCGACGGCCGACGCGCTCGATTGTGAATCGGTCGTCCGCCTGATACGGTTTGGCCCGTGTCGACAGTCTTTTGGGGAGAACCGCATATGGCGGGCAACGAGCGCCTTCAGAACTTCATCGGCGGGAAGTGGATCGCCTCGGCGGCGACGGCCACGCACCCCGTGTTCAACCCGGCCACCGGCCAGGTCATCGCCGAGTGTCCGCTGTCTTCGGCCAACGAGGTGGACGCTGCGGTTCAAGCAGCACAGAGCGCCTATCCGAGCTGGCGCCGGACGCCGGTCGAGAATCGCATCCAGCCACTCTTCGAGCTCAAGGCGCTGCTCGAGAAGCACGCCAAGGAGCTGGCCGCGATCGTCACGCGCGAGAACGGCAAGACTCTGTCCGAGTCGTTGGGAAGCGTACGCCGCGGCATCCAGATGGTCGAGGTCGCGACCGGCGCGCCGTCCCTCTTGATGGGGCAAGCGCTCGAGGACATCGCGACCGGCATCGACTGCGAGTCCGTCCGTCAGCCGATGGGGGTCTTCGCCTGCATCACGCCCTTCAACTTCCCGGCCATGGTGCCGCTCTGGTTCTTCCCGTTCGCGGTCGCCTGCGGAAACACTTTCGTCTGCAAGCCCTCCGAGCAGACGCCGCTCAGCCAGAAGCTGGTGTTCGAGCTGGCGCAGGAAGCCGGATTCCCCGACGGTGTCTTGAACCTGGTCCACGGCGGCCGGGAGGCGGTCGAGGCGATCTGCGATCATCCGCTCGTGCGCGGGATCTCCTTCGTCGGATCGAGCCCGGTCGCGAAGGCGGTCTACACGCGCGGCTGCGCGGCCGGCAAGCGCGTCCAAGCACTCGGCGGCGCCAAGAACTTCCTCTTCGTGATGCCGGATGCCGAGATGGAGAGCGCCCTCGACGCGATCAGCGAGTCGGCTTGCGGGTGTGCCGGTGAGCGCTGCTTGGCGACGTCGATCGTGGTCCCGGTCGGGGACTGCCATGCCGCCGTGCGCGAAGGGCTCCTGAAGCGCATGCAAGCCTTGAAGGTCGGCGACGGATCGCATCCCGACACGACGCTGGGGCCGCTGATCTCGGCCGCCCACCGGGAGAAGGTTCTCGCCGCCATCGAGCGCGGCGTGCAGGAAGGCGCCGAGCTCGTGCTCGACGGGCGAAAGGCCGAGGTGCCGTCCGAAGGCTTCTTCCTCGGTCCGTCGCTGTTCGATGGCGTCACGTCGGAGATGGCCCTGGCCCGCGAGGAGATCTTCGGCCCCGTGCTGTGCATTCAGCGCGCCGACTCATTGGACGACGCCCTGGAGCTCGCCCACGCGCACCCGCTGGCCAATGCGAGCTCGATCTTCACGACCTCGGGCAAGCACGCCCGGCAGTTCCGCTACCAGATCGATGCCTCGATGGCGGGCGTCAATATCGGTGTCTCGGCGCCGATGTCCTTCTTTGGCTTCGGCGGGGCGAAAGGGTCGTTCTTCGGCGACCTCAAGGCTCATGGCCGCGAGGCATTCGATTTCTACACGGATCGCAAGGTCCTCATCTCCCGCTGGTGAGCGGTTGTCATTCTCGAGAGGAGCGTCCAGGTGTCGAGAAACGTCAAGAGCGGGTTGATCCAGTGCTCCAATCCGATCAACGACGAAAGCCGTCCGGTGGCCGAGATCCAGGCGGCGGCCTTCGAGAAGCACCTGCCGATGATCGAGGAAGCCGGACAGAAAGGCGTGAAGATCCTCTGCCTTCAAGAGATCTTCAATGGGCCGTACTTCTGTCCCAGCCAAGACGCGCGCTGGTATGACGCCGCCGAGCCGGTCCCGGGTCCGACGGTCGAAGCGCTGATGCCGCTGGCGGCCAAGCACGGCATGGTGATCGTCGTGCCCGTCTACGAGCGGGAGCAGGCCGGTGTCTACTACAACACCGCCGCCGTGATCGATGCCGACGGCACGTACATCGGCAAGTACCGCAAGAACCACATCCCGCACACGGCCGGATTCTGGGAGAAGTACTTCTTCAAGCCCGGCAACCTCGGGTACCCGGTCTTCGAGACTCAGCACGCGACGATCGGCGTGTACATCTGCTACGACCGCCACTTTCCCGAGGGCGCGCGCCTCTTGGGTCTCCACGGCGCCGAGATCGTGTTCAACCCTTCGGCCACGGTCGCCGGCTTGTCTCAGTACCTGTGGAAGCTCGAGCAGCCCGCTCACGCGGTCGCCAACGGCTACTACATGGGCTGCATCAACCGCGTCGGCGACGAGGCGCCGTGGGGCATCGGGCGCTTCTACGGCTCGAGCTACTTCGTCAACCCACGCGGCGAGCTCCTGGCCGAGGCGTCGGAGGATCAGGACGAGCTGGTCGTGGCCGATCTCGATTTGGATATGATCGAGGAGGTGCGCCGGGTCTGGCAGTTCTACCGCGACCGCCGACCGGAGACCTACGACGACATGTGCGAGATGCTGCCGTGAGCTCGGTGTCTCGTCGACGAAGACCCTGATTCCGGGAGGTCACTCATGGGCGTATTGATCAAGAACGGAACGATCGTCACCGCGCTCGATCGGTTCGTCGGCGACGTGCTGTGCCAGAAGGGACGCATCGTCGCGATCGGCGCGAGCCTCGAGCCGGCCGGCGGTGCGGAGATCGTCGACGCGTCGGGGCAGTTCGTCTTCCCCGGGGGCCTCGATCCGCACGTGCACATGGAGCTGCCCTTCATGGGCACGGTCAGCTCCGACGACTTCGAGACCGGCACGGCGGCTGGCGTCGCCGGAGGCACGACCTCGATCATCGACTTCGTCATCCCGGCGCGAAATCAGAACCTGATGGAAGGTCTGGCGGCCTGGCACGACAAGGCCAAGAAAGCGGTCGCCGACTACGCCTTCCACATGGCCGTGACCTGGTGGGGCGATCAGACGGCCGAGTGGATGCGCCGATGCGTGCGCGAAGAGGGCATCCCGTCCTTCAAGACGTTCATGGCGTACCGCGGGGCGATCGGAGTCGACGACGTCGAGCTGATCGAGGTGATGAAGAGCGCCAAGGAGCTGGACGCTCTCGTGACCGTTCATGCCGAGCACGGCGACATGGTCGTCGAGCTGCAGAACCGCTTGATGGCCGAGGGCAAGACGTCGCCCAAGTACCATGCGCTCTCTCGTCCCGCTCCCCTCGAAGGCGAAGCGACCTCGCGGGCCATCATGCTGGCCAGGATGACCCGCGAGCCGCTCTACGTGGTGCACGTCACGTGTCGTCAGGCGGTGCAGGCGATCACCGAAGCGCGCGCCCGTGGCCAGCGCGTGATGGGGGAGACCTGCCCGCAGTACCTGCTGCTCGATGATTCGATCTACGACCAGCCCGACTTCGAAGGCGCCGCAGCCGTGATGTCGCCGCCGATTCGTCCGCGCGGGCATCAAGAGGCGCTCTGGGCGGCGCTGCGGAACGGGACGCTCGAGGTCGTGGCGACCGATCATTGCCCGTTCAATCTGGTCGGGCAGAAGGACATGGGCAAAGACGACTTCCGCCTCATCCCCAATGGGGCGGCCGGCATCGAGAACCGGCTCGCCCTGATGTACACCTACGGCGTGCTCGAAGGGCGCCTCGACCTGCATCAGTTCGTCGATCTCACCTCGACCCGCGCCGCCAAGATCTTCGGCCTCTATCCCCGCAAAGGATCGATCACGGTCGGCGCGGACGCGGATCTCGTCGTCTGGGATCCGGCCGCAACGGGCACCATCTCGGCCAAGACCCATCACCACCAGTGTGATCGCAGCATCTTCGAAGGCTTCAAGACCCAAGGAGCGCCCTCGACGGTCGTCGTCAGCGGGCGCATTCAATACCAGGCCGGCGACCTCAAGGTCGAAAAGGGCGCCGGCCGTTACCTCGAGAGGTCCTTGCCGTGAGCGAGACGGAGACGAGCAACCAGGCGGCGGAGGTCCGGCGCAAGCATCGCGAGTACCTCCTGCCGTCGGTCGCCAATTACTACCAAGAGTCGGTCGTGCTGACCGAGGGCAAGGGCCTGCGGGTCCAGGACGCGGACGGGCGAGAGTACCTCGACTTCTTCGGCGGCATCCTGACCGTCTCGGTCGGCCATTGCGATCCGCGTGTGACCGGTCCGCTCAAGGCGCAGATCGATCGTTTGGGGCATGTCTCGACGCTCTATCCGACGCTGCCGATCGTGGAGCTCGCCGAGCGCTTGGCGAAGATGGCACCCGGTCGATTGCAGAAGAGCATGTTCACGGCCTCGGGCACCGAGGCCGACGAGACAGCCGTCGCGCTCGCCCAGGTGTTCACGGGATCGCTCGAGATCATCGCTCTGCGCCACGGCTACTCGGGTCGCTCGCTCTTGGCGCAGTCCCTGACCGCCCACTCGCCGTGGCGAGCGGTGCCGACGCAGGTCGCCGGCGTGAAGCACGCGCCGGCGCCGTACTGCTATCGCTGCCCGCTCAAGCTGACGTATCCGTCCTGTGACGTCGCCTGCGCGCGCGACATCGAGGAGCTGATTCAGACGACGACGACCGGCAAGATCGCGGGCTTCCTGGCCGAGCCGATTCAGGGCGTTGGCGGCTTCATCACGCCGCCCAAGGAGTACTTCCAGGTCGCGACGGACATCGTGCGCAAGTACGGGGGCGTCTTCATCTGCGACGAGGTGCAAACGGGCTTTGGTCGCACGGGTGGCAAGATGTTCGGCATCGAGCACTGGGATGTCGAGCCCGACATCATGACGATGGCGAAAGGCGTGGCCAACGGCATGCCCCTCGGTGTGACGATTGCGACACCGGAGATCGCCGATGCCTTCAAGGCCATGACGATCTCGACCTTCGGCGGCAATCCGATGTCGGCGGCGGCGGCCAATGCCACGATCGGCGTCATCGAGGAGGAGGGGCTCGTCGACAACTCTAAGATTCAAGGACATCGTTTGCGGGCGGGGCTGGAAGCGCTGCAAGCGCGCTTCCCGCGCATGATCGGCGACGTACGCGGCATGGGGCTGATGCAGGCGCTCGAATTCGTCGTCGACGAGACGGCCGGCGACCGCACGCCGTCCCCCGAATCCACCGCGCGGCTGTTCGAGGAGTGCAAGAAGCGGGGCCTGCTCATCGGCAAGGGCGGTCTCCACGGCAACGTCGTGCGTATCTCGCCTCCGCTGACGGTTTCCCCGGCCGACGTGGACGAGGCACTGCGCATTCTCGGCGAGTCGCTGGCAGCGTTTGCTTCATGACCCTTGACCGAGGCGTCTCCCGATGATTGATCTCAGCATCGAAGTGGATGGCATCCGTTTCCCGAATCCCTTCGTGCTCGCCTCCGGACCTCCGGGCACGAATGCGAAGGTGATCAAGCGGTCCTTTGAGCTCGGATGGGGTGGCATCGTCTGCAAGACGATCAGCCTCGAGCACGACAAGGTGCACAACACCGTGCCCCGCTATGGCAAGCTCGTCGACCCGGACGATCGGAAGAAGGTCCTCGGGTTCCAGAACATCGAGCTCATCTCCGACCGGCCGTTCGAGGTCTGGCTGGACGAGCTGCGCGACTGCAAGGAGAGCTACCCGAACAACGCCTTGATCGCGTCGATCATGGAGGAGTGCGAGCAAGGCCGGTGGGAGGAGATCGTCGAGCGGACACAGGCGACGGGTGTCGACGCCCTCGAGCTCAACCTGTCATGTCCTCATGGTTTGCCCGAGCGCAAGATGGGCGCCGCCATGGGGCAGGATCCCGAGATCGTCGAGAAGGTGGTCGGTTGGGTGAAGGGAGTCTCCAAGATTCCCGTCTGGGCCAAGATGACCCCGAACATCACCGACATTACGATCCCGGCGCGAGCCGCCGTGCGAGGGGGCGCCGACGGGATCAGTGCCATCAACACGATCCTCGGCGTGATCGGCGTGAATCTCGACACCTTGCGGCCGATGCCGACCGTCGAGGGTTACTCCGAGCCCGGCGGCTACTCGGGCAAGGCGGTGCATCCGATCGCGCTGCGACAGGTCATGGAGTGCGCGCGCGCTTGCCCCGAATCGTCGATATCGGGCATGGGCGGCGTCGAGACCGCCGACGACGCCATCGAGTTCCTACTGCTCGGGGCCCACACGGTTCAGGTGTGCACGGGCGCGATGCTCAAGGGCTACGAGATGATCCACGAGCTCTGCGATGGCTTGTCCGCATTCATGGAGAAGAAGGGCTTCTCCTCGGTGCGGGAGCTGGTCGGCAAGAGTGTGCCGTACTTCACGACCCACGCCGACCTGGTGGCGCGACAGCTTCAGGCCAAGCGGGAACAGGCCGGTCAGGCCGAGCGCGACAACATGTGGACCGGTGACATCGCCAAGGAGACGGACTCGCTCATCACGGATTGAGCGGTATCGGAAGCCTGGCCTTCAGGACTTCCGCAACGCCATGCCGACGCCGTATACGAGTCCGGCGACCGCGAAGCCGACGAACCAGGCGTAGGTGTACAAGCTGGCCAGGAAGCCCGGAACGTTGTCGACGAAGCTCATCGCCTGAAGGAACCCGGGCACGTTCGGCGCGACGCCTGCGATCAAGGCGACGACTGCGACCGGGTTGAAGCCGCGCGCGTACCAGAAGCGGCCGTCCGTGCGATACAGCGCCTCGAGATCGATGCGCGTGCGACGGACGAAGAAGTAGTCGACGATCACGATCCCTCCGATCGGACCCAAGAGCGCCGAGTAGCCGATCAGCCAGCTGAAGATGTACCCTTCCGTCGTCTCGATCAGCTTCCAAGGAAAGATGGCGACGCCGAGCGCGGCCGTGATCAGCCCGCCTTTGCGAAAGGTGGCCCAGCGCGGTGCGAGATTGATGATCGCGTTCGCCGGCGAGACGACATTGGCCGCGATGTTGGTCGAGAGCGTGGCGAGCGTCAGCGCCAGGAGCGAGAGAGCCACGGCAAACCCGCCGCCCATCCGACCGGCCAAGACCGTCGGGTCGGGGATCGCCTCGCCGAAGATCACGACCGTCGCCGACGTGACGGCGACGCCGATGAACGCGAACAGCGTCATGAAGAGGGGGAGGCCGAGCGCCTGGCCGAGTGCTTGATCGCGCTGGCTCTTCGCGTAGCGCGTGAAGTCGGGGATGTTCAGGGAAAGCGTGGCCCAGAAGCCGACCATGCCGGTCAGTCCGGGGAGGAACGCCGTCAGGAACTGGCCCTCCTTCGCGCCTCCCGGGTCGAAGGCCGAGGGCGCCGAGAGCATCTCCCCGAAGCCTTCCGCCTTGACGTAGGCCCAGACGAGCAGGGCGAGTCCGGTCGCGATCAAGAAGGGCGCCGCCCAGGTCTCGAGGATCTTGATCGTTTCGATTCCGCGGATGATCACGACGAGCTGGAGTGCCCAAAAGGCGAGGAAGCAACCGAGCTCACCGGCGTTGATGTCGAGCACTGCCAGCTTCTCGCCGACCAGGGCTTCGGAGCTGAGCGCGTTGATGAGCTGGTAGATCGCGGATCCCCCGATCCAGGTCTGGATGCCGAACCATCCGCAGGCGACCAGACCGCGAAGCATCGAGGGGATGTGCGCTCCGCGGATCCCGAAGCTGGCTCGCGACAGCACCGGAAAGGGGATGCCGTACTTAGTCCCGGCGTGACCGTTGAGGATCATCGGGATCAGCACGATCACGTTGCCGAGCAGCACCGTGCCGACCGCCTGCCACCAGCTCATGCCCAGATCGATGAGTCCGCCAGCCAGCATGTAGGTGGGCACGCAGACGACCATGCCGATCCAAAGGGCGGCCATGTTCAGCACCGACCAGGTGCGACCTTCCGGTGGCGTCGGCGCCAAGTCGTCGTTGATCAGATTCGGGTCGGGATGCTGGAGCATGATTCCCTTCTCGCCGGCAGAACGGGGAGCAGTACGACTGGCAAGAACATTCTGCCCGTCGAGTGGCCTGGATCCTACTCGGCACGGACACCGTGAGAAAGAGTCGGGAATGAGGGCGAGGTCGTGCCGCCGCCGTCCAGTCCGGTCTTGCGAAGGAGGTAGGAGCGAGCGAGATTGAGAGGGCCCTCGCCGTTGGGCTTGTGTGGGGGAAGGCAATTGGAACCGGAGCCGATCCGCGAGTGGAGAACTCGGGAGCACCGGCGACGTCGAAGTCGCGCGCTGCTTGTGGGCGTCGAGCTCCGACGAGCTTCGATGCACCGACTGGAAGTGAGAGAGAGAGTCCTCATGTCGAGACCGACATCGCTCGCGATCGTCGTCAGTGGCTTTCTGGCAGGGCTTCTGGGCGCTGCGGCTCCATCGCCGGCGAGCGGTCAATCGGTCTGGGTCGAGGCCGAGACGGCGTTCGAGGTCGGAAGCGTCCGCGGAACGGCTCGGCCACGGCACCACATGGTCGCCTCGGGGGGATACTGCATCGGGGATGGCTGGGGGCGCCGTCGTGGCGACGAGGTCGAGTGCTCGGTCGAACTCGAGGAGGACGCGCGAGGCGCGCAGCTGACTCTGCGGTATGCGATCGAGGGGCCGGCCGGAGACGACCCGGTCGTGGTGTCCGTGGCCACGGCCCATGGCACGGCGCCGTTCCGGGACGTCGGCCAGCTCACATTGCCGGCCACCGGACGCTTCGAGATCTTCGCGCTTGGACGGCTCCGGCTGGGCGACCTCGCCGCTGGAACGCATCGACTGCGCTTGACGACCGAGACGGATCGCGAGGTCTGGATCGACGGCTTCGCGATCTCGGAGGCGACCGACGTTCCGTCCTGGCTGGAGCGTCGGACCACGTTCGACAACCGTCCCGGCGGACACTTCCAGCTCGTCTTCTCGCCACACGTCCGCGACGAGAGCCTCGAGGCGCACGAGCAGGTCTTCGAGAAGCTCGAGGCACAGTACGCGTTTCTCGCGGAGTACCTCGGCACGGAGCCCGCGACGTCCTTGGTCTGTTGCGTCTCGGCACCCGAAGACGCGGCCGACGGCCCGGCGCACGCGCGCGGCAACGTCTTTTTCTTCCAGGAGCCCGAGCTCACCCAAGAGACCTCGGGCAACATGCTGCACGAGATGACGCATTGCTTTCAGGACGACGACGCGAGCTGTGGAACGATGCCGCGCTGGCTGCGCGAAGCGGAAGCCTTCTTCACGTGGAGTCTCGGGGAGATGGACACCTACGGACGCGAGGTGGACGAGCTGTGGGCGGGGGCCTTCCCTTCTGAGGATCGCCTTCGCAGCCTCGCCTTCGACGAGCAGGGCCTCAACGTCGTGCAGTTCTTCGCCACCTCGCAGCAACGGCCGGGGGATCGACCCTACTATGCGATTTGGAACTGGGTCTTTCGGGAGCTGGTGCGCCACGATCGCGAGCTGTTTCGGAGGTACCATGACCGTGTGCGTGCCGACATCGCGAAGGGCCTTTATCCGCTCTCGCCCGAGGATACGGACGACCCGGCGCTCGTGAGCGGCACCGCGGTCCGATACCTGATCGGCGACGACCCGGTGGTCGCGGGGATTCTCGAAGACTGGGGCTTCATCACCTGGCCGGCGCGCGAGTCCCTTCCCTTCCTGGGCGAAGAGGTCGTGACCGTCGAGTGCGGCGTGCGCGCACCCGCCGACCGCAACCTGGAGTGGCATCCGAAGCACGACGAGCGGCGAGTGCGCAAGGGTTTCGGCGTCGAGGTCTCGGGGGCGATGGTCTGGCGATCGGGTGACGAGCACCAATGGTTCTACGGCGATCCCCGCTTCGGCAACACGCCGATGGTGATCGCGCTCGAGGTGCCGACCGACTTCGTCGGCAACCTCGTCTTGCATCCCGATCCGCGCGGCCGCCGGCAGGAGCTGCGTCTCGAGTCCGTGCGACCGATGGCGATCGATGCCGAGCGATCGGTGGTCTTGCCGATCACACCCGACATGGCTCGTGACGGAAAGATCCACCTGACGCTGAACAAGCTCGCGGGGACCAACGGTGCGCTGCTCGGGCTCGCTCTACACCGTGAGCCCCGAGGTGGCCGGGTGCCCCTCAGCGTTCGGTGCGGGCGCGGCGTGAAGGACCTCGGGAGCGCGTTGCCTTGGCATCCCGTATTGGACGAAGCGGAGGTCGCACCGGGATTCGAGTACGAGGTGCTCGAGGGCTTTGCCTGGAGCGACGGTCGGGACGCGCAGTGGTTCGGCAACGACCGGCGCGGCACTCAGCGAGCACTGCGATTCGCCGTGAATCTCCCCAAGCGCTTTCGGGGTCACCTGGTCGTTCGCATGGATGTCGGCGGTCGGGTCCAACGCGTCGTCGTCGAAGACGCGGTGATGTTCGTCGCGCGGGGCGATCAGGACCTGTGGATCCCGCTCCAGAAGGAATGGACGCAGGACGGGCGAGTGGAGGTGTCCCTGCGCCGCATCGAAGGCATCAACGCCGCGATTCGCGAGATCCGTCTCGTGTCCCGCTAGCGTTCGTTCGTCGGGCGGGCATCGAGCACTCCCCGGCTGCGGTCGAAGGGCAGCGCGTGACTCGCTGACCGTCCGCACTCCACCAGCAACGCCTCGATAGGCCGCTGTTTCTTCTCTATCCCGACACCAACGCCAGGCACGCCCCAACCGGATCCTGAATAGCCGCCGAGGCGTACTTCCCATCCATCCTGCGTGTCGCTTGAATGACCTGGCCCCCTTCCTCTCGTACGCGACGGAGACTCTCGGCGAGATCGCCCACGGGGAGGCAGATCATCCAGACGGGCGGCACCCGGTTCGCGCCGCGCGCATGGCAGATTGCTGCTGCCGGGTTGTCGTCGTCGCCGAACAACTTGCAGTCGGTATAGCGGCCGCTTGCGTCTTCCATCTCGACGCCCCCCGCTGACCAGCCGACGACCTGCCGGTAGAAGTCGCGAGTTTCTTCGACATCGGCGACCGTCAGGTCGATCCAGGCGATGCAGCCCATGGGCGCTGCCATGTCGCCCGATGCGTCGTCGTCGGCCGCGGCCATGTGCTCGGCAGAAACGACGGGGACGATTCCGAACGCTGCGCCATTCGGATCGAGCAGAACCGCCCACTGGCTCTCGCCAGCCTCGTCCTTGCCATGCATGAGTTCAGTGCCGCCCAGGTCCAGCGCACGCTCCGCGCTCGCTGCGACATCGGCGACCTGAATGTGCGGCATCCATTGGAGCGGGAGGTGCGCATACTCCTCGTTGCGCGCGCCCAGACCAATGATCGGGATGCCCTGGTTGTTCATCAGATCCTCGCGCCAGAGCGGATGCTCGCCGGTGGTGAGAACACGCGAGTAAAAGCGCAGCTCACGTTCGTGTTCGGGGACGGCGATGTCGGCGCTGAGGGTTCCACCGACGCGTGGGACGAAGGGAGCTGTCATGGTTCGCGTCCTGGTGGCGTCACGTTGGGCGAGGATTCGATGGCCACTCATCCTACTTCACGCGGTATCGGGATCCCTTTCGACGGGACGGTGCAGATGCAGCCTCGATGCCCCTTGGCATAAAGTCTTGTCATGGTTGCGGTGACGCCAGTGACAAGCGACAGGCCGAGACTCACGAAGGTGCGACGTCCGGGGGCGTGCGCCTTCGCGATCGTCATGGGAGTGCTCGCGCTCGCCGCCCCCGTCGCGGCGCAGCAG
>JAJDCO010000158.1 GCA_029260795.1 Planctomycetota bacterium | reverse complement strand
CATGGGCAAGGTACTGCAGAGCGGGGGCGTCGCTGATGAGAAGCTCGCCGCCGAGCGGCAGTCGCAGCTCAGCGTGATCGAGACCGTGCGCTCCGGTAGCCACGGCTCGCAGTCGATCGTGGGCTCGGTCATGGGCACGCCGGCCTACATGCCACCCGAGCAGGCGCGCGGCGACGTCGAGCACATGGACGAGCGCAGCGACGTGTTCGCGCTCGGCGCGATCCTGTGCGAGATCCTGACCGGCGCGCCGCCTTACGTCGGGGCAGCCGACGAGCAGATTGCCATGGCGGCGATGGCCCGGCTAGACGATGCACACGCACGCCTCGAATCGTGCGGCGGCGAGCCGGAGATGGTCGAGCTGGCCACGCGCTGCTTGATGCCGGCGCCCGCAACGCGCCCGAAGTCCGCCGAGGTCGTCGCCAAGACAGTCCACGATCACCTCGCCGCCGTCGAGTCGCGAGTGCACGAAGCGCGCGTGGAAGCGGCCGAGGCGAAGGTGCGCGCTGCCTCCTTGAAGCGCACGCAGAAGCTCGGCATCGGCTTGACCCTCACGATCACGGCCGGCCTCATCGCCTCGCTGTGGTTCTGGCGTACGGCCGACGAGGCCGCCACGAACGAGAAGCTCGCCAAGCTCGCCGCCGTGGCTTCGGCAAAGGAGGCCCAGGACAACGAACAACGCGCCGTCGACCAGACCGAGGTCGCCGAGCGCGAGCTCGCCCGCGCCGTCGAGATCAAGCGCCTGATCACCGAGATGCTGCAAAGCGTCACGCCCGAGCAAGCCAAGGGCGCGGACATCACCCTGCTGAAAGGCATCCTCGACACGGCTTCGAAGCGCCTCGAGGAAGGCGCGATCGAAGACGAGCTCGTCGCCGCGGAGCTGCACGCTCTGACCGGCGGGGTCTATCGCTCGATAGGCCTCTACCCAGAAGCCGAGTTGCACCTACCCGTCGCGTTCGAGCTCCGGCAGCGATTGCTGGGCGAAGAGCACCCGGACACGCTGTGGTGCATGGGCAATCTGGCAAACCTCTACGAGAGTCAGGGCCGCTACGCCGAGGCCGAGACGATCTACGTCCAGACGCTGGAGATCACGAAGCGCGTGCTGGGCGCGGAGCACCCGGGAACGCTGGCCAATATGGGCAACCTGGCAAACCTCTACCAGAGACAGGGCCGCTTCGCCGAGGCCGAGACGCTCTACGTTCAGACGCTGGAGATCATGAAGCGTGTGCTGGGCGAGGAGCACCCGGAGACGCTGTTGAGCAGGGGCAATCTCGCGCTCCTCTACAATCAGCAGGGCCGCACGACCGATGCCGAGGCGCTCACCCTCGAGACGCTGGAGATCCTGAGGCGCGTGCTGGGCGCGGAGCACCCGGGAACGCTGGCCAATATGAGCAGCCTGGCGAGCGTCTACCAGGACCAAGGCCGCACCACCGAGGCCGAGACGCTCTACGTTCAGACGCTGGAGATCATGAAGCGCGTGCTGGGCGAGGAGCACCCGGACACGCTGGCTGTCATGAGCAACCTGGCGAGCCTCTACCAGAGGCAGGGCCGCACCACCGAGGCCGAGTCGCTCAACCTCCAGGGGCTCGAGATCGAGAAGCGCGTGCTGGGCGAGGAACACCCAGCCACGCTGGCGAGCATGAACATCCTGGCGAACGCCTACTCCTCCCAAGGCCGTTACGCCGAGGCCGAAACGCTCTACATCCAGACGCTGGAGATCCGGAAGCGCGTGCTGGGCGAGGAGCACCCGAGGACACTGGAGACCATGGGCAACCTGGCGCTCCTCTACCAGAATCAGGGTCGCACTGCCGAGGCCGAGACGCTCTACCTCCAGACGCTGGACATCAAGAAGCGCTTGCTGGGCGACGAACACCCAGACACGCTGACGAGCATGGGGAACCTGGCTCTCCTCTATAGGGACCAGGGCCGCACGACCGAGGCCGAGACGCTCCGCATCCAGACCCTGGAGATCTTGAAGCGCGTGCTGGGCGAGGAGCACCCGGACACGCTGGCTGACATGGGCAACTTGGCGGCCCTCTACCAGACGCAGCGACGCTACGACGAGGCCGAGCCGCTATTGCTCCAGACGCTGGAGATCATGAAGCGCGTGCTGGGCGAGGAGCACCCGAGCACGCTGGCTGTCATGAGCAACCTGGCGGCTCTCTACCGGAGCCAGGGCCGCACCGCCGAGGCCGAGACGCTCAACCTCCAGACGCTCGAGATCAAGAAGCGCGTGCTGGGCGAGGAACACCCAGCCACGCTGGGGACCATGGGCAACCTCGGCCTGCTCTACAACTCGATGGAGCGCTTCGAGGAGGCGGCGGCAATGTTCGAGCTCAGTCTTCCGATCATGCGGCGTGTGTTTGGCGTGGAGCACCCGTGGACGGGCTACGCCATGACGGGCCTCGTCACCGCCTACCTGAGGCTGGGTCGAACCGAGGACGCATTGCCGCTGCAGAGGGAGCTATTCGGTTTGCAAGTCGCACCGGCCGACGACGCCTCGGCGAGTGCCGATGTGCTCAACGCCGCGGCCTGGAGCCTGCTGACACACGAGCCCGAGTTCCTGCGCGATCCCGAGCGCGCGCTGGGCTTTGCTGAGCGCGCTTGTTCGCTCGCAGAAGAAGCGGGCTCCGCGCGGCTCTGGATTTACCTCGACACGCTCGCGCTCGCGCAGCACAAGACCGGAGACACCGCCACGGCGTTCGAGACGCAGAAGCGTGCCGTCGCCCGGATGCCCGAAGGTGCAGATCCCGAGATGGCTCAGCGCCTGGCCGAGTACGAAGCCGCCTTGAAGGACCGTTGAACCCGAGAGCCCCATGAAGAACGAATCCGACTCAACTCCCCCCGAGAACGCTCCCGAAGATCTCGATGAGGGCCTCGCCTACGCCTATGGCGAGGACTCGCAGGCCGATGGCGCATCCAGCGTGATCGAGCGCATCGGCGAGGTCTCCGGCTCGATGCCGCGCGTGCTCTTGCGCGACGAGTCCGCGGGCGACACACCGATGCTGAAGCCGCTCGGTCCCGACGAACGCGTCGAGGCCGGCAAGTACGTCGTGCAAGGCGAGCTCGGCCGCGGCGGCGTCGGCACCGTGCACAAGGGGCACGATCAGGACCTCGGTCGCGACGTCGCGATGAAGTTTCTGCACGACAAGTACAAGGACCAGCCAGCCATCCTGCACCGCTTCGTCGAAGAGGCGCAGATCGGCGGGCAGCTCCAGCACCCGGGCATCGTGCCCGTCTACGACTTGGGCATGGTGGACGGCAAGCCGTTTTTCGCCATGAAGCTGGTCAAGGGCCAGACGCTCGCGAAGAAGCTCGCCGAGCGCGAGTCACCGGCGAGCGATCGACGCACGTTTCTCTCGATCTTCGAAGACGTCTGCCAGACGCTCGCCTACGCGCATGCGCGCGGCGTCGTGCACCGCGACCTCAAGCCGGCGAACATCATGATCGGCTCGTTTGGCGAAGTGCAGGTCGTCGACTGGGGCATGGGCAAGGTGCTGCAGAGCGGCGGCGTCGCTGATGAGAAGCTCGCGGCCGAGCGGCAGTCGCAGCTCAGCGTGATCGAGACCGTGCGCTCCGGCGGCCACGGGTCGCAGTCGATCGTGGGCTCGGTGATGGGCACGCCCGCCTACATGCCACCCGAGCAGGCCCGCGGCGACGTCGAGCACATGGACGAGCGCAGCGACGTGTTCGCACTCGGCGCGATCCTGTGCGAGATCCTGACCGGCGCTCCGCCCTACGTCGGCGAGCAGGGCGACCTGATCGCCATGGCGGCGATGGCCAGACTCGACGATGCGCACGCACGCCTCGAAGCCTGCGGCGGCGAGCCGGAGATGGTCGAGCTGGCGACGCGCTGTTTGATGCCGGCGCCCGCGGCACGCCCGAAGTCCGCCGAAGTCGTCGCCAAGACAGTCCACGATCACCTCGCCGCCGTCGAGTCGCGCGTGCACGAAGCGCGCGTGGAAGCGGCCGAGGCCAAGGTGCGCGCCGCCTCACTGAAGCGCACGCAGAAGCTCGGCATCGGCTTGACCGTCGCGATCACGGCCGGCCTCATCGCCTCGCTGTGGTTCTGGCGTACGGCCGACGAGGCCGCCACGAACGAGAAGCTCGCCAAGCTCGCCGCCGTGGCTTCGGCAAAGGAGGCCCAGGACAACGAACAACGCGCCGTCGAGCAGACCGAGGTCGCCGAGCGCGAGCTCGCGCGCGCCGTCGAGATCAAGCGACTGATCACTGAGATGCTGCAAAGCATCGACCCAGAGCAGGCCAAGGGCGCGGACATCACGCTGCTCAAGGGCATTCTCGACACGGCTTCGAAGCGCCTCGCCGAGGACGCGATCGAGGACGAATTGGTCGCCGCGGAACTGCACGCCCTGACCGGGAAGGTCTACGGCTCCATCGGCCTCTACCCGGCGGCCGAGGGGCACCTTCCCACAGCGCTCGAGATAGCGAAGCGCCTGCTCGGAGACGAGCACCCGAAAACACTGGGGGCCGTGACAGACCTGGCGTACCTGTACGTCGACCAGGGACGCCACGACGAGGCCGAGACGCTCTACCTCCAGACGCTGGAGATCATGAAGCGTGTGCTCGGCGAGGAGCACCCGCACACGTTGACGAACATGAGCAACCTGGCGGCCGTCTACCTGGCGCAGGGCCGCTACGACGAGGCCGAGCCGCTCTGCCTCCAGACGCTCGAGGTCGGAAAGCGCACGCTGGGCGAAGAGCACCCGCAAACGCTGCCGACTATGAACCACCTGGCGATCCTGTACGACAACCAGGGCCGCTACGCCGACGCCGAGACGCTCTACCTCCAGACGCTGGAGATCAGCAAGCGCGTGCTGGGCGAGGAGCACCCGAGGACGGTGCAGAGCATGGGCAACCTGGCGTCCCTCTACAATAGCCAGGGCCGCTACGCCGACGCCGAGACGCTCTTCCTCCAGACGCTGGAGATCAAAAAGCGCGTGCTCGGCGAAGAGCACCCGACAACGCTGCTGACCATGGTCAACCTGGCGACCCTCTACAGTAGCCGGGGCCGCTACGCCGACGCCGAGACGCTCCACCTCCAGACGCTGGAGATCGAAAAGCGCGTGCTGGGCGAGGAGCACCCGCACACGCTGGTCAGTACGAGAAACTTGGCGACCCTCTACCTGAATCAGGGCCGCTACGACGAGGCCGAGACGCTCTTCCTCCAGACGCTGGAGATCGAAAAGCGCATGCTGGGCGAGGAGCACCCGAGCACGCTGGGGAGCATGAACAACCTGGCGAACCTCTACCAGAGCCAAGGACGCTACGACGAGGCCGAGACGCTCTACCTCCAGACCCTCGAGATCACAAAACGCGTCCTCGGCGACGAGAACCCGCACACATTGCGGACCATGGCCAACCTGGCGAACCTCTACCAGAGACAAGGACGCTCCGAAGAGGCCGAGCCCCTCTTCCTCCAGACGCTGGAGCTCACCAAGCGCGTGCAGGGCGACGAGCACCCGGGCACGCTTAAATGCATGAGCAACCTGGCGCTCCTCTATGAGAGCCAAGGCCGCTACGACGAGGCCGAGACGCTCACGCTCCAAACCCTGAAGATCACAGAACGCGTGCTGGGCGAGGAGCATCCGCTCACGCTCGCCAACACCACCAACCTTGGCAGGCTCTACAACTCGATGGAGCGCTTCGAGGAGGCGGCGGCACTGTTCGAGGTCAGCCTCCCGCTCAAGCGGCGCGTGCTCGGCATGCAGCATCCGTGGACGGGCTATGCCATGACGGGCCTCGTGACTGCCTACCTGGGCCTGGGTCGGACCGAGAACGCACTGCCGCTCCAGCGCGAGTTGATTGCTCTGAGGATCTCGGCAGCCGAAGACAAAGACGCGAGTGACAACGTGCTCAACGCCGCGGCTTGGACGCTGCTGACCGTCGAAGAGGAGAGTCTTCGCGATCCCGAGCGCGCGTTGGGCTTTGCCCAACGCGCTTGCGCGCTCGCGGAAGAAGCGAGCTCCGACCAGCTCTGGACCTACCTCGACACGCTCGCGCTGGCGCAGCACCGGACGGGCGACAGCACCGCGGCGGTCGAGACGCAGAAGCGCGCCATCGCCCTGATGCCCGAAGACGCAAGCCCCGAGATGGCCCAGCGCCTGGCAGAGTACGAAGCCGCCTTGAAGGACCGTTGAACGTTCATGGAAACCCGATGAAGAACGAATCCGACTCGAAGTCGCCCGAGAACGCTCCCGACGAGCTCGATCAGGGTCTGGCCTTCGCCTACGGCGAAGACTCCGTTGAGAGGACTTCCCCCAGCGTGATCGAGCGCATCGGCGAGATCACGGGCTCGAAGCCGCAAGTCCTTTTGCGCGACGAGCTGGCCGGTGACACGCCGATGCTGAAGCCGCTCGGACCCGACGACCGCGTCGAAGCCGGCAAGTACGTCGTGCAGGGCGAGCTCGGTCGCGGCGGTGTCGGAACCGTGCACAAGGGCCACGATCAGGACCTCGGTCGCGACGTCGCGATGAAGTTTCTGCACGACAAGTACAAGGACCAGCCAGCCATCCTGCACCGCTTCATCGAAGAGGCACAGATCGGCGGGCAGCTCCAGCACCCGGGCATCGTGCCCGTCTACGACCTGGGCATGGCGGACGGCAAGCCGTTCTTCGCGATGAAGTTGGTCAAGGGCCAGACGCTGGCGAAGAAGCTCGCCGAGCGCGAGTCACCGGCGAGCGATCGACGTACTTTCCTCGCGATCTTCGAGGACGTCTGCCAGACCCTCGCCTACGCGCATGCTCGTGGTGTCGTGCACCGCGACTTGAAGCCGGCGAACATCATGATCGGCTCCTTCGGCGAGGTGCAGGTCGTCGACTGGGGCATGGGCAAGG
>JAJDCO010000157.1 GCA_029260795.1 Planctomycetota bacterium | reverse complement strand
GCCTCGTCGCCCCCTAGCTCCTGCACCAAGGACCGAAACCCGTTGCCGCGGATGCGGATCTGCGCGCCGTCCGGCGAGACGTCCACGCGTTCGACCAGGAGCCGGACGATGCGCGCCTGCTCGCCGGGGAACAGCTCGTCCGAGACGGGGTCGAGCCGTTCGAGGGCGGCCATGACGTCGTCCTCTGTGACGGTCTCCGTTTCCAGCACGCGCAGCTCGTGCGTCACACGCTCCAGCTCCGAGCGGGCGTCATCGATCTCGCGGCCGACCTCGCGGAGCCGCTGCGTAATCGTGGCGCCGGCGTCCTCGGCCGCATCCACGAGGTGTTCAAGCTTCTTCTCCAGCTCTTCGACGCGCGCATCCAGGTCGAGCCGCTTCCGAGCCAGCCGCTCGCGCTCGCGCTCTTCCAGCGCCTTCGTCTCTCGGTAGGTCTTGGCGACCAGCTCGGGAGACCGGAAGACGGCTCGGAGCTGACCCACGACGGCCTCCTCGATGTCGCCGGCCGGGACCGAGCGGACAGGGCAAGCGCCGTAGCCCTCCTTCCCCGCACGTGTGCACAGGTAGTACCGGTACTGCTTCCCGCGCCGCGTCGTGAAGGTCGGTCCCATGGATCGATCGCAGCTCGCACAGCGGAGGATGCCCTTGAGCAGCGCCGGCGTCTTCGCCCGCGTCCGGTTCGAGCGCGTCGCGTAGTTCTCGGCGAGGATGCGGTGGACGTCATCCCAGAGCTTCCGCGGCACGATCGCCTCGTGCTCGCCGGCGTACACCTCGCCCTTATGCTCGACCTCGCCGATAACCTTGCGGCTGTTCAGCAACCGGTAGAGGTGGCCCTTGTTCCAGCGGCGGCCGCCCTCGACCCGATCCTTCTTCGTCTTCCAGCACTTCGTCGTGTGCCCGGCCTCGTTCAGCTCCTTCGCAAGCAGGGTCGCGGACCCCAGCTTCGTGAAGCGCTCGAAGATGTGGCGGACCAGCTCAGCCTCGGTCTCATTGACGACGAGCCGCCGGTCGACGATGTCGTAGCCGAGGATCGGCACGCCGCCGGTGTGCTTGCCCTTGCGCTTGGCGGCCGCGATCTTGTCGCGAATCCGCTCGGCCGCGATCTCCCGCTCGAACTGCGCGAAAGAGAGGATCATGTTGAGCGTCAAGCGGCCCATCGACTTCGCCGTCGTGAAGTGCTCGGTGACGGAGACGAAGTTGGCGCGGTGCCGATCGAGGAGATCGACGATCTTCGAGAAGTCGATGAGGCTGCGTGAGAGCCGGTCGACCTTGTAGACGACGATGCAGTCGACCGCGCCGGCCTCGACGTCTCTGAGCAGGCGCTGGAATCCAGGCCGTTCCATTGTGCCACCCGAGCAGCCGCCGTCGTCGTAGCGATCCTCGAGCAGGGTCCAGCCCTCGCCGCGCTGGCTCTCGATGGTGCTCTTGGCGGCCTCGAAGTGCCGCCCCCTCGTTCCTCGGGGCTCGCATGTCGCGTCAACGCGATCGAATGCAAAAAAGCCCGAGCGAAACACAGGGCTGTGATCCGCTCGGGCCGTTGTCGACTGTCGCAGGCTGATCGGGAAGGGAAGAGACGTCTTCCTCCTACATTCCTTTCCCTCGAGCTCGAGGGAGATCCTCTACTGAGTCACGAACGACTTCGTCGAGGTCACGGACGGCACGTTGCCCAGGCCGTCGATCGAGTGACCGGCGAAATAGACCGAGACCCCAACCGGCGCCGAAGCGGGGATGGCCACGGGCACCGTAGACTCGCCCGAGCAGTTGTTCAGGGTGACCTGTCGAACCGGGCTCGGGAGGCCGATCCAGAAAATGAGGATCGAATCGAAGTCGAGGAAGAGTCTCTTGCCTCCGCTCAGCGGTACTTTAATGGACGGGCTTCCGTTGCCGAGGCTGATGAAGACGAGCGCCTTGTTTCCGACCTCCGAGGTGTCGCAGGTGGCGGTGAAGTTCACGGTCTCGCCGCCCGCGCCGGCCGGACTGTTGAACTTCCAGGCGATGCCGCAAAGACCAATCTTGTCGAGTGACGCGGTGGAGGCCTGGAATGTCCCCTGGAGATTGGCGCTGACGCGCATCTCACCGTTGGTGTCCTCGACGTCGGTCAGCGTCACGCCCCCCGCAGCCCAAGTGCCGGTCACGGGTCCGACGACCGTGCTGCCTCCCTGGTCGATCGTGGCTTCGTAACCCGTGGCGGTCACTGAGAACGAGATCTCGAAGGACGTCGAGGAATCCACCCGCGAGCTCAGCGACGCGACTTGGGTGAGCGTTGTCTCCGTGTTGTTGAAGACGTGCTGGATCTCGAGACGGTCCCCCCGGGTCGTCCCCCGGAGGGCGACGCGAATCTGGTCGGTTCCCCGGGTGGTGTCGATGAGGAAGCCCGGCGAGTAGGAAGCGGCGGGGTCCTTGGCGAGACCGACGCAAAGGCGTCCTCCCGGGTCCACCCAATTGTTGAAAGACCACGTCGTCGAGAACCCATCCGGATCGAGGGTGTCCTTGCCAATGATCCAGGCACCGGAGGTGTTGTCGGTGGCCGAGAACTCGGCGGCGTCGTTGGCCTCTGCCACCGAGGCGATCAGGTGGGTGCCGCTCTCGAATCCGGTGCCGTTGGCACCGTTGTTCACGCCGAGATCACCGTCCTCGAAGTCATCGCCGAAGTCTTGTGCAGCCAACGAGGTGCCGGCAGAGACTGCGGCGAAGGCGACGCAGGCGAAGAATCGTAGATTGCGCTTTGTCATGGTTCTTTCCTCCTTCCTACGCGGACCCGAACAGATCGCAGATGGTGGGAGTCGCCGTGAATCCAGCAATGGCCTTCCGCACTCTCGAGCTCGCTCGCTTGCTCGAGGGTTCTGGGAAGATGGCGAGAACGAGCGTTGGTTGCCCTCGTTGCCTGAGTCCTTTGCGGTTCGTTGACTCCCCTGCGCCGTCGAAGGAGAACCACGCCGACCCACACGTCGATTCGGAGATGCGAAAAATGATGGAAGAAGCGCTTGTCCTGCTCTGCTTGGACTGGATTCGGGGAAGACGTTCACGACGAAGAGCACAGGGGCCACGGAGATGGATGCGAGCGCGGTGCGCTGCTCTCGGTGTTCTCCGTGATCTCGGTGGTTGGACTCGGGGAAGAACTTCACCACGGAGAGCACACTGAATGCGGCTGGCCCGGTCTCGATCATCGGCCCGACCGTAGTGCGGACCTACTGAATCGACGAGACGACTTGAATCACCCGGGCGGGTGTGAATCACCCGGGCGAGTGACGTTTCGCCTGCCCGGGTCGACACCGGCACTCACGGTGCGCTCTGGAGTCTCCGATCTCACGAATGCATGATGATCGGTCTCTCCGGAGTCGCGACTCGATTCATGGTGGCCCGATTTTCGGAGCGTCTGCCTGGTGGCAAGCTGGGAAAGATCCTGCAAGAAGACGACTCTCCAGTCCTCCTCGCGGGTGGCGGGGTCGGTGGCCTGGCAGCAGCAATTGCTTTTGCACAGGAGCGGTCGGGGCGTGCGGGTTTTCGAGTGATCTCCCGAGCCGCGCGAAGTCGGGGCCGGGACCTCGCTCTGGCCCCTCGCCCGCGCGGCTCTGGATCGTTTCATGGTCCGATCGTGCCGGGTGCTCTCGTTCCACATGGTCCGATCGTGCCGGGTGCTATCGTTCCATTTCGCCGCCGATGCCGTCCGTGCCCTCCATGCAGCGCTGGGTTGGAGAAACAATGCAGGACCATCTGAGGCGAGCGCGGAGCGCTTGCTCTCGGTGCTCTCCGTGTTCTCGGTGGTTGGACTCGGAGAGCTCGGGCGGTCAGCGCCCGGCGAGCTCCGATGTCCAGCCGAGGACCACGACGAGATTGCCGTCGGCCGACCCCTCGGCATGCGTGGCGAGGAAGCGGTCGGAGCCTTTCTCGCGCATGCCGGTCAGGTGCGTCCCCTCCTCCGCCCGGCCGATGAGCTCCGGGGCGCCCAGTAAGACTCCGGGTTCCGTCTGCAGGCTGACTCGATAGAGCGCTCGATCGGCGACGAAGTAGATCGCCGAGCCATCGGGAGCGAACGCCGCGTCCGTTCCACCTTCGGTGCTGACCTGCCACTCTCCCTCTCCGCTCGGAAAGCGCGTGAGGACGACCTCCCGTCCAATCCAGAACAGGACCCATTCGCCGTCCGGGGAGATGGACGAATAAGCGTTGTCCTCCAGGTCCGCGCGGATGACTCGCCGCTCGAGCGTCGCCAGATCGTCGACGAAGATGTCGAGGCCTTCGCCATCGATGACCGCGACGAGGGCGTGGCTCTCCGTGACGTCCATCACGGCCGCCTCGATCCACGGTTTGGACTCCCCGCGTCCACTCGCCGGCAGGAGGTACGACTTCACCGACACGCCCTCGGGCGACATGTCGAGTGCGCTGTAGGCGATCCTGCCGTCCGGGAGGCTTTGCGCTGACCCGACGCGGTGGTCCCCGGTTGCGACCTCGGTGCTGACCCCACGCCGCAGGTCGTAGCTCCAGAGCTCGAACGGCATGGAGTTTCCGACCAGGTAGAGGATGCAATCCTGCTCCAGCGAGAGGCTCCGGGTGCGGATTCCCCTCTCGTGCTCGCGCTCGAAGGGCTCCGTCGTGCCGTCGGCACTCCACCAAGCGAGCTGATATTTGACCTCCTCGTTCTTCTCGACGTAGGCCAGCGTTCCGTCGGTGGAAATGCTCGCCCCTCTGACGCCTCTCTGAACGAAAAAGGGCTCGCCCGTGACCTCCATCGGATCTTCGGAGAGGGGTACGGCCCACAGCTCGTCGGCATCTTCACTGGCGCCACGGTTGAACAGGAGGTAATCCCCCGGCGCCCAGATCGCCGACGGGATGTGCTCTCCCGGCAGCGTGAACAACTCGCGCACGCCCGAGTTGCCCTCGGTGAGAACGGAGAACTTGTCCCCGAGGAAGCTGTGCAGGACAGCGATGAAGCGGCCGCCCGGGACGGCGCAAATCCCGTGGAGATGGCCCTCCGACATACTCGCGCCGAGGACCGCCATCTCGGTCGCCGGGCCGCCCCCCTCCGGGATCGCCTGCAAGGAGACGCCCGACTCCGCATGGGAGCCGAAGAGGATTCGTCCGTCGTCCAACCAAGCGATCGGCGCCAACCGGGTGTCTTCCGAAGCGGAGAACAGCTGAACCGGGTTTCCCCCCTCCGGCGTCACGCGGAAGATCGCGCTCTTCTCGATGTAGACGATGGACTCACCGTCCGGCGACCACGCCGCGCCCTGGCCCCGCCACCCCGCGCCGAAAACTCCCGCGCCGGGGATCTGTGTGGTTTCCAGCGAATCGAGCGAGCGGACGACGAGGCCGTTCGGGGTCGAGACGGCGAGAGACTTTCCATCCGGGGACAGGAGGGTCCCTTCCCAGGGGACCCGTTCGCCTTTCTCGTTCAGCGTCGGTGGCTGCGAGAAGCGTCGGACACGAGGGGGCTCCGTGTTGTTCGCCGCGAGCTCCGCAGGGTTCTTGCTCTCGCCGCTCATCCGATCGAACACGAGCGCACCGAGCACCGCTCCCAGAACCACTCCCCCGGCAACGAGGAGAGCCGCGCGCGCCCGCCGAGCCTGCGCAGATCCTGCGACTCGAGGCTCGTTCGCTTCAAGATCACCTTCCTGCAAGAGGACGCGTGCTTCGCCGATATCGCGCAGCCTCACGCGCGGATCCTTCGTCAGGCAGCGCACGAGAAGCGTGCGCACGCTCGCCGGCAACGGAGGCAGCAGGGACTGGTCGGGCTGTTCCCCGACGATGGCCGCGAGGATGTCCGTCATCGAGTCGCCTCGAAAGGCGCGCTGCCCGGTGAGGCACTCGTAGAGCACGCAGCCAAAGGCCCAGATGTCGGTGCGTCGATCGACGGGCTTGCCGCGCGCTTGCTCGGGGCTCATGTAGGTGGGGGTGCCGAGGATCATGCCCTCGGAGGTCACGAGGAAGCTGTCCGACTGGGCGCTCGTCGAACCGCTCTTCGACGCTTCGGGTCGAATCGGCTTGGCGAGCCCGAAGTCGAGGATCTTGACGGTGCCCTCGGGCGTGACGCGTACGTTGGCCGGCTTCAGATCACGGTGCACGACACCGGCCTCGTGGGCGGCCTCGAGCCCTTCGGCGATCTGGCGGCAAACATCGAGCGCTTCGTCGAGCGGCAGTGCTCCGCGCTTCAGCCGCTCCTCGAGGTCTTCGCCGGGAACGAGCTCCATGGCCAGGAAGCATGTGTCGTCCACCTGATCGATGCCGTGGATCCCGGCGACGTTCGGGTGGTTGAGCGAGGCCAGCGTCTTGGCCTCGCGCTCGAAGCGACGCAGCCGCTCCTCATCGTCCGCGAACTCTTCGGGCAGCACCTTGATCGCCACCTCACGGTCGAGGCGCGTGTCGCGGGCCAGATAAACTTCGCCCATTCCCCCGACGCCGAGGGGGCCGAGGATCTCGTAGAAGGAGAGGGATTGGCCAGGAGTGAGGGGCATCAGAGGGCCACCAGCTTGCCCCGCCAGTGCGTGATCACGTGGATCCGACTCCCGTCGGGCGGGTTCGGTTGCTTGATCACCCAGAGCTTCTGCCCGTCCGAAGTGATGTCGTAGGAGCGGCCCAGCGTGTCGACGAAGTCCGTCTCGAAGACAAGGCGCGGCGCGCTCCAATTGAGCTCGGGTTCCGTCTGGATCTCCACGCTCATCCAGCGGTCGCCGTTGCGGTAGAAGAGCTCACCGTAAGGAGACCAAAGGACCTCGAGCCCGCCGCCCTCGGAAATCTGGTGTTGCACCGCGCCATCGGGGTAGGAGCGCACCGAGACCTCGAACAGGCCGGTCTCCGAGGAGGAGTAGGCGATCCACTTGCCGTCCGGCGAGAAGATCGGTCCCCAGGAACTGCGGCCGGGGCCGTCGACCCACTCGACCTGACCGGCTCCCGTCATGTCGAGGAAGCCGAGCTGCGCATCACCGTAGATCCCGAGCACCCGGTCGTCCGGAGACCACGACGCTGGAGTGGCCTGGCGCCCCACCGCCAGCGTGCGGCCGCCCGTGGAGCCGTCCATCGACTCGACGCGAATCGACTTCTGATCGCCGACGGAGTAGGCGAGGAATTGCCCTTTCGAGCTCCAAACCAGCGGGCCAGCCTGCTTGCCCGGCAACCGACGCCCGCGCTCGGCCGCGATGTCGTACATCCAAACGTAGTCCTCGAAGTCCGCCACCTGCACCGCCAAGCGCGTGTCGGTCGGGTCCAGGTCGAGCACGCCGTAGGCGCGCTCCGGAACCGGCAGGAAGCCGACGTTTCCGGCGCGATCGACCCAGGCGATGCCGCCGGTGGCGAGATCCGGCCCTGCCACGTATGCCATCGTGCCGGCCGGGGAGAACGCGAACTGCGCCTGGCCGGCGTTCGAGTCCATGGCCACATCGCGCAGCACGATCGCAGCCTCGCCGTGGACTTCGCCACGTTCGACGTCGAACGGAATCGAGTGGAGGCTGCCGGCGCGAGAGAACACGAGATGGCCCGGAGACACGAAGCGTGCATCGAACGCATTCTCGAGGACCACCCGGGTCTCGTGCGTTTCGAGGTCGATCCAAAGGATGTCGGCGAAGTCCTGGCTGATGCGCCCTGAGTAATCGAGCATCAGAGCCGACTTCCCGTCCGGCAGCACCTCGATGAACAATGCGGAACGCGAGGCATTCCCGGAAATCAGGGTCTCCACGTCGCCTCCTCCCGCGGGAACGCGCTGCAGGACCCTGCCCGCGTCCGCGCCGAAGTAGATCATGTCGTCCGTGGTCCATTGCCCCTGCCACGCAGTGGGCGCCTTGCAGATCGCCAGCAATCCGTCGCCGGCCGGGGAGACGCGCTTCAGCCGGTCGTTTGTCAGGAACCCGATCGCGGCACCGTCCGGCGAGAAGAACGCGTGCAGTGCGCCCTCCGTACCGGGGATCGCCACGGGCGGGTCGAAGCCCGTGAGCTCCTGGCGATACAGACATGTCTTGCCCTCGGCGGCGTGACCGACGTAGACCAGGAGCGTGCCGTCAGGCGAGAGCGCGAGCAGGTTGCAGTCGACGCCGATCTGCGCGGCTCCGAAAGCCAGCTCCGCGTCCGGGGGCAAGTTCACGCTTGCGTGCACAGAGGGCGCGGGCGTTGCCGTTTCCGGCTCCGGATCACCAAGTCTCGACACCAATAAAGCCAGGAGGCCGGCGGCGACGATCCACCCGGCCCACGCGCTCGCCTTTGTGAAACGTGGCTGCGGCGCGACCGGATCCGTATCGAGCGGTTCCCCGGACAGCGCCAGCCGCGCCTCGCCGATGTCGCGCAAGCGGGCGCGTGGATCCTTGACCAGGCAGCGCAGGATGAGACGCCGCACGTGCATCGGCGTGGCGGCTGGCAGCGCGCCGAGGTCGGGCTCGCGCTCGAGAATCGCCGCGATCAAGTCGCCGAAGGCATCGCCCGCGAACGCGCGCTTCCCCGTCAAGCACTCGTAGAGCACGCAGCCGAAGGCCCAGATGTCGGTGCGCCGATCGACGGGCTTGCCGCGCGCCTGCTCGGGACTCATGTAGGTGGGGGTGCCGAGGATCATGCCCTCGGACGTCACGAGGAAGCTGTCCGACTGGGCGCTCGTCGTACCGCTCTTCGACGCTTCGGGTCGAATCGGCTTGGCGAGCCCGAAGTCGAGGATCTTGACGGCGCCCTCGGGGGTGATGCGCACGTTGGCGGGCTTCAGATCACGGTGCACGACGCCGGCTTCGTGCGCGGCTTCGAGTCCTTCGGCGATCTGGCGGCACACATCGAGCGCTTCGTCGAGCGGCAGCGCTCCGCGCTTCAGCCGCTCCTCGAGGTCTTCGCCGGGAACGAGCTCCATGGCCAGGAAGCACGTGTCGTCCACCTGATCGATGCCGTGGATCCCGGCGACGTTCGGGTGGTTGAGCGAGGCGAGCGTCTTGGCCTCGCGCTCGAAGCGTCGCAGCCGCTCCTCGTCGTCCGCGAACTCTTCGGGCAGCACCTTGATCGCCACCTCACGGTCGAGGCGCGTGTCGCGGGCCAGATAAACTTCGCCCATTCCCCCGACGCCGAGGGGGCCGAGGATCTCGTAGAAGGAGAGGGATTGGCCGGGCGTGAGGGACATGCAAGTGAGAGCCTACCACGCCGCCCCCGGCCCACCTTGACCTAAGACAGGGCAATCGGTGTTCACGACGGATCCGATCGAGTTCTGCGACCCGCCAGGCGCAGCGACTCCTCAGTGCTGCGCATCCGTCGAGGACAACTTCGAGCTCGGCGCGTGCGGGCTCGTCGTTCAACCCGATGCCCAGCTTCTCCTTCACCAACGTCCCCTGACGGCGAACCGGAGTCGGTGGGCGGTGCGTCTAGTTCGAGACCAGACGCTCCAACTCCTTCGTCCACACGGGCACGATTTCGATCTGCCGTGGCTGGCTCTCCGGGGGAGTGATCACCGTGAGGATGCGTGTGCCATCGGCCGTCACATCAAAGCTTCGGGAAAGAGTGCTGTTCGCCACGGGGAAGGAGCACAGCATCTGCGGTGGATCGAACTCGAAGCTCTCCCCGAGACGAGTCGAGACGACATGTAGCTCGTCATCGTGACGGTAGAAGATCTCCCCGTTCCGGGCCCACAGCGGTTCGTTGCCTCCGTCGGCCGTGACCTGAACTCGCTGGCGGAGACCCGGGACCGCCTCGACGTAGATTTCCGGGCGGCCGGTCTCCGTCGACTGGTACACGATCCAGTGACCGTCCGGTGAAAACGACGGAAAAGTCTCCTCACCGTGACCGTCACGGAGAGCCCTCTGGGGCTCGCTACCATCGAGAACGCGAGTGTAGAGGTTGTTCCCCGTTTGCTCTTCGGTGGTCCCGAACGCGATCGTGCGGCAGTCCGGCGAGACGGTAATGTGGAAGGAGTCGAGCTTCGAAAGCTCGTCCCAGATCGGCCTGCCGGAGTCGGGATCGCCCACGCTGATGCGATGCAGCTCGTACGGCGGCCGATCAAAGATGTAGAAGATCTCTCGACCGTCACACGACCAGACCGCATCTCTCTCGGTGTCCGCACCGCTGGTCAGACGTGACAACGTGCCGCGCTCGAACGAGCAGGTCCAGAGGTCCAGGCTCTCCATCTGGATCGTGAGTACCGCCTGCTGATCGTCGGGGGACAGGCTGACGCTCTTGTAGCGGTGAAGCTCCGCTGTGGCCGGGCTCGCGATACCTTTGCGGTCCATCCAGATCAGCTCGCGCGGCGGATCTCCGAGCGACGCCGTCACATAGGCAAGCGTACCGCGGCTCGACACGCAGACCATTGCGGTGGCGTTGGGCTGAGTCACCATGAGATCGTCGAGTACCGCCACCGCCGCACCGGTCGCCATGGCGGTCTCCGGGTCGAACGGCTGGGCATACAAGCGGGCCCCTTTGATGTACAGCAGATGTCCGCTCGAGACGAACTGCCCGTAGAACCCTCCATCGACGATCCATCGAGTCTCACCGGTCTCCAGATCCAGGACGCCGACTCGAGAGCGATCCACAGGGGTGCGGAATCCGGTGAAGAGGATGTAGCGCCCTCCGGGAAGAGGCTTGGGCCACCAGTGTCCGAGCTCACCGCCCGCGCGGTCCGGGGTTGTCAAGCGCTCCGTTGAGCCGCCTTCGGTCGAAACGCGAAAGAGCCCGTCCGAATAGATCGGGGCGAAGACGATCGTGTTCTCGCTCATCCACGCGGCACCGCCGGCGCCGCGCGATTCGCCGACCTGAAACGGTCGCCCTCCCTCGACGGGGACCCTCATCAACGCGCCGTCCGTGGTGGAGTAACCGATCCAGCGACCGTCGGGCGAGAAGAAGGGTTGCCGGCCGTTCTCGGTGCCGGCTATCGGGATCGCCCGGGGATCCTCCAGGTCGCGGCGAAAGAGCATCCTCCGTCCGTTCTCCACCCCGGCAAAGACGAGGCTCTCGCCGTCGGGAGCAAAGGCGAGAAGTGTGCTATCGGTCAGCAACTCTTGGCTTCTCGCGAGCTGGATCGCGAGCTGCATCCGCTGCGGATCCTCTGGTGTCTCGTCCGACGAGGGATTCTCGATCGCGTTCCACAGGAACGCACCGAGCACGACACCCATCACAGCAGCGCCAGTGAGGCGCAGCAGCGAGGCCGGCCGCTGCGCATCCTCCTCCTGCGTCGATCCCGTCGGATCAACGGACAGGACCTCGTCGAGCTCGAGACGCACGTCCCCGATATCGCGGATTCGCCGCGCAGGGTCCTTGATCAAGCAGCGCGCAATCAGGCGCCGCACGCGTGTTGGCGCCTTGGGCGGCAGCGCGCCGAGGTCGGGCTCGCGCTCGAGAATCGCCGCGATCAAGTCGCCGAAGGCATCGCCCGCGAACGCGCGCTTCCCCGTCAAGCACTCGTAGAGCACGCAGCCGAAGGCCCAGATGTCGGTGCGTCGATCGACGGGCTTGCCGCGCGCCTGCTCGGGGCTCATGTAGGTGGGGGTGCCGAGGATCATGCCCTCGGAGGTTACGAGGAAGCTGTCGGACTGGGCGCTCGTCGAACCGCTCTTCGACGCCCCCGGTCGAATCGGCTTGGCGAGCCCGAAGTCGAGGATCTTGACGGCGCCCTCGGGGGTGATGCGCACGTTGGCGGGCTTGAGGTCGCGGTGGATGACACCCGCCTCGTGGGCGGCTTCGAGCCCTTCGGTGATCTGCCGGCAAACATCGATCGCTTCGTCGAGCGGCAGTGCCCCGCGCTTCAGCCGCTCTTCGAGGTCTTCGCCGGGAACGAGCTCCATGGCCAGGAAGCATGTGTCGTCCACCTGATCGATGCCGTGGATCCCGGCGACGTTCGGGTGGTTGAGCGAGGCGAGCGTCTTGGCCTCGCGCTCGAAGCGTCGCAGCCGCTCCTCGTCGTCCGCGAACTCTTCGGGCAGCACCTTGATGGCCACCTCACGGTCGAGGCGCGTGTCGCGGGCTAGATAAACTTCGCCCATCCCTCCCGCGCCGAGGGGGCCGAGGATCTCGTAGAAGGAGAGGGATTGGCCAGGAGTGAGGGGCATATGGAGCTCAGAGCCTATTCGTGGGGACTGCGAGCTTCAAGCCAGGTCGACTGCACGCGCAGCTCGCGACCGAGCTCCGAGCCACCGATGTCGACCAAGGTCAAGATGCGGCCGTCGGCAGCCACGTCGTAATGGTAGTGCTTGTTGGTGTCCCAGTAGAAATCATCGAGCAAGAGGCGCGGCGTCCCCAGCGTCGGTTCGTCCGACAGCTCGACATCCACGGCCCAGAGTTGACGCGTTCCATCCCGGAGGTAGTAGATCGACTTCCCATCGGCGGCCCACCGCGGGTCCTTGCCGGGCTGATGGGATACCTGGAGCAACGGCCCGCCCGCCTCCAGGGTCGTCAGGTAGACCTGGAACTGCCCTTCGCGTCGCCGAGCGAACGCCATCCACTTCCCGTTCGGGTCGAGCGCGGGCTGGGTTTCGATGGCGGTCGTCGCGATCACGTCGCGCGCTTCTCCGGCCTCGACATCGATTCGGATGATGTCCACACGACCGAGCTTGTCGTCCACGACTGCGACGATCGTCCGGCCATCGAGCGTGACCGCCGAGGGAGTGATGAAGCACCCCTGCTCGCCTTCGAAGAGGGCTCGCGGCGTCTCCGCACCCTGGACCATCAGTTCGTGCAGCACCGGATCGCCCGAGAGACCGGAGCCGATGTAGAGCCGATCGGAGGCCGGGGACCAGGCCGGCGTGAGGATGTCCGATCGTCGTAGCAACCGGCGAGCAGCCTGGGATTCGGTGGAGTACAGCCAGAGCTCGGTCAGGTCCGGGCCTTGCGTGATGTACGAAACGTACCGGCCGTCAGGCGAAACGCGCGGGGCCTCATAGCTTCCCGGCGGCAGGTCGAACAGGTCCGGAGGACTCCCAGGACGACGCCATGCAATCTGCTTCGAATTGGCCCGATCGAAACCCGGCTGGTACGCCAGTGTTCCATCCAGCGCCAGATCGAAGTTCGCCCAGCCGTTCATCGTCTGGCACTCCACGCCGGACACGATCTTGCGAGGTGCTCCGGATACACCGAGCGTCTCGGGATCGAAGGCGAGCGCATGGAGCTCGGCGTCCCGCACGAAGACCACATGGCCGGCTGCGAAGCGTGCCTGTCCGGCCCCTTCGACGACAGTCACCTCCTCACCCGTCACCAGCGAACGAGCGATGATGGTGGCGTCGTCGTGGAAGTCCGGCGTTCGCTTGTCGTCTCGAGTGAAGAGCACCACTTCGGATCCGGGCAGCAACTGCGGGAAGCGATGGGTACGGACGTCGGATCCAGGCTCGATGCTCGTGAGGGCCTCGACTTCACCGCCTGCGGCCGCCACTCGAAAGAGGCCACCGCCGATACCCGGTGAGAAGACGATCGTCCCGTCATCGCCCCAGCTCGCGCCGCGCATGTGAAGCGGCTTGGCCGGCACGTCGGCGATCTTGGCGGGCGTGCCGCCGCTGAGTGCGATCGACATCAACGCGCCGTCCTTCCAGAATCCCAGGCGCTGGGAATCCGGAGAGAAGAAGGGACTGACCGCATTCTCGGTCGCCGGCAGCGATCGTATCTCGAAGGAATCGAGCGAACGTACGAAGAGGGCCCCCTCGGTGCCACCGACCCAGGCGAGCGTACGACCGTCCGGGGAGAAGGAAATGACGGCAGAGCTACCCGATCGAATGAAACGGTCCTCTGGAATGTGCACCGACGTCGATGTGGGGTTCGCTTCCGTCGAGGAGCTCCCGCGCGCGAGGTACCCGATGAACGTACCCATGGCGGCACCCACGGCGATCCCTACGGCCAGCCACAGTCCGATGCGTCGGGAACCGGGCGCACGTGGCCCGGCGAAATCGGGCTCGTCACGCTTGGCGAGCGAAAGGCGCGCCTCGCCGATGTCGCGCAAGCGCTCGCGCGGGTCCTTGATCAGGCAGCGCCTGATCAACTCGCGCACGTGCGGCGGTGTCGTGTTCGGCAGCGCGCCGAGTTCTGGCTCGTGCTCGAGGATCGCGACGATCAGGTCACCGAACGCATCGCCTTCAAAGGCGCGCTTCCCCGTCAAGCACTCGTAGAGCACGCAGCCGAAGGCCCAGATGTCGGTGCGCCGATCGACGGGCTTGCCGCGCGCTTGCTCGGGGCTCATGTAGGTGGGCGTTCCCAGGATCATGCCCTCGGAGGTCACGAGGAAGCTGTCCGACTGGGCGCTCGTCGTACCGCTCTTCGACGCTTCGGGTCGAATCGGCTTGGCGAGCCCGAAGTCGAGGATCTTGACGGTGCCCTCGGGCGTGACGCGCACGTTGGCGGGCTTGAGGTCGCGGTGGATGACACCCGCTTCGTGCGCGGCCTCGAGCCCCTCGGCGATCTGGCGGCAAACATCGATCGCTTCTTCGAGCGGCAGCGCCCCGCGCTTCAGCCGCTCCTCGAGGTCTTCGCCGGGAACGAGCTCCATGGCCAGGAAGCACGTATCGTCCACCTGATCGATGCCGTGGATCCCGGCGACGTTCGGGTGGTTGAGCGAGGCCAGCGTCTTGGCCTCGCGCTCGAAGCGACGCAGCCGCTCCTCATCGTCCGCGAACTCCTCGGGCAGCACCTTGATCGCCACCTCGCGGTCGAGGCGCGTGTCCTTGGCGCGATACACCTCGCCCATCCCTCCGGCCCCGAGGGGACCGAGGATCTCGTAGAAGCTGAGGGCCTGACCGACGGCGAGGGGCATGCGGGGCATTCCAGCGAAACCGAATGGTTGTCCCAACGGAAGCCGAGCGTGTGCTCCGACTGAAGCCGAGCGATGTGATTCCGACGAATCGATCGGTCCGGGGACGGCGCTGGGTCGATCAGCTTACGGGATATGACGGATCAACGGGATGGGCTTCTCCTTTCTCTCCCGAGCGAAGCGCTCTCGGGCGCTCTTGTCGTCTTCTCGCGCCGTTGCCAGTGGCCATCGACGGGTGGGGGGCACTCGCCCCGTGGGGATCGAGCAGGTCGTGAACCAGGAGGTGGGTCCGTATTCGCTTGCCGTCTACAGAGCCAAGCGTTCGAGCGGTCCTTGCCATACAATCCTGTCATGTCGCACGATCCCGCTGACACTTGCTGGACGGTCCTCCGCGCTGCCTCGAAGGGGGACGCCGAGGCACGCCAGGCGTTCTCGCGCACATACGCCGCCACGATCCGCGGGTATCTCAACGCGCGCTGGCGAGGCCGCGTACTGGCCAGTGAGATTGAAGACGCGAGACAGGAGGTCTTCCTGGAGTGCTTGAAAGCCGGGGGCGCCCTCGACCGGGCCGACCCGGCGCTTGGGGACTTCCGCGCGCTGTTGTTCGGTGTCACCCGCAACGTCGCGCGCCGTTTCGAGGAGCGAGCTCTCGAGCGGGGTCACCTGCGGCCGGAGGACAGTGCCTGGTTGCAGCAGATCGCCTCGGACGGTCCGGGCCAAGCGTCTCTGTTCGATCAGAACTGGGCTCGGGTCCTGATGCGCCAGAGCAAGCGCCTACACCGTGAACGTGCTCAGGCGGACGGAATGGCGGGACAGCGACGCCTGGAGCTGCTCGAGCGGCGCTTTGGAGACGACCAGGCAATCCGCGACATCGCGGCCGATTGGGGAGTGCCCGCGCAGGAGGTCCACAACGCCTACCGGAAGGCTCGGACCGAGTTCTACGGCTGCCTACGCGAGATCGTCGCCTTCCACCAGCCCGCCGGAGCCGATCTCGACTCGGAGTGCCGGAAGGTCCTCGCCGCCTTGAGCGGAGGTCAGTGAGTTTCTTTTCGAGATTGTCATGATGAGAATGGAGGGAGCCCGGAAGGTCTTTCGAGATGACTCATAAAGACGAAAGACCGGGCGACGAGATCGAGCCCTCCGATGCCCTCGACGAGGGTCTCGCCTTCGCCTATGGCGAGGACTCCGTAGAGAGCACGTCTCACAGCGTGATCGAGCGCATCGGCGAGGTCTCCGGCTCGATGCCGCGCGTGCTCCTGCGCGACGAGGCGGCCGGCAACACGCCGATGCTGAAGCCGCTGGGTCCCGACGAGCGGGTCGAAGCCGGCAAGTACGTCGTGCAAGGCGAGCTCGGGCGCGGCGGCGTCGGCACCGTGCACAAGGGCCACGACCAGGACCTCGGTCGCGACGTTGCGATGAAGTTCCTGCACGACAAGTACAAGGACCAGCCCCAGGTGCTGCACCGCTTCGTCGAAGAGGCCCAGATCGGCGGGCAGCTCCAGCACCCGGGCATCGTGCCCGTCTACGACCTGGGCATGGTCGCCGGCAAGCCGTTCTTCGCCATGAAGCTGGTCAAGGGGCAGACGCTGGCGAAGAAGCTCGCCGACCGCGAGTCGCCCGCTGACGACCGACGTACTCTCCTCGCGATCTTCGAGGACGTCTGCCAGACCCTCGCCTACGCGCATGCTCGTGGTGTCGTGCACCGCGACTTGAAGCCGGCGAACATCATGATCGGCTCCTTCGGCGAGGTGCAGGTCGTCGACTGGGGCATGGGCAAGG
>JAJDCO010000156.1 GCA_029260795.1 Planctomycetota bacterium | reverse complement strand
GGTGAGGATGAGATCGGTTCGTACGTTGTGGAGCGTGTTGGTCCGGTTGCGGCGCCGGCGATGTCGGATGCTGGAGCGTCGGCGAGTTCGGGGTCGATCCTGTGGACGGTGCCCGAGGGGTGGACGACCAAGCCGAGCACGGGCTCCATGCGGATCGCGACGTTCGAGGCGGGTGGGGGCGGTGGGGCGTCCGGAGGGGACGGGGTAGATGGGGGTGATGGGGGTGATGGGGGGTTGGAGATCGCGGTGACCTCGATCGCCGGCGAGGTTGGCGGGCTGCTCGCGAACGTGAACCGGTGGCGTGGGCAGATCGGGCTCGGGTCGATCACCGAGCAGGAGCTGGATCAGGATGTCGAGACATTGAGCGAGTGCGAACTCGAAGCGTACTTCGTTGATATCCAGACCGACGAGGATGCGGAGCACCCGCTGCGGATGCTCGGCGCGATTGTCGATGACGGCGCGGGCAGCATCCTGTTCGTCAAGACGATGGGGGATCCCGAGCGTGTCGGCGCACAGCGCGACGCGGTGCGGTCCTTCGCGCTGTCGTTCCACCGCGGTGCCCCGGCAGAACAGGCGGCGCTCGACGAGCACCCCGACCCGCACGCGAACTGGCAACCGCCCGCGCACTGGGTCGCCGACGAGTCCGCGGCGTCGTTCGTGCTCGCGGCGTACGACATCCCCGGCGAGGACGGCGCGTGCCGCTTCACGGTGACCTCGCTCCGCGGCGACGGCGGCGGTGATCTGCCGAACGTGAACCGCTGGCGTGGGCAGATCGGGCTCGGGCCACTCGCGGGGCTCGACGAACAACCCACGGTCGTGTTCGAGACGGCGGACGGGTCGTCCATCATCGTGTTCGATATCCGCTCCCCGGACGCGGCGGGGGGGGCAGACGTGGTGGGGGGTGCGGGGGGGGGCCAGCGGATCCTCGCGGTGATCCTCCACGCGATGGGCTCGACACGGTATTTCAAGATGACCGGGCCCGCCCCCGCGGTGGAGCGTGAGCACGCTGCTTTCCAAGACGCCGTGACGAGCATGAGAGAGTAAAGCCAGATGCAACCACACAACGCCACCCCGTCGTTTCTCCGCCTGCTCGCGTCGAACAAGCTCTGCGTCGTGCTGCTCGCGCTGTCGCTGGTCCTCGTGTTCGCCGGGACGCTCGCCCAGACCAACCACGGCATCTGGTACATCACAGACAAGTATTTCCGGAGCCTGTGGGTCTGGATCGACCTGGGCGTTTTTATCCCCTCGCGTGACACGGACATCGGCGTCGGGTTCCCCTTCCCCGGCGGGTACACCATCGGCGCGCTCCTGTTTGTCAACCTGCTCGCCGCGCTCATGACGAGCATCCGGTTCACTTTCAAGCACACCGGGATGGTCCTCACGCACGCCGGGCTCATGGTGCTGATCTCCGGCGAGTTCGTCACCGGGCTCGCGGCCGATGAGGGCAACATGACCATCGGCGAGGGCGCGGCGTCCAACTTCGTGGAGGACACCCGCGAGGTGGAGTTCGTGTTCGTCGAGCCCGTCGACGCGGGGCACGACCGCATGGTCGTCGTGCCGCAGTCGATCCTCGCGGGCGCCGACGGGACGATCTCCGACCCGCGGCTGCCGTTCGAGATCCGGGTCGATCGCTGGATGGGCAACTCCGAGGTCCTGCGCGACGCCCCGCCGCCGCCCGGGCTGACACAAGACGAACTCCGCGGGTTCGCGGGCATCGCTTCGGCGGGCGAGATCGACATGATCTCCGGCGTCGGAGAACAACGCGTCAACGCGCCGTCGGCGTACGTCACGCTGCTGCAGGGCGGCAGCGAGATCGGGACCTGGCTCGTCTCGGTGTACTTCGACACCCTCCAGAGCGTCGAGCTGGCGGACAACAACACACGCATCGCCCTGCGCTTCAAGCGGACCTACAAGCCGTACACGATCCACCTCGTCGACTTCAGCCACGACCGGTTCATCGGGACCGACAGGCCCCGCAACTTCTCCAGCCGCGTGCGCCTGGTCGATCCCGACAACAACGAGGACCGCGAGGTCCTGATCTATATGAACCACCCGCTCCGCCACGGCGGGGACACGCTCTACCAGGCCTCGTACCTCCAGGGCGACAGCGGCACCGTGCTGCAGGTCGTCCGCAACCCGGGCTGGCTGATCCCGTATGTCTCGTGCATCATGGTCAGCCTCGGGCTCGGGGTTCACTTTGTCGTCCGACTCGTCGGTACCTCACGGGGGATTTCCCGATGAACCGTTTCCATCGAGCCCTGCCCTGGATCGCGCTCGTATTGGGCGTCGTCTACCTCGCCGCGCAGTACCCGATGCGCACCGCCACCACCGGCTTCGACTTCGGCGCCTTCGGGCGCATCCCCGTCTCCGCCGAGGGACGCACCAAGCCACTCGATACCGTCGCGCGGACCAACCTCATGCTGCTCAGCAGCAAGCAGTCGCTCCGCACCGACAGCGGACGCCTCGGGGCGATCGAGTGGCTCGCGGATGTGATGGCCGGCGACGACGCGAGCCGCACCCACAAGGCCTTCCGGGTGGACCACCCGGACGTCGTCTCGCTGCTCGGGCGGGACGCCGAAGGCGGCAAGATGTTCAGCTACAACGAGCTCCTGCCGTATTTCCAGGAGCTGGGCGAGCAGGTCATGCGCGCGTCACAGACGCAGCCCAACGAACGCACCCCCTACGCCAAGGCCGTGATCCAGCTCGAACGACGCGTCATGCGGTTCATGGAACTCGCCCAGGGCAGCCACCCATTCGCGATCGCGCCCCTCGGCGACGGGCAGCAGTGGACGCCCATCACCCAGCACACCCCCCCCCACACCCCGGGCGTGGGGGACGTGGGGGGCAGCACCTCCGCCGCCGCGCTCTCGCGGATCTTCAACGCCTACCTCGCCGACGACCACCAGACATTCAACCACGAGGTGTACGCCTACCTGGACCTCGTCGCGGGCGAGCTGCCCGGCGCGACGAGACGCTCCGCGCTCGAGGTCGTCTTCAACGACGCCCGCCCGTTCATCCACGGCATGGTGCTGTATATCGCCGCGTTCATGATCGCCTGCGTCTCGTTCCTCCTCGACGCCGGCAGCCGCAGGGAACTCGCCCGGGCGCTCGGCCGCACCGCCATCGTGCTGATCGCGCTGGCGTTTGTCGTGCACACCTTCGGGCTCGGTACACGCATCTACCTCCAGGGACGCCCCCCGGTCACGAACCTGTACTCCTCGGCCATCTTCATCGGGTGGGGCACCGTCGCCGCCGGCGCGTTCATCGAACGCATGTTCCCGATCAAGGTCGCGGCGATCGCGTCCTCCGCCATCGGGTTCACCACGCTCATCGTCGCCCACAACCTCGGCGGCTCCGGCGACACGATGGAGATGATGCAGGCCGTCCTCGACTCGAACTTCTGGCTCACCACACACGTGATCACCATCACCCTCGGCTACTCGGCGACGTTCCTCGCCGGGTTCCTCGCCACCATGTTCATCCTCCTCGGGCTGTTCACCAAACGCCTCGACGCCGAGACCAAAACGGCGATCGGACGCATGGTGTACGGCGTGATCTGCTTCGCGCTGCTGCTCAGCTTTGTCGGCACCGTCCTCGGCGGGATCTGGGCCGACCAGTCCTGGGGACGGTTCTGGGGGTGGGACCCCAAAGAGAACGGCGCCCTGCTGATCGTGATCATGAACGCGCTGATCATCCACGCGAAGATGAGCGGCATGGTCCGCGAGCAGGGCATGATGATCCTCGCTATCAGCGGCAACATCGTCACCGCGTTCTCCTGGTTCGGCACCAACATGCTCGGCGTCGGGCTCCACTCCTACGGCTTCATGGACTCCGCCGCCATGTGGCTCATGCTCTTCATCGCCTCGCAGGTCTTCCTCATGTGCCTCGGCGCAATCCCTACAAACAAATGGCGCAGC
>JAJDCO010000155.1 GCA_029260795.1 Planctomycetota bacterium | reverse complement strand
TCCGACTAAAGCGTACTTTGACTCATGCGCCGCATAGATCCTGTATTTGAAGTACTCCCGGTCTCTGAAGCCGTACGATTTTCGTTGCAGCGTCTTGATCTTGTTGTTCGTTCCTTCGAGCGGGCCTGTGGAAATACGGTACTCCTTGTCCGGACTCGGCTCACGCCTCTCCTCTGTCTCGCCCCGCCGTTGCTTTCTCGCGCTGGGCCTCGGCCGCGTTTTGGTCTCGTCGCTCGCAGTGCTCTCCTGAGGTCCTCGAAGCCGATCGGCTCGCCGACGAGCCTCCGAAGCGACGGCAGCGTAATCGAGTGCCGACTCCTCCTTCGCTCGTCGAGGATGTAGGTCGGGACGACGAAGAAAGCCCTTTGTGAGACATCCATCGGGTCGATGGTCCGCTGGTCTGTGTGAGCGAGGAGCGCGAAGACGTAGGCGTCCGCTTGCCGGCAGAGCTCCTCGCTCACCTCGGTGGTCTGTCGGCTCCAGGTGCGCGTCTTCCGGACGCTGAAGCTGATGCTCGAGGGGGCCTTCTGGTGCCAGCTCTGGACGTAAGCAGCCGACTTGACCTCGATGCGAGTGCCATCGGCGTCCGTCAGGTCCCACGGTGCCCACTCGTCGCGGACGCCGTCCGGTGACCTCGGGTGGCTTGCGTGTCGAGGGATCGGTGGTGATGGTCACTTGGACTCCGCACCTTTCATTAAGGTGTCTAGCCGTCTCTGCCCGGCCTTGTGCAATGCATCCTGTATCTCTACTAGCCTTACCCACGGAATTGGGTCGAGCATTGACTCTAGCTTCAACGGTTCCAGCTCCAGCATCTCGGTCATGTGATTGATGATCGCAATACTATGCAGGTTAACCGGATCAGGTCCGTGATACGGCCCATCCAATGAAAGGCGCCTCAGATTCGAGTCTCTCGCTTCATAGAGACCATCCCAGGAGCTATCGCTACGCACATCCCGTAATACTCGGACGAACTGAAGCACAGCCAAATCCGTTACCTGATGGTTGGTTTCGACCTCCTGCCACCCAGCCCGGACAGACCCCTTTATTGACGGGTTTACCCCTAGAAGTACGAGCCTATCCCAGGGGAACTCTCGACTTCTCCGAAGCGCGATGAGCTTGTCCAACATGGCCACCAACTGGTCGCATTGCTGTCGCCAGACTTCGTGCTTGTTAGCTTCCTGGGAGCGTGTCGTACCCGAAACAGAGGGCGGCTGGTAGGACGGGCTCTCGCATGAGAGAAGCGCCAGAGAGCAGAGCGGTATCCAGTGGTGCGGTGACATTCATTTTCCCTTTGTCGTCGTGACGGTCGAACCGCCGGGGTCTTCAGTATGATCTTTCGCGTCTGCTCTGCAAGGCGCACCGTCCCTCACGACTCCCCGATTTCGTGTGCGAAGGGCACTTCAGCCCGGCGGCCGACACCCAGGTGAAGCACCTGGAGAGGTGTCGACGGATGGAAGAGAGAAGACCGGGCACTGGCGGCACGAATTCCGTACCGGGGCTCTTCCCTCCATCGATCCTTGCAGCCCAGACCTGGCCTCACCCTCCAAGAACCCATCGAGATCGTCGTCGACATGAGCAAGCGGTGCATCGTAGCTCCACTCGCAGCAGGGAACGATGTCGCCGTTGCCGCGAACCTGGAGGTTGAAATAGGGGGACGCGCAGCGGTTTCGCCCGTGTCGTGCCTGGAACCAGGCAAGTCGAAGTGCAGCACCAAGGCCTTGTCGATTCGATTTTCGAACGAACTGGTGAAGCAGCCAGGCTGCGCGATGTCTCTTCCTCGCCCCCGAGCTCGAGCGCAAGAGCGGGCTGATCATGAGTCGAACACCGATCTGCCGAGCGGACCTTACGGCTTCAGCAAGGCTGGACTCGATGTGTTCGGGAGGCAGCCCCTCGAGACTCTGATCTTGCATTCCTCGAAGTCCGTAATCGGAGGCCCGGATGAGGTTGTGCTGGTCGGCTCCGATGCGTCCTGCGATCTCGACAATCGCCGCGAGCTCGCAGATGTTTCGACGCATCACGACGGTGTTTACTTCGACAGACGGCCGAGTGGAGACCCGGGCCGCAGCCTCGGAGAAGGCGAGCAAGTTTTCGATGACTTTCTCGAGTGAAGCGCCGTCCCGAATCGCCTTGAAGGTCTCGGGGCTTCCTCCGTCGATAGACACGACGAGCCGGTTGAGGCCCGCCTCGACGAGTGCTTGGGAACGGCTGGGCCGCAAGAGCACCGCGTTGGTGATCATCGATATGTCCGGCACACCGGCGCTTTGCGCTATCGCCACCGCCTCGACGAGGTCCGGTGAGAGCAGGGGCTCGGTTGCCCAGGACCAAGACACCGCCCGAGCGCGGTGAAAGAACGCCCGCGCCAAGCGATGGATCTGCTCGAGGCTCAAGCACTCGAAACGGTGAGAGCGGGGTAGGAGAGATAGCGTGCACATGACGCAGCGCAGGTTGCAGCCCGTCGTCAGGTCGACTCGCAGCTCAAGGTCGCGACGTGAGGAGCCCATCAGGTTACTCCTTCAAAAGCCGGTCCCTTGCTTCGTCGCCGAAAGACAAGCGGATGGACATGCGTGAAGTCACACTTCTCGCAGAGCTCAGTCCGCCTGAGTAAAGCCTCACGGCGCAGACGTCGACCTCGGGGCGAACGCCACAGGTCGAGCAGCGAGCTGCCTTGAAACAGGTTTCCCAACAAGTACTCGCCATCGTAGTCGATGCAGCACATCACCAAGTCACCGTTCGACAACACCGTGGCGGCGAGTCCTTGCGGACATAACATCGGCTTCCCAGCTCCGGGCAGGGCGTCAAGAACGAAGCGCGGATCTCGAGGCCAGAGCTTGCTCCCCAGTTCTTCGCGAGGCCGATCGTGGTAGTCGCCGATTTGGACGTGCTTCAGGGCTAGCTCATCGACTCCGAGCTCTGCTGCACGTTCAGGCAACGAAACCAGCTCGTGCTCATTGTGACGCATCACGATGAACTGCAGGCGTACTCGCGGCCAGGGCGTGTCGTGCGCCCGCTTTCCTTCAGCGAGGGAGCGGAGCGTCGTCCAGACGTTCTCGAGGTTCCCCCCCTGACGGTAGACTTCGTATGAGCTCTGATTGAGGCCGTCGACGGCGACCCAGAGATGACAGCCTTCGACGCCGAGAAGCGGCTCGATTCGATCGAAGGTGCCGTTGGTCTCGATGATGACCTCGAAGCCTCTCCGAGAGGACTCCTGGGCCATCTCTCCTAGCTCGGGGTTCATTAGAGGCTCTCCGTAGCCTGTGAGAACTAGGGTTGGTCGACCCGGGAGCGATTCCAGGGTTCGGAGTATCTTGCTGAACTCGTTTCGCCTCAGCCTGTGGCCCGGTCGCGTGAGCACCTCAGATCCGACCGGACAGGCAGGACATCGTAGGTTGCAGCGATTGATCGGTTCGATCTGGATGAGGCGCGGACCGAGGTGCACGAGCACCCGGGCCGCGAGATCGGTAGTCCATTGCTTCAGGGAATCTGGGAGGTACGGCAGCGCTCGCTCAAACGTGCGATACGCGAAACGGGCCGCAGCCCGGGGAATCCTTGCCCCGAGTCCCCTCACGTCCAAATCCCCCCCCAGAGCTTGGCGATGAACGTATTCCGGTCGTCGGTTCCATCGATGACGATTCGCTCGAGGCGGTACCGATCACATGGCCCCATGTTGAATCCCCACTGGGTCGTCAGGGCGTACTCCAGCTTGAGAGCTTTCACGATGCGATCGGCACTCGCATTCAGGTGCCGCCGCTTGCCATAAGCATAAGCGAATCCCTTGGGGCTCTCCCCTGTTGCTGTGCTGACGGCATCGACGCTTCGATGGATCTCTGACTCGAGCCGATCAGAATTCAACTGGAAGAGCTCTTCGTGTGCGAAGCCGTGCGCTCCCACGCTGATCCCGGCGGCTGAGAGATCTCCGATCTCGGACGCATTCAAGACCCGCAGCTCGGGCCATTCCTCACCTCTCGCACCACATCGGGTGGCTCTCACCTGCCACTCGGATTCTCGGTCGACCCGCGGTAGCTCCTTCCACCGTCGAAGCTCACTCCAGAAGATCCTCGTCCGGAAGCGCGGGGCCTTGGAGGCGAACTCGCGGTCGATCAACACGGCCAGATCGAACCACCAGCTGATCCGTGCACTTGGATCACCGCAAACAAACGCGACGGCAGGGATTCCATGCTCAGACAGGAGGGGAGCTGCCTCGAGAAGGAGATCGATCGTTCCGTCGTCCAGTGTGACCAGTACATCGCGAGGCCCGAAGCCATCGCTCACTCGGCGCACGAACTCTTTCTCCGAGAGCGGATTGAACTCCCGCCGAAGGTACTTCAGCTGCCATCGGAAAGCTTCGGGCGACACGCACAGGCGATTTGCGAGAGAGAAGTAGTGGGTCGGAGAGCGGCCGATGCAGTGGTAACAGAGGATCCGGCAGGATGGCATGTCTGAGCGAGCCCGGCGCTTCGGTGCACCCGATTGCACGAACGCTCTGGCAAAGAGCTGCTTTAGGCGGATTCGAGCCGGAATCGTCGGTAGCATCAGATGGCACCGACTCGACGGTAGATCGACTCGAGCCCGTTCAGGTGAGCCGTGGCCGAAAAGCGTTCGGCCACCCTCCGAGCAGCTCGCCCGGCCGTCAGGAGCCATCTGGAGTCGCCGAGTGACTCGAGGATTGCGTTTCGCAGGGCCGCCTCGTCGCCGGGGGGGACGAGCCTTCCGGTCACACCGTGCTCGATCAGCTCGGGGATTCCGCCGAGGTCACTGCCGATGACGGGCCGAGCGGCGGCCAGGGATTCGTAAACGGAAAGCGGGCTGTTGTCGTAGGAGATCGATGGCACGACGGAGAGGGCACAGTCCAAACGGTGGTGACGCAGGCTGTCGGGATCGACCTGACCGAAGAAGCGAATGTTCTGCAGGCAGTGCATCCGAACAAAGGTCTGCAGCTCGTGCTCGAGTGGGCCAGTTCCCAGGACTCTGAGCTCTACTCCTCGTAGCTCCGGATGAGCGAAAGCCTTCACGAGGCTCCAGATGCCCTTCTCGGAAGACAATCGCCCGGCAAACACGACAGCATTCGTACGAGGAGGCGAGGAGTCGTTTTCGGGGTGCACGAAGTCCTTCTCGAGCAGCACGTACGGTTGGTGGTGTAGCCTCCCGCGAAGCAAGCCGGCTGTTTCGTAGGCTTGGATCAAGAACTGGCTCGGAGACAGGAATGCCCGGATCGTCCTTTCGAATATTCTCGACCAACGAGTCAGCTGCGATTCGAGCGCAACGCCCAGGCTCGCACGGTACGAGCCCTTGAAGCATCGCTCTTGAACGGCGTGCCAGTTGAAACGCCCCTGACATTGCATGCAGCGTCGGGAGGCTCCGTCCAAGAGTCGGATCGCCGGACAGAGGAGCTTGAAGTCGTGCAGCGTCATGACTGAGGGGACACCCCGTCGACGAACGGGCTCGAGAACGGACGGGGAGAGATGGTGGTAGACCGAGTGGAAGTGCACGATGTCCGGGCGAAATTCGGAGAGAGCCTGCCGCATGGCGGACATGGCTTGCGAGTTGACCAGAGAGCGCCAGGTGACTCGGAGCTGTTGCCACCAGGTCGCACCTTGTGGAGCAGTGATCTCTGGAGGCTCGACGGTGTAGACCGGCTGCCCTCGGTTGATATTTCGCTCGTCCTGACAGCCTAGGAGGCCGACCCTCCAGCCCGCCCGTTGAAGCAGCTCCGCTTGGCGAAAGAGATACGACTCGGCTCCGCCCTCCGGGCGAAGGAACTTGTGCACGAGCAGAACTCGAGGCCCGGTCGAAGACGGGGAGCTGGTGTTAGACGGCATCAAAGGGCTTAATCCACTCTCGGAGCGAAGCATGAACGACCATTCCGTAGGGGAGGCGTCAATCGCGAGAGCTGCCGGGCATGTCCTAGCCGTGTTCGCCTGGCTGGTCTGCAGCCAAGGGCACGGCGTCCTTCTTCACGGGACGAGACTACGCCCGAGTCGTGGCGGTGGTCAAGCCAGGTTCGGGCCGGCAGCAGCGTTCGTCTGCCCGGCCTCGCACGCTTTTCTGCTCGAGCCTGGCGGCCCGCACTGCTCTCTTGAGGTCCTCGAAGCCGATCGGCTCGCCGACCAGCCTCCGAAGCGACGGCAGCGTGATCGAGTGCTGACTCCTCCTTCGCTCGTCGAGGATGTAGGTCGGGACGACGAAGAAAGCCCATTGTGAAACATCCGCTTGGACCAGCCTCCCAATAGGGAGCAGAAGCCCGTTGAGCAGCATTAGGTTACCGCAGCAGCGGTGCTTTCGCAAGGCTTCGCATGCAAGCACGTGGAATAACGACTTGTGGCGGTATTCGGAAGTGAATCCGGTAGAGATCCGGTAGTGGTCAACGGTCGCATGCCGAGCCTTAGTCTTCATCGTCGCCGCTATGAAAGGGATCAATCTCGTCCATGAAGTTGAGGATTCCACTCTCTCCTCTGACGATATTTCTGCCTCTCCTAAATCGTGAGTGGGTGGTTTCGGGCCGATCCTGGGCTTGGTATCTCGTCCGCTTGACCCGACTTGACGAGAACGGAGTGAATCGCCGTGATTGCAGTCTGCGACGTCGCGACTCCACGTCCTCTCCGCAAG
>JAJDCO010000154.1 GCA_029260795.1 Planctomycetota bacterium | reverse complement strand
TCACCATCTCACCGCTCACCATCTCACCGCTCACCATCTCACCGCTCACCATCTCACCGCTCACCATCTCACCGCTCACCATCTCACCGCTCACCATCTCACCGCTCACCATCTCACCATCTCACCCTCTCACCATCTCACCGCTCACCCTCTCACCCTCTCACCATCTCACCCTCTCACCATCTCACCGCTCACCATCTCACCGCTCACCATCTCACCGCTCACCATCTCACCGCTCACCGATTACTGGTGAGGAGCCAGGCCTTGGTGTCGCAGCAGCGCTTCGGGAGACGGCTCACGACCACGGAACTTCTTGAACACCTCCAAGGGATGCTCGGCGCCGCCGGTAGCGAGCACGGTCTCGCGGAAGCGCCGTCCGGTCGCGGCCACCTGGTCGGGATCCTCGAGGCCGGCTTCCTCGAAGGCACCGAAGGCGTCGGCGCTCAGCACCTCGGCCCACTTGTAGCTGTAGTAGCCGGCCGCGTAGCCGCCGGAGAAGATGTGACCGAAGCTGCACAAGAAGCGGTCTTCGGCGAGGGGCTCAATGATGGCCAACCGCTTCTGGATGCGCCGCTGGATGTCGAGCGGCGACTCGTCGCCGTCGCTGCGATGACGGTGATGCAGCTCGAGGTCGACGAAGCCGAACTGGAGCTGACGGAGCATCTGCGAGGCAGCCCGATAGTTTCGAGCGGCCACGATCTTCTCGAAGAGTGCCTGGGGCAGTGGCTCGCCCGTCTCGACGTGTGCCGTCAAGCCCATCAGCGTCGGCTGGTGGTAGCACCAGTTCTCCATGAACTGGCTGGGCAGCTCCACGGCATCCCACTCCACCCCGCGGATCCCGGAGGCGAAGTCCTCGTCGATCGCCGTCAGCATGTGCTGCAGGCCGTGGCCGAACTCGTGGAAGAGCGTCTCGACCTCGCGGAAGGTCATCAAGGAGGGCTTGTTGTCGACCGGTGGCGTCTGATTGCAGACGAGGTGAGCGACCGGCAGGCGGACCGCTTGGCCCGGCGGCGCGAAGGTGGCGCTGCGACCGACGCACTCGTTCATCCAGGCACCGCCGCGCTTCTCCGAAGGGCGGCTGTACGGATCGAGATAGAAGGCGGCCAATGGCGAGCCATCGGCGTCGCGCACGCGAAAGAACCGGACGTCGGGATGCCAGACCGGTGCCTCCCCGTCGGCCGCTTCGACGCGCACGCCGAAGAGCCGCTCGGCGAGCGCGAACAAGCCTTCGAGCACCTTGGGGAGCTGGAAGTAGGGCCGAAGCTCTTCTTCCTGGAACGCGTAGCGCTCTTCGCGCAGGCGCTCGGCCCAGTAGCCGATGTCCCAGTGGCGAAGGTCGTCAGCCTCGGGCGCGCCCTTGTCTCGCGCGAACGCGATCAAGTCCCGATGATCCTGCTGGGCGGACTCCCACGAGGCCTCCCGCAGTTGCTCGAGCAGGCCTTCGACGGTGGCGACGTCGGGTGCCATCTTGCTGGCGAGGCTCTTCTCGGCGTACGAGTCGAGGCCAAGGAGCCGGGCCTGCGCCTGCCGAAGCTCGAGGATCCGCTCGATGAGCGTGCCATTGTCCAAGGGCTCCTCACTGGCGCGCTTCAGGTGAGCCCGCATCATCTTCTCGCGCAGATCTCGCCGGCGAGCGTGCATCAGGAACGGCATCAGGCTCGGGATGTCGAGGGTGAAGCGCCACGGGCCCGCTTCGGGCGTCGAGCTCTCGTGCCCGGATTCGCGCGCGCTCTGGGAGGCGAGGGACAAGGCGCTGGGCGGGAGGCCGGCGACCTCATCCCGCTCGGTCAGATCCAGCGCAAAGGCCTTGGTCGCGTCGAGCACGTTGTTGCTGAAGCGAGTGCTGAGCTCGGCGAGCTCGAGCTCGTTCTTTTCGAAGGCCTCCTTGGCAGCGCCTTCGAGCGCGACGCCGCTGAGCTCCGCGTCCCGAATGGCGGCTTCGACGATGCGTTGCCGCGCGCCCGTCAAGGAGGAGCCCTCGCGCTCGTTCAACTGACGGAATGCTTCGTAGATCGGCTTGCTCTGCGCGATCCGCGTGTGGAGACGGACCACGTCCGGCTCGATCGTCTCGTAGGCCGTTCGCAGCTCCGGGGAGTTCTGCACGGCCAGAAGGTGCCCGACCGCTCCCCAGGTCCGCTCGAGGCGGTCGGAGATCTCGACCAGCGGTCGCACCAAGGCGTCCCACTCCGGCTTCGCCTGACTCTCGAGGCGATCGAGGCGCTGGCCGAGCTCGGTCAGGACCTCGCGCATCGCCGGCTCGACGTGCGCGGCCGTGATTCGATCGAAGAGCGGGAGCTCACTCCCACTCAGCAACGGATTGTCAGACATCGGTCCCCTCGTCTGCAAAGCTCACTTGCCTGAGCTCACCACCAAAGTGCTTTCCCGGGACGGATCCCGACGGACTGGGTCCGGGCACCCGTCCTCGAGTCGCCGTCGATCAGGTCGTCATCGGGTCGCGCTTGTCGGGATCGATCCCGAGCTCGCGCACGGCCTGGGCGAGAATCGAGCGCTCCAATCGACCTTCGTCGACGAGGGCCTCGAGCGAGGCCAGTGCGATGCACTCGCCATCCATCTCGAAGAAGCGCCGGAGCGCCTCGCGCGACTCGCTCCGACCAAAGCCATCGGTCCCAAGCGGCACGAATCGACCGGGCACCCAGCGCGCGATCTGCTCGGGAACGAGACGCAGGTAATCGGTCGAGGCAATGAACGGTCCGTCGACGCCCTCGAGGCTCTTCCAGAGATGACAGGACTGTGGCGTCTCACTCGGATGGAGACGATTCCAGCGCTCGGCTTCGAGCGCATCGCGTCGGAGCTCTTTGTAGCTGGGCACGCTCCACACATCGCTGGCGATCTGGAATCGCTCGGCGAGGATCTCCTGGGCTCGCAGCACCTCACGCAGAATCGGTCCGCTGCCGAAGAGCTGCACGCGCGCCTTTTCCCCGTCGACGGCCTTGCTCTTGAACCGATACAGGCCACGCCGGATCCCTTCTTCGACGCCCCGGGGCATCGGCGGCATCGGGTAGGCCTCGTTGTAGAGCGTGACGTAATAGAAGATCGACTCTTGGTCCCGATACATTCGCTTCAGACCGTCCTGAATGATGACGGCCGTCTCGTAGGCGAAGGCTGGATCATAGCAGCAGAGGTTGGGCACGGTCGCGGCGAGCACGTGGCTGTGCCCGTCCTGATGCTGGAGCCCTTCTCCGTTGAGCGTGGTCCGACCCGCGGTCGCTCCCATCAGGAAGCCGCGGACCCGTGCATCGGCGGCAGCCCAGATGAGATCGCCGACGCGCTGGAACCCGAACATCGAGTAGAAGATGAAGAAGGGGATCATATTGACGCCGTGGGTCGAGTAGGCGGTGCCGGCGGCGAGGAACGAGGCCATCGAGCCGGCCTCGGTGATGCCTTCCTCGAGAATCTGACCGTCCTTCACCTCTCGATAGTAGAGCAGCGTGTCGCGATCGACCGGCTCGTAGCGTTGCCCGACGCTGCTGTAGATTCCGATCTGTCGAAACAGGGACTCCATTCCGAAGGTCCGCGCTTCGTCGGGAATGATCGGAACGAGCAGCTTCGAGAGCTGCTTCTGCTTCAAGAGCTGGCCGAAGGTGCGCACGAAGGCCATGGTGGTCGAGGCCGGACGATCATTGCTTCCTTTGAAGAACTCCGCAAAGGTCTCGAGCTCGGGCGTCTCGACGGGAGGTGCGGAGGCGGGCCGCGACGGCACGAAGCCACCCATCGTTTCCCGGCGCTGACGCAGGTAGGCGATCTCGGGGCTGTTCTCGGGTGGCAGGTAGAACGGTGCCTCGACGACCTTGTCGTCCGAGATCGGAATTCCGAAGCGGGTCCGAAACTCCCGCAGCTCCTCCTCGTTCAGCTTCTTCTGCTGATGGGTGACATTGCGGCCTTCGCCCGCCTCACCGAGGCCATAGCCCTTGATCGTCTTGGCAAGGATGACGGTCGGCTGGCCTTTGTGCTCGACCGCGCTCTTGTAGGCCGCGTGGACCTTAACCGGGTCGTGGCCGCCGCGACGCAGGCGCCAGAGCTCATCGTCACTCAGATGCTCGACCAGCTTCTTCAGCCCCGGCGACGTGAAGAACTTGTCCCGCGCATAGGCACCGTCCTCGACCACCAGCTTCTGGTACTCGCCGTCGACGGCTTCGCCCATGCGACGCACGAGCTCACCGGTCTCGTCTGCCGCCAACAACGGATCCCAGTCGCTGCCCCAGATGACCTTGATCACGTTCCAACCAGCGCCGCGGAATGCGGCTTCCAGCTCTTGAATGATCTTGTGGTTTCCGCGAACTGGGCCGTCGAGGCGCTGAAGATTGCAGTTGATGACGAAGATGAGATTGTCGAGCTTCTCACGGGCCGCCAACGTGAGCGCGCCCAGGGACTCGGGCTCGTCGCACTCACCATCGCCCATGAAGCAGAAGACCTTTCGGTCGTCGACGGGCTTGAGGCTCCGAGCTTCGAGATATCGGTTGAAGCGAGCCTGGTAGATGGCACTGATCGGACCGAGCCCCATCGAAACCGTCGGGAACTGCCAAAAGTTCGGCATGTGCCATGGGTGAGGGTAGGACGACAACCCACCCCCCTCGGCCAGCTCGCGTCGGAAGTTCTCGAGATATCTCTCGTCGAGTCGACCTTCCAGGTAGGCCCGCGCATAGATGCCGGGGGAGGCATGGCCTTGGAAGTGGATGATGTCGCCCGAGTAGCCGTCTTCGCCGGGCCCGTGGAAGAAGTGGTTGAAGGCCACTTCGTAGAGAGTCGCCGCCGAAGCGTAGGTCGAGATGTGACCACCGATGCCGGCACTCTCTTTGTTCGCGCGCACCACCATCGCCATCGCGTTCCAGCGAATGATGCTCTTGATGCGTCGCTCGAGCTCGCGGGAGCCCGGGTAGCCCGGCTGGTGAGCGACCGGAATCGTGTTGATGTAGGGCGTATTGGCTGAGAAGGGCGGCGCCACGCCTCGGCTCAGCGCTCGCTCTTGGAGGCGCTCCAACAAGAAGTGCAGTCGTTCCGGGCCGTAATGCTCCAGCACCGAATCCAGCGACTCGATCCACTCCTGGGTCTCTTGAGGATCGAGATCCTGGGGCGCAACGCGCTCGGGATCCACCGCTTTCTCCCCCTCGACTCGTCCCGCGACTTCCTCGGTAAACACGTCTGAATCCTCGGTCGGGATGGTTCTCTCCATCGCCTCGGCTCGCTCCTCGACAGCGACGCTCTTGATGAGACCGGTTGCAGCACCGGCTCTACTCCGAAACAGCCCCTAAACCTAACACAGAGGCTCGCCCGGTTCTAACGCGCGCTGGCCGAGCTTGGGCCGAGCTGGCTGAGCGAGCATCGACCGGGACTCGGATTCATGACCATTCGGTGATCGATGCCGAGGAGGCCGAGCCCGTCGACCGGGAACCTCCCCGAGCCCGGGGTTCGCGAACCGCCCGCGCCCCCGGCGGGATAGCCAGAGGAACCGCGTGAGCCCCGGACTCCCAGCCCTCCTCGAACCGCCCTCGCGTTGCATCGTTGGGTCGGTTCTGTTAGCGGAGGTCCTCTCTGCGCCATCCCCCGAGATCCGAGGAGCCCACCCGTGAGCGATGTGTCCGTGCGCTACGCCTGGTTCGACACCGAGTACACCCACCTCGAGCTCGAGACCGCCTATCTCCTCCAGGTCGCCTTGATCGTGACCGATGCGGCCCTGGTGCCGCTCGAGCCGGAGGGATACCGAGCATTCGTCCGTGTCCCCTCGGGGGAGGAAGGGACCATCGGTGCTTGGGTTCGCGAGCAGATCCCACATGTCGTCGAAGGGTCGGAGACACGCGGTCTGTCGATCGAGGACGTCGACCGGGGCCTGGCGGCATATCTCGACCAGGTGGCCGGCCCGGCCGCCGAATCGATCGGAGCTCGGCCGATCCTGGCTGGCAACAGCGTCCATGCCGACTGGTTCCTCGCCCGGAAGTTCCTACCTCTGTTCCAGGGGCGGCTCCATTACCGGCTGTTGGACGTCTCGACGTTGAAGACCGAGTGGCAAGCGCACTTCGAAGGCGAGACGTTCAACAAGGACCAGCCGGAGTCCATCCGACTCTATTACCCGGCGGCACGGCTACCCGAAGGGGTCGGCCAGCACGACGCGGCGTATGACATTCAGGCTTCGATCGCCGAGCTGGCCTACTATCGCTCCCAGCTACGGCGCTCGGCGGATTGATCTGCGCGCCGGCCAAACCCCTCAGCTGCACCTGATCATCGAAACGTCGAGCTTCTTCGACATCTCGCCAGCCCCAGGGACCTGGGCACGGGGAAAAACGGGCCGGATCCGGGAAAGGTCCGCTGCTCCCCGTCCCTGAATTACCTCCAAACCCTCGAAGAACCCAGCCACACGGCGCCGATAGCGGTCGATTGGGAGAAAGTTTCGGCCGAGGGGGTCGCTGTGGTTTCGGCTTTGCCTAGAGCTGCGCAACGAAATCAAGCCAGGCAGCCGGAGGGCACTGATGTGAGTCGCCCTCGGCGTATCGATACCAGGAGGTATGTGATGATTCGCAATCTGAAGACTTTGATCGCGGCGGGCGTCGTCGCCGTCGGCATGAGCACCACCGCGATGGCCGGTAGCATGGAGCCCGGCAGTGTCCTGATCTACCCCGAGTACCTTTCGGGATCGGGCAGCGGCACGGTGATCAGCATCACCAACACGAAGGACGATCCTTCCTTCAACCAGAACACCAATCTCAATGGCGTCGTCGACGTCCACTTCATCTACATCGATGGTGAATACTGGACCGAGTTCAATCGCTTCGAGCGCCTGACGCCGAACGACACCTTCACCGTCGCCGCCAGCACGCACAATCCGAACAGTGAGCAGGGCTTCCTCTACTGCATCGCCCTCAACCCGAACTCGCAGGCCCCGATGTCCTGGAACTGGCTGATCGGTGACGAGATCGTCGCCGACTCCAATGGCAACTGGCTCTACGCCTTCGAGGCGCTCGCCTTCAAGTCCCTCGCGGCCGAGGGCGACAACGCCGACGACGGCGACGGCGTCATCGAGCTCGACGGTGTCGAGTACCAGGCCGTCGGCGACAAGATGATGATCTCCAGCTTCTTCGGCTATGACGACTCCGGAATCACGGCCGGCCTCATCCTCGTCGCCCTCGCTCCGAGCAGCGACTACGAGACGACCATCGACTTCCAGGTCTACAACAACAACGAGAACGAGTTCTCGACGACTCACAGGTTTCGTTGCTGGGACATGGTCGATCTCTACGACATCGACAGTGTCTTCACCGACGCATTCCTGAAGTCGACCCCTTACGACAGCCGTGTTAACGGCCTCACGTACACGACCGGTTGGGCCCGCCTCGACGGCGACCGCGCCACCGACATCGTCGGTAACGAGCCCGCCATCAACGACCCCGCCTTCGTCGGCGCCATGTTCCAGTCCCTCGGCGGCATCTCGGTGGGCCACCTGCTCCACGAGACCGTGGCCAAGAACGCGACCGCGGGTGTCCTGGATTCTCTCCAGTAAGCCTCCATTCCTTTCGCCAGACCCGAGCGGCTCGAAGCTTCGGCTTCGAGCCGCTTCTTTCTTTGGTTCTTCGCTGGGAGCGTTAGTTCTTCGCACGGAGACGGGCGGCCCGCCAGGCGGCTCGCCCGCTCTTATCCGGGGTAGGACGCTGTCCCACCGGAATGCCGAACCATGCGGCATTGCGGCGCTTCTAACCCACCTGATATGATCCCGACCGCGAGCTCGGCCTTCCGACGGCCCTCGCTCGCTCCGATCGAAGCCAGACTCCATCTCCCGGAGGGGAACTCCATGTGGGCCGTTCGTACCGGCGTCTTCCTCGTCTCGCTCGCCATTCTTTGCCTCGCCACCGCTCTGTGGGCCGCTTCCGGAGGCGAGGATGCCACCGAGGCCCTGCCCGTGTGGAATGATCCGGGTGCCGGCCCCGCGCTCCGCGGCGAGTCCGGCTCTCAAGCAAACGCCTCGCTGGCAGCCGAGCTCTTCGGTGCCGTGGGAAGAGGATTCCTGGCTCGCAATCAGTACTCCTTCTCCGAAGGCCTGCGGTGGCTGCCGCTCTCGCTCGCCGGAGGACGGATTCGGCGCGTGACCGCGACGATCTTCGTCATCGAGCCACTCGACGAGGCCGGCCTGCCTGTCGGCCCGCGAGTCTGGATGCCGATCACCGAGCAGCGCGGAGCTCGTCACTTCGAGCTCGAACGTCACGACGCCGGCACCACCATCGCCACCGTCGAGTTCGTCGACGTCCAATCGCCGGTCGAAGAGGCCGGTCCCGAAGAGCAGACCTACCACAAGCGAGCCTGCGACATCCTGTCGCTGTTGCGAAGCCGATAGGAGGCCCTGCATGACGATTCACCCCACTCTTGCTCACGGGTTTTGGGAAGCTCTCTTCGTTCCCGAGACCCTCGCGAGCGTGATCGCGATCGCCGCGATCGTGTCAATCACGGCCGTCGTGTTGACTCGAATGGGCCACCGGCACCAGGAACGACTCGCGAAGATCGACAACGGCCAAGAGCCCGAGGCGGATTCGACAGGCGCGCCCCGAAGCGTGCGCTGAGCATCGCGGTCTCGAGCTGTGGTTACTGATCACGACCGCATCGTGCGCAGTCCTCGGCTTCGGAAGCTCCGACGAGCCAGCGCGAGGGTTCGAGCCGCGCTTTCGATCGACTGACGAGATCCGCCGGGTGAGCTGGAACGTCGGTCGGCCGGGTGGCTCGACCGGTGCGCTCTTGCAACGGGAGGACGAGGCTTCGCTCCTCGCCACGCTTCGGGAGCTCTCTCCCGATCTGCTGTTCCTCTTCGAGCTCGGGGATTCGACTCAGGCCAGTCGCGTCGGGCTGGGCCGAGGAACGACGGCCCAGCCGGGTCGCCGACTCGACTACTTGTTCTGGAGTCCCGAGGTCGAAGTCATCGCGGGTGGGCCCTGGAAAGGGCATCGCATCGGAGCCAAGGATCACGACCCGATCGTGTTCGACCTCGGCTCGAAAGATTGAGCTCCGCTCCGTGAGCGACGCACCTCGAAGCTGCGACACTCCACCTGCCCTGCCGAACACGCGAAGGACTACGAGGGAGAGAGATGAAGCTCTTGATTCTAGGCATCCTGGCCGCGCTCGCCGTCGTCTCATGTCAGTCGATCAAACCGGCCCGTGAAGCTCGTCCTGGGCAGGAAGAAGACGCTCGCCCCCCGGCTCCGGAGGTCCGCTTCTTCGAGTTCGCCAAGCTCGAAGCGGAGCGCGCGAAGTCGGAGCGAAGCTATCTACCCTTCCTGCGCACGTCGGCCCTCCACTGCGGGGTCACCAGCCTGCCCAAAGGAGGAACCGACGGACAGAAGCCCCACGGCGAAGACGAGGTCTACTACGTCGTCCAAGGGCGCTCGCAATTCACGGCCGCTGGCGAGACGAAGCCGATCGGCCCGGGATCCGTCCTCTACGTGAAGGCGGAAGTCGAGCACCGCTTCCATGACATCGAGGAGTCGCTGGAGATCCTCGTCTTCTTCTCGACGGCGAAAGAGAAGCGCTGACGAGAGCGGAAGGCTGTGGGTCTCACTCGGTCGGTGTGCCCGGTGAGAACGAGCGCATCGAGAGCCCCGGGCACTGCAACGCGAGTCAGGGGATGAGCTGCACGACCAGCACCTGCGAGAGGCGGCCGAGGCGGCCACTCGTGTCCTGAACGACCGCGCAGAAATGGTTGTAGCCGCTGTCGGAGTCCGCGCGCGTCAGGGTCACCACAAGATCGACCTGGCCCGAGGTGCCGACCGAGGCGCTCTGCTCAGTCACGGCGACGGCGCTGTTGGCCTCGAACGGATCGACATCGAAGCCGCCACCGGGGAGATTGTGCGTGAACAACCCACCTTCGAGCTGGACCAGCTTCACGGTCGACCCAATCGGAGCCTGCACGCGGACCGTTTGACTCGCCTGGTTGGTTTGGGCCGGCGCGACGAGTCCGAGCATCTCGATGGAGGGCGCTGCGGGCATGCCCGCTTGGACGACGATCTCGGAGCCGGTCACGCTCCCGGATCGGCGATAGGTCTCGGCCACGCGGAAGGAGCCGTCGCTGAAGCTGATGCGGAGACGAGCGCGAATCAGCTCGAGACCCGAGATACTCCCGCTCTCGTTCGGGCCCGGCGCCGAGGAGCCCTGAATCGTCGTCGGGTCCGTGTCGACCGAGAAGAAGAGAGGCTCGCCCGAATCGAAATCGTTGAAGGTCAAGTCCAGGCGATCGAAGCCGAGGTCGTGCGGCAGAGAGAAGCCGTTCGACGTGAGGCCCACGCCCGGGTCGAAGTCGACGGTGAAGTTCTTGCCGACCGTGTCACCGGCCTGACCGAACGGGTCGTAGACCAAGTCCGGCAAGATCGACGTCGACAGATCCAACTCGACGTCGGTGATCTTGAGCCCGTTGCTCGAGGTGTTCGTGATCTGGAACGAGCCCGAGTTGAAAGTGCTGCTGCTCTTGAGCGTCCCACCCGGATCGATGACGACCGAGGCGGAGCCGCCCGTGTCGGGGAAGGTGAACGGGACGACGTTACTCACTCGGCAGCTGGCCAGCTCGACCGTCTGGAACCACAGCCTTTGATCCGAGGCCAGCCCGGGCACGTTCGCTGAGAGGGTGGCGACGCCGTTGCCGTCGGCGACACTGCTGCCGAGGATCAACGGCAGCGCGAGCTCCATGAACAACCCGACACAGCTCGGCACCTTGAAGCGCGCCTGACCGAAGCCAAGCAGAAAGAACACCGTCTGCCCGGACGTCGCGGACCGCACGGTCAGCGTGCTCGAAGCCCCCGGCGTGCCAGGACTCGGTCCGAAGAGATCGAGACGCGTCGCCGGCCGGAAGAGCAGCGAGATCGGGCCATCGAGCCCCCCACTGCCAGCGGTCACGAAGGCATTCAAGAAGGCACCGCTCGAGCCGTCGTAGCGCAAGATCTCGTCACTCGAGTACGAGGTGACATAGAGGTGGCCATCCGGTCCGAAGACGGCGTCATGCGGGTTGTTGAGGCCCCCGCTCCCGGCAGTGACGAAGGCGCCGAGAAAGGCACCGGTCGCGCCGTGGTAACGAAGCACTTCCTGCGTCCCGAACGACGCAACATACAGGTGGCCGTCGCGACCGAATGTCAGTCCGTTCGGATCATCCAGGCCTCCGCTTCCCGAGCCCACGAAGATGTCCCGAAACGCCCCGGTCTCGCCGTCGTAGCGGAAGACGGCATCGGAGTCTCCCGCCGCGAGGTAGAGGTCGCCGTCACGACCGACGGCGAAGCCCTCGGGACGCTGGATCCCGCCTGTCTCGTCGACACCGACCGTCGCCGGGTCGTCGAAGATGAACTCCGATACGAAAGCGCCGCTTGTCCCGTCGTACTTCAGCACGCGGTCATTGGCTTGGCTGGAGACATAGAGGTGACCGTCGGGACCGAACCGCACTCCAACCGGTGAAGACAGCCCCCCGCTCCCGTTGGGAACGAAGGTATCGATCAGTGCGCCGGTGGTCCCGTCGTGGCGAATGATGCCGTTCAAGCCGGAAGAAGCGACGTAGAGGTTTCGATCGGGCCCGATCGTCGTGTCGTGGGGCCGAATCATCCCACTGCCACTCGTGACGAAGACTCCGAGGAAGGCTCCGCTGGAGGCGTCATATCGCAGCACCTCGTTCGTGAGCCAGCTGGAGACCAACAAGTCTTGAGCGGATGCGGTTCCAAGGGAGCCGACGACGAGCAAGGCCAGGAGCATCGATCGAAACAGACGGGACATGTTTCGGAGACCTTCCGGATGCGATGGCCGGCGGCGCAGACGGATTCGTCGGTGGTGCACTCGGCGGGCCGGGGGGATGGGGCAAGTGGCGTGTGGCTCACGGCAGGACGGTGTTCGTGACCAGTCTAGTGAACTCTGCCGAATCAACAACCCCTGAGCCTGTCATCGGATCGGAGCGTCGTCTCGCTTCGCGGGGTATTCGACGACGGGATCGGATGGCAGCGCATCGTCGAGCGGCTGAGCCGGGGCGAGGCCACATCGGTGGCCGAGCCTTGAAGTCTCCGCCGTTCTTGCCAATCTGGAGGCGTGCCCCGTACGAACGACCCTGCATCCGAAGTCCCCGGCCAAAGAGGATCCCATGCTCGCGTCCCCTTCCCTCGCTCTGATCGGCCTGCTGATGACCGCGACCTGGGCCAGTGCCTTTCCACAGGACGGTCGAGGAGACCGCATCACCGGACGGCCTTTTGCGAGCCGGAGCCCGGTGCTCGCCCGCAACGGCATGGCCGCGACCTCGCACCCGCTCGCGTCTCAGGTCGCCATCGACGTGCTGAAGGCCGGCGGCTCGGCGGTCGATGCCGCGATCGCGGCCAACGCGACCATCGGGCTCATGGAGCCGACGGGTAACGGCATCGGGGGAGACCTGTTTGCGATCGTCTGGGATCCGAAAAAGAAGGAGCTCCACGGTCTGAACGGCAGCGGACGGTCACCGCAGTCCTTGACGATCGAGAAGCTCCGAGCGGCGATCGGAGACGCTTCGGAGATACCGCTGCTCGGTCCCTTGCCCGTTTCCGTGCCGGGCACGGTGGACGGTTGGTTTGAGCTCCACGACCGATTCGGATCCCTTCCCATGAAGGACGTGCTCGCGCCGGCCATCCGATACGCACGCGAGGGATTCCCGGTGACGCAGGTCATCGCCTACTACTGGGCCTCGAACACACGCGCCTTCGAGCGCAATCGGGAGCTTCTCCCCGACCTCGACAGCTTCCGCCAGACCTACCTGCCCGAAGGCCGTCCACCGTTGGAAGGCGAAGTGTTCCGCAACCCCGATCTGGCTCGCACGCTGGAGAAGATCGCGAGTGGCGGCCGAGACGTCTTCTATCGCGGCGAGATCGCCGAGGTGATCGATCGCTACTTTCGTCGGATCGGCGGATACATCACGAAAGAGGATCTGGCGGCTCATCGATCCGAGTGGGTCGAGCCGGTCAGCACCACCTACCGAGGCTACGAGGTCTTCGAGCTTCCGCCGAACGGGCAAGGGATCGCGGCGCTGCAGATGCTCAATCTCCTCGAGGCGTACGATCTAGCCCGACTCGGGCACAACAGCGCGGAGTACCTCCACCTGCACGTCGAGGCCAAGAAGCTCGCCTTCGCCGACCGGGCGCGGTTCTATGCCGACCCGGCCTTCTCCGATCTCCCGATCGCGGATCTCATCTCGAAAGACTACGCCGCTCGGCGGCGATGCTTGATCGACACTGAGCGCGCCGCGCAGTCCGTCCCCACCGGCGAGCCGCGTCTCGAGCAAGGGGACACGATCTATCTCACGGTCGCCGATCGCAACGGGATGATGGTGTCCTTGATCCAGAGCAATTACTCGGGAATGGGAAGCGGCCTCGTTCCCGACGGCCTGGGTTTCATGCTCCAGGATCGGGGTGCGCTGTTCACGTTCGAGGACGGGCATCCGAACGTCTACGCGCCGGGGAAGCGTCCGTTTCATACCATCATTCCCGCATTCGTCCTCAAGGACGGAGCGCCCTGGTTGAGCTTCGGTGTGATGGGCGGCGCCATGCAACCCCAGGGGCATGTTCAAATCCTCTGCAATCTGATCGACTTCGGCATGAACCTCCAGGAAGCCGGTGATGCCGCTCGCTATCGTCATACCGGGAGCAGCCAGCCGACCGGCACCATGATGTCCGACGGCGGCGAGCTCTCGCTCGAGAGCGGCATTGGCGAAGACGTGGCAAGTGCACTGACGAAGCGAGGCCATCGGATTCTTCGAAGCGGCTCGTTCGGAGGCTACCAGGCGATCCACTTTGATCGGGTCCAAGGCGTGTACCACGGCGCAACCGAGATGAGGAAAGACGGCACCGTGATCGGGTATTGAGCCGACCGAAAGAGATCGATCACCAGCGGAATCGAGTGGTGGCGGCTTCGTTCGCGAGCCGCACTCGAAGCGACTCGGCCAGCTCGGAATCGAGGTAGCGCACGTGGATGCGATGATCTGCATTGCCCAGGCCTGCGATGTCGACGGCCAGGGTCGCCATGCCATAGCGGCGATCGAATGGCGACCTGACGCACTGCACGGTCTGGATCTTGTTGAAGCGCACGGCGCTCACCTTGTGCGTCCAGAGCCCGCTCCGGAAGTGGAAGCCCGCACCGCTGAGCGCCCAGCGCATCCGACGCACTCGGGCCCGGGCATCCCAAATCGCCCACGGGACGGTGAGCAAGACGACCGTCCCCCACCACGCGCTCCACCACAGCACCGGCAGAACGAGCACGCCGACCGCGATCAAGAGCTCCCTCTTCACGACGCGGCGAAATGCTCGCCCCTCCACTGGTTGCCAGTCGAGGTCCGGAGCTGCGGTCTCCGGCTGCACCAGATCGGCGAGGCGAGCGACGACCTTTCGCTCTCCGATCGGGAGGAGCCAGCGCCGACGGGACTGATCATCATCGTCCGCATCCCCTCCGGCGGTCACCACGCGCAAGCCACGGCGCCCGACCCAGCGCTGGCCGATCGACTCGATCTGGGTGACGAGCTGCACCCGCGGTCGCGGGATCGTCGAGGTATGTCGGGTGAAGAAACCGTAGGTGGCCCGCAGCCCGGATTCTTGCTCCGCGAGCCGGAAGTTCCAGAACTGCAAGAGTGCCCAGGCAACCGACAGCAGGCGCAACGCGACGATCGCTGTCAAGATCGCCGCCAGGATCAGTGTGCTACGCCAGAGCCAGGTGTCGGGCACGCGCTCGATGAACTGGCCGAGTGATCCCGCGAACCACTCCTCCCACTTGCTGGGATCGAAGAAATCGAGCTCCCAAGCCACACCGAGTCCAGCGGCCGCGATGGCCAGGCCACGGTTCGAGATCAACCCGAGAAGCACCAGATCGCCAACACCCAAACGCGCCAGCTCCCGCTTTTCGGAAGCGTCGGGCACCCAGAGAGAAGCCGCCGCCGGATCGCCGGCTCGACGCTTCTCCTCGAAGACGCGATGGCGCATCTCCTCGGCGGCTGGGACCGTCAACACTTGCAGCTCGGCTTCGGGCTCGGTGCCTCCGGCCGTCTCGACTCGGACACTCGCAACACGCAACAGCCGATGAAGTGGGTTCTGCGTCCAGTCAATGTTCTGGATGCGGTGGAACGGTACGTGACGCTCGTTCCGAAAGATCAGCCCCTCCTTCATCACCAGCTCGCCTTCGGCGAACCGGTAGCGAAAGGTCGCGTACTTGAGAAGCGCGCGCAGCGTGGCCGGTACGAACAGCACCATCAGGAACAGCTCGTAGCGATTATTGTCGGCGGCGAACCAGACGAGCAGGCCGGGAATCAGCAGGTTGCGAGCCGCCTGGCCGATGCTGAACAGCAGCGAGAACGGATGCAGGCGTTGGCCTTCGGTCGGTGCCGCCGAGAGGCGACGCGGTGCCGAGGGACCTGCCGCGACCTCATGATCAGACGGCATCGTCGCCTTCCCCGCTGATCAGGTGATCCCGAATCTTGAGGGCCGTCGCGTGGGAGAGTCCGGCCAGATCCACCGTCGCGTGCTCGGTGCCCGCCGTGTGGATGATCAGGGTGGCGAGCTCGAAGCGTCGTTGCAGAGGCCCCTGGGAGACATCCGTGTGCTGGATCCGCGAGCGAGAAACGTTGATCACTCGCCGCCACAAGACGCCCTTGCGGATCTCGATCCCGCCCGCATCGACTCGGAACGAGGTCCTGCGCCACTGAAGCGCCGGCCAGCCGTGCGCCAGCCAAAGCCCCGCCGCCGTGAGGAAGGCCCAGACTCCCATCAACGCCAATCGGATCGGCAAGGGCCAACCCGACAAGGCGACCAACAGCCCGGTCGCGACGGCGCCTCCTCCCGAAAGGACGAGGAGCGCGATCCAACCAGAGATCCGGTCAGCGCGGATCGAATCCGGTGCGACTCGACGCTCGATGCCATCCGCAATCGAGAGGGAATCGCCGGTGGACTCTTCCGAGGTCGGCGCCGGCTCGAGCGTGCTCGGTCGATCCGGCCGAAGAAGATTCGGATTCGTCTCGAACCGAAATCGCTGGGGTGGCTCCGGTCCCACTTCTTCGCCCGCCTCGCTCACGCATGCTCCTCACTCGCACTCAAGACGACACCTCGGCACGTGCCACAATCTAACTCCGGATCCAGCCAGGCCGCCAGACCGCCTCTTTCGGGTCGGTCGGCAGGAAGCCCGAAGACGACCCATTGAGAATCGCGACCGCCTGACGGATCCTGCTGCTCGGCCCGATCGCCGGTGCCCGCTCCCGCCCCAGGAGGCGAGAGATGCGAGCATCGGCCCCGGCTCGAGGTCGCCTCCCGCAGAAAAAAAACACCTCCCGGAAAACTCGGAGGAGGCGGCGACGTCTTCAGCGGCGAACTGAACCGATCCCGACGAGGAATGGTCTTGAGCGACGTAACCGGCTCGTTTCACGAAGAGCTACCGGCACTGTTCCAGAACCACCGCTCCGGCCTGGCCGGCGCGGTGCGCGGCGTCCTCGGCCCGGCGGCCGAGACCGGCGAGCTCCTGCAGGAAGCCTTCCTGCGAGCCTGGCGTGCCCTTCAGCGCGGCTTCGAGCCGCGGGATCCCGTCGCCTGGATGTTCGTCATCACCCTCAATCTCGCCAAAGATCAGCGTCGGCAACGCAGCCGACGCCGTCCGAGCCACCCGCTGGAGGAGGTCGATCCCATGCAGCTTCGTTCCACGGAATCCCCACCCGACGCCTCGGCTCTCCAGCAGGAGGCGCTCGTCGCGGCAAGACGAGCGATCCACTCGCTGCGCGATGCCGAGAAAGAGGTTTTCCTCCTCCGAGTCTCGGCCGGTCTGAGCTTTGACGCGATCGGCTCAGCGCTCGGCATTCCCGTCGGCACCGCCAAGACGAGGATGCGCACGGCACTGGCTCGACTCCGCGGAGAGCTGGGCAGCTTCGGACCGACTCCACAACACGGGAGGGACTCCCGATGAATGAACGCGAACGCCAAGATCTGAGGCAAGAGCTTCTCGAGCTGCACTTCGGTTGTCATCCCGATCCGGACGGCCTTCGAGCCCGCCTCGAGAACGACCCAGGGCTTCAATCCCTGTCGGCCGAGGTCGAGGGCGAAGCGGCGTTGTTGTCCGAGGCGGCCCAGGCCCCGATCGACGAGCTCGATCTGACCCGGCCGACTCCGGTCCAAGAGCCCAGGGAACTCCCAAAGAAGAAGACCGGGCGTTGGTTCGTGCGCCTGGCGCTGGCCGCTGCTGCCGTCCTCCTTCTCGCACCGGTCGGCTTGTGGCTCTACCAAGAGGCGAGAGCGGCCGTGCTGAGGTCCGAGTCCTGCCAGATCGAGATCAGCGGTCCTCGAGGCGTACCCGACGGGGCACCCGCTCGCTACACGATTCGGACGACCGACTTCGACCACGAGCTCCGGGCCGCATCCCTGAGCTGGCGAGTGCTCGACGAGCAGGGCGACGTACAAGCCGAAGGACAGCTGGCGAGCACGGGTGAGACGGTCCTGGAGCTGCCGCCTCGCCTCGACGGGCCCCGACGGCTGGAAGTGACGGCGGACGCGGGAGCGGAGGCCTCGTCGGCCTCGCTGTATCTCGCCCCGGATGCCGAGGGCCCGTTGGTCTACTTGACCAGCGACAAGCCGGTCTATCGGCCCGGAGAGCCCGTGTTCTTGCGAGGCCTGCTCCTGGACCGACTGACATTGAATCCCCGCCAGGGCTCCTACCGACTGCGCATCGTCGATGCGCGGGATCAGGTCCAGAAGGAGATGGTGCTCCAGGCTCAGCAGGGCGTGGTCTCGCCGCAGTGGCAGGTCCCTGCGGACTCGGCAGGCGGCGAGTATGCGTTCGAGCTGCGAGATGGTCAGAACGAGTTCACCGTCGAGCGACACGCCTTCTTGGTGCAGCGGTACCAGGCATCGCGCTTCTCCAAGCGGATCGATCTCGACCGCAAGACCTATGCGCCCGGCGAGAGTGGGAGCGCCGAGGTCACGGTGACTCGCCTGGGTGAAGGCCCGGCCGAAGGAGCGCAGGTCGATGCGACCTTGCTCGTGGACGGCGAAGCCGTGTGGGCTCAGAAGGCCGAGCTCGACTCGGCCGGGCGGACCCTGTTCACCTTCCAGCTGCCCGACTCCGTCACGCGGGGCGAAGGCCGCTTCGTGGCGCGCGTGAGCGATGGCAGCACGATCGAGACCGACATCGAGCCGTTCGTCGTGCCGACGGGACGTCTCGAGGTCGCGTTCTTTCCCGAGGGCGGCGAGCTCGTCGCCGGGACGACGAATCGAATCTACGCCGAGGTGACGGACGCGCTGGGACGACCGGCCGAGGCGCGCGGCCAGATCGTGGATACGGCCGGCCGAGTGGTCGCGCCATTCGAGACCTCGCACCAAGGCCGAGCCAGCTTTCTCCTCGAGCCAGGCAGGACCGAGAGCTACACGTTGCGCTTCGAGGCCCCGGTCGCCGAGCCGGTCGCCCTCCCGGCTGCAAAGAAGGCGGGCATCACGCTGCTGAGCTCGGCGGCGAGCTTCGGACCAGATGAGCCAGTGGCTTTCGAAACGCACGTGACCGGTGAAGGCCCCTGGATCGCCGGAGTGTTCTGCCGCGGGAGCTTGGTCGGACAGACGACCTTCCGAGGTGCGGGAGCCCACAAGCTGGCGATCGACGTGGCTCCCGAGGCGAGCGGTGTGCTGCGCGTGACGGTGTTTCAGAAGGACCTGATGCCGGTGGCGGAGCGTCTCGTGCATCGACGATCCAGCCGAGGAATCACGATCGAGATCGAGCCGGAGCGCCAAACCATCGCACCCGGAGATTCCCAACGGCTCACGATCCACACCCGCGACGAGTCCGGGCGGTCGGTCTCCGCCATCGTCGGACTGGTGGTGACCGATGCCGCGACGCGCGACATCCTGGACGAGCCTCGCATCGGCTTGGCGGATCAGGCGATGCTCTTCGCCGACGTCGAGGAGCTCGAGGACATTGAGGACTTCCTGCTCTCTTCTCCCGGCGCGGAGGAGCACATCGATCTGCTCCTCGGGACCCGCGGCTGGCGCCGCTTCGCCTGGTTGAAGACCGAGGAGCTCATTGCCGAGCATGGTGACGCCGCCCGCCGAGTCTTGATTCGTGAAGGACGCCCCCAGATCCCTCAGGTCGCCGTCGACTCCAGGCGCGATCCGTTGCGCTCGACGGTGTGGGACCTCGAGAGCACGGCCCTGGACTATCGTCGCTTCTCGTTGATCCTGTGGGGCACGGCGCTCGTCCTGGCTCTGGTGGGCCTGGGGCTCCGATGGTCGGCGCGACGCTGGCACTGGTCGCATGGAACCCGCGTCTCGTTCGGCGTTGCGCTGACGATGCTCGGCGCCGCCTCCGTCATGCTCTTCATCGTCGGTGAGGCGGACCAGGGATTCGATGGCGCCGCGGAGGCTTCCTTCGCCGATGCACGCCAGCTCAATGCCGCTCCCGTTCTGTCTGCGACCGGCGACGTGCTCCTCAGCCCCGAAGATATTACAACCCTCCTCGCTCTCAGCTACGCCGGCGGTACGGATGCCGCTCAGTTCTCTGGCGACGACGGCGACGAGGGTCGGTGGCGATTCGGCTCCTTCGACGCACTCGAGGTCGAAGAGGAAGTCATCGAGGAGCCCGACGAGATGGCGGAGCGGTTCTCACTGGGAAGGGCCAGCTTCTGGAAGGACGATGTCGGCGACAAGAATGAGGATCTGCGCGCGCGACCCGAGCAGGAGTTCCAGAATGCGCGCGAGCTCGATCGAGCAGGACTGCTCGCAGCCGAATCCACAGTCGACTCGCCCTTTCAAGCCGACTTCCGGTACTACGTGAGGGAGTTCGCACACCGGCGCTCGAACGAGATCGCCCGCTTGGACTTCCGAGAGACTGTCTACTGGAACGCGCTTCTGGCAACGGACGAGGAAGGCCGAGCCACGGTCGAGTTCGATGTCAGTGATCGCGTGACGACCTGGACCGTAGCCGCCGACGCCCACGGCGCCGGTCGCCTCGGACAAGCAGATGCCTCCTTCGAGTCTCGACTGCCCTTCCAGCTGGAAGCCAAGCTGCCCACCGAAGTCTCGGCTGGAGATCGCCTCGAGATCCCGGTCGTGGTATCGGCCACCGATCCGGAGCTGCTTTCAGCGCAGGTGGGCGTGCGTGTAACGGATCCGCTCTCGAGCACCGGTGCGCCGATTCAGACGGTGGCGCTTCCCGACGGACGGAGCCGCGTGATCATTCCGATCGAGGTCGGGGTGCAGCCAGGACCGGCCCGCGTCGACTTGAAGGCGCGCAGCGGCCGATTCTCCGATCGCGTCCTGACGGACCTCCGTGTGGTCGCTCGCGGGTTCCCTCGGCACGACTCTCAGAGTGGTGTCGTCTCCGAATCCGTGAGCTTTGACGTCAGCCTCCCGGACTCCCACCAGCCGGGCTCCCTGTCCGCCGAGCTCAAGCTCTATCCCTCCCCGCTGGATGATCTCCAAGACGGCCTCGAAGGGATCCTCCGTCAGCCGAGTGGCTGCTTCGAGCAGACCAGCTCGACGCACTATCCGAACGTCCTCGCCCTGAGTCTGATTCAGGCAGCCGGCATCGAAGCGCCTGCCGTCGAACGCCGTGCTCAAGACCTGCTGGCCTATGGCACCGATCGGCTCTCGGGCTTCGAATGCTCTCGAGGTGGCTTCGAGTGGTTCGGGGCCGACCCCGCACACGAGGCGCTGACGGCCTACGGGCTCTTGGAGTTTCATGACACGGCGCGCGTGTACGACGGCATCGATGGCGAGATGATCACGCGGACCCGTCGCTGGCTGCTCGATCGCCGTGATGGCGAAGGCGGGTTTGACGCCCGTCAGGACGGGCTGCACTCGTGGGGTGCGCCCCGTCCGATCGTGGATGCCTATCTCACCTACTCGCTCGTCGGAACCGGCGTCTCGCTTTCGGAGCTGACCCGCGAGATCGATGCTCTCGAGAAGCGGCGTCAGGTGACCGAGGATGCCTACGAGATGAGCTGGATTGCACGCTGCCTCGAAGCCGCCGGACGGTCCGAGACGGCCCGTGACGCTCGACAGATGCTGACCGCATTTCAGAAGTCGGACGGGAGCGTTCCCGGAGGCACGACCAGCATCACGGCCTCCCGGGGTAACGACCTGATCGTCGAGACGACCTCGATCGCCGCCCTCGCCTGGTCGGATGACGACGAGTTCGCGGGACAGCGCCGTCGAGCGATCGAGTATCTGCTGACCCAGCGGAGCGGATCCGGCACCTTCGGAGCGACTCAGGCCACGATCCTGGCCCTCAAGGCGCTCGTCCGGCATGCCGAGCTCGATCGGCGCATCACGAGCGACGGTGAGATTCGCGTCTTCGTCGACGAGCGTCTGGTCGCCGGTGAACGTGTCCGAGCGGGTCAGCGAGGACTGCTGTCCTTCGACAAGCTGATCGAGCACTTCGAGCCGGGCATGAACCGAGTGCGCCTGGAGCTGACGGGTGACAACGAGTTCCCGTGGGCCTTCGATCTGCGATACACGTCGGATCTGCCTGCCAATGGCGCCCATCCACCCGTGCGTCTCACGACTTCGCTCGGCTCGAGTGAGGTCAGTGAAGGGGCCACGGTTCCGGTGAAGGCGCGCGTGGAGAACGTGTCGGGTGACGGCGTGCCGATGGCCATGGCCATCATCGGCTTGCCGGCCGGTCTCGAGGTCTCTCCGAAGGTGCTCGATGACCTCCGAGACGGCGGTCGCTTCGCATTCTGGGAGCAGGCGGGCCGAGAGATCGTGCTGTACTGGCGAGGGCTGGAGCCAGGAGCCGTCCACGAGTTCGACATCGATGCGGTCGCACGCATCCCCGGTCGCACGACTGGGCCGGCTTCGCGCAGCTACCTCTACTACACGCCCGAAGAGATCGCTTGGACGGCGCCACTGACCATCACGATTGCGGCCGACGGCTCACAGTCGGGTCGGTAGGCTCGCCGGAGATCGTGAATCGAGACGAGGCCGCGCTCCCATTGGGAGGCGGCCTCGTTCTTTCGTGACTCAGGAAGCCGTGACGACCCGGCTCAACGCGATCAGTGCCATCGCGGTGCCATACGGCTTGTGATAGCTGTACAGCGGGTAGTCCCAGAACGATCCGTCGGGCTGATGGCAGACCATGATCGCGTCGAAGAGCGGACGTGAGAGGCGCTCCTGATCCGAGGCCGGCATGCCTTCGAGCACGTAGGAGGCGTAGTGCATGCCGTAGAGGTAGAAGTAGCCCGAGATGCTGTACCAGGACTCGTGTGGGATGGGTCGGCGCAGGCTCATCTTCTGAAAGCGAATGTGGCGCACGAGCAAATCGTCGAGCCCCTTGCGTCGCTCGGCTTCCGAGAAGTCTCGTCCGAACAGCATCATGGCGTACTGGCAGCAAGGCGTGCGACAAGCCGAGCCCTTGTCCTGATTGATGTCCGCCCGCGGTCCGTACTTCAGGTAGTCGCCGTACAGGAAGTTGCCCTCGGGTGTCCGAGAGCGCTCCATGAAGCGCTTGGCCTTGGTGAGCATCGACTCGTCGAAGGCGATGCCGTGACGCTGGGCGCGCTCGATGCCGATCATTATCGTGGCCGTGGTGAAGCTCATCGAGGTCCAAGACGGCTTGAAGGTCCGCACGCCCGAAAGGCTCAGATAGCCCCATCCCCCATCGAGGGTTTGGTACTGATCGACCTTCTTGGCCAAATGACGACAGGCGGCTTCGATCTGCGGGCGACGCGGATCCTCGGGCTGGGCGATCAGCCACTCCCCGAACGCCTGGAGACCGTATCCGAAGGCCCAGACGGTGTAGTGCTCCATCGCGTTCGCGCGCTTGACGTCGTAGGCGGACAGCAAGTAGTCCAGGCCGCGGCTGGCCGACGAACGCGTGGCCTCCGTTTGGAGCGGACTGTCCAACAAGCTGATCACACACAATGCCGAGGTCGCCACGCGAAAGGCGTTGTGAGATCCGGGCACGTCCGCCAGCACCTCGATCGGACGCGGCGAGTGGTGAGAGCCCCAGCCCCCGTCGTCGTGCTGGTTGGCGAGGAGCCAATCGACGGCTCCCTCGATCGCGGCATCTCGCTCGCCGGCCGTGACCGGTCCGAGCTCGTCGGCCCAGATCGATCCAGTGGCGACGACGCTGCACACGATGAGACGGCACCACCCGCTGACGGCAGGGATCCTCGAGCCCCTCATTGGGGAGGCTCGCTCAGCAGTACGACCTGCGCCGCCTTCAGACCGTCCCTGACCACGACCTGTCGCTCATCCCCTCGCCCGAGCTTCACCGAAACGCGCTCGAATCCCTGCGCCGTCGCGACCCAGCAGTAAGTGTCTTCACCAGCTCCGAAGATCGCCGTTCGCGGCAACAAGAGCGCGTCGGTCGCGATCTGGGTCTCGATCTTCACTTGGGCGCGCATCCCCGCCTGGAGCCCCGGAAGCGGTTGCCCGATGCTCACGCGGGCCTCGTAGAGATTCTCCGGACCACCAGCCGAGCGCGGAGACGGAGTCTGCTCAACTCGAACAGTACCGTGTCGACTCGAGTCGTCGAAGACCGCGTCGACGTGGACGACCTGACCGTTCTTGACGCCGGCCACCTTGGACTCGGGCAAGTCGAATGCGACTTGGAATCGGTCGTGCTTCGCGATCGTGAAGATCGGCTTCTGGAACGTCGCACGTCCGCCGCGCTCATGTCGGGGAGCCGAGCGACCGGGGCGATAGTCGTCGACGCCGCCATGGAGGAGCACTCCATCGCGAGGCGCGGTGAGCTCGAGCAGTGCGCGGTCGTGCTCGAGCTTGGCGAGCTGCTCCTCCTTTTCGCGGAGGCCACGCTCGGCCGCCTCGAGCTTGAGTCGGCGCCCGGTACGGGCGATCTCGGCGCGCTGAACGGTGGCCTTGTGGGCATGCTCCTTGGCTTGAACGGCTCTCCGGCGCTGCGCGGTCTGGACCGGCGTGCTGAAGCTGTCTTTGTAGGCGCGTTGCTCCTTGGACATGTCGAAGCGAGCCAAGGATCGCGCCAACGAGCGACGCGAGCGCATGAGGACGATCTCCTCGGTCGCATCGGTGAGCTCGTCTTCGCGGTACATCGACTCGAGCTGGGCAAGCTCGTCCTTCTGGTCTTGAATGTTGTCCTCGAAGCTCTGCTGACTCATGTCGGCGCTCCGGCGAGCGAAGGCGAGCTCGACCTTCTCCCAGCCTTCGAGCGCGCGCACGGCCTCGTCTCGCTCGGCGTGAGAGCGAGCCAAGGAGAGCGCCTCCCCCTCTTGCTCGAGGGCCTGCTCCAACCGGAGGTTTTCAAGGGCGATGCGGGACTCGGCCAAGTCACGCTCGACGGTCTCGAGCTGCCGATCGATCGCCTCTGTGTCGAATCGTCCGAGCCGATCGCCCTTGCGAACGAGCGTGCCATGCGACGCGACATCTTCCCAACGCAGCTCGCCCGAGTAGGTCTCGGGCCACAGCGCGATCTCGGCATACTCCGCCGGCACGAACGTCCCCATGCGATCGAGGGATTCCGAGTAGGTCGAACGCTCGACCTTGAGGGTCGGGATCTCATCGCCGTCGAGGCCGCTCGAGGCGCCGAGCGCAGAGATCCATACGAACAGAATGGCAAACCCGGTCATCGTGGCGTCTCCTCCGCGGCAGTTCGTTGGGCGGCTCCGTTCTCTCGACATCCTTCAAGCGCCGAGCGGAGCAGCGAGGAATCATGGTAACGAGGTTCGGACGCTGGTACGAGCGAGACGCGAGTTCGGTGGGAGTCCGACGAGAAAGGTCGGTGGACTTCTCGGCCTGGAAGGAATGGCTCCGGCGCCTATACTCCCAGGCTTCGGACCTCGCAACGACGCTGGGAGACTCGTCGATGAAGTTGATGAGCTGGAACGTCAACGGCCTTCGAGCCGTCGGCCGCAAGGGCTTTCACGAATGGCTCGCGGGCGGCGACGCGGACGTCGTGTGCCTGCAGGAGACGAAGGCCCATCCGGACCAGCTCCCCGGACCGCTCCGTGAGATCCCGGGTTGGGAGTCTCACTTTCACGCGGCCAAGCGGAAGGGCTACAGCGGAGTCGGGATCTACTCTCGTCGTCCGCCCCTCGCGATCGAGCGCGGCTTCGGCGTGAAGAAGTACGAGGGCGAAGGACGCGTCCTGGTCGCTCGGTTCTCTGAGTTCACGCTCTTCAACGTGTACTTCCCGAACGGCAAGCGCGATGCGAGCCGACTCGACTTCAAGCTCGCCTTTTACGAAGCGATCCTCCGCAACTGGGAGGCGCGCCGCCGCGCCGGAGAGCGCGTGATCATCTGCGGCGACTTCAACACGGCACACCGAGAGATCGACTTGGCTCGCCCGCAGAGCAACAAGAAGACTTCTGGATTCCTACCCCAGGAGCGTGCCTGGTTCGACAAGCTCCTCCGAAAGGGATACGTGGACTCCTTCCGCCATCTGTGCGATGAGCCGAACCACTACACCTGGTGGGACACGATCACGCGGGCCCGTGATCGCAACGTCGGCTGGCGGATCGACTACTTCTTCCTCACCGACGACCTCTTGCCGCACCTGCAGGACGCCTGGATCGAGAGCGAAGTGCTGGGCTCGGACCACTGCCCCGTCGGCATCGAGCTGAAGCTCTGACGCTTTCAGTCCGGCTGGACGGACACGGTGACGCTGTTCGTCTTGACGAGGCGTCCTTCGCCAAGGCGGAAGACGAGTGCTTGGGTACTGAGCGATTTGAGAGGTGCGTCCGAGGGCACCCAGGTGTCGAGCAGTGCGGCTCCGGCCCCATTGGCGACTCGGACGCCGACGAGCCAGACATCCCCGACGAGGTCGAGCTTCAGACCGTGCGCGCCGGGCACGCGCTCTCCGAAGCCCGTGCCTTCGAAAGAGGCCAGGAAGAAGACGAAGTCACCCGGTTCTAGCCCCGCGACCAACGCCGAAGCCGGCTGAGCGCGACGCAGTGGCTGCTGCCACAGGCTCCACTCTCCGCCACGCTCGTAGGCACCGATATCGATTCGGCCCTCGACCGATCGACCGCTCGCTCGACGCTCGTGGCGATACTGCGTCGCCGGCAGCAGATCCATCCCGTCCCAGTCCCCCGGTGCGACGCCAGCCTCGAGAGCGGGCGAACCGGCGGCGAGGCGATAGTCGAATCGAGCGCGATCGAGGAAGCCCGGCGCGTCGGTCTGCAGGTTGGAGCGGAGCTCACCTTGGCCGCGCAGCACCCGGCCCGGACCGACGAAGAGGTTGTTCACGATCCTTGCAGCGTCCATGGCTTCGCCCGACTGGACGAAGGTGCCCGAGCTGCGGTCATTGACGAAGGTGTTGTTGACGACGTGAAGCACCTGCCGGGGATGGGTCTGACCTTCGGCTCCGAAGGACAAGATAGTCGGATTCGAAGCATTCGAGCTCTGCTGCAACACGTTCCCGATCAGGATCACCTCGCCGCCGTTCGGGAACTCGGCTTGATAGCTCGCGTTCCCATCCACCTCGTCCATGATCCGGTTGTGAAGCAGGACGTTGCGAGCGGCCCGGCTCTTGAGGTTGTGCCCGATGCGACCGTGATGGAAGTACGACGAGCGCACGGTCAGGCTGCGCACGCGTCCCACATAGAGGTTGTGAGAGTACCCGTCCCCGTAGCCGTTGTGCGCGAACTCGCACTCCTCGATCACGATGTCGCTCGCCTCGTTGGAGCTGGTGAGGATGCCATTCTCGTTGTGATGGAAGACACAGCGCCGCAGCGTCACACCGGTTCCATCCTGACGGATGCCGGCGCCGTTGCGATCAGGGACGGTCGCGCCCGAGAACTCGATGTTCTCGATCACGATGCGATCGCCTTGCACGACCCAGATCGCCTTGCCCTGCGCATTCTGTCCATTCGCCTTCAGGTGCGCTCGACCACCCACACCTCGAATCGTCACGTCGTTGGCCCGCCAGACAGCGACGTCGCCGACGTACTCGCCCGCATCGATGAGCACCAAATCACCCGGCTGCACGATCGCCGCGGCCTGGCTCGGTCGAGCCAGGTCCCGTCCCGGTCCTACTCGCAGCACGTCGGCTCGGGACACCCCCGTGATCAGGGCGAAACCAGCCGCCAGCCACATCAACGTCTTTCGACCTCGGCGCATGTCGGGAGCCTTCCTCCCCGATCTGGGGCGAAATTCCGGCGTGAATTGTCGGGTTCATTGCTACAGGCTTCGCGTGAGTGTCGACCAACGGTCCTCTGAAACTTGACCTCCGAGGTTCGTGAACCGTCGCATTGACGCCCCAGTTTGAATGGCCCTACAATCCAGCGTCTTCGAGAAACCTCGCGCTACCCGAGGATGACCTGCCGGAGAGAGTCTTGCCCGCTTCCGAGTCGCCACAGCCCCCACCCGGACCACCCTTCGACGCCGAGCTGGTCGCTCGCCTGCGTGCCGGCGACGAAGCCGCCTTCGAGCAGCTCGTCCGGGATCACGGCGGGCGCCTCCTCGCGACGGCTCGACGATTCCTCCGCAACGAGGAGGATGCGCGGGATGCGGTCCAGGAAGCGTTCCTGTCTTCCTTCAAGAATCTCAAGCGATTCGAGGGGAACTCCCGATTCTCGACCTGGTTGCATCGCATCCTCATCAACGCTTCCCTCATGAAGCTGCGCTCGAAGCGTCGCAAGCCGGAGATCTCGCTGGAGAGCCTCCTACCGCGCTTCAAGGAGGACGGTCACCTTTATGATCCGCCCGGGCGCTGGAGCGAGGCTGCCGTATCGATCGCACTGAAGCGCGAGATGCAGCAGTTGATCCGGGATCGCATCGAGGATCTCCCGGAGATTTATCGAACCGTTTTGCTGCTGCGCGACATCGAGGGATACAACACTGCCGAGACAGCCGAGATCCTCGATGTCACGACGAATGCTGTCAAGCTGAGACTCCACCGGGCTCGACAGGCTCTCAAGCGCCTCCTCGACCCGCAGTTCCAAGGGCAATCCCTGCAATGACGTGTCAGGAATTCCTCGAGTTCATCGCCGCCTACCTCGACGGCGAGCTGCCGAGCGACGTGCAGGAGTCCTTCCAGCGCCACGTCCAAGCCTGCCCGCCTTGCGTGGTGTACCTGGACGGCTATCGACTGACGATCGACGTTGCCAAGACCGCCTGTGACGCGGCCGATCCGAGCTCGAGTGTTTGCGACGACGTGCCCGAAGAGTTGATTCGGGCCATTCTCCAAGCCCAGCGCGAGGCCCGAGGTGGCTCGGGAGGCGACCAGGCTCGGTGAGGAATCAGCGTCCTGGATAGTCGTGCGTCGCCGCCTCGGGGATCCACGCTGGTTCATCCGTGAAGGGGCGCCGCACGCGAAGCCAGCCGTCCTCCGTGCCCAGGACCTCGAAGATCGCTCCCGAGGGAGCTTGCCCTAGCCGCTCGCCGGCCCGAGCCGTCTTCAAGGTCGCCTTCTCGGCGAGAGCCACCCAGCGCCCTTCCTGGGGCGCGGCGATGTTCAAGGTCCAGTCGTACTGCTTGAACGTGATCTTCTGACCGTCGATGATCCCGGGATGGTAGTGCGCCAGGTAGTGGATGAGCTCCTCTTTCCCTCCGAAGTCGTCCGCGTACCAGTCGAAGATCTGCGAGATGGCGATGCTGTCGGTGCCGACTCGGTTTCGCTTCGGGTCCGCCAGAAACCGCGTCATGTTCTTCTCGAGGACACGATCGAGGTCGATCGGCGAGTAGGCGCGCGGCAGGATCGGCGGACAAGAGAGCGCGCCGCAGACCAGGGCCACGTGGATGCGCGGCTCATTGAACTCGGGGCGGAGGATCTCGTTCTCGAGGTGATTGAGCGATACCTTGCCCGACTTCAAACGGACGAGGTCCTCCTTGAAGACTCCCCACTCGCCCTCCGAGGTGGAGTAGTCCGACCGGAGCCGCTTCACGATCACGTGCGCCATCGTGCTGTTGTAGAGATTGAGGTAGTACGCCAGGCGCTCCTTCCGATCGAGAGGCTCCGGGTCGATGGCTGCGAGTCGGTCGAGGTATTCCTCGAGGGCGCTCCAGTGCTTCGAGCGCAGCGCGAGATAGTCGAAGCGCTCATCTCGAACGACGGCTCGCAGGATCTCGTCCCAGGCAGAATGGTCGACCTTGCCGAATCGGGTCCCCTTTTCCTGCGCCGTGTCTTGGGGGCCAGACCGCTCGGGTTCGAGCGTCCAGAGGCCACCGTGGACCAAGCCGAGGATCACGGTCAAAAGCCAAGCCCACATCATGACGATCTTCCTTTTGGACGGAGACGCAGTACGGCAACGACCCGATCAACAGCAGCACGGGCTCCGGCATTCCGTGCTCGCCCGGGCCGTTTTCCGAGCTATCGATCGGCGAGCCGCCGAACGAAACGGAGACCCGACCAGGTGTCATCGACGGCGCAGACCTTGTTGTCGACGAGGCCCGCCGCCAACCCGATTCCTTGAACCACGTCGAATGCGAGATCCGTCGCTCGTCCCGAGGACTTCTTGGGCCACGCGACCCAGAGGCCGCCGGCCGCCTCCAACTGCTCGGCGAGGCGAGCGAATCGCGCCTCGAGATCTTTCCGACGCTCGGAGAAGAGCACGACGACATCCAGGCGTCCGCGCGCTTGACGCTTGATCACCACATCCGACGGCAACGGCTCGAGGTCTCCGGCGAGAGATTCGGGGGGCCGGACCAGGAGGACGTGCGCGCCGGGCTTGATTCCGAGCTTCTTGGCCAGCGGTGTGCCCGAGTATCCCGCCATGGACGTCCCTTTCTTCTGCGGTTCGAGGTGCATCCTATCAGACCCGCCAGTCGCAGTGATCGATCCGTCATGCGCAGAGCGAACAGAATGACGCCGTGGCGGGTCGATGCTAAGATCCCCGCTCCCAGGGCCGCTTCGAGAGGGCCCGCCCCTGATGACCGGCGAATTCATGCAGCAGCGATCTCGCGTCGATCCGACCGTCTCCTCTCACCTTCCGATGAGTCGTGAGGAGATGTCGGCCCGTGGCTGGGATCAAGCCGACGTCGTGTTCGTGACGGGCGACGCTTACGTCGATCATCCGTCGTTCGCCATGGGCATTCTGGGGCGCGTTCTCGAGGCTGCCGGATTCCGAGTCGCGATCCTCTCGCAGCCGGATTGGCGATCGGTCGATGCCTTTCGGTCGCTCGGGGCGCCTCGCCTTTTCTGGGCCGTGAGCGCGGGCAACATGGACTCGATGCTCAACCACTACACGGCCAATCGGCGAATCCGCTCGGACGACGCCTACTCGCCCGGCGGCCGGGCAGGCCTCCGGCCCGACCGGGCCACCAATGTCTATGCTCAGCGCTGCCGGGAGGCCTTCAAGGGCATCCCGGTCATCGCCGGCGGCGTCGAGGCCTCGCTGCGCCGAGTGGCGCACTACGACTACTGGTCGGACACGGTGCGCCCCTCGAGCCTCGTCAGCAGCAAGGCCGACCTCGTGGTGTTCGGGATGGGCGAGGCCTTGATCGTCTCCATCGCGCAGCGTCTGGATGCCGGCGAGCCGGTGAACGCCCTTCGGGACCAGCGCGGAGTCGCATATCTCCTGGGCGCCAAGGAGGAGCTGCCGGAGTTTCCGGGCTCGATGCGGACACCCGCGACACCTGCCGACGACACGCTGGAGCTCCCGACCTTCGAGGCGGTCACGGAGGACAAGGTCGCCTTCTCACGGGCCACTCACCTCGTTCACCGCGAGTCGAACCCTTTCAACGCGCGCCGACTGGTTCAGCTTCACGGCACCCGCTGGGTCGTACAGAACCCACCGGCGCTGCCGATCTCGACGGACGAGATGGATGCCATCTACGACCTGCCCTACGCGCGCACGCCCCATCCGAGCTACCAAGAGCGCGTGCCGGCCTTCGAGATGATGCGCACCAGCGTGACGATGATGCGCGGCTGCTTCGGCGGATGCACGTTCTGCTCGATCACGACCCATCAAGGCCGCATCATTCAATCGCGATCTCCGGAGTCGGTACTGCGCGAGGTGAAGGCCCTCGGCGCGGATCCCGAGACCAAGGGGATCGTCTCCGACATCGGCGGACCGACGGCCAACATGTTCCACATGCGTTGCACCCGGCCCGAGGTCGAGGCGATCTGCCGGCGTCCTTCTTGCGTGCATCCCACGATCTGCAAGCTGCTCGGCACCGACCACTCCCCCCTCAAGGAGGTCATGCGAGAGTCTCGCAAGCAGCCGGGTATCCGCAAGGTCCACGTCGCCAGCGGCGTGCGGATGGACCTCGCGCAGCGGGATCCCGAGTATCTCGAGGAGCTGGCCGCCCACCATGTCGGCGGTCACCTCAAGGTCGCTCCCGAGCACGTCTCCCCGCGCGTCCTCGACCTGATGAAGAAACCGCGCATCGACGACTTCACCGGCTTCTCCGAAGCCTTCGAGGACGCCAGTCGACGGGTGGGCAAGGAGCAGTACCTGGTCCCCTACTTCATCGCCTCACACCCGGGCTCCGACATCGAGGACATGATCGAGCTCGCGCTCTACCTGAAGCAAGCCGGGTACAAGCCACGGCAAGTGCAGGACTTCATCCCGGCGCCCATGGATGTCGCGACGGCCATGTATTACACCGGCCTCGATCCGGCCACACTGCGCCCGGTGCCCGTCGCACGCAATCTCAAGGATCGCAAGCTCCAACGCGCCCTGATGCAGTTCTTCCTTCCCGAGAACTGGTTTCTCGTCCGCGATGCACTCTTGAAGGTGGGCCGTCGTGACCTGATCGGCAACGGTCCGCGATGCCTCATTCCGGACCAGCCACCGAGAACGGCGCAGCAAGCTCGCCGACGACAAGCTCAACAGGACTTGTCACAGCCCCCGGGCCGACAGTCCGGTGAAGATTGGGATGCCTTCACGGGACGGCGCGACGGGAAGCCGGGCGACCGCGGCGATTCGCCCCCGGAGCGCTCGCCGGAGAGACGATCCGTCGGCTACCGACCCGGTCGCAAGGGATTCGTGTCGAAGAAGGGCTCGCCGCCGCGTCGCCCGCGCTGACGAGTCGCGCGATGGACAACCTCACCCACACACTCTTCGGCTACGCCATGGCACGAGCCGGCGCCGAACGCTGGTCGCGAGGTGCCACCGCGACCCTGATCCTCTCAGCCAACCTCCCGGACGCCGAGGCTCTGTTTCAACCCGACTTGGGTCCGGGCAGCTACCTGATCCAGCACCGGGGGCTGTCTCATTCGTTCGTGGGAATCGCCATCCTGTCGATCGCATTCCCCATGGTCGTCTGGCTAATCGCCGGCTTCCGAAGACGTCCGCCCTCGTCGACCTCCACCGGTCCACCGCTTCGTTGGCTCGGCCTGTTCGCCGCGACCGCCGTCGGCCTCGCCAGCCATCTCTTTCTCGACTGGCTGAACACCTACGGCATTCGCTTGTTGCTGCCGTTCGACGATCGCTTCTTCTACGGTGACATCGCCTACATCATCGACCCGTGGATGTGGCTGCTGCTCGCCGCGGCGGGTGCCTGGCAACCTCGACGGAAGATCCCAGGCGATGTGTTCTGGGCTCTCACCGCGATCGGTACGTCGTTGGTGGTCGTGCTGACCGGACGCGCCGGCGCGACTGTTCTCGCACTCTGGTTCGTGGGCCTGGTCCTGGTGTTACTCGGTCGTGCTCGCCACTGGGGCAGCCCGCGCATCTCGGATGCGTGCCTGTTGCTCGTCTTCTTGCATCTCTCCGTGCTCTTCGGCTGTGGGAGCCACGCCGCCAACCTCGGGCGGCGAGACCTGCTCGCTCGAGGCATCCGAATCGAAGCTCTGATGACGACACCGGCTCCTGCGGTCCCGTGGCGTTGGACCGTCCTGGCCCAAGGTCCTGAACGCTTGTATCGTGCCGGAATCGACACGCTCGAGGGAGCGGTCGGTTCGTGGGAAAGCGTGCCCAGGAATCTCGACGACCCCCGCCTCGATGCCATCCGGGACACGCTCGCCTGGCGAGCTCTCGAGGTCTTCTATCGATTCCCTTACGTCGAGCCGGGCATCGGCAGCCCCGTCTGGCTTCGCGACGCTCGATACTCGTGGGGAGAGTGGGAAGGCTTCTCCGACCTGAAGGTGCCGCTGCCTCCGGACAATTGACCGCCCTGGCTGCGACCGCCAGGCCTCTGAAAGGTCCCGATTTCGGGAGAGCCGCCTGGCTCGTCGAGATCACTCGTAGCGGAGGGCCTCGATCGGATCGAGTCGCGCGGCCTGGAGGGCGGGCCAGAGTCCGAAGATCAGACCGACGCTGGCAGAGCCCCCGAATCCGAAGACGCGAGCCCAAGTCGGTGTCGAGCTGGGAAGACCATCGACGAGGGCCGAGACAGCCATCAGAAGGCCTTCTCCGACGACGACGCCGAGCAAGCCGCCGATCCCGGTGAGGATCATGGCCTCGACCAGGAACTGCCAAGTGATGTCTCGACGCCTCGCCCCGAGCGCCTTGCGCAGGCCGATCTCTCGAGTGCGCTCTTTCACCGACACCAGCATGATGTTCATGACGCCGACGCCTCCGACCATGAAGGCGACGGTCGAGAGCATGAACATGACGGCGAGGACACCGAAGACGATCTGATCGAAGGAGGCGATGATCGAGTCGGCCGTGCCGATCTCGAAGTTGCTCTCCTCGGTCCACTTCACGTTTCTCCGGCGGCGGAGCACCTCCTCGATCTGGTCGATCGCCTCGTCGAGCCGCCCCGGATATGCCCGCGCGGAGAGGAAGTGATCATCCTGGTCCGGATACATCTTGCGGAAGGTGTAGTACGGGACGTGGATGTTGTTGTCTTCCTGGTTCGGCGAGCCGAATGGTCCTTCCTTGAACTTCTGGACCGTGCCGATGACCTGGAAGCGACTCCCTCCCACTCGAATGTGCTTGCCGATCGGGCTGGAGTTCGGAAACAAGGCCTGGACGGCATTGTGGGCGAGGACGCAGACCGCGCTCCGATGTTGATTCTCGGCGTCCGTGATGAAGCGCCCTTCCTCGATCATCATGTTCGAGATGCGCTCGGAGTCGGGGAACGAGCCGCGAAGCGACGGTCCCTGCATCTCTTCGCCCCGATAACGGGCCGTCAGGTTGGCGTTGCGCGCTTGAATGCCGGCCACGATCGTGTCGACGGCCGAGCATTGATCGGCGATTGCTTGGGCGTCCTCGAGCTGAAGTGACTTTCGGTTGCGCACCTCGGGTGACAGGTGCCCCGTCCGGACGAACGGGTACCGGTAGACGTAGATGTTGAGCGTCCCGAACTCCTCGACCTGATCGATGACGCTCTGACGGAAGCCGTTCAAGACGGAGGCGACGCAGATGATGATCGCGGCACCGATGAAGACACCGAGGATGGTGAGGCCACTCCGCATCTTCTGACTGCGCAGAGTGTCGATGGCGAGCTTGGCATTCTCGACGATCATCGAGCGAGCCATGTCACTCCCCTCCCTGGAGGGCTTCGATGGGATCGAGCCGAGCGGCACGGCCGGCCGGCTGCAACCCGAAGAAGACGCCGATCAGCCCGCAGACGCTGACGGCGAGGATGGGTGCCCAGAGCGGGAAGGAGGCTGGCAACGGAGTGAACGTCTTGATCAACCAGGCGAAGGCGAAGGCGAGCGATACGCCGAGGACACCGCCGACGGAGGACAGGACGATCGACTCGATCAGGAACTGGCGCTTGATGTCCCGCTGTCGAGCGCCGACCGCCTTGCGAATCCCAATCTCGGAGGTCCGCTCGATGACCGAGACGAGCATGATGTTCATGATCACGATGCCGCCGACCACGAGCGACAGGCCGACCACAAAGATCGTGATCTTGAAGATGATGGCCGTCAGGCTCTTCCAGAGATCGTTGAGGCCGTCCGAGCTGACGATGCCGAAGTCGTCCCCGGTATGGAAATCGAGGTGATGGCGCGCGCGGAGCACGACGCGGCACTGATCCATGATCTCTTGCATGCGCAACTTGTCGCCGACCTTCACGCTGATGTTCACCGAGCCTCGCGAGCCGAACATCTTCTGGAAGGTCGTGATCGGGATCTTGGCGAAGGCATCTCGGGAGACGCCGAACACGGAGCCCCGCTTCGCGGCGACACCGATCACCTCGAACTGTCGTCCCTTGACGCGCACCTTCTTGCCCACGGGATCGCGATTCCCGAACAGCTTCTCGGACACCTCCCAACCGAGGAAAGCCACTGGCGCCGCGCGGCGCTCTTCCGAGCGCGTGATGATGCGACCATAGGCGACATCGTAGGGCTCGATGTCGAGGACCTCCGCGTTCAATCCGCCAATGTCGACGGCCTCGACCCGTTCGCCGTTCGCTCGGATGCTGCTTCTCGCATGGACCTCGGCGGCCACGGCTGCCGCCTCGGTCACCAGCTCTCGGAGTGCTCGAGCATCGGAGAGCTTCAGCTCCGGGTTGCGGCGGATCGCCTCGAGAAAGTCCTCACGATTCGTGATGATGCCGAAGCGCTGGATCACGAACACGCCCGGGCCCAAGTTGCTCAGATTCTCCTCGACGTAGAGATTGAGCCCCTCGATGACCGAGACGACCGCGATGATCGCCGAGATGCCGATGATGATGCCGAGCAGCGTCAAGAAGGACCGGAGCGGATTCGCGACCAAGGTCCAGCAAGCGACGCGAAAGGCTTCGAACAGACTCATGGCGCGGCCCTAGCTCGTGATCAGGGATTGAAAGGCCTCGCTCTTCGTCGGCGCGTCGATCTCGACCTGCCCATCCCGCAAGAAGAGGATCCGGTGTGCCCTCGCCGCGATGCTCCGCTCGTGAGTCACGATCACGATCGTGTTGCCAGCCGCGTGGAGCTTGTCGAGCAGATCCATGATCTCCTCGCTGACGCGCGAGTCGAGGTTGCCGGTCGGCTCGTCCGCCAGGAGCAGGCTCGGGTTCGTCACGAGCGCGCGGGCGATGGCCACGCGCTGACGTTGGCCACCGGACAACTCATTGGGCCGATGAGTGGCTCGATCGGCGAGGTCGACGTGGGCGAGGGACTCGGTCGCACGACGGCGACGCTCCTCGAACTTCAGACCGCGATAGATCAGGGGGAGCTCGACGTTTTGCAGTGCCGTCGCCCGCGCCAGGAGGTGGAAGCTCTGGAAGACGAATCCGATCTCCTGGTTGCGAATCGCGGCCAGCTCGTCGTCGTCGAGCTCGGCCACGTTGCGCCCGTTCAGCACGTAGCTGCCCGAGGTCGGCGTATCCAAGCAACCGAGCAAGTTCATCAGCGTCGACTTGCCCGAGCCCGACGGGCCCATGATCGCCACGTACTCGTTCCGCTCGATGCGAACGTCGACTCCGCGGAGGGCATGAACCAGCGTCGCACCCATCTGATAGGTCTTTTTGAGGCCACGGACGTCGATGAGCAGCGAGTCGGTCATCCGCGGGACTTTGCCTTCTCGTCTTCGGTTTGCTCCCGCACCAAGTCGCCGGGCTTGAGCTCGCGCAAGACCTTGAAAGGACCGATCACGATCCGCTCGCCCCCCTCCAAGCCCGAGAGCACCTCGATCTCCATCTCGCCGGTGATTCCGGTCTCGACGACCTGGAAGCGGATCTTCGAGCCCTCGAGCACGTAGACGCCCTCGAACTCCTCCTTCGGAGACGCGTCCTTCGGGGTCGATTTGGAGGCACTGTCGGGCTCGGGCTTTCCCTCACCATGCCCGTTCGGCTCCGGCAAGGGAGCGCCTGCGGCATCGACTGGCAAATCGCGCCGTGCCAGAGCCTGGATCGGTACGACCAGCACGTCGTGCTTGACGTCGGTCGTGACCTCGCCCTCACACGACATTCCGGGCCGAAGCGAATCCGGCGGCTCGGTGAGCCGTACCTTCACGAGGAAGTCTTTGCCTTCATCGGCGCCCGACTGGGTGACGGGAGCGTTGCCGATCTCGGTGACCTCGCCGAGGATGGTCGCATTGGGAAGAGCGTCGACGACGACCTCGACCTTCTGGCCGATCTGGGTACGGATGATGTCCGTCTCGTCGACGAGCAAGTGCGCTTCGAGGACCGACATGTCCGCAATTGCCATGAGCGTCGCCTGGGGGCTCGAGAGATTACCCGGAACGGCCCGCTCCCCCTTCTCGACCTGACGGTGCGTGAGCAGCCCCGTCAACGGCGAGTAGATCGTCGTCTTGCGGAGGCTGTCCTCGGAGCGCTCCATGTTCGCTCTCGCTGCCAAGGCACGTTGAACCGTCGCTTCCCAGCCGGCCTTCGCCTGATCGATCATGAGCGTCGAGGCCTTGGCTTGCGCCTCGTATTGATCGATCCGTGCCTCGATCGCCTCGACGGCCGCATTGGCGGTGCGCAGCTCCGAGCTCGCCGCATCGACAACCTCTTGGCTGACGATCCCCTTCTGAAGCAGCTCCTGATTTCGGTCGAACTGACTCTGCGCCAGATCGACACGGGCCAAGCCCTGGAGTAGGTCGGCCTGCGCCCCCTTTTGGAACGCGACGTCGCGAGCCAGATTCGCGTGGGCCGTCGCGACCGAGACCTCTTGCCCCTTCGAGTCGGCCTCGGAAGCGGCCAGCTGGGCTCGAAACGATGCCAGCTCGGTCTCGGTCTGGGTCGGATCGATCTTGGCGAGGACCTGACCCTTCTCGACCCAATCCCCCTCCTCCACCGGCAGCTCGATGATCACGCCCGTGATCTCGGCTTGGATGTCGACCGACTCCTTGGCCTCGACCGTGCCCGACGCCGAGACGATCGACCTCAGCTCGGCCATTCGAGTCACTTCTTCGGTCTGGACGACACTGGGTCGGTCTCGCCCCTGGAGAACGACGCCCGCAGTGATGGCGCCTCCTACGAGGATCAACGAGATGATCAGGAACCACCGCTTCTTCTTGGACATTCAATCTCACTTGGTCGAAGGCACTGCACCGGGGCTGGACAGACGGTCCGCGACGACGGGTCGGGAGCAAGACACACGAGGCCAGATGATCTTTCTTGCCGCCCTGATTGAGGACACGACAGCCCCGCACGTTTGTCGAGAGCCGTCGAGCCTCTCAGAATAACCGACCGAGCCCGGCTGGTCAGCGTCTCATCCTGCCCGCGATTCCTCACCCCAGTCCATGATCGCGAAGCCGACCAGGTAGACGACGACGGCGCTGGCCAGCACGACCGTGAATCCAAATCCCATCGCCACGATGGTTGCGAACATGGCGCTGAAGACCGACAGGAACCCATTGATGGCCCAGGCCCAAGGGACCAGAGACGGACCGGATCGATCGAGGCGGCGCAACCCCAAGGGAAACGGAAACCCGAGCACAAATCCCACCGGCAGGACCAGCGCGACCGCGACCGCGACCCGGGCGGGAAACGGCAAGCCCAGGAGCGGCTCGAGAATCCAGGCGATCGCCGCGATCAAGATCACCAGTGATCCAAAGATCCCCAGCATCAGCCGACGGGCCACTCGTGGCGTGGGCTCACGGACGCGACCCGACACCAACGCACCGAACCCGGAGCCCAAGAGAAGCGCCGGGAGAACGATCGACAGCGATGTCGTCGGATGGCCCAGGAAGAGCACGAACTTCTGCATCACCGCGATCTCGACGAACATGTAGCCGAGCCCCAGCGCCGCGAAGTACCCGAAGGTCCGCAGCCGAGGCCCCGATTCGCCACGCCCCCCGAGGCGGCGAAGCGGCCAGAGAATCAACACCGCCGCCAGGAGCGTGATCAAGATCAACGATCCGAGCAGGACGCCGTGTCCGACCGGCAGGCTGGGCAGGTAGAGGTAGCTACCCGTCGGCTCGTCTTCGCGGGCAGCGCGCCAGTGTGAGAGTCGGTAGTAGTTGAAGAAGAACGGCGAATCGTCCGTCGAGGGCTCGAGATCGAACGGATAACGAGCCACCAGCGCACGTCGCTGCGCTTCGGACCCGCGAAGCAACGTCTCGAAGTTCGCCTGCACCTCCACAAAACGAGCGCGCGACCTCGCGATCAGCTGGATCGATTCGTCCCACCCAGCCTCGATCGCTCTGCCGAGCTCCTCGTGAATCGCGACGTCGGCCGACTGGACGAGACGCTGTCGCCGAGCACGCGCTCCCGCGCTGTCCCCGCCAGCGGCCTCCGCGAAAGCCGTCTCCACCTCGGACACGACCACGGTATTGACGAGGCCCTGAATGGCCCGCGGTCGGAAACGACTCAGGACGGCCAACATCCCAACGGCCTCCTCGCGCCGTAGACGCGCCCAGCCGGTGCCAGCCGATCGCTCACCGGTCGGGCGGCTGGGATCGTGCACGAGTCCCATGAACCCTTGACGCCGAGCGAACTCATCGAGCGACCGGCATTCCTGCTCGGTGAACGGCTCCTTCTTGATCAGCGTCGAGCCCCAGTGAAACCCCTGGAAGACCGCGATGTGGCGCCACGGCTCCGCGACCCCCGAGCGAGCCAGCGCCTCGCGGGCCACGTTCGCATACCGGATCGTCTCGCGGGGAGTACGAGGTACGCCCAGAAAGAAACGTGAGCAGTTGATCAGGCCGCCCTCGGCGAGCCGAGCGTAAAGGTCCTCGAGTGCCTCGACGGTGTAGAGATAGCTCTCGCTCAGCGTGTAGGCACCCGAGGCCAGGGCCGCATAGGTGTCGACGCCGCTCATCTGAATGATGTCGTATCGCCGAGTGTCTCTTCTCAGGAAGGAGCGACCTTCCGCTGTGATGAGCTCCACGCGCGGGTCTTCGAAGAGACCGTCGGCGTAGTCAGCAAACTCGTCGCGCAGTGCCCGAACCATGGCGGGGTTCATTTCGACGCCGCGTACCGACCGCGCGCCGAAGGCGAGCGACATCAGCACATCGACACCCCCACCGACGCCGATCACGAGCACGTCGGCCTCCGATCGCCCCTCGGCCCGCCAGGCGATCTGACCCGCCGCCGGAAGCAGATCGTCGAGGAAGGCGAAGCGTTCGAACTGGGCTGCGTCGGCAAACAGGAACGTGGGTGCCGTGCCGTCCTGGGTGACGAGCCGGCCCCAGACCATCTCGTTCTGCCCCAGCGCGCCGACCTCGCCATAGATCGATATCGGGCGATACTGCTCGTCTCCGACCTCGACCTGAGCGGTCGCGCTCTCGAGAACCAGTGCGGGCTTGCCGTCCGGTGAGCCGACACGCACCTCTTTGTCCGGTGCGTAGGGAATGGACCACTCGATCGCCGGAAGCAGACCGAAGCCACCCAAAAAGCTCATCGACACCGCGACGCCGGCCAACGCGACACAGCCATGCGCGAGACGCGCCGACCATCGTCCCGAGAGCGCGAAGCCCAATCCAGCCAGCAAGCCCAAGAGCCCCGCGAGCACGATCGTGCCTGTCGGACCGACCCGGGACAGCAGCAGCCCCGAGACCGCACCCCCAACTGCCGACCCGAGCAAATCGACGAAGTAGACTCGTCCGACGATCTGACGAAACCGCGTCAGGGCCAAGCCGATCGCGAGCCCTCCCAACAGGAAGGGCACGGCCAGAGTAACGAAGCACAGAAAGAGGGCCACGAAAGGTGCCAGGTCGAGGCGGACCGCGAGGGCGTCGATGCGCAGCGACGTCACGAACAAGAACGACACGATGACTGTGGCACCGTAGGCGCTGGCGAGGCGAGCCAGGCGTGGCAGGGGATCCTCGGTGCGCTCAGCCTCTCGGCGGAGAGTCAACACACTGCCGGCGGCTCCGAAGCCCAAGAGGGCCAGTGAGACCACCAGGTACGCGAAGTGAAACCACATCATCAACGAGAAGACGCGCGTCAACGCCACTTGAAACAGCAGCACCGACATCGCGACCAAGAAGACCCCGACGTACAGCCCGGCTTTCGACATCTGCATTTCGCCTCGATCGGTCCGTTCGATCTTCGCGGCACGCGCCCTGAACGACGCACGCCTCCCCTAGTCGGTCTCCAGCCGTGTCTGCTCGAGGATATCGGTTCGCGCGATGCGCCAGCCGGCCGGGATCCGGGCGACCCAGTATTCCGCACGCAGCTCGAGAGAGCGAGCATGCTCGTGACCCCAGTGGGAGACCCGCCCATGCACTCGCCAGTGCCAACGAATCCAGTAGCCGGACTCAGCTCCTGCTGGCGGATCGGTCGGCGGCTCTCGGTCGCCCAGGACTTCTCCGTCGAGCACCTCGATCCTCTCGACCTGACACACAACGCCGCCCTCATCCCGCAAAACGAGACTCTCGAACAGACGCTGATACTCTTCGTCGAGGATGGTCGGATGCAAGCATTCCGCCAGGCGATCGTAGGCCTCGCTCGCATCCGAAGTGTCGAAGGCCGCATACAAGCGGCGCTGCAGCTCGACGAATCTCTCCCGCTGCGGGAGATCTTCCAGAGCGTCGGGCGGCGCCGAGAGCCGCTCTTGGGCCCAGACCAAGCCGACCGTCGCCAAGACCAACGAGGGGAGGAGGATCCAACGTCCTCGCCTCGATCGAGCTCGCCACCAGAGAGCTCCGCCCAAGAGCCAGAGGGGCACGATCGCCCAGAGTGGCCAGGACGGAGTGGGCGGCGCCGGTACGACCGTCGAAGTATCTCGTGCCTCGCTCCCGAGTCCGGCGCGGCGACGCTCCGATCGCCCGACATGCCAATGACACTCCGGCTCGATCTCGGAGAGTGCGTGAAACTCGTGTCGCCCGAAGCAAGCCACCCGCACCGGCAGGGAACGGCCTTCCCATAGGTTCTGGTCGAAGCGCCGCTGCCAGCGAACGCCGATGTCGGTCGGAAGCCGACTCACCGGTGAGACGAGCTCGATCTCGGTGGCGACCTCCCCATCGAACCACGACCGATCGGGAGCCCGAACGACCTCGAGGCGGGGCGAGGCTCTCACACCGTCGATCGTGAGCGCGAGCGAGTCGCGCAGAGTCGAGGCGACGGCCGCCTCGACCCGACTCCTCTCCTCGATCCGAGTCAGATCGAGGGGTTGCTCGAGGCCCAGCCAAGGATGCAAGGCGGACTGCTCCCCACGCAGCGTCCAGCGGACCTCGGTCGGCGAGACCCGCACGTCAAGAACGACGGGCGGCCCCGGGTGGACGACGGACGCCGTCACTCCGAGAGCGGCCCCGAAGAAGGCCGAGATCCGAAAGAAGGTCACCGACTCAGTTGATACGAGTCGGAACCTGGGCTCCGTCCTGAATGGCGAAGAGATGGGTCTGAGTGGCGATGTACAGCACACCGTTGGCGACGATGGGCGACGAGTAAACCGGCGCTTTCATGTCGATCTCGGCGAGCTTCTTCATCTCCTTGCCGGCTCGAAGGATGGTCAAGTAGCCGTCCTCATTGCCGATGTAGACCTTGCCATCCGCGACCAGTGTCGAGCCCCAGATGTGCCCGAAGGTATCGTACTTCCAGTACAACTTGCCGTTGTTCGCATCCAGGCAGTAGACGAAGCCCGAGTAGTCGGCCACGTAGACGAGATCGTCGACGATGGAAGGCGTCGAGATGCTGCGATGGATGTCACTGAACTCCCACAGCCTTCCGCTCTGGGTGATGTCGCCCTTCTTGGTCGAGTCGATGCAGACGAGGTTGCCGACGCCTTCACCGTGCTCGGGATCTTGTCCGATTAGAGCGTAGACCTTGTTCTTGTAGATGACGGGCGAGGCGATGATCTCACAGGGGCCACCGCGCGTGGCGTACTTGACGGGCTTGCCGTCCTTGACGCGATACTCGGGCTTGTTGATGTCGCAGCGCCAGACCTCCTTGAGGACGTCGAGCTCCTCTTCCTCGTTCCAGACCGGCTTCGGGTCGAAGGCGTAGCAGTAGCCATCGGGTCCCCCGTAGATCGCGAGCTTCAGGCCATCCGCTTCGAGGAATCCTGGAGAGCTCCAGGTACAGTGGAAGGTCCTCTCACCCAGGCCCGAGAACTCCTCACCGAGGAGTGCACCGGTCTTCTTGTCGAGCACGATCAGGCTGGGTGCGCTCGGATTGGGCATGTCGACGTGACCGTAGTCGACGCCATTCGAGGTCGTCGCCCAAACCTGATCACCGACGATGAGGACCGAACTCGAAGTGACGTTGTGAGGCGAGACGCCACACTCACCGATCATGTCGAAGACCCAGAGGATGTCGGCATCCAGCTTGCCCGGAGCGATGGGCTCGTTACCTCGTCCGCCGAAGTAAGCGGCCTCGTCCTGATAGGCTCCGTCGTTGGTGCCGTCTGCGAAGCCATCGATGTCGAGGCAGACGACCTCGCAGAGGTTCGTGATCACGTAGACGCGATCGCCCTCGATGGCCGGAGACGAGCAGATGCCGAGGAACTCCCAATCGCTGACCTTGCCGGCGCCGAGCTTGGGCACGTTGAACTGCCAGAGGAACTCACCGGTCTTCTCGTCGAAGCAGTAGACCGGAGAGCGATCCCCGATGAGCTTGGGATCCCGCGGCTGATCGTTGTTCGTTCCGACGAAGACTCGTCCTTGCGAAACGGTCGGGTTCCCGTAGGTCTGGGAGCCGAGCTTCGCGATCCAACGCACGTTGGAGCACTTCTCGAGGTCGATCTCGTCGGTGTTGCCGACAAAGTCGCCGATGCTGAAGCTCTGCGGAAGACCCTTGGCTTCCGGGGCCGCCATGTTGTTCGTGGGACCACCCCCCCAGCGGGGCCAGTCCTGCGCACGAGCCAGAGGGGTCGCGAGCGCGAAGGCCAAGGCGAGCGAGCCGACCGCCCGCCGACCACGGTGTGCGATGAGTGACACGTGAGGGCTCCTCGTCTGTTCAGTCATTGGGAGTCACCAGGAGATTGTCGAGATAGACTCGATTGCGACTTTGGGGAGTGTAGCCGTAGATCCCGAAGGCACCGTGACGGTGACCGTTCTTGTGAGTGTATTCGATGTTCCAGAGCGCGGGCTCAGACTCGTCTCGAGGCCAGACCTTCGCGCGGACGATCGTCGAGCCATCGGACTGATTCTCGACGCGGGTCTTCAACCGGTACCAGACCTTCGGCTTCCAGCGGTAGGGAACCGACTCCTTGATCCGCTCGTGATTCGAGCTGATCTCGAGGTCCTTCGCATTGCCTTTCAGCACGATCAGGTAGCGTTGGTTCACGAGGCCCGCAGAAGACATCGAGCGTCGGTTGCCGTCGCTCAAGATGTCGACCTGAGCCGTGTAGTCGTGGATGTCGATTGCGCTGATCAGTCCGGTCGTGCGCTGGAACAACGTGTTGTCCATCCGCTTCGCCAAGACGCGCTCGCCCTCTCGATCCCGGACCTCCCACTTCGGTCGCGAGCTGAACCAGTGCGACGGCGGGAAGGCCATCATCACGCCTTCTTCGTCGTAGTGCTTCACATTCAACGGGATCTCATCGAAGCCCTCGTCGTATCGGTCGCCGGGCACGACACGAACCCGAACGCTGCCCGTGGCACCACTCCAAGCCGCCTTCGCCATGCCGGAGCCAAATGGGCTGTCGGACGAGACGACCAGCTCTTGCTCGGAGGTGACCGAGAGGCCCAAGGAGCCCGGAAGCTCGAATGAGGCCTCGGGCAGGTTGGCGCGAACCAGGTTGCCCTTGGCATCGAGCGCTCGCACCGTGAAGCGCACTCGATCGCCACGCTTCGCGATCACGTCGGACGGTACGATCTGCAGCTGCGTGGCCGGAGCCGTCTCGGGAGGCGCCGGCCGAGAAGTATCCGTGAAGCAGTACAGGGCCTCGGTCGTGTGGATATAGATGCGACCGTCCCACACCGAAGGCGCTCCGAGGCAAGAGCCCGCGAGCTGTATCTTGCTGAGCGTCGTCGGGCCTTGGTCCGTCGGGCGAATGACGTGAAAGGACCCGTCGTTCATCGGAACGTAGAGCTTGCCGTCGGCCCAGAGTGGAGAGGCGTGGATCTGCTCGGCGCCCAGCTTCTCTTCCCACAGGATCTCACCGGTGTCGGCATTCACGGCCGTCAGCTCTCCGGTGTGGACCGTCTGGTAGATCCGGTTGCCTGCCAAGACGGGCGAGCTCGTGAAGATCGACAGGTGATTGCGCCAGACCTCGGTCTCGAGCGGAAGCACGACCGGTCCTTGCTCGCCGGCCTTCGGCTCCGCGCCGAGCGGAAGACAAACCATGCGTCCCATCTCGGACGTATCGAGGTTCTCCTTGCCGTGGATCGCGATCAGCTTGTCACCGGAGATCACCGGCGAGCAGTTCACGCCGCCGATCGTCATGCGATAGCGCCAGAGGCTCTCGCCCGTGCGCGCGTCGATCGCGACGATGTGGCCACAGCCCGTGCCGGCATAGAGGACGCGACGGCCGTTACGCCATTCGATCGCCGGAGTCGAGAACGAGGAGTCCTTGGGCTCGACGCCCGGAGTCGTCGCCCAGACCGGCTCGCCGGACGTCTTCTGGAATGCGTAGAACCGGTCGCGCGCCGGCCCCTCGCCACCCCAGTTGGTCGTGATCCCATGGACGATGATCAGGTCGCCCTCGACGATCGGGGCTCCGATGCGTCCGTTGGGAAACGTCAGGCGACCGTTCTCCTCCATCAGGCTTCGCTGCCACACCAGGTGACCGTCCCAGGTGAAGCAGTTCAGCAATCCGGCCGACGTCATCGAGTAGACGTTGCCGGTCGCCGAATCGATGGTCGGACTGCCGATCGCATAGCGGCTGTAGATCGAGTCATTCAGGAAGTCGCTGAAGCGGTACTCCCAGATCATTGCACCCGTGCGCGCGTCCAGGCAGACGATCATCTCTTGGAGATCGGCGCCCGTTCCTTCGTAGCCTAGCGCGTAGAGTCGAGTGCCCGCGATGACGGGCACGCCCCGCCCCGCGAGAGGATACGTCCACGCGTGGTTCTTGCCATCGAGCTCAATCGCCTCGACCAAGCCCTTCTCGGGTGAGGTACCGGCTTGATCGGGGCCCCGCCAACGGAGCCAACCTTCGACCGCGGTCGCGGTCAAATCGTCGTCAGCGACCGCCGCCGGAGCGGCAATTCCGCCGAGCATCAATAGAAGCCAGGCGCAACGGATGCCCATGACGTCTCCCTCGTGTCCTGCGAACTCGCTTCGTACCGTTCCGACGGTCTCGGAATGGCCCTCAATGCCCGGATTCGAGCATACTCCCGTTCGCACGGCAAGCGCGTCCGAACGGGACATCTCTTGCGGTGTTTCGGTGCCGCTCCCAACTACGAGGCGAAACGATAGACCGCTAGTGCACAAATCCAATCGATGAACGTCGCGCTGGAGGTCGACCGACGGCGGACCTCGATCGAACCAATCGAAACGAGCCCCGGAGTAACCCCTCCGAGGCTCGATCTTGATTGGTAGCGGGGGCAGGATTCGAACCTGCGACCTTCGGGTTATGAGCCCGACGAGCTACCAGACTGCTCCACCCCGCGTCGTTGAGAGGGCGTAGGATAGTGAGCGACCTCAAGGCTGTCAACCGAAGTCCGGAAAAGTCTCTTCGCCATCATCGAGGCGACTGGTCGGGGCAAGCTGCGACAGCTCGATACGAGTCCGATCTCACTTGTCGCCGTGGTCTCCGCCGTTCGTCGGTGCCGCGTCGACGCTCGCCTGACGCAGGGTCGCGAGCTGCTTGCGAAGCGACTCGAATCGTCGGCTTTGCTCTGCGGAAAGCGCGGCCCCCTCCCCCAGGTCGAGGAGTCGCTGAGCCGCGTCGAGGTCCGCGGCCGACTGGCGCGCCAACAAGGCCTCGGCCAGCCCCGCGCGCCAATCCCAGATGATCGGTGAGCTCGCCCGAGCCACCTCGACCAGCCTTTCGAGTGCCTCGATGCCACGCTGCGCTTCGGTGGGGCTCGTTCCGTCCATGACGGCTCGCGCATAGCGCGCCAAGAGATCCCGGTCGTGCTCGTCGGCGGTCGGGATCCACTCTCCGAGGCCGGCGAGGAGCTCGCCAGCTTCCTTTCGCTCGGGCTCGCCCCCTTTCCGGAGAAGAGCTCCGACGAGGCCCTTGGTGATCCGAGCCGCCTCGGCATCGTTCGCGACCGCACCGGCTGCCAGTGCTCGCCACGCCAGGATGGCTTCGTCGATGCGGTCTTGAGCTTCGAGAGCTCGTGCGAGCATCAAGTCGATGCTCCGTGACGGGCTCTTCGCGCGCAAGCTCTCGAGATGCGGCAGCGCTTCCCGTCCCCAGCCATCGTCACAGCGAAGCCACAAGGCTGCCAAGTCTTCGGTCACCTGCCAGCGAACGTTCCCTCGAGTCGACGCGGCCGGATCGGGTGCGACCAGCTCGGGCTCGGGTAGGTGCTGCAGGAGCTCATCGAGAACGTTGGCCGCCGCGAAGACGGCCCCGTCCGCAGCCAGGCGCTCCGCCACGGCTTGCAGCGCACCGTGATCCGCCCCCAAGACGCTGATCAAGCATCGAGCCGCTTCACGGAATCGGCCAGAGCTCTCAGCCGCCGTCGGCTCTCGGAAACGCGCCAAGAGGTCGGTGATGGCGGGTGGAGTCACATCGGGCGATCGGAGCAGAGTGAACGCGGCCAGCGCTTGCACCAACTCGTGCTCGTTGGCAGCTCCCCAGCTCGTCTTGCGAATGTGCCCGGCTAGAGCCTCGGCCCAGGAGGTCCTTTGATCCGCGAGCCCTTCGGGAAGATCCTTGAGATGCTTCAACGCCAGCTGCTTGAGGATCTCGAGGCGGACCTCGGGAGACGGATCCCCCAAGCCACCGAGCAGCGTCGAGACGGCGACCTCACGAGCATTCTCGAGGTCTCTCCAGGCCTCGACACTTCGCACGGCCTCCAACCGGATCTTCCATCGATCGATCTCGCGATCGGCCAAGACGGAAGGAATGAAGGTCGTGGCGTCTGCGACGGGAAACGCGCCCAGGGTCTTGAGGAGCTGAGTCTCGATCGAAGCATCGAGACCTCGCGTCTTCGACTCCTTGAGCAAGCCGAGCACGGCCTTGCCGACCTGCCTCTGAGTCGCGACGAACTCCTGGGGACGATCCTCGTCAGCCGTGTGCTGATTCACCGAGGTCAGAGCGCGCAGTGAGTCGCCGAGCAACGACGTGTCTTCGAGACCGCTGACTAGGCGATCGAGCAATGCGCCCAAATCGCGAAACACGACCAGGCCGCTGAAACGACTCAAGGCTTGAACCGAGCACCGCTTCTCGACCAGCGGGCCTCTTCGAGCGAGCTCGAGCAAACGATCGCGAACCGCTTCACTCTGAGAGCCATACCGGCTGAGAAGCTCGATGAGGAGCTCGCGAATCGCCGGAGAGCCTTCTCGATCCAGACGCGCCAGCATCCGCGGCAGGGCCGCTTCAATGGTCGGCCGCAGGCGACCGTTTCCGTTGGCTCGCTCGGCATACTCGATCAATCGACTGGCCGAGTAGAGTCGGATCTCGGGGTCGGTCACGTCGAAGAGGCCGCGATCCGCCGCGATCAGCTCCTCGGGCGCCAGATCGAGGACGCGCTTCTTCAGCTCGACGACCTCTCGCTCTCGACGGTCGACGGCCCAGCGGGCGAGACGAAGGATCTCGGGCGTCCGCTGGCTACTCCAGCGCTCCTGCCAGGCGGCTTCATCCTCGCCGGTGAACTCGACCCACCACGCTCGCCAAGAGGCTTCGTCGGGGCCGAGACGCAAACCGGTCAGCTGGCGCAGGACCTCCACCAGCTGCTCTTGCTCAGCGGCCGTGCGCCGCATCTCCTCGAAGTCGTCACCCTTTGCAGTGGCGTCGCTCAGGCAACCCAAGAGAAGGGGAACGGCCTCGAGATCCTGTCGGGCAGCTGCGATGCGCCCGGCTCCGAGTCGTTCCCCGAACACGGCCTGTGAATCGTTGATCCGCTCCCGAATTCGGCGCTCCTTCAAGGCGAGGGCTTCGCGATCCCCGGGCCCCGTCAAAGTGTCGAGCTCCGCGAGGAGCCTGGCGGTGGCGGCTCTCTCAGCTCGCGTCCCCGGCTCGCCCGCAGCGCAGAGCAGGAAGTCGGCGAGCACGTCCGCATGCTCATCGTCGAACAGCGAATCGACCTCGAGAGCGATGCCGATCAGGATGCCGGCCCGAACGTTTCCGGGAAGATCGGGCTGGCGAAGCGTCTCGCGCAGCCGAGTGCGAATGCTGGCGTCCCCTTCGCTGAAGAGCCGGGCCGCCGCGACGCCTCGGGCCGAGTCATCGGTCTTGGGATCGACGAGCTCATTGAAGAGCCGCTGCCAACGATCTCGCTGCTTCTCTTCATCCGATTGCTGACCGGCGCCGAGACTCTCGGAAGGCTCGGCATCGGACGAATCGTCTTCGGCTCGCTCGGGACTGGACTCGGAGGGCGTCTCACCCTCGGCCGTCTCGGTCGGTGTCTCGCCCTCAGGCGTGGGCTCTTGCGCGGTCGCCATTCCCGCGGTGATGAGCATCGCCCAGAGCAGAGACGCGAGCCTCGGAATCCACTTCGCGCCACGGTCGAACAACGCGATCTCCGCTCGTTTTCTCTGCTGCTCCCTGCCGTCTGCCCCGCCCGAGTCTCTTGAATCCACCCGCCGGCTCGAGCGGAACACCCGACGGGTCGAGTATACGCTGGGCCCGGGAGCGTTTCCAGTCTCTGATTCCCAAACCCGAGGAGCTTATCGGCACCTAAACCCCAAAAGGCGGGCAGCTTACGGCCTTAGCAAAAAACGTACCCATCCCCAGCTACTACTTCGCAGATTCTACGTCGAGCTCCCTCAGGATCGTGTCGCGAACCCGCCCGACCGTGCGATTCGCCTTCACACGCACATGCGCGGTCTTCCCGTAGATCGGGTGGCGCCGCGCCAGCACCTCGGGAACCTCGTCCACCGGGCCCCGACCTGTCAAAGAGGGACGACCTCCCGCTTCGGGGCCGACCTGAAGTAGCCGCTCTTGCAGCACCGGCCCCGGCACGTCGAGATACACGACGCGCCCGCAGGCACGCATCAATACGACGTTCGATTCGCGCTCGATGATTCCCCCGCCCGTTGCGAACACCCACCGACCGCTCCGAGTCACCACCTCTTCGAGAACGTCCGATTCCGCATCCCGAAAGGCCGGCTCCCCCCACGATCGGAGCAGCTCGCCCGGCGGCTGACCGTGTCGCTTCGCGAGCACGATGTCCGTGTCGCAGAAGCTCCAGCCCAACGAATCCGCCAGGCTCCGCCCGATCGTCGACTTCCCCGAGGCGCGGTATCCGATCAAGAAAACCCGAGTCATTGCGATGCTCATGAGAGCTCCCGTGGCGCCGAGAGTCGCGCTCGCCAAGTGCGCAACGGCGCCGGACGGCCCATCCAACGCTCCCACTGAAGACGAGCTTGGTGAAGAAACATCTCCTCGCCGAGCACGAGCTGTGCGCCGCCCGCTGCTGCGTCGCGCAGCAGTCGCGTGTGACGCGGCGTGTAGATTGTATCGAACACGACCTGCCCTGGCCGAAATCTTCCCGCCGGCAAAGGCGTCGCCTCGGTGTCGGGGGCGAGCCCGACCGAGGTGGCATTGACGACGATGTCGTAGTCACTCGCCTCGACGTCGAGGCTCGGCAACGCCCGAGCGCCGAGCTCTTCGCCCAGTGCAGCCGCTCGCGACGCGGTCCGATTCGCAACCGAGACCTGGGCGCCCGCTTGGCGCAAGGCCCAAACGGCCGCCCGAGACGCTCCTCCCGCACCGAGCACGAGAACCTCTCGCCCCGAAACCTGCTCGGGACCGCCCAGGGACGCGAGGACTGCCGGTGCGTCGGTGTTGATCGCCTCCCACGATCCGTCGAGCCGACGAGTGAGCGTGTTGGCCGCTCCGATCTCACGCGCCGCCGAATCGGCGGCGGTGCTCGCCTCGAGGGCCGCGCGCTTGTGGGGCAGAGTCACGCTAAGGCCCCGGCAGGGATGCGCCGCCAGCCGTTCGATGAAGCGCGAGAAGTCGATGACGCGAAGCGGAACATAGACGAAGGGCAGCGATTCCTCGCTCAGAGCCAGGTTGTGGATCTCGGGGCTGCGGCTCTGGGCGACCGGATTCCCGACGACGGCGTACCATCCCTCGATCTGATCCGAGCTCTGCTCGGCGAAGCGGTAGTCGATCCGGAGTCGATCAGCCGCCAGCTGGCCTGGCGCAACACGGGAGTCGGCGTCGAGTGCCGCGTAGATCAGTCGATTGCCGTAGCGGGCTCCCAGCGCGCGAGTCACCTGCCCGGCTTCGCCCATGCCGATCAGCGTGGCCGGAGTGGCAAGCCGAGACACGCGCTCCAGCAATGCCAAGGCGTTCTCCGCGTCCGAAGGCGTGATGGCCAGCTTGAGGGCCTCCGCCCCGACGGCTCCCAGACGCGCGAGGAGCTCCTCCACATCACCGGCACCCGGTTCGAACTCGTGATGCGAGACGAGGCGCTCGGCGCTCATCCAATCCCGCTCGCACGCAGTGGCCCAGGTGTCGAGCTCGAGGTCCACCGCCTCGGCACCCGCACGAACGGCTCGCTCGAGGTGGTCGAGGCGCCCGCTCTCCGAGCCGGCCCACTGTCCGCCCTGTCGAACCGGGCGGCAGGTGACGATCACGGGCCGTCGCTCGGAACGCGCCAGAATCCACGACGCGTCCGGCTCATCCCAGAGATCGAGCCGCAGCTCGACGACGTCGGCGAGTGCCTGCGCCCGCCCCCAATCCCGCTCGAGCGACGTGCGATCGGGACCGACCAGCGAGACGACGAGGCGGGGGATTCCCTCGGTCAGGATCACGACGCACCTCGCGAAGACTCGAGAAGCCGTCGAAGGGACTCCGCAGCCACGCGGTCGAGTGATCCCTTGCGAACGGCGAGCTCGAGGGCCAGCTCGGCGAGGGTGGTATAGGCACCGACTCGATGAGGCGCGAGCTCCTGAAGAGCGCGGAGGTGCGCCGCGACGATCTCGGCATCCCCTCGCTCGATGGGACCGGTCAAAGCGTCGGGCAGCCCGACGCTGGCGAGGTTGTCGAGCGTGCTTTGCAAGAGCGGAACGAGGGACTCGAGAGCTTCGCCGGACTCGAGTCCGGCGCTTCCGAGCAGCTCGACGGCGAGCCCGGTACCGGCGACGAGGTTGTTCGAAGCGATGGCCGCGGCGGCGTGATAGAGAGCCTTGCTGCCGGGTCGCAGCGCGACCGGCCGGGCCTTCAGCATCCCGAGGGATCGACCCAGGGCTCCGACGGCGACCGGATCTCCTTCGAGAAAGCAGAAGGTCCCCGCGAAATGTGAGACCGCTCGCGAGACATCCGCGAAGCTGAGCAGCGGATGGCAGGACGCGACAGCGCAGCCGGCGTCCCGAGCGGACGCGAGGGCTCCGATGGCATCGAGGGCCCCGCTGCAGTGGGCCACCAGGGGGCGCGAGTCGAGCACCCCCTTCTGGGCCGCCGATCGACAGACGGACTCGATGACGCGATCGGGGGTGGTGATCAAGATCCAGTCGGCGCCGGCTGCGGCATCGAGCTCTGTCGAAGCCCGGGGAGAGGGATCGAAGAGCCGAGCAGCGACTTGGGCCGCCTCGAGGCGTCGACCAATGAGGGCCCGAACCGGATGTCCAATGCTCTGAAGAAGCAGCCCGAGGCTGGTGCCGACGACTCCCGGTCCGATCAGCGCGACGGTGGGAAGGGGCGTCACCAGATCGCCCTTCCCGCACCTTCGCTCGGATCAGTGGATGCCGGCTCCAAACTCGTCGTCATCCACTTCGGGAGTCGTGCCCTTGGTCTCATCCTGCGAGGCGGAAGACTCTCCTCGAGAGTCGCTGCGCTTTCCCGCTCGGCCGGACAAGGAATCGCTCTCTGATTCCGGGGCATTGTTCTGGAGGAACTGAAAATCGTAGTCGAAGTCTTCGGTGAGGTAATCATCCAGACTGGGCGGTCGATAGCCATGCAGCTTCGAGCGCTCGACCTCGGACTGGAATTCCACGAGCACGAGAGATTGGATTCTCTCGCGACACACTGAATTGATTGGGTGAGCGACGTCGGCATGTAGCTTGGGCCGCCCTTTCTCGTCCCGCTCAGCACGATCTGGTTTGAGCTTTCCGCCGCATTGATTGCAAAAACGTGCTCGCAGATGATTCTTTCCGCCGCATTTCTGGCACCGATCGGCCAGCTTTCGCGACGGCATTGCGACGAATGGCCCCTTGGCCCCCCCAATGATCTTGAGATCACGAATGACGAAATCGTCATCGATGGTGATGCTGCAGAACGCTTGGAGCTTGTCGTCGCTGGTATCCTCTGTGAGCTTGACCCTGACCTCCGTGATCTCCACGGTCCTGATCTCCTTTCCGCCTGATCCCCGCACCCCAACGCCCGGCCCCGACCCTTCTTCCCAACTCAAAAAAGGTTCCGGACGACGAAGACGTCTCCCAAATCGCGTCGGCGCAACTCGCCCGCCACGCGCTGCGCGGCAGATCGAGAGGCCTGGCGGGTGAAGAGCGTTGAGCCGCTCCCTGTCAAGTGAAAGGATCCGATCCCGAGCGCTTCACACTGGTGCCAAGTCTTCGCCAGCGAAGGACAGACACGACAGGCTACTGGCCCGAGGTCGTTTCGTGCCTCCTGCTCATGGTTGTAGGAATGGTTCTTGGAATCAAACGGGGGATCTTGAAGCGTTTCGATCCTATTTGCGCCGTATTCCCAAATCAAGCTTGATCTTAAATTGCGGTACACATCCTGCGACGAGATTGAGAACCGCGGCCACAGGAGCACGTAGTCGCTCACTCGGACCGCTGGTCGAGGCCTGAGGATCTCCCCCCGACCCGACCCGATCGCTCGGCCCGCGCCCAAGAAGAACGGAATGTCCGATCCGAGCTCGGCGGCCAGCGACATCAGCTCCTCGTCGCCAACGAGTCCTCCCGACAGGCGGTCGAGCACCCAGAGCGTCGCCGCAGCATCGCTCGAGCCTCCCCCCAGACCGGCTCCCGCGGGAATCCTCTTCTCGAGGTGCATCCGGACTCGCGGTGACCGACCGACTCGATCGCCGTAGGCCTCGGCCGCTCGCACGACGAGGTTTCGCCGATCGGTGGGCAAGCTCGGATCCGAGCTGGTCAAGGTCAGCGGTCCCGCGTGCTCGTCCACGGTCAGCCGATCCGTCAAGTCGATCGGCTCCAGCTCAGTGCGCAGCTCGTGGTAGCCGTCCTCGCGTCGCCCGAGGATCTCGAGCGAGAGATTCAGCTTTGCGGGCGGAAAGACGGTCCAGCCGCGCTCGTTCCGACGTTCCGCCTCCCGAGCGACGAGCGGCTCGTCGCTCATTCCTCGGCAGCCACGACGCGAGAGGCGCCGAGCACCACGTTGTCGATCAGGCGCGCCGGCCCCACTCGCGCCGCCACGGCGAGAAGCGCCGCCGACGACACGGTATCGATCGGCTCGAGCGTCTCGTCGTCCACGAGCTCGAGATAGTCGAGCTCGACACCCGGAGTCTCGCTCAGGCTCCGTCGCGCCTGCTCGAGCAGAGCCTTCGCACGACGCTCTCCGGACGCGAAGCATGCCCGTGCAGCCGCCAAGGCCCGGGAGAGTGCCAGCGCGCGCGTCCGCTCCTCCGGCGAGAGATAGCGATTGCGCGAGCTCAGCGCCAGCCCGTCGGGCTCGCGGACGGTCGGAAGCACGACGATCTCCGCGTCGAAGCCCAGGTCGAGCACCATGCGCCGAATCACCCGCGCTTGCTGCGCGTCCTTTTGACCGAAGTAGGCTCGATCCGGCGACGCCAGGAGAAGGAGCTTCGCGACGACCGTGGTTACGCCGCGAAAGTGGCTCGGGCGGCATTGCCCGCACAGACCGCGCGTCAGCCCCTCGACCGTCACGAAGGTCGCGTCGCCCTCGGGATACACCTCGGGAGGGCTAGGCGCAAAGAGGATCCCCGCTCCGGCACCCTCGACGATCCGCGCGTCGGCCTCGAGCTGACGCGGGTAAGCGGCGAGGTCCTCGCTCGGTCCGAACTGCAGCGGGTTGACGAAGATCGTCACGATCGTGTGTCGGTTGTCGCGCACCGAGCGGCGCACCAGTGAGGCATGGCCTTCATGCAGCGCCCCCATCGTCGGAACCAGGCCGATCGACTCTCCGACCCGACGAAGCGAGCGCACTCGCTTTCGAATCTCAGCGCGCGTTCGGAGGATCTCCACCCTCATGAGATGCTGCCCTCCGCCTTCATGGCGTTCGCTTGGGCTCACTGCGAGAGGGATGCCCGGTGCGCGTCAGTGAGAGCTCGTGGCGGATTCGTCGCAGCGACTCTTCCAGACGGCCTGCGTCCCGCGCCTCTTGGTACATCTCGCCGATTGTCTGTCCGGTGAGCGGATGAGCCAGGTCTGGGGCGATCTCGCTCAGCGGCTCCAAGACGAACCCGCGCTCGCCCAGGCGGGGATGAGGCACGACCAGCCGCGGTGTCTCGACGACTCGCTCACCGTAGAGCAAGATGTCGATGTCGACGGTCCGTGGCCCCCATCTCACGAGACGCCGTCGGCCGAGCAGAGCCTCGACCTCCTGCAAGCGGTCGAGCAAGGCCCCGGGCGAGAGGGTGGTCTCGATCGCGATCACGGCGTTCAAGAAGTTGCGCTGCGGAGGCCCCCCCAACGAACGTGTCTCGAAGAAATCCGAGACCGTCCCCACGCGCACCTCGGGCTCTTGCTCGATCATCTCGATCGCACGGCGAATCAGGGCGGCTCGATTCCCCACGTTGGAGCCGAGCCCCAGATAGGCGAGCTCCCAACCCTCGGGGTCGAGATCGAGCAGCGCCTCCTCCTCGGGGCTGAGCTCGAAGTCCTCGGGTGGGCGATCCATCAGGCGTCGCCCGGAGGCCTTCTCGGCCACGGCGAGTACTGGCCCTGAGAGCGTGTAGACGGCGAGGCCGACCGCCAGGAAGAGCTCGGGATAGAAGGCGAACACGACGACCAGTCCAATGAGCCCGACCAGATGCTGCATCGAACGGCGTCCACGCGTCAGCTTGCTGACGAAGTGCACGTAGTGGAGCTTGCCGACCATCAAGAACGCCAGGGCCGGGCACAAGGGCATGAGCGCATAGACGAGGAACTTGGAGTCGAAGGGCAGTAGCCGAGCGACCTCGGCATCGAGAAACAGGAGACAGAGCGCCACCAACATTCCCGCCGCCGCCGGTGTCGGAAGCCCTTGGAAGGCGTCATGTGCTTCGTCCTCGTGCTCGAGCTGCACGTTGAAGCGAGCGAGTCGGAGGATTGCACAGAGGACGAACGGCGCGGTGAGGAGCAGTGCCAGCTTGGGGTGGATCTCGCGAATGCCCTCGCTGTTGCCGTGCTCCATCAAGACCTTGGCAAGGAAAGCCGGCGCGAGGCCGAAGCTCACCGCATCACAGAGCGAGTCGAGCTGGCCGCCGAAGTCCGTCGAGGTCTTGGTCAGGCGCGCGACGAACCCGTCGAACGCATCGAACACCATCGCCAGAAAGATCAGGTAACCGGCCGTCAGGAGCTTCTGTGTGTCGACCGCACCCGAGTCGGCTTCCGCCGCCAAGGCGTCCGCGATCTTGCTGACCGCCAGGAACCCGCAGAAGCCATTGCCCAACGTGATCAATGTGGGCAGGACGGCGACCGTGCGAAGAGGCCTCAAGTGCTCGAGTTCCCGGAAGGCGACGTGGAAGGATCCGGTGAAGGCTCATCTTCGTCATCGTGCTCGAGGGGACCGTCGGACGGAGTCGAGCTCGCGGGGGTCGGGGGCTTCGATCCCGGCGGAGTGGCCGAGGCACCCCCCTTCGCTCGGTTCTTCTTGCGTCGGTTCTTGCGCGAGGGCTTCCGGCGGCGATCCGAAGGCGGCGACGCCGGGTCTCCCACCGCAGGCGTCGGCTCCTCGCCACCTTCGGTCGATGTCGATTCGGAGACCGTGGCGCTCCTCTCTTCCACCGGGGACGTCACCTGATCCTCGGACTCCGCCGAAGGGCTCGACTCGACGACCGGTGCCACCGACTCCCGGCTCGTCTCGTGAGCCTCCGCTTCGCACTCGCTCGCTGCGACCTCCGTCGCCACGGCCGGCTCCGAAGCTTCGCTCGACACCCTGGGGGGCACGTCGGTCGAGGGAGCCGGCACCTCCGACTCGCCGGGCGCTTCCGCTTCCACCTCGGTCGTCGTTTCGACGACGTCGGGTGCGAGCTCGCTCGCCTCATCGCCGCGATCGAGAGGCGGCTCCGGCGCCGGCACGAGCGACGCGGCTCGCTCTTCCTTCTCGATCGGGATCGGCTGAGTCGACACCGCGGCATCTTCAGTGGATGGAGTCGACTGGGGCAGCCCGCTGGAAGCGACTCCACTGAGCCGACCGAGGATGGTCCGGCCGCCCTGAACCCGATCGCCGACGGAAACGGCCGGCTCGAAGCCGACCTCGATCGGCAGATAGACTTCGGTGCGCGAGCCGAACTTGATCATGCCGTACCGCTCACCGCGCTCGAGATGTTTTCCGATGGGGACCGGACACACGATGCGCCGTGCGATCAGACCGGCGACCTGTCGGACGAGCACCTTCATCGGACGACCGTCCGGCCCCTCGGCCAGCAGGCCGAGATCCTGGCGCTCGTTCTCGGTCGCACAGTTCGGATCCCGTGCGTCGAGATACTTCCCTTCCCGGTGGCGGAGGTGCTCGACGACACCCGCACACGGAACGCGGTTCACGTGGACGTCGAAGACGGAGAGGAAGATCCCGACCCGAACGGCCGGCCCTCCCAAGTACTCGTCCTCGGGCATCTCCTGGACGTCGGTCACCTTGCCGTCGGCCGGCGAGATGATCAGGCCGGGCTCGGCAGGGATCGGGCGCTCCGGATCCCGAAAGAAGTTCAGGAAGAACAAGCAGCCCAGAGCCGGCACGAACGCGAGCCAGGGATAGAAGTAGAGCGTCGCCAAAGTGATGCCAAAGGTCGTGGCGCCCCAGCTGATCAGCTCGGTGCGCCCATAGGGCGTCCAGGGCCAGCGCATGATTCTCCGCTCCCGCCACGGTCACAGGGTCAAGACCGAACCGTCTCAGATCGCCAGGACACTCCTCGCGACCGAAGCGCAAATCGTAGGTCAGTGCCCGGAGGCCGTCAACGTGAGACGGAACCTCGTCTGAAGAACGGACCGAGCCGATGGCGACTCGAAGCCTGCCAGACCCGACGCGGCGAGAGCCCCAAACGGCGGTCGCAGTGCGAGCTTTGCGGCACAACACGGTGGCGTTCGGCGGATCCTGACCGTATTCTCTCGGCCGAAATCAGTGCCCTCCCGTTCCCCGATGCCTCCCGGGAAGAGAAGAAGAGGAGCGAGTTCTGAATCATCGGACCGAAACGGTCCTCGTCGTGGGAAGCCGGCGGAGAGCTCTCGAGGCCGTGCGGTCTTCTGGACAGCAGACCCTACTCTTGACCGACCGCTCACCGTCGAGGCGAGAGCTTGCGCTCGTTCGAGGTCACGCCGTCTGCTCTCCCAACGATTCGGCGGCACAGCTTCAAGCCGCAATGGAGCTCTGCGAAGGAACCGCGGTCTCCACGGTGGTGGCGGCAGCTGAGCGCACGGTGCGCACCGCCGCCCGTATCCGAGCGGCCCTCGGCCTGATCGGGGTCGACGAAGCCACCGCCGCGCGCTGCACCGACAAGATTCGGATGAAGCGCGCCGTGACGTCGGCGGGAGTCCGCTGCGCCCGGTACCTGACTCACAGCGATCGCGTGGGCGGAGCGGAGCTGGCCGAGCGCCTGGGGTTACCGATCGTCCTCAAGCGGTCCGTCGGCTCGGGCGGACGCGATTCACGGATCTGTGAGCGAGCCGATCAGCTTCCGGATTCGATCGACCCCGGCTGGCTCGCCGAGTCGTTCGTCCGAGGAACGGAGATGAGCCTCGAGTCCCTGGTTCACGGGGGCGAGCCGATCTTCGTCAACCTTTCCGAGTACCGTGTGCCCCAGTGGTCGAACGTCGTGCCCGCCACGCTCTCGAGCGATACGGAGAAGGCGGTTCGAGCTCTGAATCGTCAGGCGATCCACGCGTTGGAGGTGTCCTGCGGCGTGACGCATCTCGAGCTCTTTCTCACCGACGAGGGACCGGTCTTCGGTGAGATCGCCCTGCGCCCACCGGGCGGCTACTTGATGGAGCTGATCTCGCGTGCTTACGATCTCGATTTCTGGCGCGCCTGGCTCGACGTGGAAAGAGGACTCCGGCCGAAGGTCAACCCGACGGCTTGCCGGTTCGCGGCGGTGCAGATCCTCCACCCCGGTGCGGGCACTCTCCGAGCGATCGAAGGGGTCGAAGCCGCCCGACACTCCTCGGGAGTCGAGCAAGCGGTCGTCCGTGGACGCCCCGGTGAGCGGATCGAGGAGCGAGTCGGCGTCGGCCAAGAGCTGGGTCACGTCTTGGTCACGGGAAGCAGCCGTCAGGAAGCGATCGCCCACCTCGAGAAAGCTTGCGGACGGATTCTGATCTCGATGGAATGAGGCGATCCCTTGGAACTCGAGTCGAACGACCAAGAAGACGAGGACCAGGCACGATGGACTTGCACGATCTCGAGCGGATCGCTTCCTGGAGCTGGCCGGACGATGCCGACCAGGTCTTGCTCCGAGCCCTCGAGGAAGAGACGACCCCGAAAGAGGACCGCCGGCTGGCCGTGAGCCTTGCCGGTGAGCTCGTCGTGATCAACGACGAGCTGGCCCGCGCACTGCTGTCGATCCTCACGTCCCCTGAGGAAGACGAAGAGATCCGCGCTGCGGCCGCGATCTCATTTGGCGCCGCTCTCGAGGAAGCTGACCTGAATGACTTCGAGGAGGACGAAGACCTCCCGATCTCCGTCCCCTTGCTCCATGAGATTCAAGAGAGCCTCGAGCAAGCGGCAAATGACGAGCAGGCTCCCAAGCTGGTGAGGCGCCGCGCACTCGAGGCATCAGTGCGAGCACGACTTCCTTGGCAATCCGACGCGGTCCGCACGGCCTACTCTCGAGACGATCCCGACTGGAAGCTCACGGCGGTGTTCTGCATGCGTTGGGTGGCGGGCTTCGAAGATGAGATCCTCGAATCCCTCGCGAGCTCGGATCCCAGGGTTCATTTCGAGGCCGTTTGTGCTGCCGGCAACTCCGAGCTGTCCGCCGCTTGGTGGCACGTATCGAAGCTCGTGACCGCCGCTGCCACGAGCCAGCCCCTTCGGCTCGCCGCCATCGAGGCCTTGGCCTCGATCCGGCCAAAGGCCTCCCAGAAGATCCTCGCCGAGCTCGTCGGCTCCGAGGACCCAGAGATCCGTCAGGCTGCCCAAGAAGCTCTGATCCTGGCCGATTCGGACGATCTCTTCTGATTGGAACGGTCAACCGGACCGGGTCGGATTTCCACGAACACTCACCGAGGAAGCTCGCCATGCGCTCGATTCTCGCTGTCGCCCTCATGGCGGTGGTCGCATCGGCCAAGCAAGAAGAGTTCCATGGGCGAACCGCCATCGAATGGGCGGCTGATCTCGAAGCCCTCGACACTCGCATCCGGTCACGGGCCGTTTGGGCGCTGACGAAGATGGGTCCTTCGGCGGCACCCGCAACGCGTGCTCTGGCAGGCGCTCTCGACGATCCGTCTCGTGAGGTACGCCTCCGCGCCGCCTCCGCCCTGGGGGCCATCGGACCGGCTGCGCGCGACTCGGTCTCGGCATTGATCGAGCGGCTCGACGAGGTCGACGACCCGTCGCTTCCATTCATCTTCGGGCCGCCGGACGACCGCCGTCATGCGGCTGCGGCCCTCGCGGCCATCGGCAAACCCGCCCTCGAAGCAGTGCGTGAAGCGCTGACCGACGAGCGAGAAAACGTGCGCATTGGCGCCGCGATGGCGCTCGCCGGAATGGGCAGCTCGGCTCGTGAGGCGGTGCCGAGTCTCGTGACGATCCTTCAAGAGGATGAAGACCTCGCGGGAGCCGCGCTCTTTGCACTGCAAGCGATCGGACCGGCGGCCGACCTTGCCTTGCCCGAGCTTCGGAAACGTCTCGGTCGGGAAGGCTCCGATGCCGTCCTCGTCGCCTGGACCCTTCTCACGATCTCGCCCGAAACGACCGAAGCGGCGGACGTGCTCGTTGAGGTGCTCTCCTCGGAGAATGAGGAGATGATGCCCTACGCCCTGGACGGGCTCTCCCGGACACCGCAGGGTCCGTCTCGACTTCGAGCCCGGCTCGAGAGCGCCTCGGTCGCCACGCGAATCTCGGCCGCGACTCTGCTGCTCCGAATCTCCCCCGAAGCGGACGACGCGCGACGAGCCCTGGAAGCGGCGCTCCTCGAGAGCCCCTCGGGCTCGGCACAGGCAGTCGTCGAGAGCTTGCTCCTCGCCGGTGAAGCCGCCCGGCCCGCGCTCGAAGCCATGCTCGCGGACACGGAGCGGGACCTTCCCATCCGCTTGGCTGCGGCGAGTGGACTGCTTCGGATGGAGCCGACCCCTGGGACGGCCCAAGAGCTGCTGGCGGAGACCATCGGGAGCGAGGATCCGTTGATGCGAGGGACCGCGCTCCAAGCACTCCGGCTAGCCGGCCGGTCTGCAATACCCGTGCTGCGCCGAGCGCTCGAGAATGCTGAGCGTCGCGTGCGCGTCGAAGCCGCGATGACCATTCTCGAGATCGAGCCTCGCGATGCTCGAGCCTTCGTCGTCATCGACGCTGCCCTTCGCGAGAACGTCGAGGGAACCCGCGTCGCGACCTCGGAGGAGCGCGCTCGCATCGCGCGCAGTATTCGGACGATTCGTCAATACGCTGAGAGTGGGCTCTGGCGGCTTCCGGACGACCAGGACCCCATCGGCGACATCCTCGAAGCCGGAGCCGGCGCCCTTCCGCAGCTTCGCCCCCTGCTCGAAGACGAGGATCCGTTCGTGCGCCTTCAGGGTGCCGGAATGCTCGCGAGCCTGTCGCCGGGAGACAGGGACTCGCTCCGCGAGCTCATCGCCTTGACGGTCGAGGCCGAGGACACGTTGGCCTCCGAGGCTTCTTGGAGCTTGATCCGGCGCGCCAGCGGAGCGACCTCGACGGTGGCACTCCCCCTCTTGGCCGAGGCGATCGATATCGCGTCCATGGAAGCGCGCGCGAAGCTTCTCGAGGTGGTCGCGAAGCTCGAGCGACCGACAGTCGAGGCGAGTCGGATCGCGCTCGAGCTTGCCCGTCGTGAGGAGGACTCGACGAACACGGACGTTCGAATCGCTGCCCGAGGCCTGCGGCATGCCCTGGGCGGCAGTTCCTCAGACGGCATTCGCCAGCTCATCGACGAGCTGGTGGAGGCCGACGAAAGAGGTTGGCAAAGAGTCGCGCGAGCTTTGGGATCGAACGCGGAGGACCAGGACGCGGTCGCAGGCGAGCTCAGCCGGGCACTCGATCGCCCCGGGCTGACCGGACCCTCGACACTTCGGCTGGCGCGGACATTGGCCCAGACGACGGACTACGATCGGACCGCACTCGATCGGGCCATTCGTGCTCTCCTGCCCTCGTTGAGCGAGGCCGAGCCATCCCTCCAGATCATCGTCGCCCGCGAGATCCTCTTGATGACCGGCCAACGGCGTTGGAGGTACGAGCGCGGCAGCGACGCTCCCGACGACGCGGCGCGCGCCGCCGTAGAGCGGCTCGCGACGCTCGCCGCATCCGAGGACGCCACCACGGCCTTTGAGGCGCAGTCCGGCTTGTCGGAACTTCGAGAGCCCGCCGTGAGGTCCGCGGCCGAGTTGCTTCTCGAGCCCGGGCTCTCTGCCTCCGGTCGACAAGCGCTCGCGAGCGGATTGGCGGGATTCGGCGCCGTCCGATCTGCGATTCCGAGGCTCGTCGAAGCGCTCGACCACGAGAACGTCGAGGTGGCTCGCGCAGCGGCACGGGCTCTGGGCGAAGGAAGTTGGAAGCTCGACGCCGACGAGAGGATCTCCAAGACGGTGGCCGCCGCCTTGAAAGAGACGCTCGCGGCCGAGGACACCGAGACCCGACTGAATGCAGCGACGTCGCTGCTCACTCTCGAGACGCACGTTTCCTCGGCCGCCGAGGTGCTGCTTCAAATGATGCAAGCCCCGGACGACGATCAGGTGTCCCCCGCTGCCCGAGCGATGACTCGACACCTTCGAACGGAGACCTTGGGCCCCCACGGCGTCAGCAGACTGGCCGGCATTCTCGGTGACTCCCAAGGGTCTCCTGCCTCCCGGTATCGTGCCGCGGAGGTCTTGGCGCGGCTCGCAGGCTCCGCACTCGACCCATTGCTCGGCGCACTGAGAGACGGCGATCGAACGGCGCGCATCGATGCGGCCTGGGCGCTCCGGTTCACGGGAGAGAGCGAGAATCGGCGCAACGAGGCCTGGCGAAAGTCGCTTCTGGACGATCTCGACGAGGACCCGTTCGAGGAAGAGGATCTCGAGGCCGAGGAGCGGCGTGAGGAGCAGCTCCTCCAAAGTGGAATCGAAGGAGATCGGCAGCGGGCCATCGCCGCCCTGGTGCAAGCCGGATCTCAAGAAGACCCTTGGGTTCAGCTCCACGCCACGGCGTCGTTGCTGCAGCTTCGTCCGGTTGATCCCGATCTCATCCGACGATTGGCCAAGTGGCTCGCCGTCGAAGACGACCAGCTGGCCACAGAAGCGGCCGGCCAGCTTCAACCGCTCGGCTCGGCGGCCGTCGACGCGGTGCGAGAAGTCCTGGAGACGCCAGGCAACACACCTGCGACACGACTCCGCGCCGCGTCGCTCCTCACGGCACTCGGGACAGAGGGAGGGCGCGCGCTCGACACCGCTAGTCGAAACGGATCCGAAGCCGTCCGACGGGCCGTGCGGGAGGCGAGGACACGAGATCGCTGATCGGAAGGTGATCTGTCAGAGGTCGCTCACGATGCCGACTCAGTCGGGCACGACGGCCACCGCCTCGATCTCGATCAGGAAGTCAGGATGTGCCAGGCCAGCGACGACGAGGACGCTGAGAGTCGGTGGCTTCGCCCAGCTCCCCCAAACGCGTTGCGAGACCACGAATGCCTCGCGGATCGGCTGTCCCTGAACCACGCAGATGGTCAGCTGGATCAAGTGATCGAGTCGTGCACCGGCGGCGGTCAGCGCGGTTTGGACGTTGCGGCACACTTGCTCGGTCTGCGCGCCGAGGTCGCCGACCCCGACGACATTGCCATCGGCATCGACGGCATTCTGACCGCCGACGTACACGGTGCGATGGGATCCCTCGACCACGATCGCCTGAGAAAAAGCCGGGTTTCGATGGAGCCCTTCGGGCTGAAGATGCTGGACGGTCATGGCGTCGGGGTCCTTCCGTTTCATTGACTGACAAGCAACGAGGCACGACGAGATCAAGCACGTGACCCGCAATACGTGAGACGTCCTCACTCCGGGCTCGCTGAAGAACGGGACGCTCTCCGTCGCCGCCGATAGCGAGTCGTCTTCTCGAGGTTGCCGCAGCGGCGCATGGTGCACCATGCGCGGCGGCCCGGGCGCGAGAGATCGACGAACAGGAGCGGGCACTTCGGGTTTCGGCACTCGCGAAGTCGCTTTCGTTCGTCGCTGCCGAAGAGCGCGATCGCGTCGCGCGCCACCGACGAGAGCGCCTGCCGCGCCGTCGAGCCCGGTGACCAGCGTCGGGTGCCTCGCACCAAGACTGGCACGAGATCGGGCTGGGCCGCGACGGACCCGATCGTGTCGACGAAGGCTCTCGGCATTGCGGCGCCTTTCAAGATCGCCCGGGCACCCTTCCAGATCGCGGCCCGGAGCTCGAGGGCAATTCGAAGATCGGGCCTGCGGACACGGGCGACGGGAACGGCCAGCTCGCAGGCCATCAGCCAATCCGCCAAGTCCGGCGGCCCGTGCAAGCGTTCGAACTTGGCGTACTGCCCCTCGCCCCCGGTATGGGCGAGATCGAGGCAGAGCCGTCCGGAGAGGAAGAGGAATCGAGGGGGCCAGGTCGACATGAACACCACTTTAACCAGTGTTCCGGCTCGGCACCAGGCTCGAGTCGACCTCAGGTCGAGACACTCGCTGGCCGATTCGAGAGCAGGTCGTGCTGCCGACGACGAAGGTTCGTGGGCGGGGCATCGACTCTCCACACGCATTGGAACCGTCATGGACGAGCTCGTCATCACCAAGTCCGTGAATCCCTCGAGCCTCTCCCACGCGGTGCGGTCCGGCGCCGTCCTCTGCCTCTACGAGAAGCGATCGGCACGACGGTGGAGTGCCGTCCTCGACGTCGCTTCCATCGAGCAGGAGCAAGTCTTGATCGACCTCCTCAATCGCCATGGAGTCGAGCTCACTCGGGCGGAGGCGCCCTGACCCAGCGGCGCCCCGCCTTTCCGGGTCTTCACTTCAGGCCGCGGAAGATATGCTGTCAGCCAGGCCGTCGACCCGAGGTCGACGCTTCGCTTGGCGTAGGGGAATCGGACACCATGGCGAGTCCTTGGCGAGCACATTTGCACGAGGTGATCTTCGAGGCGGACACGCCGGCGGGGAAGGCCTTCGACATCGGGCTTCTGGTGTGCATCCTGATCAGCGTCGCGGCCGTGCTGCTCGAGAGCGTCGAGTCGATTCGCGAGGTTTGGGGGCCCGAGCTCAAGCTCCTCGAGTGGGGCCTGACGATCCTCTTCACGATCGAGTACCTGATTCGCCTGGCGACAATCGGTCGCCCTTGGCGCTACGCGCTCAGCTTCTTCGGAGTCGTCGACCTGCTCTCGATCCTGCCGACCTACGTGAGCATCGTGTACGCGGGCTCGCAGAGCCTGATCGTGATTCGGGCGCTGCGCCTCCTGCGAGTCTTTCGCGTGCTCAAGCTGGCGCACTTCGTCGGCGAGGCCGCTCTGCTGAAGGCGGCGGTCTATGCCAGCTGGAGAAAGATCGCGGTGTTTCTCGGCACGGTGGTCACGCTGCTGCTCATCATCGGGTCGATGATGTACCTGGTCGAGGGCGTGCAAGGGAATGACAGCGACTTCACGAGCATTCCGCGCAGCATCTATTGGGCGATCGTCACGATGACGACGGTCGGCTACGGCGACATCGCCCCCAAGACGGTGCTCGGTCAGGTATTCGCCTCGATCGTGATGATCCTGGGCTACGGCATCATCGCGGTCCCGACCGGCATCGTGACCGTGGAGATATCACAGGCGGCCAAGCGTCGCAAAGGCGTGAGCGGCCAGGCCTGCCCCCAGTGCGCGGCCGAGGGCCACGACACCGACGCGCGCCACTGCAAGCTCTGCGGCGCGCGGCTGTGAGGCATCCGGCCGAAGAGCCGCGATCGAGGTGCGGCCGGGCGTTCGAGACCCGTCGCCTCACCTCCGGTGCTTCTGGTGCCAATCCTCGGGCATGACGCTCAGGTCGGTGTCGTCCCGGTAGTGCTTCCTCAAGGCCTCGAGCCGTTGCTTCAGGTCGGCGGTGATCACTTCGGTGCCCTCGCGGCCGTAGAGATTCATCTTCTCATCGGGGTCCTGCTCGAGGTCGTACAGCTCCCATTCGTCGAGCTGGTAGAAGCGCATCAGCTTGTAGCGATCCGTCCGGATCCCGATATGGCGTGCGACACGGTGGACGCCCGGAAACTCGAAGTAGTGATAGTAGATGGCGTCTCGCCACTGAGTGCGCTCGCCCTTCAGGATCGGCACTAGCGACAGCCCCTGCATGTCCGAGGGCACTTCGGCGCCCGTCAACTCGAGGAAGGTCTGGGCGTAGTCGAGGTTCTGCACGAGGTCCGCGTTCACCGTGCCCGGCATCGTCACGCCCGGCCACTTCACGATCAGCGGCATCTTCAACGACTCTTCGTACATCCAGCGCTTGTCATACCAGCCGTGGTCGCCGAGATAGAAGCCCTGATCGGATGAGTAAATGACGATCGTATTGTCGGCCAACCCCGACTCCTCGAGATAGGCCATCAGCCGGCCGACGCTATCGTCGACACCCCGAATGCTGCGCAGATAGTTCTTCATGTATCGCTGGTACTTCCAACGCACCAGCCCTTCGCCTTCGAGGCGCGCTGCATGGAAGGCGGCGTTGCGCGGCCCGAAAGCCGCATCCCAAGCGCGCCGTTGCTCCGACGTCATCTTGTCGAGGTTGCGGAAGCCCGAGCGATCGCCTCCGCGCGCTCCATCCCAGCCATCGAACGGTGTCAGAAAGAGGTCGTACACCAGGTCGAGGTGGCGATCGATCTCCATCTGCTGAAACCGGGCCGGGCTGGCGTTGTCCTGCCAGCGATCAAAGAGCGTATCCGGCTCGGGGATATCGACCTCGGCATACAAATCGAGGTGGCGCGGCGCTGGCATCCAGTTCCGATGCGGAGCCTTGTGCTGGCACATCAGCATGAACGGCTGATCGCTCTCGGCTTGCTCCTTCAGCCAGTCGATCGAGAGATCGGTGACGATGTCACTCACATGACCCTCGACCTTGCGACGCTCGCCGTTGCGAATGAGCACCGGGTTGTAGTAGTCCCCTTGCCCGGGCAGCACATCCCACAGATCAAAGCCTTGGGGGTCGCTGCCCAAATGCCACTTGCCGATCATCGCCGTTCGATAGCCCGCCTTCTGCAGCAGCTTGGGGAAGGTCTGCTGGGAGCCGTCGAAACGGTTGCCATTCTGCATGAAGCCGTTCAAGTGGCTGTGCTTGCCGGTCAGGATCACGGCGCGGCTCGGCCCGCAGATCGAGTTGGTGCAGAAGCTGTTGCGGAAGAGCATGCCTTGCCCGGCGAGGCGATCGATGTGCGGGGTCGGGTTCAAGGCGGCTAGTCGTCCGCCATAGGCGCCCAGCGCGTGCGGGGCGTGATCGTCGCTGAAGATGAAGACGATGTTGGGGCGAGCTCGAGTCGTCTCGGTCTGAGCCCACCCGCCAGCGGCGAGGAGCAGGAGTGCGATCAGCGTTCTCGTCATCGAGGGGCTCTCCGATTCAAGGGTGCGTGGACTCCCCGGCGGGGATCGGAGATGATACCGCCCGCGGCTCGCCACGTCATCGAGCGCACGCCCCGCGCTTCCAGGTTCGTTCGGGAGACCCTCATGTCGCGTGTGCTCCTGCCCATCGGAGATGCCTCCGAGGTGCTCGATACCTTCTATCCTCTCTTTCGGCTGGCCGAAGAGGGACACGACGTGGTCGTCGCCGGACCGGAGGCGCGCGTCTACGCGCTGGTCATCCACGAGATCCCGCCGGGCTGGGACATCACTCGCGAGTCGCCGGGATACCACCTCGAGGCGACGGTCGCGTTCCGAGACGTCGACCCCGCGGAGTACATCGGGCTCTTCCTCTCGGGCGGCCGGGCACCGGAGTATCTCAGGTATGACGTCGAGCTCCTTCGGATCACGCGGCACTTTCTCGAGACGGCAAAGCCGATCGCCAGCATCTGTCACGGCATCGAGATCCTGACGGCCGCCGGTGGCATCGAGGGTCGAAGGGTCACGACGGTCGCCAAGTGCCGGCTCGACGCTGAGCAAGGCGGCGCACGCTACGTCGACGAGCCCACCGTGATCGACGGCCACCTGGTCTCCGCGCGCACCTGGCACGACAACGCCCCGCTGATGAAGGCCTTCGTCCAGATGCTCCGGGAGGCGTCCTGAGGCACCCGGGAGACGTGCCCCACCGACCGGTGTTCGGGGGCCCAGAGCCGGTCCAGCCACGGTTGCATGCCCGCGTTGAGCTGTTATGATCCGGGCCGTTTCGGCAGAGACCACGTCCAACGAGGAGCTGAGCATGGGGATCGGTCGCAAGCCTTTCACGCGGGTCGTTCACGCCGGCGGCGAGCCGGATCCGCAGACCGGCGCCGTCATGCGGCCGATCTATCAGACCTCGACCTACGCGCAGACGAGCCCCGGCGAGTTCCCGGTCTACGACTACTCCCGCGCCGGCAACCCGAGCCGCACCAGCCTCGAGGAGGCGCTAGCGGCGATCGAGAACGCCGACCACGGTCTCGCTTTCGCCTCGGGCCTCGCCGCCATCCAGGCGGTGCTCCAGCTCCTCGAGCCGGGTGACGAGGTGCTGGTGTGTGACGATGTCTACGGGGGCTCGGGCCGACTCTTCCGGAAGCTCTACGCGAAGTATGGCATCGGCTTCCAGTTCATCGACATGACGTCGGTCGAGACCGTCGAGGCCGCGTGCACGGCCAAGACGAAGCTGCTGTGGATCGAGACGCCGACCAACCCGATGATGAAGATCATCGACATCGAGGCCATGTCTCGAATCGCCGAGCAGCACGGCGCCTGGGTCGCCATCGACAACACCTTCGCCTCCCCGATCTTCCAGAAGCCGCTCGAGCTGGGCGCCCACATCGTCGTCCACAGCACGACCAAGTACATCGGTGGACACTCGGACATCATCGGCGGCGCCATCATGGTCTCGGACCCCGAGCTCCACGAGCGGCTGCAGTTCATCCAGTTCGCGGCCGGTAGCGTCCCGAGCCCGTTCGAGTGCTTCCTCGTTCATCGAAGCATCAAGACGCTCGCGGTCCGAATGCACCAGCACGAGAAGAACGCGCTCGCGGTCGCCCGTTTTCTCTCCGATCACCGGCGAGTGCGCCGCGTGAGCTATCCGGGCCTCGAGAGCGACCCGCAACACGCGCTGGCGCGGCGACAGATGTCGGGGTTCTCGGGCGTCGTCAACTTCGACCTCGAGGGCAGCTACGACGATGTCGTTCGATTCCTCGGCAAGCTGGAGCTCTTCTCGCTCGCCGAAAGCTTCGGCGGCGTGGAGTCGCTGATCAACCATCCGGAGCGCATGACCCATGCTTCGGTTCCTCCCGAGCTCCGCGAGAAGCTCGGCATCGGCCCGACCTTGCTGCGACTCAGCGTTGGCATCGAAGACACGGACGAGCTGGTTGCCGACCTCGAGCAGGCGCTGGGCTGAGCGGCAACCCGTGCCGGCCTCTCCCCCGCCCGCCTCGATTGACACTCCGCGCGCGGATCGAGTAGGCTCCCCCCGCCCGGTCCGCGGCGAACGACCGGAGCCCGTGCCAAGAAACTTCTGCCGACCAAAACGTGGCGGCGCCTAGCCAGCCGTCATTCGAAGGGGCCCACTGATGAGCGCGATTCTCGATGTCGTCGCCCGCGAGATCCTCGACTCGCGCGGCAACCCGACCGTAGAGGTCGAAGTCACTCTCGACAGCGGCTGCATCGGACGTGCGGCCGTACCGTCGGGTGCGTCGACCGGTCGACACGAAGCGGTCGAGCTTCGCGACGGGGAGTCCGGACGCTATCTCGGCAAGGGCGTGCGGCAAGCCGTCGAGAACGTCACCGAGACCATCCGGCCCGAGGTGCTCGGTCTGGATGCCAGTGAGCAGATCGCTCTCGATCGCAAGCTGATCGAGCTCGATGGTACCGACAACAAGAGCAAGCTGGGCGCGAATGCGATCCTGGGCGTTTCACTCGCCTCCGCCAAGGCCGTCGCTGACGAGCTCGGGCTGCCGCTGTTCCGCTACTTGGGTGGCACCGGAGCGCGACGCCTGCCGCTGCCGATGATGAACATCCTCAACGGCGGCGAGCACGCGGACAACAACGTCGACATCCAAGAGTTCATGATCCAGCCGGTCGGCGCCAAGACGTTCGCCGAGGGCCTGCGTATGGGGGCCGAGGTCTTCCATTCGCTCAAGGCCGTGCTGCGGGGCAAGAAGCTCAACACGGCCGTCGGAGATGAAGGCGGGTTCGCGCCGGACCTGGGCTCGAACGCCGAGGCCGTCGAGGTCATCCTCATCGCGATCGAAAAGGCCGGCTATACGCCCGGCCAAGATATCACGATCGCGCTCGATGCGGCCGCGACCGAGTTCTTCAAAGACGGCCAATACGTGCTCTCGGCCGAGGCGCAGCCCCAGCGAAGCGCCGCCGGCATGATCGACTTCTTCGGCGCCTGGCTCGACAAGTACCCGATTCGATCGATCGAAGATCCGCTGGCCGAGGATGACTGGGAAGGCTGGGCCAAGATGACCGAGTCCCTCGGATCGAAGGTTCAGATCGTGGGGGACGACCTCTTCGTCACCAACCCCAAGCGGCTGGCCGACGGCATCGAGAAGAGAGCGGCGAACGCCATCCTCATCAAGGTGAACCAGATCGGGACCCTGACCGAAACCCTCGAAGCCATCCAGCTCGCCCAAGGCAACCGATTCGGGGTCGTCATCTCGCATCGTTCGGGTGAGACCGAGGATACGACGATCGCCGATCTTGCGGTCGCCACCAACGCCGGCCAAATCAAGACCGGTTCCCTCTCGCGCACCGATCGCATCTGCAAGTACAATCAGCTCCTTCGCATCGAGGAGCAGCTCGGGGATACCGCTTGGTACGGGCTGCCACACTGATCGATGGGCCGACCCACGGCGCCGATCCCCGGGGAGGGGGAGCGAGCGATGACAGGACTACTCGAGCGACTCAAGCCTCGTCCGGCCGAAAGCCGATTCGACGCCTTCCTGACCTCGGTCCACCGACTGCGATGGGCTTGGCTGCTGTTGGCGGCCAACTTGGCGATCTTCGGCTTCCACCTTCTGCCGGCACTCGAGGAGAACGCGCAGGTCGAACGAGTCCGCCGGCGTCTGGCGCGTGACGTTCGTCAGCTCGAAAGCGAGACCAGGATGCTGGCTGACGAGAGCCGCGCCCTCCAGACCGATCCTTACTTCCTCCAGATCGAGGCCCGCCGCCGCCGCCACGCTCCGAGCATCCAGAACGTGATTGTCGTCGTCGACGGGGAGTCGTGATGCCGAGCTCGAGGTCCGCCCGCGACATCGCCGGTGCTGGCTTCGCCCTCCTGCTCACCCTGATCGCTCTCGCCGTCCCGAGTGTCAACGCCGCCCAGCTCGAGGACGTTTTCGAAGCCGACTTCTATCGTCCGACCGCCTTCCTCGACGAGCGGGATCGGCAGGTCACGGAGCGTCTCGAAGCGGCCCACGAAGCGCGCGTCGATGAGAACTGGCGGGGCCTCGTCCAGGCCTTGCAAGATGTCTTGCTTCTCGACGGCATTCAGAACGCGGCTTGGGGTCCACGTACCTATCGCGACGCTCGACTCGAAGCGCGCGGCCAGCTCCTCGCCGCGCCGGCTCCCGCACGCGAGATCTACTACCAGCTCTTTGAAGCCCGTGCGGCCGCGGAGCTCGCCGAAGCCCAGAGCGAGCGCCGGGCGGACGTCTGGAGATCGGTGGCCGAGCGCTATCCCCTCTCGGATGCGGCGGCCGAGGCCCTCGATCGACTGGCCGGCCTGTGCTTCGAGACCGGTCGGCATTCCGCCGCCGCGCACTGGTCGGAGCGGCTCGAGGAGCTTCACCGAGCGCGCGGCGAGCCACTCTCAGGACCGGCGACGGCCCGCTGGCTCGTGTCCTTGGCCCGGCTAGGCGACGCCGGTCGCATCAACTCCCTCGTCGAGAAGTGGCTGAGTGCCGATGCCCGCGCAACGGTCTCGATCGGCGAGTCCTCGAGGCCTCTCGTCGACTTCAGACGAAACTTGCTCGTCGCGCCGGACTCGTTCGGGTACCGGCCCCCAAGCTTCTCGGCCCATGCGGTCGAGCTCGCCTGGACCCACTCGTTGTCCGTGCCACGCGCTGACGACCGGCCCCGGGTCGCTCCCGTGGGCGTCGTCGTCGGTGACCGACTCTACGTCCATTCGGCAAGTGGCCTGGCGGCCCTCGACGTTCGATCGGGCTCCGCGATCTGGCAAGTCGATACGACCGGATTCCAAGCCCGGATCCTCAGCACAGAGGAAGCCCGCAGTCGAGAGAGCTGGACGACCGACTTGGGGATTGCCGCCGACACCGAGCGGCTGTATCTCGTTCGCAGCGGCATCGAGTCCTACCGAGACGTCTTGATCTGCCTCTCGGCCGAAGATGGGCGAATGCTCTGGCGGCGCGGCGTTGCTGCCGACGAGTCCCTTCATCAGGCTCGACTCTGTCGGACCCCGGAGATCGACGGAAAGACCCTGTACGTCTCGGCAACGATCGAAGCCAGTCCATTGGAATCCCGACTCGTGGCGTTGGACGCCGAGTCGGGCGAGATCCTCTGGAGTCGGTTCATCGCCGCGGGAAGGCCGCTGGTCGCAGGCGACCGGTTCAATACCTCGGTGGCTCCCCCCGTCACGCCCGGCGATCCCCAGCTCGGCCCCTTCGGAGTCACGTTGCTGACCAATCTTGGAGTCGTGGCGTGCGTCGACCCTTGGGAGGAGCGCGTTCGGTGGATCTTCCACTACAGCCGCGTCCGCGACGACCGGAGCTTGCCGCCGGAGAAGATCGGCTACTTCGAAGTCTCGCCATGGCGGCGCGGCGAGCTCGTGCTGCGCCCCGATGAGGTGCTGGTCACACCCGGCGACAGTGAGTGGGCCTACGCCCTCTCTCACGTGCCGGATGCCGATGGGCACATGCTGAAGGCACCGCCGCTCTTCAAGGCACCCCGCAGCCTGCGAGAGCTGATCGGCGCCGGTGACGGCCTCCTGTTGTTCGAGCAGATTTGGGAACGTCGATCTCGTATCGCGTCGTACTCCAATGACTTCGAGTTGCGGTGGGTCTCGATGCCCATCACGGCGCGCGAGCGCTTGGTCGGCCTGCCCCTCGTGACCCAAGAGCAAGTGATCTACGCGACCTCTCGTCGACTGTACTTTCTCGACCTGGCTCGAGACGGCGCGTTAGTCCATATGCAAGCGGCGCCGGAGCTCGCCCCAGAGATCCGAGCTCGCGACCGCGAGCGATCCGGTCGGTTCTTGATCGGCGGCGGCCTCTTGATCACGCTGTCGCGATCGAGTGTGTTGGCGTGGTCTCCGAAGTGATCGAAGGCCCGGCCAACCGGCTGGATCGCCCCGAAATCCATCAACCCGTCCGAGTTTCCGTAGAGTAAGGTGTCCCTGCCCCCGACCGGCCCGCGTCTCTTGGAGGGGTCCGGCAGATCGTGCAGCGCGGAGGGAAGTTACGCGAAACGTCTCATGCCGCGGGTGTACGGTTTCCGAAGGAATTCGAAGAGAGCGACTCCGTCCGACCGAAGGGACGGCGTGCTGGCGGTCTGGCGACGCTCGCCCTGGGGCGAGCCTTTGCACCTCCCACTCCTCGCGTCTGGCAGTCCACACAATCCTGGAGATCTTCCTGATGAGCAGTAATCCCGAGAACGTCCCCGCGAGCACGGAGGCTTCGAAGCTGACCGCGGACGACCTGGCGAGCGTGGAGCGCTTCAAGGAGTCGTTCGCGCGGATCAAGACGGAGCTCGGCAAGGTGATCGTGGGTCAGGAAGCGGTCGTCAATCAGCTCCTGGTGTCGATCGTGAGCGGCGGTCACTCGTTGCTGGTCGGTGTTCCGGGACTGGCGAAGACGCTGTTGATCAGCTCGGTCTCGAGGACCATGTCCCTGTCGTTCAACCGGATCCAGTTCACGCCCGACCTCATGCCCGCGGACATCACGGGCACCGAGGTGATCCAGGAGAACAAGTCGACGGGCGAGCGCGAGTTCAAGTTCCTGCCGGGTCCGATCTTCGCCAACGTGATTCTGGCGGACGAGATCAACCGAACGCCCCCGAAGACGCAGGCCGCCCTGCTCGAGGCGATGCAGGAGCACCAGGTCACGGCGGGCGGTCGTCGCCATGCCCTCGATCCCCCCTTCTTCGTGCTCGCGACGCAGAACCCGATCGAGCAAGAAGGAACGTACCCGCTTCCCGAGGCCCAGCTCGACCGATTCATGTTCATGATCAAAGTGGACTACCCGAGCTGGGACGAAGAGCTCGAGATCATCCGTCGTACGACGACGGTCGAGCACCCGGAAGTGGAAGCCGTGATCTCGGGTGAAGAGATCCTCGCGCTCCAAGAGCTGGTGCGCCGCGTGCCGGTGGCCGACAGCATTCTCGAGTACGCGATGAAGCTCGTGCGCGCGACGCGCCTTCAACGCGCCGAGACGCCCGACTTCGTGACCGAGTGGGTCTCTTGGGGTGCCGGTCCGCGTGCCGCGCAGTACCTGATCCTCGGAGCCAAGGCACGCGCCCTCTTGCACGGTCGCCATCACGTGAACTTCGAAGACGTGCAGCGAGTCGCCTACCCGGTGCTTCGCCATCGCATCATCACGAACTTCAGCGCCGAGGCCGAGGGCATCACTCCAGATCGCGTGATCGATCGCCTGCTCGAGACGATTCCCCAGCACGGCAGCGAGGTGACCGGAGACACGAAGCTGCCGCCGGTGATCGCCTCGGAATGACCGTGGATCGCAGACGCCGACCCTGGAAGTTCTGACCGCCCCACTTTCGATCTGACCGGAGCCTTTGATGGCCGAGCCTCGCAGCTACCTCGACGCCAAGACCTTGAACCGGGCTTCCCGGCTCGAGATCAAGGCGCGCGAGATCGTCGAAGGCACGATCTCGGGGATGCACAAGAGCCCGTTTCACGGGTACAGCGTCGAGTTCTCCCAGCATCGCGAGTACGTCACCGGAGACGATCTCCGGCACATCGACTGGCGGGCCTATGCGAAGTCCGACCGCTTCTACATCAAGGAATACGAGGAAGAGACGAACCTCACGACGACGACCCTGCTCGACATGAGCGAGTCGATGGCGTACGGCGACGAGAAGCGTGGCACGAAGTTCGACTACGCCGCGACGATCGCTGCCACGATGGCGTACCTCATCCTCAAGCAGCAAGACCAGGTGGCGCTGGCGCTCTTCGACGAGGAGGTCCAGCGCTTCATTCCGCACTCGACCAGCCTGTCGCATTTTCGGACCGTAGTGGGCGAGATCGCGGCCGCGACGCCGACGCGCAAGACGAAGACGTCGGACGTCTTCTTGCAGATGGCGAATCGTCTGGCTCGGCGCGGCCTGGTAATCGTGGTCTCGGACCTGCTCGACGATCCCAAAGAGATCTTGCGCGGTCTGCGCTTTCTCCGTCATCGACGCCACGACGTCATCGTGTTCCACGTCCTGGACTATGACGAGCTGAACTTCCCCTTCCAGCGGATGACGCGCTTCGAGGGTCTCGAGGACATGCCGAAGCTGACCGCCGACCCGCGCGTCCTCCGGCAGGCCTATCTCGAAGAGGTCGAGGCCTTCACGCTCGCCATCAAGAAGGGCTGTCTCAAGAACCGCATCGACTACGTCTTGATGGACACCGGTACGCCGGTGGACGTCGCACTCACCCGCTATCTGGCGACGCGCATGGCGGAGGCGCGTCGCGGCTGACGCGACCGCCGCCGCGCGCGGCAGGCCCTCCCGGCCCGATCGGGAGTGGAGATCTCGATGAGCTTTCTCAATCCTGGCCTTCTCTGGGGACTGGCGCTGATCTCGGTCCCCATCCTGATCCACATTCTGAATCGACAGCGCTTCAAGCGAGTCCCCTGGGCGGCGACTCGGTTTCTGCTGGCCGCGTTTCAAAAGACCAACCGACGCGCTCGCCTCGAGAACCTCCTGCTCTTGCTCTTGCGCTGCCTGATCATCGGGCTCTTGGCGCTGGCATTGGCGCGGCCGCTCGTCACGCCGGAGGGAGCGCTGGCACAGGTTCTGCCCGGTGAGCGCCCGAACGTCGTCGTGGTCCTCGACAACTCGTACAGCATGGGATACCGCGGGGGTGGCGACCGCGTCTACGATCGCGCGCTCGGAGTCGCGCGCCAGATCATCGACGAGAAGCGTCAAGATCGGACCCGCAAGTTCTCGCTGATCCTCACCGCCGAGCAGTACGTTCGACTCCCACTGGTCCGAGACGGCTCGGCCGACGACGTGCTCGAGGCGATCCGCCTCTCGGACGAGCCGGCCACCACGCCCGCCAATCCTGGCAGCGCGTTGGACGTGCTCGACGAGTTGCTCTCGGCCGACGAGACGGCCCGCGAGATCTACTGGATCACCGACCTCCAACGGAATGGCTGGCTCGAGAGCGAGATCGACTCGCCCCAGGATTCCGAGCCGACCGACGATTCCGAGTCAGCGGCCGAGGGCGAGGGCGAGGGCGAGGCGCTTCCCCAGTTGGGGCTGGCCAACCTGTTCCGCTCGGTCGCCCAGCGCGCGCCGACTCATGTCATCGATGTCGGCAGCGGCAGCCGATCACCCGCCAACCTCGCCGTCGTCGATGTCGGAACCGAGGACCGCAGTATCGCCATCAACAACGCGGTCACCTTCACGGCCCGCGTTCGAAACTTCAGTACCCAAGATCGCCCCGGAGTCACGGCGACGCTTCTGGTCGACGGAAACAAGCAGCCGGTCAAGACGCTCGACCTCGCGGCCGAAGGCGAGGCGACCGTTGCCTTCCGACACGTCTTCGGCGAGGCGGGCTTTCACGAGATCACGGTCCAGCTCGAGAGCGACGGATTGCTCATCGACAACTGGCGCACCTTCGCCTTCGAAGTGCGGGACGGCATTCAGGTCCTGATCGTCTCGGGCGACGAGCGACCCGACGATCCCGCCGAGAGCGAGTCGTTCTTCCTGTCGCTGGCTCTGGACCCGATCCGTGACGACGATGGGCGCAAGGTCGCCCCGACCTTCCTCCCCAAGGTCATCGAAGACACGGTCTTCGACTACGGTCAGGAGACGCTGAGCGACTACGACCTCATCGTGCTCGCCAACGTGCCCTCGATCGAGCCTCAAGTGGTCGAGGACCTCGAAAGATATGTGCGACGGGGTGGCAGCCTGTGGATCACCTTCGGAGACCAGGTGATGCCCAGCCGGTACAACCAGGACCTCTTCAAGGGTGGGCTGGGCTCGGGGCTGCTTCCGGCAGAGGTCTTCGATCCGGCGCCCGAACGAGGAGAGACCAGCTACTACCAGTTCACCGACGTCGACTACGATCACCCGATTCTGCAGCTGTTCCGCGAGGACCGATTCCGGAGCCTGTTCTCCGACGTGCCGGTTCGCCAGTTCCAGCAGCTGCTGGTTATGGAAGCCGACGAAGATGTCCGCGTCATCGCGCGCTTCGACGACGAAGCGAAGAGTCCCGCCATCCTCGAGCGACCGCTCGACCGCGGCCGGGTGCTTCTGTTCGCGACCTCGATCGATGGTGCTTGGAACGACCTGGTGCGAATCCCGATCGCTTTCCTCCCGCTCACGCATGACACGGTCTATCACCTGAGCGGCCAAGACCACCACGTGCACAACCTGCCGGTCGGGTCGGCGCTACGCCGACAGCTCTCAACTTATCCTTCGAACAAGAACATCCCGCTGACGTTCCCGTCAGGGGACCAACAGTACTTTCCGGTCGAGGCGTCGGTGACGGTGGAGGACGATCGAGAGACATTCTCTTTTCTGATTGCGCCGATGGCGGAGCTGTATCAGCCAGGAGTGTACCGGCTGTCGTTGAACGAAGATCCGGACGACGTCGAGCTGTTCGCCTTGAGCCTCGACCCGGCAGAAGGGGATCTCCGACGCTTCTCGCCCCGGGAGTTCGAGAGGAGCTTCGAGGGGATTCGGGTGCTGTCGGCAGACAGCCTGGAGCTCGAGCTGTCTACGGACGAGAGCCGCCGCGGCGGTGAGCTCTGGAAGTACCTGATCGCGGCCGCTGCGCTGTTCCTCGCCCTCGAGTCGCTCTTCGCCTGGCGCATCGGAAACCACGGGAGATCGTGATGCCTCTCCTCCTCGAAGCGAACATCGAGTTCCTCAAGCTCCCCGCACTCTGGATCGTCGTGCTGGTCATCGTACCGGCGGTCGCCGGGTTCGCTTGGTGGCTGTATGCGCACGAGGCCAAGACGGCGTCGTCGGGTATCAAGCGGCTGCTGGCCGTGCTCCGTGCCCTCACGATCTTGGGGTTCTTGGCGCTGCTCGCCGAGCCCGTGCAGCAACAATTCGAGACCACGACCATCAAGCCGGTCTTGCGCGTCTTGCTCGACGACTCCTTCAGCATGTCGGCGAAGGAGTCCTACGCTGACGCCAACGCCGAGCGCCAGCTCCGACGATTGACGGGCATCGCCCGTGGAACCTCGCTCGAAGACCTGCCTCGTTCGGAGCTCGTCACGCGTGCCCTCCAATCGAACGAGCGGGGCTTGCTCAATGAGCTCGAGGAGCGCTTCGACTTGGAGTTCTTCCACTTCGCCAGCGATCTCCAGCCCATGCCGAACAAGGAGAAGCTCTCGATCACGGCGGACGGCCAGTCCACGCGCATCGGAACCGCCATCGAGCAAGCCCTCGGCAACGCCTTCGGGCGAGACGTCACCGGCCTGATCCTCTTCACCGACGGACGCTCCAACAGCGGAACGGATCCGCTCGAGGCGGCCGCACGCGCCCGCGGCGAGAGCGTTCGCATCTATCCGGTCGGTGTCGGAGAGCCGGAGCTGCTGAGTCGGAACGCCGGAATCGCTTGGGGCTTGTTTCCCGACAGCTCCCTCGTGAACCAGGAGGTCGAGTTCCGGGTGCAGGTGTCGACCTCGGGGTTCGAGCCGAATCAGATCGCGACCCTGGTGCTCATCGACCAACAGGACGGGACCGAGCTGGTTCGGGAGAGCATTCCCGTGGACGGACCCGAGCCGCGGCAATCGCGTCATTTCCTCAGCTTCCAGCCGACTCGCCCTGGGAAATACGAGATCGTGGCGCGGATCGAGCCACCCGAAGGGGACGAGAACCCGATCGATGACGAGACGCCACCGCAGACTCTCTGGGTCAAGACCGAGAAGATCAAGGTGCTCTACGTCGAGGGCTACCCGCGTTGGGAGTACCGCTACCTCAAGAACGCCCTGATTCGCGCCAAGGACTCACTCAGCACGCAGTGCCTCTTGCTGACGGCCGACCTCCGATTCGAGCAAGAGCGCTCGGCCGACCGCGCCGACGCTTCCCTGCGACAGTTCCCGACCGATCCCAAGGAGCTGTTCGAGTACGACGTGATCATCTTCGGAGACGTCGACCCGGAGCGCCTCCACGACGATCCGGCCGAGCGCGAGAAGATCCTCAAGAACATCAAGAAGTTCGTCGAGATCGGCGGCGGGTTCTTGATGATCGCTGGCGAGAGCTACGCGCCTCGGCTTTACGTGAACACTCCGATCGAGGACATCCTTCCGGTCGTCATTCGCAACCTCGACAAGGAAGCGGCCAACGGGCCAGGGCGCTTCGACCGACCCTTCCGCCCTCGCCTCGAGAACCCCTACGATCCTCACGAGATCGTCAAGCTCCGCTCGGACCCTGAGGAGAACCGTCAGCTCTGGGAATCGGGCGACTACGGATTGCCCGGCCTCTACTGGTACGTGCCGGTCGAGCGCGCCAAGCCCGGAGCGCGCGTCCTGGCGCGACATCCCGAGAAAGGCAACCCACGCTACGGAAAGCACCCGCTGATCGTGACCACGCACTATCCGACCGGACGCACGCTCTTCGTGGCGTTCGACTCGACCTGGATGTGGCGCAAGTACTACGGCGAGCGATACCACGAGCAGTTTTGGCTGAAGGCGGTTCAGCACCTGGCCATGAGCAAGCTCCGACGCTCGAACAAGCGCTACGAGCTCACGACCAAGGACAACCGCGCCGAGTACGACATCAAGGAGCCGATCACGCTGTGGGCGTCGGTGCGGGACGAGGACTACGAGCCGTCCGAGGCTTCCAGCCAGAAGGTCTGGCTCCAGACGCCCAAGGGCAAGCTGATCGAGTTCGACCTCCCGGCCGTGCCGGGTGAAACGGGGATCTTCGAGCGGGAGATCGGCGAGAAGGAGCCGGGCAAGTACGAGGCGTGGATCGAGTCGCCCGACTCCAGCTCCGCGAGCGAGAAGATCTCGCATATCTCCTTCTTCGTCAAAGTGCCCGTGCTCGAGACCCAGATCACGAGCCTCGATCAGGATCGCCTTCGTGAGATCGCCTCGCTCACCGGTGGCCGATACCTGCGACTGCACGAGCTGAACGAGCTCTCCGGCGTCATCGAGGAAAAGGCGATCGAGAAGCGTGAGCTGCGCAGCGAGGACGAGCTCTGGGACCAGTCGTGGATTCTCATCGCGTTGGCGGGGCTGCTCGGATTCGAGTGGCTGGTTCGTAAGCGATACCAGCTCGTTTGACGGCTCGACGAGGAGGCTGAAGAAGATGCAGGTTGAAGGGCTTGCAAAACGTCCGTCGAGTGGGGCGAAACGGGCCGTTGAGTCGACGGAAGCGCTCAAAAAAATGAGCGGCCAAAGTCGATAGGAAACGTACTAACCAATAGACTGAAAAGCTGTTGAGAACGCAGCACTCGAGCGGAGCCCAGCTCGGCATCCGGGCACACGAGCCTGGCCCCGTATGAACCTCACCCTCTCCCAGTGGACGTAGGACATGCGCCAGGCATCTCGATCGCACCACGGCCGATGGAGCCGCACGATGCTGGCGGCGGCCGCCTTCGTCTTGCTCGTGACTTCGAGCCGAGCACACGACGACCTCGAAACGATCGACAAGCTGATCGGCGACTACTCGCCCTCGTTCGAAGTCACCAAGACCTTCGACGTCGCCGCGCGCAGCCAGACGCGCCAGATCTTCCAGCAGATCAAGAAGCACATTCGCGAGGGTCACTGGCTCCTGGCGACCGAGCGCCTCCAGACGATTCTGGATCGGTGGCCCAACCACGTCGTCGCCATCGATCCCGAGCTCTATCGGGTGATGTCGGCCCGGGGTGACGAGCTGCTGCTGTACCAGGGCGCCGGAGACCTCGCCCATCGCGTGCTCGGACTTCTCCCCGAAGAAGGGATGAAGGCCTACCGTGAGCGATTCGACGAGCCGGCGGCCCGTCAGCTGGAAGCGGGCACCGCCGCCCGCAGCCTCGGAACACTGCGCAGCCTGGCCGAGCGCTACTACTGGACCCGAAGTGGCCTGCCCGGCCTGCTCCTCCTCGGGACGCTGTACCAGGAGCGAGGAGATCATGCGGCGGCGAGCTGGTACCTGAGCCAGGCGGTCACCTACCCGCGCGTGGTCGCCGGCCACGAGGGACTCCAAGCGGTGGCGACGGTGCGAGCGGCACTGTCGCTTCGAGCGCTGGGTCGGGACGAAGACCTGGTGCGACTTCGCGAGCTGCATCAAAGCAGCGAGATCCGAGCGGGCGATCGGACCCGGGCGCTCTCGGAAGCGATCGTCGAGATCGTGCAAGACCTGCGACCTCGCTCGCCACGAACGCCGCGCAGCTCACGCTTGGCCGACTGGCCCCAGATGGCCGGTACCAACGACGGGTCCTCGCTCATGGCGCCGCCGTCCTCGACGCGCGCGCTCCAATGGGCGACGCGTATCGAGACGAATCCGTTCAAGGAAGAGCCGCGGAGCACGATGCCGATCGACAAGGAGCAGATCGCGCTGCCCTTCTACCCGATCATCTCCAACGGCTCGGTCTTGCTGAATGACAGCGTTTCGCTGCGCTCGTTCGACCTCTACACCGGCGAGCTGCGTTGGAACTTCCGAAGCCGTCTCGGCCAAGAGCTCCTCGACAACCGCGGGACGGACGACCTCGAAGGGCTCAACCCCAACGCGGTCTTCAGCGCCACCGCCCACGAAGGGCGTGTCTTCGCAAACCTCCAAGTCCGCTCGTCGCGGCGACGCTCGCAGAGCTTTCACGGGATGCCGATTCAGATCCCACTGCCGGAGCGCAAGCTGTTCGCTTTCGACGAGGAGAGCGGAAAGCTGCTCTGGTCGCACGCCGAGCCACCGTTCTCCCGCGACCCGTTCATCGCGATGCTCAACGAGCCGACGCCCCCGGTGATCTTCGAGAACCTGGCGATCACGTCGGTCTGGTTCGAGAAGGGAAAGTTCCACGCCCTCGTGTGTGCCTTTGACGTGGACACGGGAGAGCTCGTGTGGCGAACACCGATCGCGACCGGTCAGCTCGAGCTCAACATGTTCGGCCGGCCCTTCATGGAGTTCTCGCCGGGTGTCGTCTCGGAGCAGGACGGCATCGCCTACTTCTGTACGAACCTCGGCGTCGTGGCCGCCCTCGATGCGCGCGCCGGCTGGATTCGCTGGATCCGCGAGTACGAGCCGATCGAGATCTATGCCCCCTCCGGCATGGCCCCCGAGCCCCGGCAGACCTTTTGGGCCAACAGCCCTCCCGTCGTCGCCGAGGGCAAGCTCTTCTTCGCACCCACCGACGCCACCGATGTCTACTGCCTCGACGTCCGCAACGGACACACCCTGTGGCGCCAGCCCTACGACGTGCCGCGCCGTTCCTATCGACAGCGTCAGCTCCGCCATCATCTGATGGGCGTGGCCGACGGCAAGGTCTACCTCTCCGGCTCGGCGCTCACCATCCGGGACACCGCGACCGGCGACGAGATCATCCAGGCCTCCCTGAGCGATGCCTCGGGTGCGATGTCGACCAGCCGAGGGGCCATCACTCGCGAAGGCGTGTTCTTGCGCAAGGGCCAAGTGCTCCTCCGCTTCGATCTCGACGGAAGGCGTCTGGAGTCGATACCGCTCGAGAGCGGCGTGATCTCCGGCGCCATCTTGGCGAGCGGAGGCGGCGCGCTCGTCGCGGCGACCCGACAGCGAATCGAGACCTACCTGGACTGGGATCGCATTCTCGAGATCAAGCGTGAGGAGATCGAGCGCCTCCCGCGCGGATCCGCCGAGCGCTTCGTCGCCTTGGGCGACCTCGAGATCTCGAGGCGCGACTATGACGGTGCCATCGACCAGTTCCGACGAGCGCTGGAAGCGCTCCCGGTCAACGCGCGCGATGCCTTCGACGAGCGCTACCGCCAGGCACGGAGCGGCCTCTTCCGAACCTATCGAGAGCTAGGCCGCCAAGCCCGCGACAGTCGCGCGGCCGCCGAGTTCTTTGCCGAGGCCGAGCTCTATGCGCCGAACGAGGAGCTCGGCATCCGCACGCGCTTCCTCTACATCGAGGCGCTCTCCGTCAGGGCGCAGTCTTATCCCGACAAGTACGAGAACGCACTCAAGAGTCTGCTCGACGAGTATGGTGACCGTCTCGAATCGCTCGAAGGACCAGGACAGCCACCGACCCGCGTCGGCGTCCGTGCGCTTCGAATGCGAATCGCTCATCGACTCCGCCGCGAGAACTGGCCGGGTGCGATCGAGGACGCGCAGCAGCTCATCGCGCGCTATGCCGATGACGTCGATCGCGGACGACCCGTAGACGACATCGCCCGCGAGAGCATCCGAGAGATCCTCGAGGCCTCGCCGACCGAAGTTCGAGCCCGGTACGAGCAACGGGCCCGAACCGTTCTCGAGAGCGTACGACGATCCGATTCGCCCGAGCAGTTCCAACAGGCCCTCGCCCAGTTCCCGGGCAGCCGCACCGCCGAGGACTACTACCTCGAGCTGGCCCGCCTCTACCTCGAGCGAGACGATCACGCGGCTGCGCTGCGCGTGGTGCGGGACTTCATCTCCAAGTACCCCGAGAGCGCCCGCCGCCCCCAGGTCTATCTTCAGCAGGCAGCCGTGGCCGAGGCCGAGGGGAACCACAGCCTGGTGCGGGGACTGGCCGAGCTGGTGCGGACACGGTATTCCAGCGCCACCGGTGACGGAGAATCGACGGCCGGTCAGCTCGCCGAGCAGCTCCTCGAGCGCCTTCCCGCTGGGACGGATACCGTCGACGAGCCACGGCACCCGGCCGGCTGGAAAGGCGAGCTGGAGCGGCGATGGGACATCGAGCTCGGATCGAGTGGCGACTCGTACCTGGTCCGTCCGCGGGGCGATCGCCCCGAATCGGCTCGGGACCTCCTGTTCGCCTGGGTGGAAGACAAGAACCTGATCGCCGTGGATCTGTCGACACGCGAGACGCTCTGGCGCCGGACACTCGACGGGCTGAAGATCGTTCAATCTCACCTCGAGCCCATCTTCGTATCCGGCCGTCTGGTAGCGGTCGATACGGCCGATGTGGTCGCGTTCGATCCGAGGACGAATGCCGAGCACTGGCGAGTGAAGTTCGCCGGTGACGTCCGCAACCGCGTCGTGGCCTGGGGAATCGTCTTCGTTCACGTCGAGGACCTCGACTTGCCGGGACGCAATCGGATTGCGGCCATCGATGCGGTCTCGGGTGAGCAGCTCTGGGCGTTCACGCTTCGAGACCAGATCGGCTCACTCCTGCCGGGAGCTGAGCGCCTCCTGGTCGAGATCCATGATCGCGAGCGGCTCGCCGTCGTCGATCCCTTCACGGGCGTGATCGAGTACGAGCGCGACCTGCCCGAAGGACGCGACTTCTCCGATGCGTGGACGGTCGGAGACCGGTTGTACTTGCCGGTGATGCGGCCCAAGGAGCTTCGTTGCATCGACCTGGCCTCGCGCCGCGAGCTGTGGACGCGAACCGTCCCGCGATCGGTGCCCTGCCAGTTCCTGCCGAACAACGGACGCCCGCTGATCCTGCTGGACAGCCAAGCCGGGAACACCTCGCGCACCACGCTCCAGGCGCTCGTCCTCGAGCCCACGACGGGAGCCGTGCTCGATGAGAAGACCTTCGCATTCGGTGGCGACCGAGTGCGACGCCAGGACGCCCCGCCGGGGACGATCGTCCTGAAGAACAGCGAGCTGACGGATCAAGTGGGCGTGTACCGCCTGATCATCGTCGGCCTCGAGCTCGAGACCCTGAGCGCTCCCTGGTCCTACGAGACGACCTGGAGCGCGAACACGACGGAGGAGCGGAAGCCTTTCCCGAGCCTACAGAGCGTTCGGGCGAGCCGGGAGCACGCCGTGCTGTGCTTCAACCTGACGCCGCCGCAACGAACGGCGGAGACCTCGGTCCAGATCGAGATCCTCGATCGACGGAGTGGCCAGCGGCTGCAATCACTGGAGCTGACGGACGCGCCGGAGAGCGATGGGGACATCCATTTGGAAGACGGTCGACTGTTCGTTCTCAAAGGGACCCAGTTGATATGCTTCGAGTCGAAACGCTGAGAGCGCCCGTCCGCGGGCTGCTGATCTTCGGCCTCCTGGCGGCTTCGAGCGCCACGGCCCGCGACAACGACACTGTGCTGCAGCCTGGCCATGAAGAGCGGGTGGAGAGAGGCTTGGCGTGGTTGGCGGCCCGCCAAGTGACCGATGGCCCTGAGAGAGGCTCCTGGATCGGAGACGTCGGCTTCAAGCTAAACGACAACTACCGGGTGACCCAAAACCGCATGGGGCACGTCGGCGTGACGAGCCTGGCCTGCATGTCCTTCATGGCCGGCGGTCACCTACCGGGTCGCGGACGCTATGGCGAGGTGGTCGAGCGGGGTCTGCAGTACGTGCTGTCCCACGTCAGCGATGACGATGGCTACGTCACGGCCAACGGGACGCGCATGTACAGCCACGCCTTTGCGACCCTGTTCTTGGCCGAGATCTACGGCATGACCAACCGCGCCGACGTGCGCGACAAGCTGCAGCTCGCCATCGACCTGATCGTGCGCAGCCAGAACGAGAGCGGCTCCTGGCGTTACCTACCGATGGCGAAGGACTCCGACATGTCCATCACCGTCTGTCAGGTGATGGCTCTTCGCGCCGCGCGCAACATCGGCATCAAAGTCCCCCGCACCACCGTCGACCGCGCCGTCCAGTACGTCAAGGACAGCGCCGTCCGAGAGGACTCCTACAGCCGCTACCACTTCGGTCGGGGCCGCAACGAGAAAGGCTCGTTCAAGTACCAGCTCAAGGAAGGGGCGCGTTCGAGCTTCCCGTTGACCGCGGCCGGTATCACGACGCTCTATGGAGCGGGAGTCTACTCCGACGCCGACATCGACGCGGGTCTCCAGTATCTGCAGGCGACCTACGACGAGCTCCTGGACTTCTACCGGCACCACTACTTCTTCTACTACGGCAACTACTACGCGGTGCAGGCGACCTACATCGCGGGCTCGCGGGCCTGGGACTGGTACTGGCCGCGCATCTGCACCGACCTCTTCAAGAACCAACAGCAGGATGGATCCTGGCGGAACACCGTCGGCCCGGGCGATGCCTTCGCGACGGCCGTCTCGTGCCTGATCCTGCAGATCCCCTACGGGTACTTGCCGATCTTTCAGCGCTGACGCGCTCGACGTCGACTGGCTCACCCACTCGGAAAGGAGACCGACATGAAACGCGACGGATCGATGCCAGGCTGGCTGCTCACCGTCGGTTGGCTGTGTCTCTTCTCGTCGAGTGCCGGTCTCCTCGCGGTACCGCAAGACGGTGACTCGATCTTGCTACCCGGTCACGAGGAGCGGGTCGAGCGCGGCCTGTCCTGGTTGTCGGCGCGCCAGATGACCGAAGGCAGCGAGCGCGGAGCCTGGGTCGGCGATGTCGGCTTCAAGATCCGCGAGGACTACCGCGTCACCCAAGGGCGCACCGGGCACGTCGGCGTGACGAGCCTGGCCTGCATGTCCTTCATGGCAGGGGGTCACCTTCCGGGACGCGGCCGCTACGGCGAGGTGGTCGAGCGGGGATTGCAGTACGTGCTCGAGCACGTCGGTGAAGACGATGGCTACGTCACGTCCAACGGGACCCGGATGTACAGCCACGCTTTCGCGACCCTTTTCTTGGCCGAGATCTACGGCATGACCAACCGCGCCGACGTGCGCAACAAGCTACAGCTCGCCATCGACCTGATCGTGCGCAGCCAAAACGAGAGTGGATCCTGGCGTTACCTGCCGATGGCGAAGGACTCCGACATGTCCATCACCGTCTGCCAGGTGATGGCTCTCCGCGCCGCTCGCAACATCGGCATCAAGGTCCCGAGCACGACCGTCGACCGCGCCGTCCAATACGTCAAGGACAGCGCCGTCCGCGAGGACTCCTACGGCCGCTACCAGCGCTTTGGGCGACGTCGCAACGAGAAGGGCTCCTTCAAGTACCAGCTCAAGCACGATGCGCGCTCGAGCTTTCCGCTCACGGCAGCGGGCATCACGACGCTCTATGGAGCCGGCGTCTACTCGGATGCAGACATCGACGCGGGACTCCAGTACCTGCGGGAGACGTATCAGGATCTCCACGACTTCTACCAGCACCACTACTTCTTCTACTACGGCAACTACTACGCGGTGCAGGCGACCTACATCGCCGGCTCGCGCGCCTGGGATTGGTACTGGCCGCGCATCTGCCGAGACCTCTTTGATGGCCAACAGGCCGACGGGTCCTGGCGCAACACGATCGGACCCGGAGACGCCTTCGCGACGGCCGTCTCGTGTCTGATCTTGCAGATTCCCTACGGCTACCTGCCGATCTTCCAGCGGTGAGCAGGGCGTTGAAAACCAGCGAGACGAACGGGACCTCCAGGTGGAGAACGATCACGTGATTCGAGACGATGGGCGGGTTCTCGAGAAACGACTGGCGCAGCTGCGCCAGAGATTGCGCCGACTCTACCTCGGCTTCGGGGCGGCGACGCTGCTGATCATCATCGGCTTCACCGCCCTGATCAGCTTTGGGGCCGACTATCTCCTCGACCTCCCGCGCGGTGTCCGTCTCGTCCTGCTGGCGACGACGGTGGCGACCCTGGTCTTCCTGACCATCCGACGCCTCGTCTACCCACTCCGTCGCCCCTTGACGGACGATGACCTGGCGCTCTTGCTCGAGAATGCACATCCCGAGCTGCAGGCCCGACTCATCAGCGCCATCCAGCTCTCGCGCCACGCGGACGATCGCAGCTGGAACGAGTCGCGCGCCTTGATCGACTCCGTCGTCGCCGAGGGACGCCAGCTCGCCGAGGGCCTCGACCTCCGACGGGTCGTCGATCCGAAGCCCGTTCAGCGCCGCGCCGGTGTGGCAACCGTCCTGATCCTGAGCGCCGCCGGTGTCCTGGCGGCCAACGCCGAACTGGCCGGGATCTGGTGGCAGCGCTTCCTCGGCTCCGAGATCCGCTGGCCCCAAAAGACCTTCCTGCGCCTCGTTCTTCCGACCGACGACCCGGCCATCTTCGTCGATGAAGCCGATGGCGAGACTCGGATCCGCGTTGCCCGCGGCGGCTCCCTGCCAGTCAAGGTCGAGGTTGAAGGAACGATCCCGGAGACCGTCGAGCTGGTACAGCAGCTGATCGCCCTCGAGAGCGACGGCGAGCGCATCGGCCTGGATCGACGCATTCCGATGCAGCGCCGCGGCGAGCGGGAGTTCCAGATCCGCTTTCGAGACCTGATCGATTCCTTCTATTTCCACATCGAAGGAGGCGACGACAACGACGCCGATCCGCGCGTTCGCGTCGACGTCATCATGCCTCCCGAGATCGACCAGATTCAGGTCGACTACCTCTTCCCCGCCTATACCGGCCTGCCAAACAAGACGGAGTATCAAGGCAACATCGATGCGCCTATCGGGACCATCGTCACCATCACGGCGCGCACGACCTTGCCCCTCGAGCAGGCCACCTTCCTGATCGATGGTCAAGACGTGGGCAACATGGAGCTGGTCGAGGACCGACTGGTTCGAAGGCAGCTCGAGGTCATCGGAACCGCGCAGTACTCGTTCCAGCTCCAGGGACAGAACCAGCTCCGAAATCAAAAGCCCGGGGTGTATGCGATTCGAGCCATCAAGGATCAGAAGCCGTCGCTTCGGCTCTACTCCCCATCGCGCGTCCAGATCGATGCGACTCCTTCGGCCGTCGTGCCGATCCGGGCGTTGATTCAGGACGACTACGGGATCGCCGGCGTCTCGCTCCGATACCGACTGTCTGGAGCCGAGGCGGATCAAGAGTACTCGCTCGTACCACCGCAGCTCGTCGGCGAAACCGGCAGCTCTCGCTTGGCCGCCTACTACCCCCTCGAGATCGGTCAGCTCCAGCTCCCCGATGAAGCCGGGGTGGCCCGCCCCCTCGCCGAAGGTGACACCCTCGAGTACTTCCTGGTCGCCTCCGACTTCCAGGCAACCTCCGCAGGTGATCCGATCCCCAATGAGGGTGAGACACAACGCTACCACGTCGACGTCGTCTCACCGGGAGAGCTCATCCGGCGCATCAACGAGCGCCAGGTTCGCTTGAAGGAGATGACGCGAAGCCTACGCGGCCTCCAACAGGAGACGTACCAAGAGTTCGAAGCCCTGCGAGGTCTCTTTGCCGACGGGAGCGAGCTCCAGCCGGCGGATCAGAGCCGAGCGGTCCGAATCGAGATCGATCAGAACCGCGTCACCAACGATGCCCTGGCCCTCTCCCAAGAGCTGGCGGGTCTGTTCCAGACCTACCTCTTCAACCGTCTCGAGCCGGGATACCAAATCGACAAGCTGATCGGCCTGGTCGACGAGCTGGCTCGCGAAGGCGGCTACCTCGAGTCCTATGAGCCGGAGCTCTTCAGCGAGGTCGTCGCGATCTATGCCTCGGGCCAGCTCGGAGAGCTCGAGATGACCGGCAAGGTGCTCGGTCTAGTGCAGCTGGCACAAGACGTGGCCACCCAGCTCAGCCCCGACGCCTATCAGGCGTTGGCGCGTGGTCGCAAGTCTCCGGAAGCCTCCGCCATGAGCGAGGAGTTCAACCTCGCCGCCGACCGTCAGAAGGCCGTGCTCGCAACCCTCGAGACGCTCCTGACCAAGATGGAAGAGTGGGAGGACTACCAAGAAGTGCTCCAGCTCACGCGTGAGCTACTCGACCTCCAAAGACAACTCAACGAGCGCACCATTCAAGAGCTGAACAAGTAGAATCGAGAATGAACCGCCCGGGCCCCGACGACGTCAGACCAAAGACTTTTCGATCCGTGACGCCCCGAGCAAGGAGGCGCAAGCCCATGTTCCGAATCACCACCCTCTCGCTCCTCCTCGCCGCTGCTCTTCTGGCTCCGACGCCGGCCCGGGCACAGAGCAAGGAGCTCGACAACATCGCTCAAGAGCAAGAGCGTGCCGCTCTCCAGCTCGAACGGATCCATCAGAAGATTCAACGACTCGCCGATCGGTCCCGCCGTGAGGGTAAGGAGTACACCGCTCAGCTCCTCGAGAATGCCAACGCCTATCTCGGGACCAATCAGATTGACCGGAGCATGGCCGAAGCGGCCGAGAACATCCGGTCGCGACGAGTCGAGGTCCTGAGGCGCCAAGGCGAGATCGTCTCCCACCTCGGTGACTTGCTCTCCATCCTCAATGATCGCAACAGCCTCGAGAGGATCGAGAAGGAGCTGGCCGAGCTGCGGGAAACGCTTGCGACTCTCGATGATCTCAAGCGAGACCAGAAGCGCGAGATCGATCGACTCCAAGATCTGCGCACGCAGTCCCCCGAGAGCTCCGACCCGACTGACCGAGCCGCCGGCGAAGACATCCGGTCCCTCTTGCGGGAGCAGCAGGAGCTCAATGCTCAGACGACCCAGTCAGGCGCCGCGACTGATCCGAAAGACGCCCAGCTCCAACGGCTTCTCGAGGAGCTCCTGGCCTTGCGGCAAGCGCAGCAGGCGGCCGCCCAACGACTCCAGCAACAAGAGGAGAAGTCGGCCGAGGCCGGTGAGCAAGCGGGAGCCCGAGCAGCCCTTCAGACAGCACTGTCGGCTCTGTCCCAAGAGCAGCGAGGCCTGCAGGTCGAAACTCGAGAAGCCGCCGAGTCCGCCTGGAATCGGCTCTCCGAATCCGAGGGTGCCCTCGGTCGCAAGCTCCAGAATGCACTTCAGCAGCTCGAGCAAGCGAAGGAAGTCCTCGAGTTCGAGAACGACACCTCGACCGCTCAAATGCTTGCGGAGCAGGCGAAGCAGGACATCACGGAAGCGCTGAAGGAAGCCCGCGCCGAGGCGGAGAAGTCGAACGTATCGGGCAGCACTGAGGAGAAAGCCGCCGCGGAAGCCACGCTCTCCGCACTCGAGCAGGCTCAGCAGAGTGCGCAAGCGGCTGCCGAGGCAGCCGCCGAAGGCCAGTCCGAAGACGCGCAGAGCCAGGCCAAGGCGGCGGGTGAGCAGCTGGCCCAGGCGCAGGAGTCGAGCCAACAGGCGCAGCAAGCTCGCCAGGATGCGCTCGAAGAGCGACAGGCACAGCTCGAGAAGGCCGCCGGCGAGGCGAGCGAGCAGATGGCGAAGTGGTCAACAGCCAGTCCTGCGGAAACCGGAGACCGAAAGCGAGCTCAGCAGGCCGTGGAAGCCGCCCGGGAGGCGATGGAAAAAGCCAGGGAGGCGATCTCCGAAGGGGACACCACTCAGGCCGACGAGAAGCAGAGCGAAGCAGTCGAGCAACTCGACAGCGCGTCCCAGGCTCTCGACTCCGAAGCAGAGTCGGCTCGCCGAGAAGCGAACGAGCTCGCGAATCGCACTCGGGAGCTCGAGAACCGTGCCCGCGATCTCTCAAAGTCGTTGGGCCAACAGTCCGGCGAGCAGCAAGCCGGCGAGCAAGGTGAGCAGCAAGCCGGCGAGCAAGGCGAGCAGCAAGCCGGCGAGCAAGGCGAGAAGCAAGCCGGCAAGCAAGGCGAGCAGCCTCTGACTCCCGAGCAAAAAGAGCAGATCTCCCGCGCCGCCGAAGCCGTCCAGAAGGCGGCGGAAGAGATGAAAGCCGCGCAAGAAGCCATGGATCGCGGTGACCAGCAAGAGGCTGCCCGTCGCTCTGCCGAAGCCGAACGCCTTCTGAAAGATGCGGAGGAGCAGACCAAAGATCTCCGTGAAATGCTGTGGCGCAAGACGCGCGAAGATCTCGAGGAGCTGGCGAAAGAGCAGGAGGCCCTCGAGAAGAAGACCGAGGAGCTGACCCAGCGGATGGCCTCCAGCCAGAGTGCCGGGCAGCAGTCTGCGAGCGGTCAGACCCAGAAGGCCTCACAGCAGATGGAGCAGGCCGGCGAGCAGATGCGCCAAGGCGAGCGGCCGAAGGCGCAGCAGTCACAGCGAGACGCGGCCGAGGAGCTCCAGAGCGCGCTGGAATCGCTCGAGCGGCGAGAGGGTGATGAGCTCGGAGACGAGCAGCGAGAGCAGCTTCCCGAGATGGCCGACCGAGAGCGTGAGCTGGAGCAGCGCACGCGAGAGCTCGCCAAAGAGATGCAGGAGCGCGAGCAGGGTGGGCAGCAATCGATGGAGCAAGCGGCCAATCGCATGCAAGAGGCCTCCACGAACCTCGACGGAGAGGACACGCAGTCCGCACTCGAGCAGGAAGAGCAAGCCCAGCAGTATCTCGAGCAAACCGAGCAGCAGCTCAAGGAGGAAGAGGAGCGCTATCAGCAGCTCCAGCAGGAAGAGCTCCTGGTGCGTATCCGCGACGAGCTCGACCAGATGGAGAAGGAGCAGCGCGAGGTCAACGAGGAGACACTGCAGATCGAGGAGGAGCGCGGCAGCCGCCTGGCACGATCGCTCAAACGACGCCTGCAGCAGCTCGCGACTCGCGAAGAGCAGCTCGAACGCCGCTGCGCCGAGCTCTATCCCAAGCTCGAAGAGGAAGGCTCCCTGACCTTCGGGTTGATGCTCAAGATGAATGCCGATGACCTCTCTCTCCTCTCGAAGGAGCTGGGTCGGCCGAGCTACAACACCAACGCGTTCGTCCAAGGGCTGCAGTTCGACGTGCTCGAGCGGCTCGTCAAGCTCAAGGAGGCCCTCGACCAAGAGCTCGAGCGTCGCCGGGATGAGGCGCGCAAGCAGCAGCAACAGCAGCAGCAGCAGGAGCAACAAGACGGTCAGCAGCCCGAAGGGGCTCCCCCCATCGTCCCGCCGCTGGCGGAGCTCATGATGCTGCGACGCATGCAGGTGGACGTGCTCGACAAGTACTCCCACCTGGCCGAGGGAGAGCCGGAGCCCGGCTTCGAGTCCATTCGTGCCACGCTCCTCGAGCGTCTGAGCCATCAGCAAGGTCAGATCAGCAAGCTGTTCGATGCCATGGCGGCACGCTTCGGCGTCGATGCCGAAGCCGACGATCCCTTCGAGAAGGGTGAGGGCAAAGAAGATCCCTTCAAGAAGGACGACGACGATCGCTGAGGGACTCGGGCACTACAGCTTCATTTCGATTGGAGAACGACGATGCACAAGATGCTGATCGGCTTGGCCGGCGCGCTGATGCTATTCGTCTCCTGGTCTTCCGTGGCCGCTGCTCAAGAGGAGCTCGACCCGGAAGCGATGCGGCGGCTCGTACGACAGATCAGCCACGACATGAAGGTCGCCGAGAGCACGATCATTCGGGCGGGAGCCGAAACCCGCGAAGCCCAAGAGAGTGCGATCGAGAAGCTCGCCGAGCTCGCCCAAGTGGGCAAGGAACAGCAAGGCAACGTGATCGAAGGAATCGATCGGCTCATCGAAGCTTCCAGGCTCCAGCCGGGCTCCTGCTCGAGTGGCCAATGCGAGAAGCCCGGTAGCGGTTTCAAGCGGCCGAGCAATGGGCCCCGAAGGGACGGGCTGAAGCGCACCGGGGAAGAGCGGAAACCGAATGACCGCAAGCAGCCGCTCCCGGATCTCACGAAACCAGGCGGCGATCAGCCGTCGGACGATCCTTCTCAGCAGCAGAACAGCGACGAGCCTCCGGCGTCGCAAGACGAAGAGAAAGGCCACCGACACCGACCGGGGTCCTGGGGAAGCCTCCCCGACAAGATCCAGGAACGGGTCCGCACCTTTGATCCCAACCAGTACCCGCAGAAGTATCGTCGGTGGCTCGATGAATACCTCCGTGGTTTGAACGACGTCGACCGCGGCTGATCAATATCGCTCTCGAGAAGACACGCGACTGGAGACACGATGCGCAACACGCTCACCCTGATGGCCGGCACCCTCATGATGCTGATGGCCTGGCCGGCACAAGCCTCGGCACAAGAGGAGCTCAATCCCGAAGAGATCCGGCGACTCGTGCGCCAGATCAGCCGCGACATGAAAGCGGCCGAAGACATCATCATCCGTACGGGCCAGGGGGCGCGTGGAGCTCAAGAGCGCGTGATCGAGAGTCTCGACAAGCTCGTTCAAGAAGGCAAAGACCAGCAAGGCTCGGTGCTGCAAGGCATCGACCAGCTCATCGAAGCCGCCAAGTTTCAGCAGCAGCAACAGCAGCAACAATCGGGCGGCGGCGGCGAAGGACAGCAGCAGCAGGACGGTCAAGACCAGCCCCAGCGCGGCTCGCGGCGACGCGAAGGCCAGCGCAACGACGACCTGCAGAAGACTGGCGAGCAGCAGCAACAGCAGGAGGGACAGCAGCAGCAGGAGGGACAGCAGAAGAAGCCCGAAGATCAAGGAAAGCCGGACAGCCCTCAGGAATCGAGCGGGCAAGCGAAGCAGCAGCAAGGCGGTGCACCGCCTCCCGGCGAGCAGGGTGAGGCACAGAATACGGCCGGATACGGATCTTGGGGTAACCTGCCGGACAAGGTCCAAGAGCAGATCCGTAGCTTCGACCCGAACCAGTACCCTCAGAAGTACCGCAAGTGGCTGAACGACTATCTTCGTCGCCTCAACGACGTGGATCGTCGCTGACTCGGTATCGACGACGCCAAGGAGGAGACAGCGGCGTGAGACCGTCTTGGGTTCTCAGGACCGCCGGGGCCCTCGTCCTGCTCGGCTCGCTGCATGCGAGCTCGGCTCAGGACGAGTCGCGTCCGGGCTTCCTTCCCCCGTCCACGGATCGGAGTGCCTTCGAGGACCACCTCGAAGGCCTCGCCGATTCCATCGGACGCGGTCTGTCCTTTCTCGCCGCTCGCCAAGCACGAGACGGGTCGTTTCCTTGCCGAGATGCGCAGTACGAAGCGCCCACCGCGGTCACCGCCCTCGCCTTGCTCGCCTTTCTGAGTGCCGGTCATTCCGAAGGGCGTGGCCCGTATAGCGAGTCGGTCCAACGCGCGATCGACTACCTTCTCGATCAGCAGCACACGGGCAATGACGGGAGCGCGGGATACATCGCGGCCGATGGCGATACGACGTCGAAAATGCATGGCCATGGCTATGCCACCCTCGCCTTGTCGCAAGCCTACGGCATGACCCGCCGCGCCTCGGTACGCAACGAGATCCGTGAAGCCCTGCGCCTAGCCGTTCGCCGGATCGAGCAGAGCCAAGGTGACGAAGGCGGCTGGTGGTATGAGCCGCGCAAGTTCTCGGGCTCGCATGAGAACTCGATCACGATCACGATGATCCAGGCTCTGCGCGCTGCCCGGAACAGCGGCCTGTACGTCAACCCGCAGACGATCTCACGAGCGCTGCGCTACGTGCGCCGCAGTCAACTCGAAGACGGGTCCTTCACCTACAAGCTCCACGATCGCCGCTCGTCCTTCGCGCTGACGGCCGCTGCGGTCTCCACACTGAACTCAGTCGGCGAGTATGACAGTCAAATGATCGACCGCGCCATCGACTACCTCGATCGCCACGATCCCGACATCGACTTCCGAGACGGACTCCAGCACTTCGAGTTCTACTCCCGACTCTACGCCGCACAGGCCTACTGGCAGTATCGCGATCTCGGCCGCTGGAATCGCTGGTTCTCACGCACCAAGCGACTGCTCAAGCGGCGCCAGCACTCCAACGGCTCATGGACCAGCTTGCAGTACGGTTCGGAGTACGCGACGGCGACGTCGATCCTGGTCCTGGCCGTGCCATACCAGTATCTGCCCATCCTGCAGCGCTGACGCCGGTCAGAGTGTCGACGAGACCGGGTTCAGGCTCCCCGTGCGATACCCCGTCAGGTCGAGGCAGATGAAGCGATAGCCGAGCCGGCGCAGCTCGCCTTCGATCGCCTCGCGCAGCTCGCCCGCCGCGCGCTCGATGTCAGTCGGATCGAGCTCGATCCGTGCCAGCTCTCCATGATGGCGAACTCGCAGCTGCCCCAGCCCCAAGGTGTGCAGGAACGACTCCGCCGCTCCCACGCGCGCCAGGATCTCGGGCTCGACCCGCGTCCCGTGCGGAATCCGTGACGAGAGGCAGGCCAAAGAAGGCTTGTCCCAGACGCGCAGCCCGAGCTCGCGAGCCCGACGCCGAACGTCGTCTTTGAGGAGCCCTGCTTCTTGGAGCGGGCTCACCACTCGACGCTCGCGGGCGGCCTGCGCTCCCGGACGATGATCCCCCACGTCACTCGCGTTGAAGCCATCCGCGACGATGGACAAGCCGAGCTCGGCTCGAAGCGACTCCAGCACCGTATAGAGCTCGGCCTTGCAGAAGTAGCAACGATCCGGTCCGTTGCGCCGATACTCCTCACGCTCCATCTCGGCGGTCTCGACGACTCGGTGCCTGACACCCAAGCTGGTCGCGATCTCACGCGCCACCTCGAGCTCTCCCGGGGGCAAGCTGGCCGACTCCGCCGTGACAGCCAAGACTCGCCGCGGATCCGTCCCGAGCACGGCCACACTCGCCGCCAGGACCAGCGCGCTGTCGACACCACCGGAGAAGGCGACCAACACGCTTCCGTGCTCAGCCAGCCGGGCCTCGAGAGTGCGGATCTTCTCGTCGTAGCTCGGATCGGACATCGATCGGATCTCTTCGCTCGTGCCAGAGGGGTTCACGGCCGGAACTCTAGCAGCTCCCTTGCGATGGGTCGAGCCTACTGATCCGAGAGATCGCCGTAGACCAGATTCCAGCAAACCCTCAGCATCTCGATACCCAGCGTCCGCAGCAGCGGGCGCGCGACCAGAAGACGTCCGCCAGGCTGCAGACGAAAGCCGACATCCTGTGCCGCCTCGAAGTACGGGCTCGATTCGCAAAACCATGCGTCGATCGACGGAAACCCGCTCTCATCCGCCCACCCCGCAATCCCGGCTGCGAGGCGCAATCCGGCCTCCCGGGAATCCACCGGAACGAGCCAGTCGACGATCGAGGCCTGGGAGGCATCCTGTTCGGCGCGAACGACCGCGACCGCCTCGAGCTCGGTACCGGATCGCTCTCCGAAGAAGACGTACTCGTGATCCGGATGTCGATCGTATCGCCAGCCAAAGTACTCGGCGCTCCGAACGGTCGTGACACCGAGCTGAGCGTGTGCGCGCTGCCAGAGATCGTCGATCCCTTCCAGCTCGCTCAGAGCCACGGGCGTCGCAGGTGTCACCGGCAGAGCGGCACAAAGATGCGCGGAATCGATGCGGATCGGGTTGACGAGCCGCACGGCATCGTGTCGAAGATACTTCTGACCGGGACGGTCATCGGGCGGATCGGGCTCCCAGAAGACGACCGACGCCCCGCGCTCTCTCAAGCGCTCGGCGAGAAACTCCCCCAACGCGATCGCGACCGAGTACCGTTGGCGAGACGAGGGTCCGGCAGCGAAACGTCGAACCGAGACCAACGCGGCGGGTGCCGAGCGATCACCGACCCAGACGGGCGTCAGTTGGGAGGCGAGCAGCGCTTGGATCCGACCGTCTCCGTCGCGAGCGCAGGCGACTTCAGCGCCGAACGGGTTGTCGCGGAACCGCCAGTTCCAGGTCGCGATCTCGTCCGTCGCCAGGAGATCCTGATCGACCAGCTCGTCGACTGTGCCGGGGGCGAGTCCTTCGCAGGTGAGCCCCAATGCCTCGGCCCGGGAGCGTCGACTCACCGGAACTTGTTGGCCGCTCGTTGATCGGCCGTCTGGCGGGCGAGGCGACGCAGCCGAGTCCCCTTGCCAACGATCCGATTCAGGTTCGACTGAAGCACCATGTAGGGCTCGACGCCCGTGTACTTCCGACCGTTCTGGTTCCAGAAGTCGACCCAGCTTCCGATCGCATCGAGCCCTTGGTGCTGATACCGCATCAAGGCGTCGTTGACCTCGTCGACGGTGATGTTCTCGGACTTGACCAGCCACTCCAGGTAGCTCAGGTAGAAGCCGAGATGGCGGTACTCATCCTGAGAGATGAGATGGGTCAGCTTCTTGAGCACGGGCTCCCGCGTCCGGGCCGAGATGTTGCGATAGAAGATGGCGGTGAAGATCTCGGAGACACCGAACTTGAGGATCGGGATCAGCTTCTTGTCGTACTTGGTTCGGTTCTCGTGACCTTGGACGGCTTCGGCGTCGGAGATGTCGATGCCGTTGAGGCGCAGGTAGCGGCGCAGCGCGTGAAAATGCTTGTACTCTTCGTAGAACTGGATCGAGAGGAAAGAGCCCATCTCGGGATCGTCGCAATAGAGATCCAGGAGATCGGCCGCATAGGTTGGGCTGAAGCCCTCGACCAACGCCGCCTGGTGCACGGTCTCGAGCTCGTCGGGCGTGATGAGATCTCGCTGGATCCCTTCCCACTCGATATCTGTCTCCAGCTTCCAGCGATGCTTCTCGCAGAGAGCGAAGAACTTGTCGAACGGGAGGCGGGCTCGGGACACCATCGAAGATCCTCTCGAAGCCAGGGACTTACCGTGGGCCCGTTGCGGCAGCGGGTCGGATAAGTAGTTGCAGGTCATTGTAGCGTTGAGGTTTGCGGCTGATGAATCGAACGAGTCGCCTCGCCCAATCGGCCAATCTTAGCAACGAATCTCGAAACCTGTAAAGGCTCTTCAACCCAGAAACCGCTGCCTTCATCGGCTCTCCGAGCCGATCTGGCGATCCCCGTTCGTGACTGATACGATCCCCGGCGCCCCAGGTGCCGTCAAGTGCAAAGGATGAGTGCGGTTCGTGAAGACCGGTGACGATTTCGAAGTGCGTCTGTTTCGTCCCGGAGACGAGCAGGCCTCGCTCGACCTCTTCAACCGGGTGTTCGGAGAGGACCCCCACACCGGACAGCCTCGCACGATGGACCACTGGCGTTGGCGGTTCCTGGACAACCCCGTCGATGCCGTACACTACGCCTTGGCCTTCAACGAGTCTGGGCAAGCCGTGGCGCAGTTCGGTGGAATCCCGGTTCGAACCGCCATCCGCGGCGAGCACAGGACTTGTGTTCAGCTTGCCGACCACATGGTGGATCCCGAGTACCGGCGCGGCTTGAAGCGCCAAGGTATCTTCGCGCGCACAGCGATGGAGATGGCCAAGACGTATGGGGGAAGCGAGCCCGATCAGGACTCGATCTTCTTCGGCTATCCCGTTCCCGCCAACTGGCGCATCGGGCAACGCGTCTTGCGCTATCGCTTCGTCCGACTGATGAACTTCCTCACCTGGCAGGTGGAGGAGCGTCGCCCCTACCCGATTCCGAACGGCATCGAGATCCGTCCGACCGAGCGCTTCGGTGACGAGATCGGTGACTTGTGGCTCGCCTGGCGAGAGCGGCTCCTGGTTGCGACGGAGCGCACTCCCGATTACTTGAACTGGCGCTTCGCAGATTGTCCCGACACCCGATACGAAATCGTCGAGGCGCGAGGTCCCGGCGATCGCTTCCGCGGCTTTGCCGTCATTCGAAGGGGCGGCCTCAAGGAAGACGATGCCACGCTCTTGGAGTGGCTCAGCTATCCCGGTGACGAAGAAGCGCGGCTCGCATTGCTCGAGCACGCCGTTCAATTCGTCGAGCGACAGGACGACCTCAAGCGCTTGACGACGTGGTACCCCGAGAACTGTCCCGAGTTCGGCTGGCTCAACGGAATGGGCTTCCGGGTCGAGGCCAGCCCGCGCATCCTCTCGGCCCGCTGCTACGACAGCAGCATCCACGTCGACTTCCTGCGCGAGCACTGGTACATGACCCCGGGTGACATCGACTTCCTGTGACCGACCGCCAACCGGCTGACGCCGCTCGTGCGCCGTGCTACGCTTGCGCCTCGCTGATCTCCGCGCCGGGCGAGTGGTGGAATTGGCAGACACGGGGGACTTAAAATCCCCTGCCCCGCACGGGGCATGCGGGTTCGAACCCCGCCTCGCCCACCAACCAACTCGGTCCCCACCTACTCGACCGCCTCCGCCCTGCCGCAATTCGGCTCTCCGTCGGCACGATGAGCTCGGTCAGAGCCAGCAGCCCAGCGCCCGCGCTCTCAACGCCAGCGAGGATCCTCGGGGGCCCAGATCTCGAAGATCTCCCTCCGCATGCGCTCGGCATCTTCCCTCTCTTCGGCGAGCGCATGAGTAGCTCGAAGTGCGTCAGCGGCTTCGAGAAAGCTCCGCGTTCCCGGGACGGCTCGCTCGAGGGCCGCTCTCGCAAAAACCTTGGCTCCCGCGAGTGCGATCAGTCCGCCGTCTTCTCTCGCCTTTCCGACTTCCCGACGCACGAGCGCCACCCAGCCTCGCGGATCTTCCGGCCATTGCTCACGGAATTCCGTCGCTACCGCTTCCAGCTCAGGGCTGCTCCCTCGTGCCTCGAGAACACGCAGCGCAATCCACGCGGCGTCGGCGCTTGCCTCGCCGGCCCATCTTGCTTTCTCGGCCCAGCGCGCCGCCTGGTCGACGTCATCGTCCAGCCATGAGAGGGCCATGCCCACCAACGCGCCGAGGTTCTCCTCGTCCCGAGCCAGCGCCGCTTCGTAGGCCGCGCGCGCCTCATCGATCCTTCCGAGATCCCTCAACACGTCGCCGAGCTGGGTGCGAAACAGTCCCTCCGCTCGTCCTCGGCGGTCTGCCAGGCCTTCGAAGTGTTGGGCCGCTTCCTCCCAACGGCCCAAACGCTGCAGCGCGAGGGCGAGGGAGAATCGAGCGCCAGTCGCGCCCTCCTTCGTCGCTCGGGAGAAACAACGCACGGCCAAGTTGAGGTGACCCTGGGCGCTGGCCAAGGTCTCCGGCTCGGCACCGCGCAGCTCCAGGCTCGCCTCGAACGCAGACCGCCCGACCGCAGCCAACTCACGCAGCGCATCGACCTGTCCGGGATGCTCGTCGAGGAGCGCCTCGAGCCGATCGACCGCCTCGGTCCAACTTCCGGCCTCCCGCAGACGCGCCACTTGCTCCGAGCGCAGCGCAGAGCTCCCCGGGAACCGATTCAGCCCTTCCGAAAGCGCGGCCTCCGCCAAAGAGCCTTCGCCGCCGGCCGAGTGCACCTCGGCCAGCGTGACGTACTGCTCGACGGACTCGATCCCCAGCGCGAAGCTCTCGTTGATCCGCTGTCGGGCCGCTTCGGGACGCCCCGCACGGAGCTCCAGCCGGGCTAGCTCGAGGAGGGTTCGAGCGCGCTGTTGGCGCAGCACGCCAAAGCGCGGCAGTGGCTGGGTCAGCACGAACTCGAACGCGCGACGAGCCTGCTCGTCGTCGCCGTCGGCTGCGGCGAGCATTCCCACGGCCAAGGCCGCCGACGGTCCCAGGTAGGGCACGCCGGACGTCAGCTTCTCGATCTCGCGCAGCCCCACCGCCGCTTCGCCTCGAATGAGATAGAGCTCGGCCAGGTTCACGACCGTCGCCGGCAAGTTCGAGCTCTCTCGCGAACGGGCGGTGAGCATCGCACGAAAGAGCTGCCTGGCCTCTTCGAGCTGTCCCGCTCGCCAAGCGAAGAGGCCGAGCTCGAACTTGGCGTCGAGATGATCGGGGTAGATCGCCAGGACTCGCTCGAACCGCTCGCGCGCTTGCTCGCGCACCTTGCCTGCGCGATCGGTCTTCCCCGCGAACTCGAGCTCCTCGGCGCGGCGACGCACATTGACGCCGTAGTTGAACTGGGCGCGAGCAGCGTTTGGGCAGACGCGGGCGGCAGACTCCCACAGCGCGGTGGACGATCGATAGTCGCCATTGCGGACAAGCGTCCTGTAGAAAGCGCCCGCGCAGAGCAGCACGATCACTCCGAGCACACTGGCTCGCATGCCTCTCGACCAACGACCGCTCCTCCAAATCACGGCCGCTCCCAGCAGAGCCACCGAGACCGAGGAAAGGTAGAGAATGCGCTCGGCGAGGATCGTTCCGATCACGACGAAGAGATTCGAGATCGGTAGCCAGGTAATCAGGAAGAAACCGCCGCCCAGAGTGACCGCGTGTGCTCGTCGGCGGGCAGCCGTGATGGCGAAGGCGATGAGCGCGCCGACGCTCAACGCGAGATGCCCCCAGCTGTCGGAGACCCGTCCGGGTGTCACGGGAATCTGATCGAACGAGTAGTCGATCGATTGTCGGAGTGGCAGGAGAAGCAGTTCGATCTGCCGGCCCGTGATCGCCATCACGTCATCGATTCGCTCGAGCCACGTGAGATCGCGCAGCGGGTTGTCCAAGAGCGGGATGTCGGCCGAGCTCGGTGCCAGCTTTCCGAGAACGGCGAATCGCAAGCCGAGAAAGATCGCCAGCACGACGAAGTGGCTCGCGTACCGAGGCCAGCCCCTCAAGACGCGTCGCAGGCATGCCCCCCAGGATCCCCCTCGACCGCGCTCACCCACCAGATCGACGAGCACCAAGACCGCTGGCAGGCTGACGGCGATCTCCTTGCTCATCAGGCCGAAGCCATAGCCAGCGCACGACAATCCCATCCAGCCAAGACGGCGCCGCCCCGTACTCGCCTCCGCTCGAGGGAACGCCCACAACGCGACGACGAAGCCGAGCGCGGCGAGGACATCCGCACGCCCCGAGATGTAAGTCACCGCTTCGGTCTGCAAGGGATGGAGCGCAAAAAGCGCTGCGCCGCCCAATGCCGGGAGCCCGCCGAACCAGGTGCGCAGAATCAGAAACACGAAGCCCACGACCAGCAGGTGCAGCAAGACATTGACGACCCGATATCCGGCGGGGCTCGGACCGAGCACGGCATGGTTGATCGCGTAGCTCAGGACCGTGAAGGGTCGATACAGGGCCTGCTCGTCCCCCAGCACCGAATCGAAGGATTCCCAGTAGCTCGAGGTGAGGATCGTGCCCCACTGGTGGTCGAGAACGTAGGGGTTCTCCTCGACGATGATGCGGTCGTCGAGCTGGAACGGATGCGATATCGCGAACGCGTAGGCGGTGATGACCAGGCTGACCAGGAGCAGGAATCCCACACGCTCACGGTCCCTCGCCAGAGGCAACCCGGGCTCGAAGATGGGCGACGTGTTCTCGAGGGTCATACCGGGCCGGTGCTCAAGACGATTCGGACGGCAGCGCGCGGGTCAGGAGCCGCGATTATAGAGAAGCGCTCTCCGATCCTCGCCCCGAAAGGCGGCTTGTAGAACCGGCGATTCGATCAGAACCGGATTGTCGATTCCCGACGTGAACGGAGTTGAGAGCGAGCCCTCTTCACGAGCCGAGCATCGGCCGGGAGCTCGCTTCGGGTGAGACCGCGGCTGCCCCGGATCGCGGCTCACGCTTCTCACGTCGGAGATCGAAGATCATGATGAATCGTCTGGCATGCCTGCTCGCGTTGAGCGTCCCCGGTGCCGCGTCGCCGTCATCCCCGGCGGGCGCTCCCGTCGGAACAGGGAGTCAAATCACCGCCCAGAGCGGCACGGTCCACGACGACGCCGGTGCCCAAGTCGGCACCTTCACGACCTCGACCAACGATCAAGACCAGCACCTCTTCACATTCACGGACAACGCTGGAGACGTGACGCATTGGCAGTACGCGTCCTACTCGAGCGCGTACTGGCTGAACGGCACCCGTGACTACTTCATCTATGAGCGCGTCGAGGTGAACGGGGACGTGCAGCACCAGTGGACGCGATACCAGTCGAACCCCGTCGGTCGTGACAAGGAGCTGGATCATGGCACCTTCGACAACTTGACGTTCTCGACCAGAATCTGACCTTCTGAGTGCCCTCGACACCGGTTCAAACAGAAGACGCCGCGCCGCCTTCGTGAAGGCGGCGCGGCGCTCTGAATCGTCTTCGAATTCTCGTCCGTGAGATCAGGAACCGATCGAGTCGATCGCGTCCTGAACGGACTCGCCGAGATCGGTGCCTTTCAGCTCACGCATGAGCCGTCCGAGCTCTCGTTTGGCCTTGGAAGCGTCTGAGGCGGCCAGCTCACGCAGCTCAGTGATCTGCTGCCGCGCGGAGGCCAGCACGGCTTGCTCGCCGGCCGACACCTTGGACTTGAGGACCTCGTGGGAGTCCTGCTCCACGAGCTTGTCGAGCGACCGGAAGGCCTTCTTGAAAGAGCCCTCGCGCGCGAGGCGCTTGGCTTCGGCGACCGCCCCATCGACCTTCTGCAGCTCGGCGCGGTCGAGCCCTTCGCCGTACTCGCTCGTGAGATCGCGGGTCGCTTTCATGACGGCCGTGATTAGTGTGTTGGAGGACTGACCGCCGCTCCAACGCTCGATCTCCTCGAGAGTGTGCGGATCGACGAGGCACGTGAACGGGATCTTGCCCGTGTCGTTGTACCGAGATGCCTTGCTCCCTCGCAGGCCCACCATCTCGTCGTACGTCAGGCCTGGAAACTCGAGCATGTACTCGACGTCTTCGCCTTCGGGCGTCTTGGCGACGTAGGTCGCCGCTTTGGGATCCTCGGCCTGGACGCCTTCGTCCAGACGACCGAGCGCCATGACCTCGACGGTGTAACGGCTCGAGAACTCGATGTACTTCTTGTTCTGCAGCACCGACCGGTGCATCCCCCAGCAGGGGCCTCAGTAGAAGCCGTGGCTGTGAACGACGATCGGGATATTGAGGAGCTTGGCTTCCTCGACGGCAGCGTCCCAGGTCCGCGCATATTGGACCGAAGGTCTGGGCTGCTCGCTTTTGCGCGACTTCTGGGCCACCGCAGGTCCGGTCAGGACCGCTGCTCCCAGGATCGCGAGGCTCAGGGCACTCACTAGCTTCATGGACGGCATCTCCCTCTAGATTGATATCAACGTACCGGACTCGACCGGCATCCGTCGATGTCGGGATGTCTCGAGGCTCCCGTAACCCTAGAGAATACGAAGTCTTCGCCCGAAGATCCGAGGAAAATATCCCCCCGAGGAAGGCGGCGCGAGGCTCGTCCTTCCCGTTCCCGACCTCGCGAGTCCCGAATCGAAACCATCGGAGCCCTCCCGACCCATTGGAGTGGCACCGCGGAAGGAAGAGATTCTGGCCGAGCGGGCACTCGAGAGCGCGGCGGCTAACCGCTGCTAGCCGGTCTCTCGGCTGGAGACGGTCGGCGCGACGACCTCGGCTTGGCGAGCGGGCGGTGCCTCGGGAGGTCGCTGCTCGGGAAGCGGCTCCGAGCGCACCAACCGGCCTCGAAGCCCATGATACGCTGCGTGATAGGCATCGGCGAAGATCTTGACTGGGCTGATGCGCTGCCAGAGCGGCCACGAGACGCGGCTCAAGGGCACGCGCTCCGACTTCGGCTCCCGAGCGACCTTCTCGAGGAGGCGGTCCTCCTGGAGTCGGCCGTCGGAACCGTACAGGCCGTCCTCCAAACGCTCGAGGTGCCGAATGTACTCGAGCATCGTGCGACGCACCGGCTTGAGGTAGTAGTCGCGGAGCAACCAGTCCTTTTGACCGTGTCGCAACAGATGGGGGAATCCTCGGCCCTTCGCATGGAGGCGGCGGTAGCCATCGATGACGGTTCGTTGAAGCTCACTCGGCCGGAAGTTGATCGGATAGTGAATGGCGAAGTTCGAGTTGAAGAACCGCCAGTCATGATGAAGGTATCGGTGGTCGGGAATCGTCTGGTGCTCACCGAAGCGCTCGGCGGTGCCGGGAAAGTCGTAGAGGATGAAGAAGCAGGCTTGATTGAAGTCCCGGTCGAGCACGAATTGGATGTTGGACTCCATCGCTTCGCGGGTGTCGGTATCGGCTCCGAACATCATGAGTGGAATGATGTCGATCCCGTGCCTCCGAATCACCTCGACGGCGTTCTCGATCTTGACGCGCGTCTGCTTCTTGTGATAGGCCTCCAGCGTTTCATCGTGAACGCTCTCGACACCGATCCAGAAGCGGCGCACGCCGGCGTAACGCATCAGCTCCAGCAGCTCCTCGTCCTTGGCGACGTCCACGCGCGCGAACGCCGTGAAGGTCAGCTCACCATGGAATGCGTCGTAGAGCGCCTTGATGGTATCGAGGGTGTGTCGACGATCGATCGTGAAGTCGTTGTCGACGATCTGGATCACGTCGCTGCCCAGGCGACGCACATACTGCTTCACCTCCGCGACCAGCTGCTGAGGATTCCGGCGCCGATACTTGGGTCCGAGCTCCCGACGACCGAAGCAGTACGTGCAGGGAAACGGACAGCCGCGTGAGCTTTGCGTGACCGGCAGGTGCAGCGTCTGCGGTTGAAACCGCAGGTAGTCGAGAACGCGCTCCCACGACGAGCGTCGCTGGTATCCCGGCATCAGATCGAGGTCGACCGCCGAGCCGAAATCGGGCATGAAGCCACGCTTCGGCGTGTGCTTCACCTCACCGCTCTCGTCGAGGTAGGAGATCCCCGCCACGTCAGCCAGATCACCGCCGGCCTCCAAGGTCCGCAGGAGGTCCAGGATCGCCTCTTCCCCCTCGTTGCGCACCGTGATGTCGACACCGTGCGCGAGGGTGTCCTCCGGCAGCACGGTCGGGTGGCTACCGCCCGCGATGATCGTGACATCAGGTCGGCGCTCCCGAATCCGTCGAACGTACTCGTACCCCTTGTGGGAGCAGAACGAGAGCAGGGAGAGGAGCACGACGTCTGCCGAGAAGACCCAGTCCCAGTCGACCTTCTGGCGTGCGAACTCGGAGTAGAACCGCACGTCGTATCCGGACCGATGCAGCGAGGTCGCCACGGCCATCGATCCGTAGTTGGGAAAGATGAAGCTCGGTGAGGTCAGATCGAGAGTCAACGACCGCTCGAAGGGGTCGATCATGGCGATACGCTGAGAGCGGGCGATCATATGCACCATCCGAGGAAGGGGCGGCGAGGCTCCTGAGGGTCTGGAATCAGGCTTCGCCTCGATTGGACCACCCTCGTCAGGTGAGGTCCAGCCTCTCCCCCGCGGAGCCCTCCCCCGCATCGCCGACGACCCGGATCGATTCAAGGAGTCGACCCGGGCCAGAGGCGATCAGCGTAGGCTCTGCAAATAGGCGACGACCGCGTCGAGCTGATCCTCGTTGACCGCGAACCCGGGCATCGGAGAGTCCACGGTGTGCGGTCGAGGATTCAGGATATGCGAGCGCAGCCAGGCCTGGGTCCGCTTCAACCCGATGCCGTGAAGGTCGGGGCCGTCTTCCGGTCCGCGAGCGGCCTCGTCTCCGCCGGTGACCTGATGGCAGGCCTTGCAGTTGAACTCGGAGAACAGCTTCTCACCCGCCGCGGCGAGCTCCGGATCGGGCTCAGGAGGAATCGGATTCATGTCCTCCGCTTTCTCTGCCGGCTCCGACGGCGTCTCCTCCGAGCTCGCACAGCCGAAGGTGCTCAGACCGACGACCAGCAATCCGAATCCCACCCAAATGCTCAAACGGACCATCGGGGTCCCCTCCTGAGACTCTGTTCGTGACCGCCGGGTCGAGAGGTGACTCGCCTCTCGGGCTCATGCTGCCACGAACGACTCGAAGGGTCGAGCCTTCGTCCCGCCTCCTCGTGATCGAGGCCCTTCTTTCGTCCACTCGAGCGGTGCGTTATACCGGCCTCCTCGATCTCTTCGCCATGACTCGAATGCAAGGAGCCCGGCCGTGATGGTTCGCAATCTCCGTCAGTTCCTCGATCTCCTTCGGACGGATGACGACCTCGTGATCATCGACGCGCCGGTGGACCCGAACCTCGAGCTGGCCGAGATCCATCGACGAGTGATTCATGGCGGCGGCCCGGCGCTCTTGTTCACCAATGTCCTCGGGTCCTCCTATCCGGTTGTGACGAACCTGTTCGGATCGCTGCGACGGGTGGAGCGAGCCTTCGGTCCCCGTCCCCAGCAGCTCGTCCGCGACCTGGTCGCATGCGCCGAAGCGCTCGCTCCCCCTCGTCTCGGTGAGCTCTGGAAGCGCAAGCACCTGGCTTGGGAAGCCTTGAAGATCGGGACGCGCCAGCGGCGCCGAGGCCCCGTCCTCGAGGCCTGTGATGCCCCGGCCCGGCTCGAGGAGCTCCCGATCTTGACGACCTGGCAAGAGGATGGGGGCCCGTTCGTGACGTTGCCGCTCGTCTACACCGAGCAACCCGACCAGCCGGAAAAGCACAACCTCGGGATGTACCGCCTCCAACGCTTCGACTCTCAGACCACCGGCATGCACTGGCAGATCCACAAGGGAGGAGGCTTTCACTACCACCAGGCCGAGCAGCGGGACGAGGCTTTGCCGGTGACCGTCTTTCTGGGCGGCCCTCCGGCTCTGATCTTGGCCGCCATCGCTCCGCTCCCCGAGGACGTCGGCGAGCTCGCCCTCGCCTCGCTCCTGGCGGGCGGAAAGATCGATCGAGTTCGGATCGAGGGGCATCCCCACCGGCTCATCGCCGAAGCCGAGTTCGCGCTGTGTGGGTCGGTCGCACCCCGCGAGCGCCGGCCCGAGGGCCCCTTTGGTGACCACTACGGCTACTACTCGCTACGACACGATTTCCCCGTTTTCCACGTCGAACGCATCTATCACCGCCGGGACGCCATCTACCCGGCGACCGTCGTCGGCAAGCCTCGCCAGGAAGATTTCTTCATTGGTGACTACCTTCAAGACCTCCTTTCACCACTCTTTCCTCTGGTGATGCCATCGGTCCGAGACCTGTGGAGCTATGGCGAGACGGGGTTCCATTCCTTGGCGGCTGCCGTCGTGAAGGACCGCTATCCCCGAGAAGCCATGGTCTCCGCCTTCCGGATCCTCGGCGAGGGTCAGCTGTCGCTGACGAAGTTTCTGCTCCTGACGGACAGCCCGATCGACCTCAAGGACTTTCGGGCGCTCCTCACCCACGTCCTCGCTCGGACTCGTCTGGAGACGGACCTGTTCGTGTTCGCGAATCTCTCCATGGACACGCTCGACTACAGCGGCCCGCAGATCAACGAAGGTTCGAAGGGTGTGTGGCTGGGTCTCGGCGATCCGATACGGGAGCTTCCGGCCGCCTTCTCCGGACCCCTGCCTCCGGGCGTCGAGGCGGCCAGGCCCTTCTGCCCCGGTTGCTTGGTCGTCTCGGGTCCGGATTTCGAGTCCGAGCGCGATCTTCCGCGGCGCCTCGCGGCCTGGGACGCCTTCCGGGACTGGCCTCTCCTGGTCGTGGCCGACGATGTGTCGATCGCCGACCACGTGCCGTCCTTCTTGTGGGCGACCTTCACCCGCTTCGAGCCGGCTGCCGACATTCACGCCCGCAGCGAGCGGATCGTGCGTCATCACGTCTCCCTCGAAGGACCGGTGATCCTCGATGCTCGAATGAAGCCGACCTATCCGGACGAGCTGATACCGGATCCGGAGGTGGCGCGACGAGTGGAGTCGAGGTGGTCGGAGCTGTTTCCGCAGGCGCAGGTGCGTGGCGTCGCGACCGGACGCGGGCTTCCGGATCTACCGGACAGCGCGGGCTCCTGAGCCGCGACGAGAGCCGCTCGACCTTCGTCGCTGTTCGAGCGCGAGACCCAAAAAACACCCGGGGGTGAGTCCGAAGACTCACCCCCGGGGGCCTGCTGCTTGCTGTCTCGAATGAGCTCTGTCTCGCTGCTGCGAGGCGCGTCGGGATCTTTCTCGGACTGGCCGGCGCCGTTACTCACAGGGGAAACCCAACTCCCGCATCACGCGGAATTCGGAAAATCCTTCGGGCGACGAAGAACCGGGAGCTGCCAGGGAGAACCGGGAGCTGCCAGGGAGAGTCGGGACCCGGGAGGATTTGGAGGCGGCACCCGGATTCGAACCGGGGATGAGGGATTTGCAATCCCTTGCCTTACCACTTGGCCATGCCGCCTGATGAGTTCCGCAAGCTGAAGGGTCGGAGAGCATAAGAGAAGGCCGCGACCAAGTCAACGCGCCGCCTGCGCACGAGCTTCCGGTCGCGAGTCGGGCGGTCGTCGAGTGGGGATCACCGCGGACTCGTCCCGGTTCAGGCGGGTCGATTCGGTGCGGGACGGACTCGAGGTCGGTCCCGCAGCGAATCCCATCTGAAGCGCCTGAGCCCGTCAGGACTCGAGGCGAGTGAAGAGACGCTCCCACTTCTCTCGGCTCGCGGCCGAAGTGGGAGAAAGCGCCGGAGGAGAGCTTCGCCCCCGAAACACGAACGCCTCACAGTAGTTCTTGCCATGCTTCTCGGCGACATGCTCGGCGCATTCGTCGCGACACTCGTTCGGAGCATCCACGTCGTAGCTCGCACAATTCATGCAGCAGTGAATCATGGTGCGGCAGCGCTGACAGCTCTCGTGAACTCCGACGTTCTCACCGAGACCTCGCCACGGCTCTCCGCATCGATGGCAGTAATACAACGGCACCCTCCTCGATCCCGTCACCGGGAAAGACTGAGAATGGCCCCAACCCCTCCACGCCCTGAGAGGCCAACCTCACCATCGGCGCGACATCCTATCACAGGAAGGGAAACCAGTCACGAGGGAGGCCCACCCTTCACGGAAGAAGCGGAGGTCGACGCATCGGACTGGCGGCGACCTCCACTCCGGATGCCTCACCGCACGCGTTTTTGCCAGGAGCGCAGCAGCTCCACCATGGTGCGGACCATGACTCCGCTGGCACCGCTCTCGTAGTAGTCACGGCTCCGCGCGTTCCAAGCGGTTCCGGCGATGTCGAGATGCGCCCACGAGTAGTCCTTCGCCCAACGACCGAGGAAGCAGGCCGCGGTGATGGCGCCCGCCCAGCGTCCTCCCACGTTCTTCACGTCGGCCACTTGGCTGTCGATGAGCTCGTCATACTCCTTGTAGGTCGGCAGGTGCCACACGCGCTCACCGGTCTTGTCGGCCGCGGACTCGATCCGCCGGACCAGCTTGTCATCGTTGCTGAACAGACCGGTGGCCTCGTTTCCGAGCGCCACCACGCAGGCGCCGGTCAGCGTCGCCATGTCGATCACGGCCGAGGGCTTGAACCGCGCGGCGTAGGTCAGACCGTCGACCAGGATGAGCCGTCCTTCGGCGTCGGTGTTGAGCACCTCGATCGTTCGTCCGGCCATCGAGGTGATGATGTCGCCCGGTCGATAGGCGGCCGAGCCGTTCATGTTCTCGGTCGAAGGCACGATGCCGACGACGTTGACGGGCACGTCGAGCTGGGTGAGAGCCTTCATGACACCGAAGACGGCCGCGCCTCCGCACATGTCGTACTTCATCTCGTCCATCTGGGCAGCGGGCTTGATCGAGATGCCGCCACTGTCGAACGTCAGCCCCTTGCCGACCAGACAGACCGTGTCGTAGCTGGCGCCGGCCCGCTTCTCCATGACCATGAAGCGCGGAGGCACCGCCGATCCCTTGTTGACGGCCAGCAGCCCCCCCATCTTCAAGCGTCGGATCTCGGGCTCGCCGAGCACCGTGACCTTGAGCCCTTGGCGGGCGAGCTTCTTGGCTTCCTGTCCGAGATAGACCGGGTTGACGATGTTCGGGGGCAGGTCACCGAGATGGCGCGCGTAGTTGGCTCCGTCGGCACAAGCCGCACCCCACGACACGCCGGTCTCGAGCTTCTTGGCTCGGGCAGCGGTGTCGATGACGAGCGTCGCCTGCCGGATCTCCGGGGGCGCCTCGCTCGGCTTCTCCTGCAGGTCGTCGAAGCGATAGGTGGCGAGCGTCATGCCTTCGGCCAGCGCCTGGCCGAGCTGCTCGAGCTCGAAGCGAGCGCCGAGGCTCGGGTCGACGCCGACCTCGACCGTCTTGCTTCGAAAGACCCGAGCCTGCCGAATCGCGATCGCGGCGACCCGGCGCAGGCGCTCGAGGTCCAGCTCAGTCTTCTTGCCCAGCCCGATGGCCAGGACCCGCTTGGCTCCGAAAGGTCCCTCGGGGTAGAAGCTGATGGTTTGACGAAAGCTTCCTTTGAAGTCTCCGCAGCTCTTGGCCGACTTCGCGGCAGCGGCCACGACTTCCCCGACGCTCTCGCGCGCGCTCCGCGCCAAGTCCGCTCCTTCGGTGACGAAGAAAACGGCCAGATCGGAGGCCTTCTTACCCAGGGCGCCCGTGGCGACACGAATTCGCATACCGTCAGTCTCCTTGCTTGTCGCGTGTGCTGGTCACTCGCTCGCGGATCTCGGCGGATCGCTCGGACGCCGTTCGCCCGAAGACTCCACCCAGACCTCACCATCCTCGTACTGCTCCCGCTTCCAGACCGGGAGGATCTCCTTGATCCGGTCGATCGTCAGCTGCGCCGCCTGGAAGGCCTCACGACGATGCGGCGAGGCGGCCACGATCACGATCGAGACGTCACCCTCCGGGACCACTCCCAAACGATGCACGACCAAGAGATGCTCGACACCACAGGTCACCCGCACCTCCTCGAAGAGGCGAGCCATTAGCTTCTCGGCCATCGGCGGATACGCCTCATACTCGAGGCGCACCACGCGCCGACCCTCGAAGTGGTCACGCACGACTCCCTCGAAGGTCACCACCGCACCCTGGCCCGGCCGGGTGACCTCGGCCCGGCAGGCGGCCAGGTCGATCGGATCCTCGGTCAATCGAAACTCGGCCATTCTCTCGTCCTCGCTCCCGGGCTCAGCCGCCGCCGACTGGAGGGAGAAGAGCTAGCTCATCGCCCTCGGCAAGCGCATGGTCTCCGGCGACGTAGTCGAGCGCCACGCCGAAGCCGCACGGGATCTCACGCAGGGCCGGGTGCTCGGTGGCCAGGCGTTCGAAAACATCCTGGACGCGACTCCCGTCCGGCACTTGGAGCTCGAGGTCCGAGCGACCCAAGACCTCTCGGATCGCCGCAAAGGCCTTGATTCGAATCCTCACCGGAGAACGCCTCTCGCACACCCGTGCTCACCTCGCCCACACCAACGGCCCACACGGTATTCGAAGCCTTCGAGGCTGGCAAGGATGGACGCGGTTCGAGGAGCCGCAACACGACCGGAATCCGGATCGCGGGGCGGCTCTTCTTCTTCAACGCCGCCGGGTCGCGTGGGCGAGGACGACCGAGGCCGAGTGAGCGGTCTCCCGGGCCCGGCATCCCCTCGTCTCGCACCCGACGGCTCGAACCACGCAACGAGCCCAGACGCCTTTCGGGCCTGGGCTCGTGAGCCGAAGGAATGCGTCGGGGCCCGCGCTTTCGCCGGCCCCGGAGGATTCGTCGTTACTCGCCGATCGCGGCCGCGACCAGGCAGCCGCGCGCCACTGAATGGAGCGGCTCGTCGGCCACGAAGACTCGGGAGACGGGAATCGGGAAGTCGATCTTCTTGAACTCCTGCTGCACGAGCTCATCGAAGCCACCGATCTTCGAGGTGCCGCCCGCGAAAACGACCGGGACCGGGCTCGAGAAGTTCGGCATTCCGTTCGAGCTCTCGAACTGGCGCTTGACGTTGTCGAGCGTGTAGCTGATGAGGTTGCGGTAGTAGATCGAGACCGCTTCCTCTTCGCGATTCTTGGGAGCGGTGATGTTGATGCCGCTCTCTTTGATGAAGGTCGCGCGGCTAGTCGGGATCCCCAGCACCTCGGCCACGTTCTTGTCGATCCAGTCGCCACCACGCGAGATCGAGAAAGACAGCGTCGGAATCGTCTTCCACGAAACACACACGTTGAACATGCCGCCACCGCAAGAGATGCCGATGCCGGTGAAGTCGCTCTCGGCCAGCTCGGCGAACACGACCGCATGACCTTCATTGATGGTCCGCGGGGTGTAGTCCATCTTGGCCAGCATGCCTTCGAACAAGCCCTGGTGATAGACGATGTTGTTGTCGCAGTCGATCGACTCGGCCGGCACCGAGAAGTAGACGTACTCGCCCTTCTCCTGCGGCTGCCCCAGAGTCTTTTCGATGATCAGCCGGATCATCGGAAGCGCATCGACCTCGGCCGGACTGATCAAGCCGTCGTGCATCGGGCGACGGGTGGGTCGATTGAAGATGTTGGCCAGCTCGAAGGCCGAGTCGCCGATCACGATCAGCTTGTTCTCGTGGACGACGTACGGGACCTTCAGCTTCGTGAGCATGCCCTTGGAGTGCACGTCGGCCTGGATGTCGAGAAAGGCGTTGCGCTCGGACTTGACCGAGATCTCGCCGTTCCCGTCCTGCACTGCACAGATGATGTTTGCCGTGCCGATGTCCAGTCCACGGCCGAGCTCCATGGCTTGACCGGCGACTGCCACGCCCGACGACTCCGGCGAAGTGGGGTTCTTGCTAGCCGTCATCTTTCCCTCGTTGTTCTTCTTCGTCGCCGTCGTGGCAGACGAATCACTCGACTTGCCCTGGTCGCCCGGCTCCTTGCCGAGCTGATCCAGCATCTTCTCGCGTGAGTCCATCGATCTCTCCCAGGGGTGCGCCCGCGATCACGGCGTCCAGGTGACCCGAGACGTACTCGGCCCGCCCTTCCGCCAACCTGCCGGCGGACGACGCTTTCAAGACTCCGTATCGTCTTTCTGACGCAGCGACTTCATCCGTCGCAGGTTGTCCAGGATGCTCGCGCCCTTGCTCGCCTTCACACCCACCGACTCGATGTTCGATTCCATCTCGTCTCCGTGGGTGAAGAGCGCGTCGAGGGCAAGCTTCACGTCCGCCGCCGAGCCGCGCCCCGTACCGGTGCTCCCACCCGCAACGGTTCGCTTCGCCAGCTCGCCGCGAATCGCTTCGAGCTGGTCGGCCAGAAGCTTCTGAATCTCGTCCGGAGCCGGCAGCTGAGAGGCCGTCTCCTCCATTTGGCTCAATCGCTCGCGCAACGCCGAGTTCTCACCTCGAAGCGTCGCTAGAGCCTCGTTCTTCTGTCCGAGCTCGCCCGTGAGCTCCTCGGCTCGACGATTGGCGTCTCGGTGAACGGCTTCGACGTTCTCGTGAACGTGCGCCCGCTCCTGCTCGAGCTGGACCACCGTGTTCTCGAGCTCGCGAACTCGCGCCTCCCATTCGAGGCGCAGCGACTCGCGCTCCGACTCGGACGTGCGCTGAATCGTCTCGAGCTGGCTCGTCAGGTCTCGGTGAGCATCCCGAAGCTGGGTGTGCTCAGCATCACGGGCCTGCTGGCCTGCGCCATCGAAGCCGCGCACCTCTTCGGTGAGTCGGTTGCGTTCGGCGCGGAGCTCGGAGAGCTCCTCCACCTTCTTGGCCTGATAGTCCTCAAACTCCTCGACGACCCGCGCCAGCTCCTGCTCTCGCTCGGCCAGCCGAATCTCGGCGGCCTGACGGAGCTCCTCTTCGCGACGGATCGCCTCGCGGAGTGCCTCGACCTCGGAGCGCAATCCGGCCAGCTCCTCGAATCGGGAGGACCGGATCTCGCCCATCTCCTGGTCGATCTCGTGAAGCCGGTCATCGCGCGTTTGGATCGCGTCCTGTGCTTCGGTGAGCGCCTCCTCGAGCTGCCGCACGCGCTTCTCGGAGTCCGTGTCGTCGTGCGAGCGCGCCACCAGCTGGGCCTCGAGCGCCTCGGTCCGCTCTTGCTGGTGGGTGAGGAGACCCTGCAGCTGCGCCAGCTCCTCGCGGGTGGCTTGGTGCCGAGTCATTTCGTTCTCGAGCTCGACGATCGCTTCATCGGCGACCTGCGATCCCTGGGAGCGAGCGGCCTCGACCTCCGACTCGAAGCGACGCAGGCGATCCTCTCGATCGAGGAGTGCTTGGCGGGCCTCGTCGTAGTCCTTCTCGGCCTGACGCGCTCGATCGCGGGCTCGATCCGCGGCCTCCTCGGCCGCCTCAATAGCGGAACGGCTGCGCTCGTGCGCCTGCTCGAGCTCCTCGATGCGGGCCCGCAGCTCCGGGCTCGCTCCCGAGCCGCCTTGGGACCGCGCCTGCTCCAGCGCGACCCGCAGCTCCTCGGCTTCGCTCTCTCCTTGGTGCACCCGCCCCTGCAGCTCTTCGAGGCGCTTATTGAGCTCGGCAGTCTCGCCGCCTTTGCCGTTGGACATGCGGCGCAAGGTCGCATTCTCGGCCCGTAGCGAGTTCATCTCCTCCCGCAGCTCGGCGATCGCGGCCTCGGACTCGGCGTTGCTCGCAGGAGCTGCGGCCGAAGCCTGCGCCTGCGCCTTCTCCTTGAGGAGCTTTTGGAACTCCTCCTCGGATCGCTCGACGAGACGAGAGCGCCCCTCGAGATCGGAGCTCTCTTTGGCCTCCAGCACGACGCGATCAACGGCCTGCTCGATCAGCTGCAGGATCTGATCGGGCCGGACGACCTTGACGCGCTTCTTGCCGCGCTTTTCGAGATCGTCGAGCGTCGTCAGATACGAGCTCTCTTCAAAGACCTCCCGGATGTTGATCAGCTGCTTCTTCGTCGCGTCCGGTCGGCTCTCTTTGGGCGGACGGGGCATAGGTGTGGACTTCGAAGAGGTTGGGGCGTCGGGTCCATCGCGCACGGGGAGATTGCCCCTGGGCAGGGCCCGGGACTCTCCGCTCCGACCTATCGACCTTTCCCGGAAGCACCTTTACTGCCTCCGGCGTCCACGGACCCTGCACGGGCGGGAATCCGGGCGTCGAGCCGACGCCCGGCTGCAGATTCACCGAGAACGGCAAAACCGAACGCGGCGTCCCGCCCCCTTCGCACGTCGAGGCGCTCGTCGGGCGTCAGCTTCGCTTCGCCTCGATTGACGCAGTCCGCTCCGAAATCACCCGCGGGCTTCGCTTCGCGGAGGGACTCCCCTTCGCACGTCGAGATGCTCAGAACGGGATGTCGTCCAGATTCAGGTCGTCATCCGGCGCGGAGGGCGGAGGTGCGGCGGGGCCTCCGCCGTATTGGGGGCTGCTCTCGCCACCCAAGCTCGCCGCGTTCTGGCGCATGCCTCCGCCGGAGTTTCCGCCGGAGCCGCCTTCGCCGCGGTCGCCCAGAAACTGGAAGTTCTCGACGATGACCTCGAGCTTCGAACGCTTCTCGCCCTGTTGCGTCTCCCACTGATTGAGGTGGAGACGTCCCTCGATGAAGATCTGTCGACCCTTCGCGAGGTACTGATTGATCGTCTCCGCCTGCTTGGAGAATGCCGTGGCGTCGACGAACGTCGTCTGCTCCTGCTTGGCCCCTGACTTGTCGGTGTAGAAGCGGTTCACCGCCAGCCCCAGCTTGGCAATCGGCTGCCCGCCTTGGGTGTAGCGAAGCTCCGGATCTCTCGTCAGCCGCCCGATCAACATCACTTTGTTCAGATTGGCCATCGCCCTCATCTCCCAGGTTCGCGCTGTGAAGTTTGTGGATCCTATGCCAAGCCCCCGGGCCCGCGCCATGAAAACCCGGCGGCCAACCTAACCCAAAAATACACCTAAATCCATTCCGTTGCCGACCACTCCCCGTCCTTGACACCCTCCCGGGACAGCCATAGCCTGCAGGCCTCTTCTCTGTGGCGGTTGAAGAACATCTCTCCTGCAAACGGGCCCGGAGGCCCATCCTCATGATCCAGCCCTCCTCCGAGCGGCGCCAGCACCCACGCGTCCTGGTCGACATTCCCCTGTCGATCACCTCCGACACTCTCGAGACGAAGGTCCGCATCAAGGATCTCTCGTTGAGCGGCGTTTGCTGCCGGGCACCGATCGAGCTGACGGAGATGACCCAGGTGGCCATCGCCTTCGATCTCCCGAAGCAGGAGGCGAGCTCCGTTCGGATGCAGGGCGTCGTGGTGCGGTGCGAAGAGATCGTGGGAAGCGAGCCGGCACTCAACGATCTGGCGATCTTCTTCACGAGCTACGAAGGCGACAGCGAAGCCGTGCTCGCCACCTTCCTCCAAGAACGGCTCACCGGGCAGCCCGTGAGCTGAGGGCGGACCCGGGCGCTCGAGGTGGATGGTCGTCCGACCGCGGTGTCCCGGCCGGTCTCCAACCGTTCGCCTCGGGCCTCCAATGAAACCAGTCGCGTCGAAGGCCGCCGCGGTTACCGAGAAAATCGATTCCTGACCCGGTTCTTCGCCCCCCACCATCCGGAGCTCCCATGCGCCTCCTGATCGTGGAAGACAATCAGAAGATGGCGCGCTTCCTCCAGCAGGGCTTGCAGGAGGCCGGATATCGAACGCAGTGGGCGGCCGATCTGTCGAGCGCCCGCGAGAAGATCGCGGTCGAAGAGTTCGACCTCGTCCTACTGGACCTGATGCTCCCCGATGGTCATGGCCTCTCGATCTGTCGGGAGGTCCGACGGAGCTCGATCACGCTGCCGATCTTGGTGCTCTCGGCGCTGTCGACGATCGACGAGAAGGTGGCCGCTCTCGACGCCGGCGCCGACGGGCACCGGATCGCGTCCGGAGCCGGACCCAAATCGGAGAGCATGTTTGGCAGGTGGACTTCGCAAGTACGAGCAACGTGATCGACGTCTACGTCGGGCTCCTCTGCCGCAAGATCGATCGCGACTTCGCTCCCAAGCTCATTCAGCGTGCTCTTCACTTGGGCTCGTTCGGGCGCTCGGAAGACCCGGGTGCCTGACCACCCCGTCCGCCGCGCGAGCGGCGGCGAAGCAGATCTTCGAGCCGTGCGAACGGGAACGTGTACAGGCTCCGCAGGCCGGCCACGTTGGACACGTGCCGAAGCGCGCGACGCACCTCACCCTGCAGCTCGCCCAACACGACGGTCTTGCTGGCTTCGCCTTCCTCGCGCACCGAGAGCAGCCGGTGCATGGCGTAGAGGCCCAAGATGGCCGAGCCGACGAAGACGAAGTCGAGGCCGACGAGATCGAGTGTCGGCAGATCCACATGCGTGGTCTCCGTCGACCGCGTCATCCACCGCAGGCTCAAGGTGAGCTGTCGATCGGCGAGGAGGTCGGCCGTCAGGCCCGCGATGATGGGTGCCACGGTGGCCGCGATACCGTTGACGAGCGCGTTCATGGCCAGATAGGCGGTCGCCCGTCCCTGGGGCGCGATCTTGAGAGCGATCGTGGACGAGCACAGGTTGACGCCGGCGGTGGAGATCCCGGCCAACACATGGATGAGGATGAGCAATGGGATCGTCAAGGCGTGGCGTTCTGGCAAGGTGAGGAACGGCCACAGCGAGATCGTGAGCACGAAGAGCAGCCCCGACAGTCCGAGCACGGACTTGTTGCTGAACCGGTCGGCCAGCCGTCCCCAAAGGCGGAAGAACAAGACGTTGACGAGCTGACTCGCCACCGAGAGCGTCAGCACCACGCCCATCGAGAGCTCGAGACGCACGAGCATGTACACGGCGAAGAACGGCGCGGCCAAGTTGATCGCGAAGTTCCAGGCCCCCAAGAAGATCACGAGCTGGCGGAAATTGGGCTCGCGGAGCGGCTCCATCAGCACGTGGCGCAGTCCCCGAGGCTCGTGGCGTGGCAGCCGGGGCTCGGGAACGCGCACCAGAAAGATGATTCCGAAGAGACCGAACGACGCGCCGACGACGAACAGAGCGCTGTAGAGGTACTGAGTCTCTGCTCCGAAGTGCTTGGCGACCTCGACGCCGAAGCCGGCGAGCAGAGTCAAGCCCGCGCCCACGGCCGTGGCGACGGCCAAGCGCTTGCCGAAGTAGCGGCCTTGGATCTCCTGCGGCACGAAGTCCCGCATCCACGAGTTGAAGGCACAGCCCGAGAGCGTACCCAGGCCAAAGTAGCTGATCAGTCCGGCAAACAAGACCGGGACCCGATAACGCGGCTCGACGAACCACGGCACGAACGCGACGGCCAAGAGAAAGAGTCGGCTGATGAACGAGTTGACGACGACCAGGAGCTTTCGGAGACCGGTCCGATCCACGAGCACGATGGCCGGGATCTGCAGCACCTGGGAAAGCGGTCCGGCCGCGGCCAAGATCCCGATCACGAAGTTCGAAGCCCCGAGCATCAGCGCGAAAGCCACCAGGAACGCGCCGCCCGTCAGCGAGCCCATGACCTGCGAGCAAGCACCGTCGAAGAGCAGGTGTCGCATGCCCTGCTCGACCTCGGCCGGGCTGACCGAGTCACGCGGCTGGAGGAATCTCGGGATCCAGACCATGAGGGACTCGGTGCCTCCGAAGCTCGGAGTCCTCTGGGCCTAGGCCCAGAGGATCAGGTCGTCGGTGACCGAGGACAGCAAGCCTTCGCCGCGAATCCGGAGACGCACGCCGTAGGCGTAGCTGCCCGGACGCCGCACGGCCAAGTGGCCCTGGAACACGGCGCGACCGCCTTCTTCACTCTCCACACACTCGAGCTCGGCGCGCTCCGCGCGAATCAGGTCTCGCCCTCCGCGACCGAAGCCGACCAGGAGCTCGGCGAGCAGACGCTCTGGGGGAAGGCTGCCCAGATTCACGCGCACCTTGACCGCGACCGCCTCGTCGACCGAGAGCTCGTTGAGATCGGAGACGATGACCTCCTCGATCGCGACCTCGCGAAAGGCACGCCGCAGGATCTGATGGAGCTGAGCCCGCTCGCGCGCCAGACGCCAGCGCTCACGCGCCAGACGCTGGTACTCCTCGGAGAGAGGTCGGTAGGCCCGATCGCGATACTCACCGACCATGCGATCCGTATTGAAGAAGGTCGGAATGCTCGTGAGCGACTGCGCGACGCGCTGCAGCCAGTCGTGCGGTAGCCCATCGTCGCCTCGATTGAAGAAGTCCGGCACGATCTCGTTCTCGAGGAGCTGGTAGAGGTCGGAAGCGTCGAGCTGATCCTGGAGAGCCGGATCGGATTGGTTCTCGCTGCCGCCGATGGCCCAGCCGTTGGCCCCGTCGTATCCCTCGATCCACCAGCCATCCGGGACCGAGAGGTGCAAGCCTCCGTTGGCGGCGACCTTCATCCCCGACGTCCCGCTGGCCTCGAGGGGCCGGGTCGGGTTGTTGAGCCAAACGTCGACGCCCTGCACCATCGCTCGCGCGACGTCTTGATCGTAGTCCTCGACGAAAAGCATCTTGCCCAGGAAGGGCTCAGAGCGGCTCGCCTCGAAGATCTCACGAAGCAAGGCTTGGCCATGACCATCGCGCGGGTGCGCCTTGCCGGCGAACACGATGCGGACCGGACGCGACTCGTCGCTCAAGAGGCGTTGGAGGCGTCCCGGATCGGTGAGGAGAAGACGAGCGCGCTTATAGGGCGCAAACCGTCGAGCGAATCCGATCACCAGGGCGTCGGGTCGCAGCCCCTCGATCAACCGGCTGAGGATGAAGGCGCCCTCGTGGCGATGCTGCGCGGCCGCCTCGATCCGCCCGCGTAGGTGATCCAAGAGGCGGCCCTTCGCCACCTGACGGACCTCCCACAGTGTGCGGCGCTCCAGGCTAGTGCCCGCGGACTTGAAGTCGTCGGCGACCACGGACCGGGCCTGACCGTGCGTCAGCTGAGTGCTCAGCTCGGGCGCCACCCAGGTCGGCAGATGCACGCCATTGGTCACGCTCGTCACCGGCACCTCGCTCTCGAGCCGGCTCGGCCAGAACGTGTGCAGGAGCTCCTTGGAGACCTCCTCGTGCTTCTTACTCACGCCGTTGACGAACGCCGCGAAGTTGAGTGCGAGGTAGGTCATGTTGAACTCTTGACCGTCGCCGGGCGCGGCTCCGAGCTCGAAGAAGCGCTCCCACGGCAACCCCACCCAGCTCGACACGTCGGAGAAGTAGCGGCGGATCAGGTCCTCGGCGAAGCGATCGTGGCCGGCCGGTACGGGGGTGTGGGTCGTGAACAGGGTCGTCGAACGAACGACCTCCCGAGCCTCGTCGTAGGTCAGCCCATCCCGGCGAATCAGGCGTGCGACTCGCTCGAGGGCGAGGAAGGCGGCATGTCCCTCATTCATGTGGTACACGCTCGGCTCGATCCCGAGTCGATCGAGGAGGCGTGAGCCGCCGCGACCCAAGACGATCTCTTGCAGCAGCCGATTCTCGATGTCCCCTCCGTAGAGGTACTCCGTGATGCTGCGGTCCTCAGGTCGGTTCGCCTCGATGTCGCTGTCGAGCAGGTAGAGCGTGACGCGGCCGACGGCGACGCGCCAGGCTTGCAGACTCAGCGTTCGACCCGGCAGGCTGACCTGCACCTGGAGCGGCTGCTCATCCTTGTCTCGCACCCGTGTCACCGCGAGACGGCGAGGATCGTTCTCGGCGGGAAGTGCGAGCTGCTCGCCGCGGGCGGTCACGTGCTGCGTGAAGTATCCGTGGCGATAGAAGAGCCCGACGGCGACCAAGGGCAGCCCGAGGTCCGAAGCCGACTTGAGGTGGTCGCCGGCCAGGAGACCGAGCCCGCCACCGTAGATCGGAAGGGACTCGTGGATCCCGTACTCGGCACAGAAGTAGGCCACCGGTGACTCGGCCGGAATGGTGCTTTCCATCGGCTGGACGCCCGGATCCAGGTAGGCCCGGAATCGTTCCAGCACGGCACCGATTCGCGATCGGAGGCCCGGATCCTCGGCAGCACGCGCCAGGTCTTCCGGATACACCTCCCGCATGAAGGCGACGGGGTTGTGTCCGCAGCTCTCCCATCGGAGCGGTGAGATGTCCGCGAAGAGCCGAGCCGCGTCGGTGTCCCAGGACCACCACAGGTTCTCGGTCAGCCGGGCGAGCTCGTCGAAGGGCGGCTGCAGGCGAGCCGAGACTTCGAACTCCAGCAAGCGCGGCTCGGGCGCCTTGGGTCGCGGCCGAACCGGCAACACGACCTGTGAGCGATAGGCCGCCGCTCCCGAGGCTTCTGCTCGCGTCGCGGAGGCCTCGAGCGCCATCTCGAAGGAGCGATCGTAGTATCGAATCAGATCGGACCACGCCGTCTTCTGCGCGGTGTTCCGGCAGATCTTGGCGACCTCGGCCCGGTCTCGCTCCTGGAGAAGGAAGGTCTCGATCCAAGTCGCCAGATGATCGGCGGCCTCCGAGTAGGTCACGCCGATGCGCTTCAGCACGTGGACGCCGTCCTCCGGGCCGAGCCCTTCGTCCTGACACCAGCGGCCGAACCCGGCGTAATCGGTCGTCAGGGTGGGGACGCCGACCGCGAGGCTCTCCTCCGGCGTGTAGCCCCACGGCTCGTAGAAGGACGGGAAGATCGTCAGATCCATGCCCGACAGTGCGGCCTCGTACGGCAGCTTCAAGAGCTCGTCGTGTCCGTCGAGGTAGACCGGAACCTGAATGATCTTCACCCGTGAGCCCAACGCGTTCTGGAGACCCAGGAGGCTGCAGAGCTGATGGACGGGATCGCCGTCCGGCTCGAAGAGGTTGTGGGTGGAGATGCCGAGGGGCTCTCCCGAGGGCGGCCCGGTCTGGGCCAGGCGCTCGACGACGTCGGCGCGCACGCCCGAGTTGCCGGCGGGAACGAGAACGAAGAGGACGAGGGGACGACCCGGCTGACGGTCGACGCGCGCCAAGGCTTCGAGTAGGAGGTCGATGCCTTTGTTGTGCATCTCGTAGCGACCCGAGATCGCGATCAGGGCGGCGTCGTTCTGTGCCTCACCACAGAACGACTCGGCCAGTTGACGCAGAGCGGCCGTGACGCTCTCCCGTGATCTCCCGTCGATGATGGCGTCCATGAACGCCAGATCGATCCCGTTGGGCAGGATCGGTTCGGGCTGACGCCGGTGGAGCACGTGAGCCTCCTCGGCGGTGGTCTCGCTCACGGTCGTGAAGACATCCGCAGCTCGAGCGCAGCATCCCTCGAGGGAGTGCTTCGAGCGCACACCCATCTCCGAGGCGAGGTCGTCGGGAGTGCGGTCTCCGAGCCCCTCGAGCGGCGTGTCACCCATTGAGGCGATCGAGCGTCCCAAGATCGTGGCATGGGTCGTGAAGACGGTGCCGGCGGTGGGCACGGTCCGAGAGAGATGCAGCAGCGCGGACCCGGTCATCCACTCGTGTGCCTGCACGACCAGCCGCTCGCGGGGCGGCGCCAGGGCCTCCTGCCAGTAGGCCTCGATGACGCGGCCGGCCGCATGCCCGAAGAGCACGGGCTCGAGGTAGTCCCAATGCCCGAAGAGCGAGTCGACCTGGTGCTTCTCCCAAAGGCCGGCCAGGATCTCGTCGCGCTGGGCGAGCAAGCCAGAGAACTCGACCAACACGACGCGGGGTCGGCCCGGGATCTTCCAGCGGCCGACGCGGATGGGCACGCCCATCCCTCGGCAGCGGTCCGCGAATCCCGCCAGCTCGTCGGTCGGCTCGAAGACCTTGGATTCCTGCTGATCCGAGAGCAGCCAAGGTCCCATGGCCCAGTAGCGGTCGCCAAAGCGATCGACCAGTGTTTGGGCCTTGGTGGAAACCACGGTATGGATTCCACCGACCTTGTTGCAGACCTCCCAGGAGATCTCGAAGAGATTGAAGGGACGCGACACGGCTAGAAGCTCCCAGTCGTAGGGGCGAAGGAGTTCGAATGTGCAGGTCTTCGGTCGATTCGGCGTTCCGAGGCTCGAATCGGGGGTCCGGTCTCACCGGGCCGGCTCCGGCTCCTCTCGAAAAGGCCGCGCCGGTCTCGACTCTTTCTCAGCTCGAAGGGCTCGCGGTCACGGTGGCTCGCTCGGAGCGTCGGGCCAGATCGTCGAGCACGTTCATGAACGCGATGAAAGCATCGTGTGGGCTGGCATACGGGCTGAAGTATTTGTGGACGTCCCCGTCCGCGAACCATTTCGTGCACATGTAGTAGAGGTGATCCGAGGTCGTGAGCCGACGCCAATCGTGGACGAACTCGGGCACACCGGCCGCCGCGAGCTCTCGCACGCGCGGGCCCAGCTCGTAGAGGGCGGCGTTCGCAGCCGTCTGCATCCGATTCCCCAACCAGGCGGTGAGGTCTCGCTCGGTATCCGCCCAAGAGACCGGATGGGGCAGATCCAATCGAGCGATCGGGTCCTCGACGGCGAGGACCTCGCTGGGGAGCGAGAATCGGAAGCGATCGTTGGTGAGCACTTGCTCGGGGAGATGCTTCATGAACTCAAAGATTCCGGTGTCGGCCCACTGATGCTCGCCGAAGGTCTCGTAATCCATGAACAGTCCGATGACGCGGTCGTCGGCCGGCGACCCGTGCACCCATTGCGCGAACCGATCCGCCGTCAACGGCCACTCACTCCAGGCACGGTTGCTGAAGCGGAAGGCGATGTCATCGGAGAAGCGGTACGAGCGCAGAAGCAGCTTGATCCGCTCGCAGCCCTCGGGTCGATAGACTCGATGGGCGCTGCGCCAACCCAACACATGATCGGCGCCCTCTCCGAGGATTCCGACGAAGCCGAGGCGCTCGGCTTGAGCCGCCACGTCGTTGCTCACCACGAGCTCGGTATTTCGAAAGACGGTCGGCCGACGTCCGAAGAGCTGCTCGATGCGATCGGCATGGGAGTTCACCTGCAGTGCAAACTCCTCGGGATCGAAGAGCGCCGCGAGCGAGTGATGGGACGTCTCGCCGAGGAACTCGACGCAGCCTGTCCGTGCCAGAGCCTGGAAGCTCTCGAGGGTCTCGGGAGTCCATTGCTCCATCTGGTCGAGGGCCGTCCCACTGATCGAGAACGAGCAGCGAAAGCGTCCTTCGTGCTGATCGACGAGCGAGTGCAGGACGGCGTTCATCGGCCGGTAGCACTTCTCGGCGACTCGCCGGACGATCCGCGCGTTCTCGGTGTCGTCGAAGTATCGTTGGTCTCGACCGATGTCGAAGAACGAGTATCGACGGAGCCGATACGGCTGATGAACCTGGAAGTAGAAGACGATCGCCGTCATGACACGAGCTCCCGATACACGCCGACCACTCGCTGAGCGCTGGCATCCCAACGCACGCGTCGGATCTCGTTCCGTCCCTCTTCGGTGAGCTGCTGGGTGAGAGCCGGATACCGAAGCAAAGCCAGGATCTTGTTGGCCAGATCCTCGACGTCCCAGAAATCGACCTTGAGCGCGTTGGTCAGGATCTCCGACACGCCGCTCTGACGCGAGACGATTACCGGACAATCGAGCGCCATCGCCTCCAACGGCGAGATGCCGAACGGCTCGGAGACCGAGGGCATCACGTACAGATCGGCCATCGCGTACATGCGCTCGACGTCCCGCCCTCGAAGGAAGCCCGTGAAGTGGACGTGCCTTGCGATGCCCAGGAGCGCGGCCCGCTCAACCATCCGCGGCAGCATGTCACCGCTGCCGCTCATGACGAACTTCACGCCGGGCTCGATCTGGATCACCCGCGCCGCCGCCTCGAGAAAGTACTCGGGACCTTTCTGGAAGGTCACCCGGCCGAGGAAGAGCACGATCGGCTCTTCGATCGCCTTCTCGAGATGATAGTGCTCGCGCTGCTCGCGGTGCGTGACCGCATTGTGCACGACCCGCAGGCGCGTCGGATCCGCGCCGTATCGATGCTTGAGGATGTTCGCCGTGTAATGGCTGACGCACACGATGCGGTCCGCTTGGCGAATCCCCATCTCCTCGAGATCACGAATCTCCCAGTTGACGTCCTCGCCGCTTCGGTCGTACTCGCTCGCGTGCACGTGAATCACGAGCGGCTTGCCCAACAGGCGAGCGACCGCGAGACCGGCCGGAAACGTCATCCAATCGTGGGCGTGGATCACGTCGAAGTCGATCCGTTGCGCGAGCTCCCCGACCGCCGTCGCGAATCGAGCCACCTCGGCCATCAGGCTCGGGCCGTACGATCCCGAGAGCTCGAATCGATCCGGGCCGCCGAGCGTTTGACGAACGAACCTCACTGCCCCCTCGCTCCATCCGAAAGGTGCGAGCACCTGCTCGACCGCGGTGAAGGCTCGTCGGGTGGCCGGCGTCGATGGAAGCCGCGCTTCTGCGGGAGCGTCGGAGTCCTCGAGCGAGGCGACCCACTCGCGATAGCTCTCGGCTGTCTGGTAGGGCTGCAAAGAGCTCGAGACCGCCAGGACTCGCGGCGAGGTCACGCCAGGGTCCATCCAGCTCTCCGTGAGCGGCTGGGGATCTTCGGGAGGGTCGTGTGGCGAGGACGTGCTCTCGACGCCGGTCGGCCCCGGCGTATCGACCGACGCCGCCCCCTCCTCGACCCGGGTCGACTCCGGCATCGTCGGCCCGGTCACTTGGTTGCAGCCAACGATCTGGACGTGCGCGGCATCCTCGTCTCCATAGGTGCGAGGCACGACGAAGACGACCTCCGTCCCCGTGTGCGCCAGCCCCTGTGTCAGGCCGAAGCAGGCGGTTCCGAGGCCACCCGAGATGTGGGGCGGAAACTCCCAGCCCAGCATCAGGACCTTCATCGCCGCCTCCGTCTCTCCGCGAGCTGATGCGCGCGCAGCAGCTCGGACACGCTCCAAGCCTGAGCGACCGTGCCGCCCGGGCGATGAGGAGGATCACCGTCGTAGACCTCGGAGATCTGGTGCAGGCCATGCTCCGTCAAGGTGTCGGCAAAGGCTTCGATCCAGCTCCGGACCATCTCTCGACGGCTGCGACGCCAGTTGTAGGCGCGCAGAGTGGCTTCACAGAAGAAGCCCAGGAGCCAAGGCCAGACGGTCCCCTGATGGTAGGCCCGATCTCGCTCGACCGTGCCACCGTGATAGCGTCCGATGTACTCCGGATGGTCGGGAGAGAGCGTGCGCAGGCCGCGCGGCGTCAGGAGGTCGACCTCGGCTCGCTGGACGATGTCCGTCCGCTTGCCCCGCGAGAGTGGGCTGTAGTCGAGCGCGGCCGCGATCACCATGTTCGGACGCACTCGCCGATCCGGCTGCCCATCGGGATCGAGTCGATCGGCCAGGTAGCGATCATCCGGCAGCCAGAACGACTGCAAGAACGCCTTGCCCACCGACCGACGGCGATGCAGCCATTCCTTGGCGGCGGCACGTTCTCCCAGGCGCATGAGCAGCCGCTCCAGATGTCGGAGAAGCGAGTACCAGAGCGCGTTCAGCTCGACCGGGTAGCCGGACCGCGGCGTGACGGGCCCATCGGGCGTCCGAGCGTCCATCCAAGTCGCGTTGAGGTCTTCACGACCCGCCGAGAGCAGGCCGTCCTCGCGACAGCGAATCTCGAGATCAGTGCCGGCGACGTAGTGCTCGGCGATGCTGCGCAGTGCCGGCAAGTACTCGGTGAGCACGCGGTCGGCGTCTCCTCCGGACTCCTCGTAGAGGTGCACGGCACGCGCAAACCACAACGCCGCGTCGGCCGAGCCATAGTGGCTCGACTCGACGTCCGGGCCGTAGATGTTCGGCAGCAGCCCTCGCCTCAGGTAGGGCAGCGCGCCGGACAAGACGGCCGCGCAATCCTCGACTCGCCCCCGCGTCAGGGTCAGCCCCGGAAGTGCGATGAAGGTGTCGCGCCCCCACTCGTCGAACCAGGGGTAGCCGGCGATCACGCCGGGTCGACCGTGGGTATCTCGATACAAGAAGTCGTCGGCGGCCCGATCGAGAAAGGACACGACCGTCCGATCGGTCGAGCGCGTCTGCCGGTCCCGCTCCACCCGGAAGGCCTTCTCGGGATCCTCGACGGCATCTTCCAGAGTGGCGGCCACGTAGACGTCCTGATGCGGCGCCAAAGGCAGCGTCAGGACGCTCGGGCTGAACTGGTCCTCGTGACCGTCGTAGCCGCGCGCCAAGTCCTCCTGGTACTCGAGCCGGCGATACCAGACCGGATCGACGTCGATGCGGGGCGCCACGTTGGCTCGGAATCGAATCGTGGGGAGAGCCGGGTAGGGTCGGGAGTCGAATCCCTGGGGATGGCGGCGAACCGCGGCATTGACCGAGAGGTTCTCGTGAGTGAGCGCGCCGGCCGGGCGAAAGGCGAGCAGCGGACGCAGACGCAGCTCGATGGTCGAGTCGAATCCCGTCATTCGATAGCGACAGATGACGGTCGATTGACCGCGAATCAGAACGATCTCTCGAAGGATCCGAGCGCGCCCGATTTGGAACTGCCAGCTCGGAAACGGGAGCAGCTCGAAACGCTCGAGGCTTCGATGGCCATGCGGTGCCCAAAGGCCCGGATAGCGCGCGATCGACATCGAGAAGGTCTTGCCCTGACCGACGAGGGCCTCGTCGTATCGCGCCAAGAAGCAATGACGCTGGGCGAGTCCCGGCGGCACGGTCACGAGCAGGCCGTGATAGCGCCGTGTCGGGCACAGCAGCGTCGTGGAAGAGGCGAATCCGCCCGTCCCGTTGGTCAGAAGCCATTCCCTCGAGAGAGCCGCTTCGAGTTGATGGCAAACTTCGCCTTCGAGGTGAAAAGGAAGCGTCCGATCGACCGTCGGGACCGCTCCCACGCCTCGAGTGGAATCGTTCATGTCAGAGCCCTATCTCACGCCCCGCCGCCGTTCCGTCCGGATGGCGCGGCTCCCGTACCCTCCGAGCCCGCACGACTCGATGAAACGGCGCAAGATACTCGATCAAGGCCCGGTGTCTACGATCGAATCGTGGAATCACTCGCTATCGGAATCGTTCGAGCCCATGGGTCGCGCCGCTCGCCAACCCGCCCGGAGCCGCTGCCGAAGATCCTTCACGATGCTGGTGTATTCGGGCCAGTCGGCGACGTTGATCGATTCCAGATCGTCGAGCCGGTGATCGTAGAGCTCGAGCCCGGCCGGGCGCTTCGCGTTCGTCGTGTGCTGCCACTCGGTCAGCCGGTAGTCCTCCGTCCGAATCGAGCGCCCCATCCGATCGTGTCGAGGGAACTCGCTGAAGACACCCGATTTCCAACGGGCGAGCGGACTCTCGAGCAGCGGAACAAGGCTCGTGCCCTCCAATCCCTTCGGCAAGGGGAGTCCACCGAGCTCGCAGAGGGTCGGAAACACGTCCACCAGCTCGACCAGCGCTCGCGTCGACGCGCCAGGCCTCCAGGGCTCCTCATCGGAGACCGATCCGACCAGCGGCCCGGTCTGCTCTGAGTCCCGCTGCTCCGGTGCCCGAATCATGAGGAGGGAACGGACGTCGATCTCAAAGTTGCTGTGCTTGGTCCAAGAATCATGCTCACCCAGCTTGAAGCCATGGTCGCTGAGGATCACAACGATCGTGTCGTCGTCGAGCTGGAGGTCCTGGAGTCGCCTCAGCACTCGCCCGACTTGCTCGTCCACGAAGCTGACCGAAGCGAAGTAGCCGTGGCGGAGGTTGCGAACCTGGGGCTCGTTGATAGGAACGTGCGACTCCCAGGGGTTGGGAAGCTCCGAGCCGGGCATGCCGTGGTAAGAGCGGAGCTCGGGAGAGTTGAGCAACGCATACTCGGGCGCCGTCGTGGGCGGGCTCGCGGGCTCGAACGGGCCGAGGGCATCGGGATCATAGAGATCCCAGTACTCGGACGGCGCCGAGAACGGCAGGTGTGGCTTGATGAAGCCGACAGCCAAGAAGAAGGGACGATTCCCTTTGGCAAAACGGGCGAGAGCGGCTTCGGCCTCGGCCGCGATTCGTCCGTCGGGATGGTCTTCGGCGTTCGAGTCACTCCGCTCGAAAGGCGGGCCCAATGCCAAGCGACCGAAGATCGGCCCCCGCTGCTCGAGGGCGCGATTCTCCGGCAGCACCCACGAGGATCCCAGGTCCGGGAAGAGGGGCTCGCTCCACGACTCGGGATCGGGATCGATCCCGTCGTTGTGGAAGATCTTTCCGATCCCGGAGGTCCGATAGCCCTGCTGGCTGAACAGCTGCGGAAGAGTCGTGACGTCGGGTAGCACGTCTCGGAAGAAGGTCTGGAGATCACTCACTCCGGTCGATTCCGGTCGAAGGCCCGTCAGGAAGCTCACGCGCGAGGGTCGACAAACGGCCTGCTGGCAGTAGGCGCGCTCGAAGATCATCCCGCGCGCCGCGAAGCGATCGAGGTTCGGCGTCCGGGCCAGGCCACCATACGCGCCGACCACGTCGGGCCGAAGGTCATCGATGATGACGAGCAACACATTCGGGCCCGTCGGCACCGGCAATGCAGTGGAGTCCGATCCGCTTCCGCAGGCCATCAACAAGAGAAGCCCGCCAGAGACGGCGATCCCGCGCCCGATCCGAACCGACATGCTCGCCCCTTCGCCTGCTCGATGCCCTCTCCGCCTCGCGTCCGAGTATACCGGCGACTCAGCTCGAAAGGCTCTGCGAACAGCAGCTCGACGACCGACGGCGCTTTCGGCCAGAGGCCCCGCCCCGATCCGGTCAGCTTCTGAGCTAGGCCGTCGAAGCCCCTGCCTGGAGGCTCGGTGAGTGCCTCGGTGGTCGCGACCGGGACCGCGTACGCAGCGAGCTCGTCATTCATGCTCTCGAACCCTTGCTCTTCGGCACCGAGTGCTTGCTGTTGTAGGCGATCGCCCCGCGCAGCAACGCCCGGAGCCCGGGCTTGTCGATCTTGTCTTCCTCGCGAAGGTCGATCGCCCGCCACTTGTTACCGCTCAGCCCCGCGTTGAAGAGCTGCTTGGGATCATCGAGCTGAGCACGCAAGCTCGCTCAGCCGTCCTGCCGGCGAGTAATCACCCATGCCCGTTCGCCTCGCTCCAAAGGCGAGACACTCGAAGAGGAAGCGCCGTTCGCCACGCCATCTGCGATCCGCAGCGGTCGCCCTCCGTCAGTTCCCGTCTCGAGACCTGTGCTCCGGGGGAAGCGCGGCTCGCCAACCCGCCCGCAGCTGCGCCCGAAGCTCCTCGACCGTCGCGGCATGCTCGGGCCGATTGGCGACGTTGATCGATTCCCGATCGTCGTCGCGATGGTCGTAGAGCTCGACCGCCTCGACATCGTCGCGATCCGCGCCATTGCTCCACTCGGTCAGTCGGTAGCTCTCTGTCCGGATCGTCCGTCCGACCACGCCGACACCTCCGCGAGGAAACTGGCTGAAGGCCGCCGACTTCCAGGCTCGCCGCGGCTTGCGCAGCAGCGGGACGACACTCGTCCCTTCCAGGCCTTCCAAGAGCGGCACCCCCGCCAGCTCGCACACTGTCGGGAAGACATCGACCAGCTCGACCAGAGCATCCGAGGAGAGACCCAGGCGAACCGGTGGCTCTTCGACGGCCGAGTCGGTAAGGACGTTTGGGCGAGCACGAAAGCGAGCCTTCGCCGGACGCACCATCAACAGGGAGCGCACATCGAGCTCGAAGTTCGTCTGCTTGGTCCATTCCCCGTACTCGCCGAGCTTGTAGCCGTGATCGCTGACGATCACGACCACGGTGTCTTCATCGAGCCCGAGCTCCTCGAGGCGCCGCAGCACCCGACCGATCTGCTCGTCGACGAAGCTGACCGACGCGAGATAGCCTCGCCGAAGCTGGCGCGTCTGGCTCCGAGTGAGCGGGACTTTCGACGTCGACGGCCTTGCCAGGTTCGACCCCGGCATACCCTGATACACGCGCAGCTCGGGATAGTTCGTGAGGGCGTACTCCGGCGCTCCCTCCGGGGCTTCGAGTGGATCCGGATCGCCGATCTCCCGAGGATCGGTACGATCCCAGTACTCCGAGGGCGCGGCGAACGGGAGGTGCGGCTTCACGAAGCCGACCGCGAGAAAGAAGGGCCAACCGTCGCCTGCGAACCGATCCAGGGCCGCCTCGGCCGCCGAAGCGATGCGGCCGTCGGGATGCTCGTCGGCCACCGAGTCGCTCTGCTCCGTGGGCGGGCCGAACACGGGTCGCCCGTGAGGACCGAATTGGCCATCGACGAGCTCCCGGTTCCCGGGCAACACCCAGGGCAGATCCTGCTCACCGATGAACGGCTCGCTCCAGGAGGCGGGCTCGGGCTCGAACGCATCGGCATGAAAGATCTTGCCGATGCCCGCCGTGCGATAGCCATGCTGCCGAAAGTGTTGCGGTAGTGTGACGGCATCTGGACGCGCTTCACGGAGCACCGTGTCGAGATCGTGGACACCGGTCGAGTCAGGTCGCAGCCCCGACAACAGGCTCGCCCGCGAAGGACGACAGAGGGCCTGCTGACAATAGGCGCGCTCGAAGATCATCCCTTGCGAGGCCAAGCGGTCGAGATGCGGCGTCATCCCGGAACCTCCGTGCGCGCCCACAACGTCGGGTCGCAGATCATCGACGATGACCAGCAGCACGTTAGGACCTGTCGGAGCCGTCGGAGGCGAAATGCGGCTCGAGTCACCCCGACAAGCTGTCATGATCCAAAGGACACCGGCGAAGATCCACCAGCGACCGAGACACGTCGACATGCGCCATCCCTTCCAGCGAAAGCGTCCCCGAAGCCCGCCGCATAGTATAGGTCGGTTTTCCGAGCTGGCGAGGAAGGGATCCGAACTGTCGCCGGGAGAATTCGACAAGGCCTCACGAGGAGCTTGGAGAACGAGCGAGCCTCGGGGTCGCCCTACGTCGGGTCTCTATTGGACGACGAACTCGAGTGGCCAGGGGACGGACGAGATGGCTCCGCTTGTCCCGTCCCAAACCAGTGCTGCTGCAAAGACCTTGGTGCCCGTCGGCAGGACGGGCGTCGCGAAAGTCGCCAGCAGCGCGTCCCCTGCGGCGTCCATGGTGCCCTGGAAGAAGCTCGGGAGAGCGAGGGACCAGCTCGTGAGGGTATCGAAGGTCAGCGGAAGGGACTCGCCACCGGGAAGAGGTATGCCGCTCGTACCACTACCGCTCAGCGCAATCTGAACGAGATGACCGGTCTGGCTCGGAGAACCGCCCTCGAGCTCAAAGTGCACGACCGCTCCTGACGACGGAACGCCACTCAGGCTCAGGACCGGCCCCGTTCGAAGACGCGTCACGAAGACATCGCGCATCAGGTCGTACTTGCGGTCGTAGGCACCTTCGGTCGTTGGGAAGTCCTTACCGGTCGTCGCGCCCGCTGCCGTCACGATTCCGTCACGGTCGACACGCAAGGCAAGTCCCTCGTCCGCCCCGCTCGAAGCCAACAGAGTAGAGAACATCAACGAGGACCCGGTCGAATCGACGCGGGAGACGAAAGCATCGAGGCCGATGTAGTCGCTGATGCGACCGATCTGCGGGAAGTCGCTGGACCAAGTGTAGCCCGTGAGCACGATGTCGCCGCGAGGATCGAGCTCTACGTCTTGGATGCGGTCATCGCCACTCCCTCCCAGGAAGGTGCCCCAGACGATCTGCGAACCGCTCGCATCCAGCTTGATGAGGAATGCGTCGGTCAACAGCCAGCTTCCTCCCCCGTGCTGAGTATCATAGGAGCCCGCTGTAACGGGGAAGTCCGGAGCGGCCGTCCAGCCGCCGACGATCACCTCGCCGGTATCGATCACCGCGAGGGCATTTGCCTGACTCCCGTTGCCTGTCCCACCGAGCAGAGTCGAATAGATGACCCTTCCGGACGCGAGATCGAAGCGCGCGACGAACGCATCCAGGTTACCATGATAGCTCTCGTCGAAGGCGCCGCGTGTCGTCGGAAAGTCAGGAGACTGCGTCACACCGGCCAAGACGATCTCATTGCCGTTCGCGATCCCCACGTCAAAGACTCCGTCCGTGCTGGCGCCCCCGATGAAGCTCGAATACACGAGGGATCCCGATCGAGTGTCGATGGCTCCAAAGAACCCGTCGCCGACGTAGAATCCCACGTCGTTGTAGGTCCGGTCCCATCCATTGGACGTAACAGGGAAATCGGGAGCTTGCGTGTATCCCCCGATAGCGATGACGGGATCGTGGAAGCAGATCGCCTGCACCGAGTCTTGCCCAAAAGCACCTCCTAGGTAGGTCGAGTACAAAAGCTGAGTACCGGCGGGATTGAGCACGGACACGAAGGCGTCGGACACTCCGCTGCCACTCAACGACTTCTGGAATGCCGTCGAGGTGACCGGGAAATCAGTCGAGAGTGTCGAGCCACCGATCAACACGGTTCCGTCGTCGAGGACCTCGATCGCCCAGCTCTCGTCTCGGCTCGAACCCCCGAGAAACGTCGAGTAGATGAGGCTCGAGCCGGCCTCGTCGAACTTCGTGACGAAGCACTCGCCGCTCCGAAAGGTCGTCGAGAAGGCGCCTGGAGTCGTCGGATACCGACGATCGCCGGCCCAACCCGAGACGTAGGCCGCACCGGCTCCATCGATACCGACGTCCCGCACCCAATCCATCCCGAACGTGCCGATGAGGGTCGACCACTCCAGGCCCGGATCCACGATGAGCTTCCAGCCAGGCGGCAGCTCATCCAGAGCGGCTCGAAACCCGAACCGCTGATTGCCGAGCAATCGAAACTCGCTCGCGACCGCAGCCGTCTCGCCATCCGGCCCGACGAGCCAAGACCGCGGGGCGCTCTGTCGAATCGGCCCGAGCGCCGTATCGATGACGAGTGAGCCCTCGCGATCGACCCAGAGCCGCTCCGCCCCATCGCACCGGAAGACGACGTCGCCGAGATCTCCCCCTGGGCCGACGTGAACATCGTAGGCAAGCGAACCGTCTCGCTCGAGAAGCTCGATCTCGACACCGGGCCAAATCCCGGTCAGTCGCAGGCGTTCATGCCCGGGAAGTCTGCGTTGCCAATCATCCGGATCCTGGCCCAGAAAAAAACTGAATCGGCTGGACCGCTCTGCCAGAGGCGTGATTCGGAAGTCTCGCCGACCTCCCTCGAACGCGAAGCGGACATGAACCGCCTCGAGCTCGTCTTCGGAGAGACGCCTCCCCCAGATCAACGAGAGACCTTCGGGCCCGATACTCAAAGGCGCACTCGGACCGAGCTGAGCAAACCGAATGTGGTCTCCCCACTGTCCACAGTTTTCGACGAAGTGGACCTGCGACTCGGAACGAGGAGTCGCATTCGACGCAAGAAGCAACAGAACGCACGCTGGAACCAGAATGCGTCGGGAACCGGAGTATGTCATCGTCGCACACCACATCCTGCCGCAATTGATCATGGGACGCATCCTACTGCCCCATCGGTGTCATGCTGGCCCGGATCTTGAATACGAACGCGTCGTAGGTCCCTCCTCCAAACTGTGTTTGAACGGCACCCACGGTTACGGGGAAGGGCGGATTGTGTACCGGCTGGCTCGAGGTCCAGCCACACACGACGACATCCCGTTGCCCATCGGGTGAGACGCCGCAGGCCACATCGCTGAACTCGCCGCCGACGAACGTAGAGCGAGCCAAGGCGCCGTTGGTCCCGAACTGGCTAACGAAAACGTCCCATGACCCGTTGTTCGAGGTTTGGTACGCCGCGTTCGGCCCGGTGAGCGGGAGGATCGGAAAGTCTCCGGGCAGATTAGATCCAGAATTATTGGAAGCCGTATAGCCCACGACCGTGACGCGATAGTTGTTGCCGAAAGGGTACGGTACGATACAGATGCCTCGGCCGTGATCCTCTTCGTCACCGCCCAGGTAGGTCGACCAGACGAGACTGCCAAGTCCGGCTTCGAGCCGAGTCACGAAGACATCCGCGCTGCCGTTGTGAGTCGTATCCCAACCATTCGGAGTGGGAAAGAGGGTTGAGTAGGTCGTCCCGACCACTGTGACCAGCTCACCGGTCGCTGGCCCTTGAACCACGATGCCGTAGCCCGACTCCTCCACGCCGTCCTGACCGCCGCCCAAGAAGGTTGATGCCACAAGACTCGGCGGCCCAGAGACGAACGGGTTGATGCGTGAAACGAATGCGTCGTGCTGCCCAGCCAGTCCAGGCTGAAAAGCACTCAGGGCTGTCGGAAACGCCGAGTTGTTCGTGAAACCGGTCACGTAGCAGTGACCATCGTGAGGATTGACGACGATGGCGCGCGCCTGTTCCTCACCTGGACTCCCGAGATAGGTTGAGTACAACATGTCGCCGGCACCCGCCCCACCGAGGGACATCTTCGACACGAAGGCATCGGTCATTCCGCCTTGGTAGCTGACCTGCAAACCTGTCGCGACACCTGGAGGACCTCCGGCACTGCCCGTAGCCGGAAAGTTGACCCAAGATGGCGGAGCGGGTGGGACACAGAAGCCCGGTCCTCCTGGCGACGGCGTCGTCAGTCCGCACACGTAGACCTCGATCGGCACACCCACGCCGGTGGTTGGCAGCACGGCAATGTCCCAGCCTTCTTCGTTCCCTTCACCGCCGAGGAAGGAGAAGTATCGCGCAATTCCGGTCTGATCGAGAAGGAGCACGAAGGCATCGGTGCTCGCCGGCGTCAGCTTGATCGGGCAGACGTCAAAGGCCGTCGCGACTGGAAAGGGAGGAGGCGTGCATCCTGGGCCATTGATGATCGTACCAGTCACAGCGGCCCAGTTCGGGTTCTTGGAGGAATCCGCGGGATCCCACGCCAGATCAACAGCGTGAGCGTGTTCGTTGCAGCTTCCACCGAAGTATGTTGAGAAGATCAGCGCGCTTCCGCTGGAGTTCAGACGCGTTATGAACGCGTCCAGTCCAGGTAGGTTTGTCGTCAGCCCGGGTGTCGTGGGGAAGTCGATCGCGGCCGTGCCACCGACGACCGTGACCTGGCCGGACGCAGTGCCGTACTGAGCGACCGCAACATCCCAAGCCTTGTCGTCACCGTTCTCTTCTACGCCACCAGCCTGCCCTCCAAGGTAGGTGCTCCACTGCAGCGAGTCGAAGAGGAAGGCCGGATCGACGACGAGAGTCTTCGATCGATCGTAATCATCGACCTCGAAGCCGTATCGACTCTCGCCCAGGAGGCGGAATCGTGCACACACTGCGACTCGTTCCCCTGCCGCATCTTCGATCCACGTCTTGGGAGCCGACTGGGTGACAGGACCGACAGCCGTCTTCATGACGAGACTTCCGTCGCTTGCCAGCTCGAGACCATCGACACCCTGGCACTCGACGATGAACCGGCCGATGTCACTGCCCGGACGCACGATGATGTCGTATTCGATCAGCGAACCCCCTTCATAGAGCTCCAGATCGACTCCCTCGTAGAGGCCCCGGTAGGCTACCCTGGAGTAGCTCCTCACGCCCGTGCGGGCTCTCCCGCCGCCGTAAAGGAAGTTCTTCACACTCGGAAGCTGATCGAGCGGCTCGAGGGTCGATTCGTCAGAAGCGCCTACGAAAGCGAAAAAGACCGCACTGCTGTTGCCGCCTGTCCCCTTGAACGACAGCCTCATCTCCTTCTCCAGAAGAAAGAGGGCCGCTCCTGGCCTCGAAGCTACGAAGTCGTAGCCGGAATCCCACTGACCGAGGTTAGGAACGAAGTCGAGCGGTAGTCTCTGGAGAGCTTGCTTCGCTTCGTCTTGGGTCAGAGCCTCTTCTGAGCCACTCGACGGGAAGCCAGTCGCGGAGTACGGAAGACTAATCAGCAGAGAGAGAGAGAGAGAGAGAGAGGATTGGAACGCGGCTTGATCGGCTCATTGGGTTCCCCTTCTTGCCTAGTCCGTGATGGCAAAACTCCCGCAGCGCGATCCAAGCTCGCAGATTGGCGAGTCGGATTTCAATGGCTATCAGATATTTTTTCGATTCACTCGATGCGGCCGGACCTGCGCCGATCGACGAGTCTTCTTTCGCCAACCTCGGCAATGCCATGACGGAAACGTACCGCGCTTGCCGCTGCGTTCGAGGAGCCTCCAGATGAAGCGTCCTTCGTGTTGACGATGATCCTCTTGGTAGCCGCCTTCTTGAGCGGCGGCCTTTATCTCGTCACCTTCGGTCAGGACTTCCTCACCGAGGTCCTCGTCGATCGAATGCTCGGTCCGCGGATCAGGTTGCCGTTCCATCGGAGCATGGTCACCGAGAGCCTGGGCGCGATCCCGTTTGAGGAGGCACGGCGAGCGCGACTCGTCGAAGTCGTGCAGAGGCAGCACACGGCGCATATTCACCGTTCTGGGAGTCTTGATGTCATGGACTAGAGAGAGAGAGTCTGCGAACGGTTTTCTCCGTGCGCGTCGCTCGCAGATCGGCATTCACCGGACACGGCGGTGTCCGCTCACGGCTCACCGAGACCTCGCCCTTGCGAAGACGACGCGAGGAATGCCGGCGAGGTCTTTCTTCACCTGCACCTGCTCGAGCGACGCTCGAAACAGCTCCGACACGGCGGCCGCTTGGCCGGCTCCAATCTCACAGGCCAGCCAACCGTCCGGTAGCAGGAGCTGCGGAGCCTCGGCCGCCAGGGTGCGATAGAAGGACAGCGCGTCGCCATCGCCCGGGAAGAGCGCCTCACTCGGCTCGTGTCGCTCGACACCGAAGCCAAGGCGGCCCTGCTCGTCCCGCGACACGTACGGCGGATTCGAGACGAGGATCGTCAAGCGACCCACTCGGTCCGAGGCCGCGAAGGGTGCCAGGCGATCGCCCTCGACGAAGGACACGCGGTCCTTGACCTCGAGCGCGCACGCGTTCTCGCGGGCGAAGCCGAGTGCCACCTCCGAGACGTCGCTGGCGAGCACGTGAAGATCAGGGCGCTGGAGCGCCAGGGTGATGGCGATGTTGCCCGAGCCCGTTCCGAGGTCGGCCGCCCAGATCTCGGCGTCGCCCGCCGGTGGGAGGCAACCGAGTGCGACCTCGATGAGCAGCTCGGTCTCGGGACGCGGCACGAGCACGCCGGGACCGACTCGAAAGCGACGGCCGTAGAACTCGCGGTGTCCGAGCAGGTACGCCAGCGGCTGCCCGGTGGCGCGTCGCGCGATGTGCTCCCGGTAGCGCTCGAGCTCGGAGGGCTCGAGGGGCCGCTCCGGGTCGGTGTAGAGACGGATGCGTTCGACTCCGAGCACATCGGCCAGGAGGAGGTCCGCGTCGAGACGAGGCGAGCCCGAGCCCTTTTGACCGAGGTAGTCGGAGCTCCAGGCGAGGACGCGGGCGATGTTCCAGCTCATGATGTCGCCGGGGGGTGTCTCCCCCCGGCTCTCTGCTCTCGGGATCAGCGACTGCGTCGGCCAGCCTTGCTACCGGCACTGCTGGCAGTACTTCCACCGCGGCTCGATGCGCGAGCGGCGGCAGCTTCCTTCTTCTTCTTCTTCTCCGCGGACATCGAGGAGAAGATCGATCCGAGGAAGGACAGCTCGACGACGAGGGCGCCCAGCCAGATGAAGAAGAAGCCCGGGCCCAAGTTGCGGAAGAACCGCCCAACGGTGGCGAAGTCGGTGTCCGCACCGGGAGCGGCCTTGGCGAAGAGATCGCCGATGCCATTGATGTCCTGGTGGGCGGTCATCACGTCACCGAAGTAGTAGAAGCCCCAAACGAAGGGCACGACCGCGAGGAAGATCGGGCCGAACTTGATCTGGAAGCGCGGCGAGAGGACAGCCATCCCCATTGCGAGCACGCCAAGAGCGCCGATGAAGAGGAAGACCGGTCCCCAAGGATTATGGAGAGAGTCGATCTGCTTTACGGCGTACGGCTCGATCTCAGGCAGGTCGGCCTCGGTCGCCGTTCCCGCGGCGATCTGCTTCTCAACGGCCGCCACTTTTTCTGCGTAAGCTTCGCCAGCCGAGACGGCAGAAGCGAGCTCCTCTGAATTGCTGATCGTCATCTGGCTCCAGGCTGAGCCGATGAAGATCGCCACGAAGGCGAAGAAGAAGCGGTAGTACTGCTTGAACACCTGGCCCGACAAAACGCGCTGCCAGCCAACGGCGTAGGGAACCGCACCAAAAGGCGCGACCGGGGCCGCGCCGGGCGCCGGCTCGCCGGCATTCTCGGGCACGATGATCTCTTCGATCTCTTGGATCTCTTCGCTGATCTCGATCACGTCGTCCCCATCCATGCGCTGCTCGGAATCGCGATCCATCGTGATCTCCTCCTATTCAGTCTTCGAGGTCGAGGCTATTCAGCCTCTCTTGGCGGTCATATTCTTGTAGGCTTTCGACGAGCTCGTCGAGGCGACCCAGCATGATGTTCTCGAGATCATACAGGGTCAGATTGATGCGGTGATCGGTGACTCGATTCTGAGGATAGTTGTACGTGCGAATGCGCTGACTGCGATCGCCCGAGCCGATCAGGGTGCGACGGGCGGCGTCGCGCTCGCTGCGAGCCTTCTCCTCGAGAGCGTCGTACAGGCGGGAACGGAGCACGCGCATCGCCTTCGACTTGTTCTTGTGCTGACTCTTCTCGTCCTGACATTGGGCGACGATGCCGGACGGTATGTGGGTGATCCGCACCGCTGACTCGGTCTTGTTGACGTGCTGTCCGCCCGGGCCTCCTGCGCCGTACGTCTCGATCCGAAGGTCGTCGGGCTTGATGTCGATCTCGATCTCTTCGGCCTCGGGCATCACGGCCACCGTGCAGGCCGAGGTGTGAATGCGACCTTGTGACTCCGTCTCCGGCACACGCTGGACTCGGTGTCCGCCGCTCTCGAAGCGCAGATCGCGAAACACCGACTGGCCCGCGATCGTGAAGATGACCTCTTTGAAGCCGCCGACTTCGGTCTCGCTCTCGGAGAGGATCTCGGTCTTCCACCCCTTGGTCTCGGCGTAGCGGGCATACATCCGCATGAGGTCACCGGCGAAGAGCGAGGCCTCGTCGCCACCCGCTCCGGCCCGGATCTCGAGGATGGCGTTCTTGTGGGTGTCCTTGTCTTCGCTGACGAGCAGATTACGCAGCTCGTCTTCGAGCTGCTCCTGCTGCCTGGCGAGGTCCTCAATCTCCTCCTGGGCGAGGGAGCGCATCTCGGCGTCCCCTTCGGGATCTTCGAGCAGGGCCACCGCTTCGCCGCGTTGGCTCTGGTTGGTCTCGAAGGCGCGGTAGCGTTCGACCAGTTTCTGCAACGAGCCGAGCTCTTTGAGGTAGCTGGAGGCGCGAGTGCTCTCGCGCATGACCTCGGGGTCTTGGAGCAGCTGCTCGAGCTCAGCGTGTCGTTCGGCGAGTTTCTTCAGCTTTTGAAACATACGCTCTCAATGCGCGACGGGGCGCCCCGGGTTCGTGCCCCAGGCCGCCCCGTGATCGGGAGCGGGCTCCCGAACTTCACTCGCCTCGGTTTCGTTCAGGACTTCTTTTCGTCGCCCTCGGCGGGAGGCGTGCTCGACTCGGCCGGCTTGGCCTCGGCGGCGGGAGCCTCATCCGCGGGCTTCGCCTTGGCAGCGGGTGCCGCGTCGGCGGGCTTCGCCTTGGCAGCGGGTGCCGCGTCGGCGGGCATCGCCTTGGCAGCGGGTGCCGCGTCGGCAGGCTTCGCCTTGGTCGCCGGCGCTTCAGCGGCTGGCGGCGCCGGCTCGGCGGGCTTCGCCGCTTCGGCTTCCGCCTTCGCCTTGGCTGCCTTGGCTGCCTGCTCGGCCTTCGCCGCGTCGGCCTCTGCCTTGGCCTTGGCTGCCTTGGCGTCCCTCTCGGCCTTCGCCGCCTCAGCGGCGGCCTTGGCGGCCGTACGCTTGGCGTTCTCTTCCGCCTGGCGACGCTCGTCTTCCTTGCGCTTGCGATCCTCGCGCTCGGTCACGAGACGCTCGGCATCCTTGAAGGACAAGCCACCCACCTTTTGACGTCGCTTGGTCTTCTTGGGAGCGGAGACCGGCGTGACCGCCTCGGGTGTCTCGGCTCCTTCGACGGCGGCCGTCTCGTCGCCGATGTTGAAGCGCTTACGGAACTTCTCGACGCGACCCGCGGTATCCACGAACTTCTGCTTGCCCGTATAGAACGGATGGCAGGAAGAGCAGATTTCGACCACGATCTTGGCCTTCGTCGAGCGCGTGGTGAAAGAGTTGCCACAACCGCACGAGACGGTCGCCTCGACGTATTCGGGATGGATCCCCTGCTTCATCTCTGGAATATCCCCTCGTTGGGCGCTGCGTGATTTCGGTCTCGAACGGAGCGGCATCGACGGACGCTCGGCCGCGGCAAATCGTCGTTCGAAAACGCGGCAGACTACAGATTGACCCGCGGCCATGCAAGCGTCTTCGTCGGCCACTTCCAACGCGGGGCGTCGAAAGAGGTTCGAACTGGCCGCCGTCAGTCTTGTGGGGCGAGCCTCAAGATCGACTCGGGCAGCCTCAACCGCTGGCCGACCTCGACCCCGTTGGCCGCGCACCATCCGGCGTTCACCTCGAGCACCCAATGCGCCGGCTCACTCGAGGCGTGGCTGACGTCCCCCCCATCGGGCTCCAAGCGGAGAATCTCGATGATCGTGCCGTCCGTCCTCAGGTAAGCCAGGTCGAGCGGGATCCAGGTGTCCTTCATCCAGAAGCTGCGGAACTCGGGCTCGGAGTACAGGAAGATCATGCCTCGGTCGCTCGGGAGCTCCTCGCGCTGCATCAAGCCCCGACGCCGGGCCTCGCCGGTGGCCGCGACCTCGACCCAAAGCTCGGCCGAGCCGGCCGGCAACCGGTACAGCCAGGTCCCGTCGTCCGTGATGCGTTCGCTCACTCGGGGACGACTCTCCCCCTCGTCGATGACGATCTTCTGGGGCGTCGAAGGCGGAATCGGGGGTCGCCAGGGTGACATGCGGCAGCCCGCCAAGAGACCGAGTACGAGCAGAGCGATCGGCGAGAGTCGGCAACGGTGGATCATCGTTCCGTTCCGGTGATGGGCCAGCCGAGCCCCAACGCCCGGCATTGTCGTTCCAACAGTTCGGTCGGTAGGCCGACCACGTTGTCGTAGCTGCCCCGGAGCTCGGTCACATAGCGATCCGCGTTCTCCTGGATGGCATAGGCACCGGCCTTTCCGAAGCACTCGCCGGAGGTGACGTAGGCTTCGATCTCGGCCTCGGTCCACGAGCGCATGACGACTTCGGTGACCTCGGCTCCGGAGATCGAGCGGCCCGATGGTCGCTCGACGAGGCACAAGCCCGAGATGACGCGATGGGTCCGGCCCGAGAGGGCGGTCAGCATGGATCGTGCATCGGCTGTGCTCTCGGGCTTACCGAGCGTCCGATCGTCGACCGCCACGACCGTGTCGCTGCCGATCACGATTGCGGACTCGGAGATCGGAGCGGCCACCTCTTCGGCTTTGGTGCGAGCGAGGCGCTCGGCGAGATCCTCGGGCGTCTCACCCGTTCGGGGCGACTCGTCGACGTCAGGCGGCCTCACCTCGAACGCCCAACCCAATCGACGGAGGATGTCCCTCCGCCGAGGAGACGACGAGGCCAGGATCCACCGAGGTCCCGGAACGGGCCTGCCAGCCCCTTTCGTTCGCGGCGCGATCAGCTCGCCGCAGCGGCCTTCTTCGCCCGAGTCGGCTCATGACCCGGCAGGATCATGCCGAGCCTCTTGGCCAGGCTGAGGATGGTGTTGGAGGGCAGAGCGCCGTGCTCGACCCAGTGCTTGAGCCGCTCTTGGTTGAGCGAGACCGTCTTCTCGACGGTGACGCCATGAGGATCGTAGTATCCGAGGTCCTCGATGGAACGGCCGTCGCGACGGGTGCGACCATCGAAGACACAGATACGAAAGAAGGACCGATTCCGACGACCCTGACGCTTGAGACGAATTTTGACCGCCACGTGTCGATGATCTCCTGAACGATTCGAGTCGAGCGATCCGGACGATCCGGTCGCTCAGCGATTGCCCCGTCGCTGCTTCGCCTTGTCCTTGCGCTTCCGCTTTTCGAGCTTCCGCTGCTTCTCAGCACGCTTCATCTCGTCGCGAAGCACCGCCGGATCGGCGACCTGGAGGAGCTTTCCTTGCTTCTTGAGCTGCTTGACCTGCTTGGCTTTCTTCGCCCCTCCCGGCATACCGGGGAGGAACTTGCCCGCCAGCTTTCCACCCAACCCACCCGGCATCTTGCCACCGGCACCGCCGAGCTGCTGGAACATCTTGCGGACTTGCTTGAATTCCTTCAACAGCCCATTCACATCGGCAATGGCCAGGCCGCTTCCGCGGGCGATGCGATGGCGCCGTGAAGGCTCGATCAAATCGGGGTGCGTTCGCTCGCGGGGCGTCATCGATTGGATGATCGCCTCCATTCGACCGAACTGCTTGTCCATGTCTTCGGGCATGGCGACGCCGCCAGTGAGCTGCTTCATGCCCGGCACCATGTCGAGCAGGCTCTTCACCGAGCCCATCTTCTTCACCATGCGGAACTGGTCGAGCATGTCGTCCAGGGTGAAGGTGTTGTTGAGCAGCTTGGCGGCCGTCTCCTCGGCCTGCTCCTGATCGATGTGCTCTTGGGCCTTCTCGACGAGGCTGACCACGTCGCCCATGCCCAGGATCCGATCGGCCATCCGGTCGGGATGGAAGACCTCGAGCTTGTCGAGCTTCTCCCCGACTCCGACGAACTTGATCGGCTTGCCGGTCACCTGGCGGATCGAGAGCGCCGCGCCGCCGCGCGTGTCGCCGTCGAGCTTGGTCAGGATGACGCCGCTGACCTCGAGGCGCTGGTTGAACTCCTTGGCGCTGTTGACGGCGTCCTGGCCCGTCATCGCGTCGCAGACCAAGAGGATCTCGTCGACGGCGACCTTCTTGCGCACCGTCTCGAGCTCCTGCATCAACGCGTCGTCGATGTGCAGGCGGCCGGCCGTATCGAGGATGACGACATCGCAGCCCTGGGAGGAGGCTTGCCGAACACCGTTCTGGCAGATGTCGGGCGGGCGCCCGCCCTCCTCGGTGTAGACCGGCATCTCGAGCTGCTTGCCGAGCACGCGCAGCTGCTCGATGGCGGCCGGGCGCTGAATGTCGGCCGCGACCAGGAGCGGCTTGCGACCCTGCTTGGAGAGCAGCTTGGCGAGCTTGCCGCAGGTGGTCGTCTTACCGCTTCCCTGCAGGCCGACCATCATGATGACGGTCAGGCCGGGGTTGAGCTGGATCGGGGCGGCCTTCTCCCCCATCAGGACGGCGAGCTCGTCGTGGACGATCTTGATGAGCTGCTGGCCCGGCGAGACCGACTTGAGCACCTCGGCCCCAACGGCCTGCTCTTGGATCGACTTGACGAAGCCCTTGGCGACCTTGAAGTTGACGTCCGCCTCCAAGAGGGCCTGACGGATCTCCCGCAGACCTTCTTGAATGTTCTCTTCCGTCAGCACGCCGCCCTTCTTGCGGAAGCGGCTGAAGACGGAATCGAGGCTCTTGGAGATGGACTCGAACATGACGCCGATGAAAACTCGCCCAGGGGATCGATAAACGGCCGATCCTACCGTTCGAAGCGGCCTGTCGCAAGCGCGTGCCGAGCGAGCGAGCGAGCGGGTGTGCGTCCGCAAAGCCAGACAGCGTGCGTCCGCAAAGCCAGACAGCGTGCGTCCGCAAAGCCAGACAGCGTGCGTCCGCAAAGCCAGACAGCGTGCGTCCGCAAAGCCAGACAGCGTGCGTCCGCAAACCGAGAGAAGGAGTGCGTCCGCAAACCGAGAGAAGGAGTGCGTCCGCGAAGCGAGCACACTTCGACTCTCGAGCGGCGAAGGCCGAAGTTGCGAGCGAAGCTGACGCCCAAGGCAAACGACGGCCCCTACTCCATCACACGCTCGATGTCGGCTCCGAGGCGGGCCAGCCTTTCCTCGATGCGCTCGTAGCCGCGATCCAAATGGTAGACGCGGTGGATCTCGGTCTCCCCCTTGGCCACCAGTCCGGCCAGGACCAGCGCCGCGCTGCCGCGGA
>JAJDCO010000153.1 GCA_029260795.1 Planctomycetota bacterium | reverse complement strand
TGGATGCAAGGAAAGCGACCGAGCACGCCGCAGTCGACCTCGCTGCAGGTCGTCGAGGCGGCGCAGGAAGCTTGACGCAGGAAGCTTGACGCAGCAGGCATGGGTAGATTCGGCGCCGCAGTAGATGGCTGGTGAGAAATGCGGGCTAACCCGATCCGAATGCTGGCTGAAGCACGAGGCTTTCGATGCTCGGAGCACCGCTCCGAGATGCCATCCCGACACTTCGAGGAGACGCTGACAGTTCCGGCGTCCCAAGGCTGTACAGCGCCCGGAGCACCCATTAGGATACGGGGCCGCTCGCGCCGGTGCGGCTGGGTCAAGAGGGCTCGATGGCCAGGAGACGTTCTGGGATCGGGGCTTGCGATCCGTGGGCCGGCAAGGGACGCCCACGCCGTCGCTCTCCTCGCGAGACCGTGGCGACGGGTCCATCGCCCCGTTTTGACGAGCGGATCCCCCAGCGAAGAGGTAGGAGTCGCGACCCGTCTGGCCCGCTCGGCCGACGGTGGGAGAGAACTGGCCCGTGAAGCTGCAAGATCACCGGACGAACGAGGCGCTGGCCGCGCCGGCCCGATCCTCGCCTCGCCCTCTGGGCTGGTGGTCGGGCGACTCTGCGCCGATCGCTGATCCTGCCGGTCTCCGTGCCTCGCTCGCGACTCTCGAGCGGCCGGTGTATGCAGTGGACCTCGGCGGCCGAATCGGCATCGCCTCCGAGGGAGCCGCCCAGCTCGGCCCTCAGCTCGCCGCCGACTCCCGGGCCTTGCCGCTCCTCGCCTACGCGCCGCCGCTTCCGGTGGATCGGCTCGGTGACCCGAGCTTCTGTGCCGACCACGGCTTGCGATTCGCCTACATGACGGGAGCGATGGCCAACGGCATCGCTTCCGAGGAATTGGTCGAAGCCATCGCGCGCCGCGGCATGCTGGGCATCTTCGGAGCCGCGGGCCTGGCACTCGATCGCGTGGAAGCGGCCATCGATCGCCTCCAGCGCACGCTCGGCGACCTGCCTCACGGTTTCAACCTGATCCACAGCCCGAACGAGCCGACGCACGAGGCCCAAACGGTCGAGCTCTTCCTGCGGCGAGGCGTCCGCCTCATCGAGGCTTCAGCGTTCCTCGATCTGACGCTCCCGTTGGTCCGCTATCGGGTCGACGGGATCCATGAGGACGCGCACGGTCGCGTCGTCGTGCCGAACCACGTCATCGCCAAAGCCTCGCGGATCGAGGTCGCGGAGAAGCTCTTCGCGCCGCCCCCCGAAAAGTACCTGAAGCAGCTCGTCGAAGCCGGTCAGCTGACGGCTGCTCAAGCCGAGCTCGCGCGCCGCATTCCGATGGCACAGGATCTGACCGCGGAGGCCGACTCCGGAGGCCACACCGACAACCGACCCGCGATCTCGCTCCTGCCGACCATGATCGCGCTTCGAGACGCCCGCCAGGCCGCGTTCCCGGACTGGCCGCTGCGCGTGGGCGCGGCGGGCGGCATCGCGACGCCGGCCGCCACGGCCGCAGCGTTCTCGCTGGGCGCCGCCTACGTCGTCACGGGCTCGGTCAACCAGGCCTGCGTCGAATCCGGCTCCTCCGATGCCGTTCGCGAGATGTTGGCGGCGGCCAGCCAGGCGGACATCGCGATGGCGCCGGCAGCCGACATGTTCGAGATGGGCGTGAAAGTGCAGGTCCTCAAGCGCGGGACGATGTTCCCGATGCGCGCCGCGCGGCTCTACGAGCTCTACCGCACCTACGACCGGCTCGAGGCGATTCCCGAATCCGAGCGCGAGCAGCTCGAGAAGACGATCTTCCGAGCTCCGATCGAGGAGATCTGGAGTCAGACCCAGGCCTACTTCGAGCGCCTCGATCCTTCGCAGCTCGTGCGTGCCGAGCAGGATCCCCATCACCGGATGGCGCTCGTCTTCCGATGGTATCTCGGTCAGACCTCTCGCTGGGCGAATGCGGGTGAGCCGAGCCGCAAGATCGATTATCAGGTGTGGTGCGGACCGGCGATGGCCGCGTTCAACGAATGGACCCGTGACAGCTTTCTCTCGCAGCCGGCCGCCCGACGTGTCACGACCATCGCCGGCAATCTCCTCTTCGGAGCCGCCTTCACCCTGCGGGCTCGCTCGCTCGAGCAGCAGGGACTCCGTCTGCCGCCCGAGGTCGTCTCGCTTCGTCCGCTCGAGCCTCCCGCGCTCGATCGGCATCTGGAAACACCCGTCTCGTTCCAAAAGTAGTAAGGACTGCGGTGAGCCAGCCCGAACCCAGCCGCGCGTGCCCGATCGCGATCGTCGGAATCTCCTGCCTCTTCCCGAAGGCGGATGGCCTTGATGCCTACTGGGCCAACGTCCGTCGCGGCGTCGACGGCATCGGAGACATTCCCGAATCCCACTGGCGCGTTTCCGACTACTTCGACGACGATCCCAAGCGACCCGATCACACCTATGCCCGACGAGGCGGCTTCCTCTCGCCGGTCGACTTCGATCCGCTGCGCTTCGGGATCGCACCCAACGACGTCGAGGCGACCGACACCTCACAGCTTCTCGGCCTGGTGACGGCCCAACGAGCGCTCGAGGATGCTGGCTATGGCCGGGACCGGGAGTTCGATCGCGACCGTGTCAGCGTCCTCTTGGGTGTGACGGGAACGCTCGAGCTGGCGATTCCACTCGGTGCGCGTCTGGGCCATCCCTTCTGGCGACGGGCACTCGAGGAAGCCGGCATCGACGCGGAGACGCGCGAGCGCGTCATCGAGCGTATCGCTGAGCAGTACGTCGGCTGGAAGGAGATGTCTTTCCCCGGCCTCCTCGGCAACGTCGTCGCAGGTCGGATCGCGAACAAGCTCGACCTCCACGGCACCAACGCCGTCGTCGACGCCGCCTGCGCCAGCTCGCTGAGTGCCTTGCACCTCGCGACGCTCGAGCTCGCCGAAGGGCGCTCCGACCTCGCCATCTCGGGTGGCGTGGACACGTTCAACGACATCTTCATGTACATGTGCTTCAGCAAGACGCCCGCCCTCTCGAAGACGGGCGACGTGCGTCCGTTCGCGCAGGGCGGTGACGGCACCATCCTCGGTGAAGGCCTCGGCATGATGGTGTTGAAGCGACTCGAGGATGCGGAGCGGGACGGCGACGACGTCTACGCCGTCATCAAGGGAATCGGTACCTCGAGTGACGGCAAAGGCAAGGCGATCTACGCGCCGAATGCCGAAGGACAGGTGCGCGCCTTGCGCGACGCCTACCGAGTCGCCGGTGTCACTCCCGACACGATCGAGCTGGTCGAGGGACACGGCACGGGAACGGTCGTCGGAGACGCTACCGAGGTGCGCGCTCTGACGGAGGTCTACCGCGAGGCGAGGCCCCAGGGGACTTGGTGCGCGATCGGCTCGGTCAAGTCGCAGATCGGACACACCAAGGCCGCCGCCGGTGTCGCGGGTCTGATCAAGGCGGCGATGGCCCTGCATCACAAGGTCTTGCCACCGACCCTGAAGGTCGACACTCCGATCGACGAGCTCACCGGAGGTGCCTCGCCCTTCTACCTCAACACCGAGGCCAAGCCGTGGTTGCCGCGTGCAGCCCATCCGCGGCGAGCGGCAGTGAGCGCGTTCGGCTTCGGCGGCAGTAACTTCCACTGCGTCCTCGAAGAGCACGACGCCGAAGCCCCGGGCATCGACTGGGACGGCACGGTCCAGATCGTCGCCTTCTCGGGTGCCGATCGCGCCGAGCTCCGCGAGCGCCTGCGCAGCTTCGATCCGGGCGACGACTGGCGCAGCCTCCACGGCGCGGCGGCCGCTTCGCGCGATGCCTTCCACTCGAGCGATCCGACCCGCCTCCTGCTGGTCGTCGAGCGGGATCACCACGACATTGCCAAGCTGATCCGACGCGCCGAGGAGCGCCTCACCCGCAGTGGCTCCGCGAAGAGCTGGAGCACTCCCGACGGAGTCTACTTCGGCGAAGGGGAGGCCACCGGCGGTTTGGCGATTCTGTTTCCGGGGCAAGGCGCTCAGTATCCGGGCATGCTCCGCGACCTCGCGTGCCAGTTCCCGGCCATGCACAGCACCCTCGCCACGGCGGATGCCATCGTGACACCCGACACCGAGCCGCGCCTCTCGGATCAGATCTACCCCCCCGCGGCCTTCGACGACGCGGATCGTGACGCGCAGGCCGAAGCACTCCGAGCTACCGAGACCGCACAGCCGGCCATCGGCGCCGTCAGCCTCGGTGCCCACCGCATCCTCGAGTCCTTCGGCATCGAGGCCGATGCCATGGCAGGTCACAGCTACGGCGAGCTCGCGGCGCTCGCCGCGGCCGGCGTCTTGGACGACGAGGACTTCTTGCGTCTGTCCCGTCAACGCGGTGAGCTCATGGGCGCTGCGCACGATGGAGATCCGGGCGCGATGCTCGCGGTCGAGAGCGACGCGAAGTCGCTCGAGGACATCGCCCGCGAAGAAGGGCTCGACGTCGTTGTCGCCAACAAGAACGCCCCGCGCCAGTCGGTGCTTTCGGGACCGACGGCCGAGATCGAGCGGGCCGAAGCCGCTCTCGAGAAGCGCTCGATTCGCAAGCGCCGACTCCCGGTCGCTGCGGCCTTCCACAGCTCACTCGTCGCCCAAGCCTCGGCCCCGTTTCAGTGCGCGCTCGAGAAGATCAAGTTCGCCCGCGCGAAGATCGACGTCTTCGCCAACTCGACCGCCGAGCTCTACCCGGCGGCAGCACAGAAGGCTCGCGAGATGCTCTCGGGTCAGCTTGCCCGACCCGTCGAGTTCGTCCGCGAGATCGAGAATCTCTACAAGAGCGGCGTGCGCGCCTTCCTGGAGGTCGGACCTGGCGCGCGCCTGACCGGCCTCGTGAAAGCCATTCTCGAGGACCTCGAGCATCACGCTCTCGCCCTCGATGCGTCGGGGGGACGTCGCTCCGGCGTGTCGGATCTCGCCAAGGTGCTGGCGATCATCGCCGCCCTCGGCTACTCCGTGCACCTCTCCCACTGGGACCCCGAGGTCGAGCCCGCCACCACCGGAACCGGTGAAGGAACTCGCCTCGCGATGTCGATCTCGGGCGCCAACTATCGGTCGCCTCAGCCCGAGAGAGTCCACGATCTGGCTCCGACCGCGCCCCCGACGGCCTCTTCGAACGGGAACGGCCACCCGCCCTCACCGGACTTCTCGCGGAGTGCCGGAGATACGTCATCGGCCCCACGCGCCGAGCAAGCTTCTTCGGCCTTCCGTGCCGCCCCACCGCCTCCGCCGGCCACCGCCGGCAGTCCGCGTCAACCCACGTCCACTCCGAGCATGACCTCGAGGAATCGATCGATGGATCCTGATCTGCCGCGCTCTCTTCCGGCCGGAGAAGAGGGCTTGGCCCGACTTCACGAGCTGCACGAGCGCACCGCCGAGTTGCATCGACAGTTCCTCGAAGGGCAGCGAGAAGCTCACCGGAGCTTCCAGATGCTGCTCACTCAACAGCAGCTGCTCCAGTCGACCGAGGAGGGGACGACGGCTTGGATGTCCCCACACCCCAAGCCGACGACCGACGCCGCTCCGGCTCCTCCGGTGACACACGCACGTCAACAGGCACCCGAACCCGTCACGCCGCCTCCGCAGGCTTCCAACGGACATCCGGCCGCTGCTTCCGCCGTGGCCTCCGTCCCGCATGACCTCGTTCCGAGCCTGCTCGAGGTCGTCTCCGAGAAGACCGGCTACCCGGCGGATGCCTTGTCCCTCGAGATGGAGCTCGACGCCGACCTCGGCATCGATTCCATCAAGCGCGTCGAGATCCTTTCCGCGCTTCAGGAGAAGGCCCCCGAGCTTCCCACGATCTCGTCCGACGAGGTCGGACGCCTGACCCGTCTCGCCGACATCGTGGGCCTTCTGAGCAGTGCTCCCCCGACCGGCGTCCCGAGAGTCGCCGACGCGTCGCCCCCCGGCCCGCCTTCCCCGAGCACCGACCTGACCGCACCGCTCCTCGCCGTCGTCTCCGAGAAGACCGGCTACCCGGCGGATGCCCTCGACCTCGACATGGAGCTCGACGCCGACCTCGGAATCGACTCCATCAAGCGCGTCGAGATCCTCTCCGCGATCCAGGAGTCGCACCCCGGACTTGTGGCCATCGAGTCCGACGCACTCGGATCCTTGCGCACGCTGCGCGACGTGATGGAGGCGCTCGCTCCCAGCCCGGTCGCGGCACCGATGCCCTCGACGCCGGCCGGCCCGAGCCTCGAGTCTCAGGTCCTGGCCGTCGTCGCGGAAAAGACCGGTTACCCGGCTGACGCCCTCGAGCTCGACATGGAGCTCGACGCCGACCTCGGGATCGACTCCATCAAGCGCGTCGAGATCCTCTCCGCCATTCAAGAGACGCACTCCGGGCTTTCGGCGATCGCGTCCGACGCCCTCGGCGCGCTGCGCACGCTGCGGGACGTCTGCGAGGCACTCGGCTCGACGAGCCCGGCCATCACCGTGCCAGCGCATCCGGCGCCACCCACCCACGCAGACACGACGACGCTCGTGCTCTCGACCGTCGCGGAGAAGACCGGATACCCAGCCGAGGCCCTCGAGCTCGACATGGAGCTCGACTCCGATCTCGGCATCGACTCCATCAAGCGCGTCGAGATCCTCTCCGCCGTCCAGGAATCCAATGAAGCTCTGAAGGGCGTGGACTCGGAAGCGCTCGGCTCTCTGCGCACTTTGAGAGACGTCGTCGCGGCTCTCACCACGACGGATGCGGCCGTGCCAGCGGCCCCCTCCCGGAATGGGTCGACGACGCGCACCCACGATGCGAGCCCGGCCGTCGAGCACGTCGACGCCAGAACGGTCCTGCACCGCACCGCCCTCCACGCCGAGCCCTGGGCGCCTGCGCCGTCCACTCCCCACAAGCCCGAGGGTCGTGTTTGGATCGTCGGTGAGGATGCACTGGCCCAGGCGCTCCAGCAGGAGGCGATCGGGCGAGGCTGGAGCACCGAGCGGTTCTCGATCCACGACCGACCCGAGCTCCCCTCCGACCTGAGCGGACTGATCCTCGTCGCGCCCGATGAGCTCGCCGATACGGAGGTCGTCACGGCTCTGAGCTGGGTGCAACGCTGCGGCGCTCCCTTGCGACGAACGTCTCGCGCGTTCTTCGCCACCGTCAGTCAGCTCGACGGCCGCTTCGGTTTGGAGAGCGGAACCGAGTCCCCATCCCACGGCGGGTTGGCCGGGCTCACGAAGACCGTCGCTCTCGAGTGGAGCGACCTGACCGCACTCGCCTTCGACGTCGATCGGGGCCTCGACACGGCTTCAGCTGCCACCGAGTTGCTCTCCGGTCTTTGGGTCGAGGGCCCGGGCGAGCGCGGTCTCACGGGCGACGGTTGGCATCGTCTGGTCGAACGTCCGATCGAGAGCGTCAACGGCGCGGCGGTCGGCTTTGGACGAGGCGACGCGGTCGTGATCAGTGGCGGCGCCCGTGGCGTGACGGCGGCAGCAGCCATCGCCCTCGCCGAACGCTTCCAGCCGGCGCTCTTGCTGCTCGGACGAACACCCGTCGACGCTGAAGAGCCCGATTGGCTCTCCGGCTGCTCGACCGAGGCCGAGATCAAGCGCGCTTGGCTTCAGAGCCATCCCGGCCGCTCGCCGCGCGATGCCGAGACCGCCTACCGACGCGTCGCCGGTGCCCGCGAGGTGCGCGACACGATGGACCGCATTCGGCAAACGGGAGCCGCCGCCCACTACGCCGCCGTCGACATTCGAGATCCGGCCGCGGTGACCGACGCGATCGCCGCCTTCCGCGCGGAGCATGGTCCGATTCGCGGCCTGGTTCACGGTGCCGGTGTCCTCGCCGATCAGAAGATCGAGGACAAGACCGAGGAGGCCTTCCGGCGCGTGTACGAGACCAAGGTCACGGGAGCGCACGCCCTGCTCGCCGCGACGCGCGAAGATCCGTTGCGCGGCATCGCCTTCTTCTCCTCCTCGACGGCACGGTACGGCCGCACCGGTCAAGTCGACTATGCGATCGCGAACGAGACCCTCAACAAGCTCGCCCAGCACGAGGCGCGGCGACGAGAGAGCTGCCGTGTCGTCTCGTTGAATTGGGGCCCTTGGGAAGGGGGCATGGTCACGCCCGGTCTGCGAAGGCTCTTCGAGAGCGAAGGCGTCGGCCTCATTCCCCTCGAGCGAGGTGCCGCCATTCTGGCCGAAGAGCTCACCGCGCCCGTCGAGCGCGCGGTCGAGATCGTCGTCCTGGCGGATGCGCCAACCACGACGGCACCGACGCCGAAGAACGGGACGCCACGCGCCACCGGCATCGCAAAGGCCGACCGTCTCGCCTTCGAATGCTCGGTCGACATCGCCGCGTTTCCGATGCTCGAGTCGCACGTCTTGGACGGACGCGCCGTCGTTCCGCTCGCGCTCATGATGGAGTGGTTCGGGCACGCCGCCCTCCAGCACCATCCGGGCTATCAGCTCGTCGGCATCGACGACCTGCGTGTGTTCCAAGGCCTCAAGGTCCGACGCGGTGGAGCTTGCCCGGCACAGGTCTGGACCGGGCCGGCCGAGATCGATGCACACGGCTGCTGCGTCCCGGTGGAGCTCCGCAGCGAGAGCAGCCCGGGACGCATCGTCGTGCACGCCCGCGGTCAAGTCCAGCTCGGCGATCACCTCGAGGACGCCCCTCCCCGAGTCGAGGAGCCGCTGCTGGCTCCCTACCCACACGACGCGCGAGAGATCTACTCGGAGTTCCTCTTTCACGGACCGCATCTCCGCGGCCTGGCCGAAGTCCACGGCTGCTCGATCGACGGCATCACCGCCACCCTCTCGCAGTCCGCCCCCCCACCGAACGAGTGGATTCGCAAGCCGCTGCGAGGAAGCTGGCTGACCGACCCGCTCGCCATCGACTGCAGCTTCCAGCTCTTGATCTTGTGGACGCTCGAGCAATACGGCGCCGGCTCACTGCCTTGCCATACCGCTCGATACCGGCAGTACCGTCGGAGCTTCCCGGCGGACGGCGTCCGATTGGTCGCTCGCATTCGCCGCCACAGCGATCACGCCGTCCACGCCGACATCGATCTCTTGGCCCGAGACGGCAGCCTCGTCGCACGCTTCGAGGACACCGAGAGCGTCGTCGACGTCTCCCTCGCGCGCGCATTCCGGAGCAACCAGCTCGCCTGAGTCGGGCCCTCGCCTCGAGCTCGCCGCGCCGGCCATGCTCCCGGTCGTGCGCGACGTTTGGATTTCATCGTCATGAGTCGAAACGAAACACGCATCGCCATCGTCGGCCTCGGAGGCGTCTTTCCGCAGGCGCGCGACCTCAGCGCGTTCTGGGAGATGGTGCGCCTGGGCACCTCGGCCGCCCGGGAAGTTCCGGCCGATCGATGGCTGCTCGACCCGAGTGCGCTCGTCTCGCCGCAGGTCGAGCCCGATCGCGTGCTGTCGAATCGCGCCTGCTTTCTCGAGAGCCTCGACCTCGAGATGGACGACTTCGGAATCGATGCTCGCTGGGTCCGCGAGCTCGATCCGCTGATCCGCATCACCCTTCGCGCGGGACACGACGCCTGGAAGTCCGCGACCACGGCCTCACTCGATCCGAATCGGGTCGGAGTCCTGCTCGGCAACATCGCTCTGCCGACCGAGAAAGCCTCACAGATCGCACGCGAGCTCTTCGGCGGGCTGCTCCGGGCTGCCAAGAGTGGCCGCACTCCGGACCCGATCCGTCTCGAGACGAGCTGTTGGAACCGATACGTCACCGGGCTCCCCGCCTCGCTGCTGGCCCACAGCCTCGGACTCGGAGGGGGTGCCGCAACCCTCGACGCGGCCTGCGCATCGTCCTTGTACTCGCTCCGATGGGCTGCCGATGCGCTGCGGCGAGGTCGCGTCGATGCCATGATCGCCGGCGGTGTGTCTCGTCCCGACGGCCTCTACACGCAGATGGGATTCTCTCAGCTCCATGCTCTCTCGAGGTCGGGTCGCTGCGCACCGTTCGACCGCAAGGGGGATGGTCTCGTCGTCGGTGAAGGCGCCGGGATCTTCGTCCTCAAGCGCCTCGAGGATGCCGAGCGAGACCAGGACGAGATTCATGGGGTGCTGCAGGGCTTCGGACTCTCCAACGACACGGGCGGTCGGCTCCTCGCGCCGAGCTCCAAGGGCCAGCGGCGTGCGATGCAACGTGCCTACGGCCAAGCGGGATGGCGACCCGGGGACGTCGATCTCGTCGAGTGTCACGCGACCGGCACGCCTCTCGGAGACGGCGTCGAGGTCGAGAGCCTTCGCCAGCTCTGGAGCGACGAGGTCGGCCCGCCCGGACGGTGTGTGATCGGCTCGGTCAAGTCGAACGTCGGACACCTGCTGACCGGAGCGGGCGCGGCTGGCCTCATGAAGGTGCTGCTGGCGTTGCGCCACGACGAGCTCCCGCCCACCGCGAGCTTCGAGAGCGCACCCGAGGAGTGGCGTCTGGACACGACCCCCTTCCGCGTCACGAGTCAGGCCGAGCCTTGGGAGAGACGAAAGGCCGAGACACCTCGTCGGGCCGCCGTCAGCGCATTCGGATTCGGAGGCATCAACGCCCACGTGCTCGTCGAGGAATGGCGCCCCGAGGCGAAGGGCAGTGTGGCGGTGCCCGAGCTGCCTGCCGAGCCGAGCCCACTGGACATCGCCATCGTCGGGCTCGCGACCCACTTCGGCCCTTGGCGAGACCGACGGGCATTTCAGCGCCGGGTCCTCGGCGGAGACGAATCCGTCGCGCCCCGAGCAGTGCGCTTCGCTCGCGGCGCGCGCGCGGAGCACGAGATTCACGGCTACCCGATCGAGTCCTTCACGATCGCGCGAGATCGCTACCGAGTGCCTCCCAAGGAGCTCGAGGAGTCTCTCCCCCAGCAGGTCCTGATGCTGGACGCCGCGGCGGAAGCGCTGGCGGACGCGAGCTGGGAACGTGACTCGGCGCTCGACACGGGGGTCTTCATCGGCCTGGGTCTCGATCTCGACACGACCAGCTTCAGCTTCCGCTGGTCGATCCGCGAAGCAGACCGCGAGATCGCCGGCCCAGCGCTGTCGGCGAACCGCACCATGGGAGCCTTGGGCGGCATCGTTGCCAGCCGCATCGCGCGCGAGTTCGGAATCGGTGGACCGAGCTTCACGATCTCCGCCGAGGAAGACTCCGGCCTGGCCGCGCTCGAGCTCGCCATCCGCTCTCTCGTCGCCGGCGACGTCCGTCAAGCGTTGGTCGGTGCCGTCGACGTGGCGAGCGATCCCCGCTCGGCGCTCGCGACACAGGCCCTGCGCCCCTTCAGCCGAGGAGGCGCCTCGCCCTTCGCCGCCGACTCCGACGGCCCCTTGCTCGGTGAGGGGGCAGCTGCACTGTTGCTCAAGCCACTCGATGACGCGCTCCGCGACGGCGACCGGGTCTTCGCGGTCATTCGCGGTATGGGTCAGGCGAGCTCCCCGACCGAAGAGATCGGCCCGCCGGACCCGCAAACCTACCGCCGCTCCCTCGAGCACGCCCTTCGAGAGGCCGACCTCGAGCTCGAGGACCTCGACTATCTCGAGTTGCATGGCAGCGGCGACCCACGGGAAGATCGCTGCGAGGCCGAAGCGTTGGGCGACCTTCTGGCGACGCGCCGACGATCGACGCCCTGCGCGCTGGGAACCTCCAAGCTCGCGATCGGACACACCGGAGCGGCCAGCGGCCTGGCCTCGCTGGCCAAGGCCGCCCTCTGCCTATACCAGCAGATCCTTCCGCCCTCCGACCTCGCCTGGCCGGTCTTCGAGACGACGAGCAGCTCGGTCTCCGATCAGCCACGGTTCTGGTTGCACGACCGCGCCGACGGGCCGCGACGAGCGGGGATCGCCTCGATGAGCCTCGACGGCGTGTGCCATCATGTCGTGCTCGAGGAGTGCGAGGACGCCGTCATCGAGGAGGAGCGCGTGCGGCCACTCGGCCCGGCCGACGAGGTGCTCTTCGTGGTCGAAGGGAGCGATGCGACGGAGCTCGGTGCCGGCCTGGTGCGCCTGGACACTTTCGCCGATCGAGGAGCGGACGCGTCGGCGACGGAGCTCTCGCGAGCTTGGTTGAGCGAAGCGCCGCCGCGCCCGGAGGCGGAGCAGGCGATTGCCTTCGTGGCACGAAACGGCGATGAGCTGCGTCGACTGATTGCACGAGCGCAGGGCAACCTCGAGCGCGCGGGCTGCGCCCAGATCGCCTCGGAAGATCGTCGTGGTCGACCACGGATCTTCCACACGCTCACACCGCTGGGACCGGACGGCGAGCTGGGATTCGTGTTTCCCGGCTCGGGCCAGCATTATGCCGGCATGGGTCGTCGGATCGGCATCGAGTTCCCGGACGTGTTCCGACGGCAGCAGTCCGAGAGCTTCCGCCTCCGCAGCCAATGGCTCCCCGATTCTTTCTGGAGCGGCCGGGGCGATCGCGAGCTGGATGCCGATCACGAGGCCGTCATCTTCGGCCAGGTGTCGTTCGGCACCTTGGTGAGCGACCTCGTGCAATCGTTCGGCCTCGAGCCGAGCGCGGCCATCGGATACAGCCTGGGCGAATCGGCCAGCCTCTTCTCGCTGCGCGTTTGGTCGGATCGCGACGGGATGCTCAGTCGCATGCGCGCCTCGGATCTGTTCAAGACACAGCTCGCCGGTCCGTGCGACGCCGCCCGTCAAGCTTGGGACCTGCAGGACGAGGAGCCGGTCGACTGGACGCTCGGCGTGGTCGATCGACCGGCCTCCGTGATCGAGCCCGCCGTCGCGAAGCGACCGCGCGTGTACCGATTGATCGTGAACACGCCGGACGAATGCGTGGTGGGAGGCCGCCGGGTCGATGTCGAGGCGCTGGTTCAACAGCTCGGCTGTGGCTTCCATCCGCTGCGCGGTGTCACGACCGTGCATTGCGACGTCGCCGAGTCGGTGCGCGATCCCTACTACGAGCTGCACCTCTTCGATGTCAATCCTCCCGAAGACGTCCGGTTCTACAGCGGCGTTCGGGGCACGGCCTACGAGCTGACGACCGGCAGCGCCGCCGAGTCGATTCTTGGACAGGCGCTTCACGGTTTCGATTTCACACGGGTGATCGAGTCCGCCTATCGAGACGGCGTGCGCCTCTTCGTCGAGATCGGGCCCGGCACGTCGTGTACGCGCATGATCGCGCGCATCCTCGGAGATCGACCCCATCTGGCGGTCACGGCGGGGTTCGCACGACAGGACGGCACGGCGCCACTCATCCGGCTCCTCGCCTCGTTGGCGACTCACCGTGTCCCCTTCGCCCCGGAGCGGCTGGTCGAGGAAGCTCTCCCGATCGAGACGCACCGCTCGACCCACGCGCCGATTCGTTACGACCTGATCAAGCCTCGCTTCGAAGCACCGACTCGCGATGTGGCTTCGACGACGTCGCCGAAGTCGAGGGAGCCTCGCGCCTCGGCGGCTCCCTCTCCTCGCCGGCGCGCCCCCTTCCAGCCTCCTCTTCCTTCGGAGTCCGAAGTGTCACCGAACCTCGGAACCCGGCCTGCATCCGATCGAAGCGGCCCCGCCCAGCCCGATCGTGTTCTCAGATCGCTCGCCCGTGCCGATGAAGCAACCCAGGCCGCACACGAGTCCTTCCTCGCCTTTTCGCGCGAGGTCGGCGAGACGATGGTGCATGCCATCGCCGGAAGCCAGGCCCAGGCCGGCAAGCCGAAGCACATCCTGTCGCCGTCCGAAGAGAGCGCGCCCGTCGACCCCACTCCGGCGAGACCACTGTTCTTCGATCGAGCTCAATGCCTCGCCTTCGCGGTCGGAGAGGTCGGGCCCCTCCTCGGAAGCGACTACGCGGAGGTCGACACCTTCCCGACCCGGGTCCGATTACCCGATGAACCCCTGATGCTGGTCGACCGGATCCTGACGGTCGAAGGGGAGCCCCTCTCGCTCGGCTCCGGCCGTGTCGTCACCGAGCACGACGTGCACGCGCAGCGTTGGTACTTGGACGCCGACCGCATCCCGACCGGCATCGCGGTCGAGTCGGGTCAAGCCGATCTCTTCCTCTCGGGCTACCTCGGCATCGACCGACACACGCGCGGCCTGGCCGTCTATCGCCTGCTCGATGCGGTCGTGACCTTTCATCGTGGCTTGCCGAGGCCGGGTGACGTGATTCGTTACGACATCCGGATCCTCCGCTTCTTCCGCCAAGGCGAGACGACTCTCTTCCGGTTCGAGTTCGACGGCACGGTCGATGGCGAGCCGCTGCTGACGATGCGCGATGGGTGTGCGGGCTTCTTCACGGAGGCAGAGCTGGCATCCGGCCAGGGCATCGTCGAGTCGCGCGTCCGCAAGCCGTCGCACTCCACGGGTCTCCCGGTCGACGCGCCGACACTGGCACCGTTCTCGTCCCGCGAGCAAATGGACGCGACGCATCTGGATCGACTGCGCGCGGGCGATCTGACCGACGCCTTCGGGTCGGCGTTCGCTCAGCTTCCGGTGTCACGCCCCTTCACCATTCCCGGAGACGGGCTGCATCTGATCGATCGGATCACCGACCTCGATCCGGTCGGTGGCCGCCACCGCCTCGGCTTCGTGAGAGCCGAGAAGGACATCACGCCCGATGCCTGGTTCCTGACCTGCCACTTCGTCGACGATCAAGTGATGCCAGGCACCTTGATGTACGAGTCCAGCCTGCACGCCTTGCGGGTATTCCTGCTGCGGCTGGGTTGGATCGGCGAGACCGAAGGAGTCGCCTGCGAGCCGGTGGTCGGCGTGTCGAGCCAGCTCAAGTGTCGCGGACAGGTGATCGCGTCGACTCGCTGCGCCGCCTACGAGGTCTCGATCAAGCAGCTCGGCTATGGCTCCGAGCCCTTCGCGATCGCGGACGTGCTGATGTTCGCCGACGGCAAGCCGATCGTCGAGATCACCGACATGTCGATCCGGCTGACCGGTCTGACGCGCGAATCCGTCGAGCGACTCTGGCAGACGGCTCCTGCACCGACGCCGAGAGTCCTGTACGACAAGGCGAGCATTCTGGCTTTCGCGACCGGCAAGCCTTCTCAGGCGTTCGGCGACCGCTATCGCGTCTTCGACGACGAGCGCAAGATCGCCCGGCTGCCGGGACCGCCGTATGACCTGATGGACCGCGTGGTCGCCGTGACAGGCGAGCCGTGGGTGCTGACGGAAGGCATGTCGGTGACGTCGGAGTACGACGTCGCGACCAATGCCTGGGTCTTCGAGGCCAATCGACAGTCGGACATGCCGTTCGCGGTCTTGCTGGAGATTGCGCTGCAGCCGTGCGGATGGCTGGCGGCCTACGGGGGATCGGCCTTGACCTCCGACACCGACCTCAAGTTCCGGAACCTCGGCGGAGAGGCCGTGCAGCATCGCGCCGTGCGTCCGGACTCGGGCACATTGACGGTCGAGGTCCGGTTGACGCAATGCGCACAGTCGGGCGGCATGATCATCCAGCACTTCGACTTCGCAGTGCGAGATCGGGTCGGGCCCGTCTACAGCGGCAAGACGTACTTCGGCTTCTTCACCGCGTCGGCACTGGCCGATCAGGTCGGTATCCGGGACGCCCGCCCCTACGCGCCCGAGGAACGGGAGCTTCTCGACGCCCAGCACTTCGACATGCCTCGCACGGCACCGTTCGCCGACGACCGCTGGAGGATGCTCGATCGCATCGATGTGCTCGCGCCTCAGGGTGGTCCCCATGGGTTGGGCTTCATGCGGGGCACGCTCGATGTCGACCCGGCCGCATGGTTCTTCGACGCACATTTCCATCAGGACCCGGTCGTGCCGGGCTCGCTCGGGCTCGAGTCGTTCTTGCAGCTCCTTCAGGTCCGTGCCCGCGAGCGGTGGGGCGAAGAGGCGCGGGTCTGGCAGGGCATCGCTCTCCACCAGCCGCATGCCTGGACGTATCGAGGGCAAGTGATTCCGACCGACCGGCAAGTCACGGTCGAAGCCGTCATCACCGAGATCGACGACGCGCGCCGCCTGCTGCGTGCCGACGGATTCCTCTCGGTCGATGGGCGCATCATCTATCACATGGCCGACTTCACCTTGACGACTCGCCCCGAGCTCACATGACGTACCAGCGCGTTCAACTCGAAGCGATCGGATACGAGCTTCCGCCGATCGTGGTGACCTCTGCGGAGCTGGAGCAGCAGCTCGCGTCCGTGTATCGGGCGCTGCACTTGCCGGTCGGTCAGCTCGAGCAGCTCACGGGCATTCACGAGCGTCGCTTTTGGGAAGAGGGCTATCCGCTGTCCTTGGGAGCCGCGGCGGCTGCCCGTCGAGCCCTCGAAGGCACGGCCGTCGAGCCGAGCGACCTCGAGGTGCTGATCTACGCCGGCGTGTGCCGGGAGCAATTCGAGCCAGCGACCGCGTGTCGCGTCGCGCACGAGCTTCGCATCTCGACCTCGGCGGCGATCTACGACCTGAGTAACGCCTGCCTGGGAGTGCTCAACGGCATCCTCGACGTAGCCAATCGCATCGAGCTCGGCCAGATCCGCGCCGGCCTGATCGTCTCTTGCGAGTCGTCACGCGACATCATCGACCTGACCATCGAGCGCTTGAAGACCAGTGGTAAGGACCTCGACCTCTTCACGCGCTCGCTCGCGACCCTGACGGGCGGATCGGGTGCGGTGGCGGTGCTCCTGACCGACGGGAGCTTCGGCGGCGAGCCGAGAGCGCGCCTCGTCGGAGGCGTCACGCGCAACGCACCCGAGCACCATGAGCTGTGCCGCTGGGGCGTCCTCCCGACCGAGACGCTGGGTCTGCGTCGCGAAGTGATGACGACCGACTCGGTCTCCGTGCTCAAGCACGGTGTCGCGCTCGGCGTCGACACTTGGCGCGATCTCCTCGCCCGCACCGGTTGGAGCACCGACTCGGTCGATCGCGTCATCTGCCACCAGGTCGGATCGGCCCATCAGGACACGATCTTGAAGTCCCTCGGCATCGCGCCGGAAAAGGACTTCGCCACCTACCCCTTCCTGGGCAACATCGGAACGGTCTCCTTGCCGCTGACCGCGGCGATTGCGGCCGAGCGCCGCTTGCTGACACCGGGCGATCGCGTCGCGTTCCTGGGAATCGGTAGCGGACTCAACTGCATGATGCTGGGATGGCAATGGTGACCGAAGCTCGCTCGCCTTTCACGCCGCACTTCTTCGACCGCGACGGCCTGAAGATGCACACCGTCGACGAGGGTCAAGGCGATCCGGTTGTCTGCGTGCACGGCAACCCGACTTGGTCATACGCGTTCCGTCATCTGATCGAGGACCTGCGACGCGATCATCGAGTGCTCGCTCCCGACCACATCGGATGTGGCCTCTCGGACAAGCCGGGCGACGATCGCTACACGTACACGGCGGCGAGCCGCGTCGCCGATCTCGAAGCGCTGCTCGAAGATCGTGGCGTCCGAGACGACGTGACACTCATCGTGCACGACTGGGGTGGAATGATCGGGCTGGCCTGGGCCGTTCGGCATCCCGAGCGTGTGCGGCGCATCGTGCTTCTCAATACCGGTGCCTTTCGGCTTCCGAGCACGAAACGGTTGCCGTTCGCACTCTGGCTCACCCGCAGCCCTCTCGGTGCACTTCTCGTGCGCGGAGGAAATGCTTTCGCGCGTGGCACCGCTCGCATTGCGACCAAGCGCGCACCGCTAGCGGCCGAGGTCCGCGCGCAATACTTGGCTCCGTACGATTCCTGGGCGAACCGGATCGCGACGCTGCGCTTCGTCCAAGACATCCCACTGAGCCCGGGCGATCGCGCCTGGCCGATCCTCGAGGAGGTCGAGGCCGGCCTCACGACCCTCGCCGACCGCCCGATTTGGATCGGTTGGGGTGACCGCGACATCGTGTTCGATCATCACTTCCTCGCCGAGTGGGAGCGCCGCTTTCCCGAGGCCGAGGTCCATCGCTTCGCGGATGCCGGTCACTTCGTCTTCGAAGACGCGCGGGACGAGATCGTCGCCGGCGTGCGCGCCTTTCTCGAGGCTCACCCGATCCGACGCACTTCGGGGAGCCCGGCCTCATGAAGACGGATGAGCCGGCGACGACGAGTGGGATCGACACTCCGGCGACCCCCGGCACCTTCTGCAACGTCTCCGCTCATCTGCCCGAGCAGGCAAGGCACCAGCCCGATGAGCTCGCCCTGATCTTCGCGGGGGTGCACGGACCCAACGCCCGATGGACCTTTCGAGAGCTGGATCGCGAGTGCGATCGCCTCGCGCACGGGCTCGAGCAGGTCGGTATTCGACGCGGCACGCGCACGGTGCTGATGGTGCCGCCGTCACCGGAGCTCTTCGCGTTGACCTTCGCACTGTTCAAGGTGGGCGCAGTGCCGGTGCTGGTCGATCCCGGGATGGGATTGCGCAACCTCGGCAAGTGCCTCGATGAAGCCGCGCCCCAAGCATTCATCGGAGTTCCGAAAGCTCAGCTCGCCCGTCGCTTGCTCCGTTGGGCGTCGAAGCATCTCGAGATCGTGGTCAGTGTCGGCCGCCCACGCTTCGGGGGACGATCACTCGAGGATCTGCGCCGGTGCGGCGACAGCCGGGGGCGCTACGAGATGGCGCCAACGGCACCCGATGAGCTGGCGGCGATCCTCTTCACGAGCGGCAGCACCGGTGTGCCCAAGGGCGCGTTGTATACTCACGGCATCTTCTCGGCGCAAGTCGAGATGCTGCGCGAGACCTACGGCATCGAGCCCGGCGAGGTCGATCTGCCGACGTTCCCGCTCTTCGCGCTCTTCGATCCGGCCCTGGGCATGACCGCCGTCGTGCCTCAGATGGACTTCACGCGTCCCGGACACGTGCGACCCGAGCGCATCTGGGGGCCGATCCAAGAGCACGGCATCACCAACATGTTCGGCTCGCCCGCGCTGCTCGATCGCGTCGGTCGCGCGGCCGTCGAGCGTGGCATTCGATTGCCTTCACTGCGGCGAGTGCTCTCGGCGGGGGCGCCGTCTACGCCCGCCATCCTCGAGCGCTTCCAATCGCTCCTCGACGAGCCCGCCGAAGTATTCACTCCCTACGGCGCCACCGAGGCGCTTCCGGTCGCCTCGATCGGCAGCCGCTCTCTGCTCGAAGAGACACGCGCCGCGACCGAGAACGGTGCCGGCATCTGCGTCGGACAGCCCGTGGACGGCATCGATGTCGCGATCGTCGCGATCGACGACGGACCGATCGAAGCCTGGAGCGAGGAGCTCCGACTTCCTCCGAGCGCGATCGGCGAGATCGTCGTGGCGGGTCCGGTCGTGACCGCCGGCTACCACGCCCGCTCCGAGGCGACGCGCCTCGCGAAGATTCCCGATGCCGCGACGGGCCGCGTGCGACACCGGATGGGCGACCTCGGGTTCCTCGACGACACGGGACGACTCTGGTTCTGCGGGCGCAAGGTGCACCGAGTCGAGACGCGTCAAGGAGTGATGTTCACGATCTGCTGCGAGCGGATCTTCGACGCCCATCCAGCCGTGCGCCGCACGGCTCTCGTCGGTATCGGACGTCGGGGCGAGCAACGTCCCGTGCTGTGTGTCGAGCTCGAACGTGAGGCGCGGCGGCTGGACAAGCAGCGCCTGGCCGAAGAGCTCCTCGCGATGGGAGCGCGTCATGCGATCACGCGCGACCTGCGAGAAATCCTCTTCCACTCGAGCTTCCCGGTCGACATCCGACACAACGCAAAGATCTTCCGCGAGAAGCTGGCGGTGTGGGCCGCGAGGCGAGCGCGATGAAGGCGTTGGTGACGGGCGCCGGTGGCTTTCTCGGGGGCGTGATCGCCCGGCAGCTCATCGAGCGCGGGGACGAGGTCCGGAGCTTCTCGCGCGGGGACTACCCGGAGCTGACGAGGCTCGGCATCGAAACGCGACGCGGAGATCTGGCCGATGCCGACGCTGTACGCGCTGCCGCCGAAGATCGTGACGTCGTGTTCCACGTCGCGGCGCTGGCAGGTATCTGGGGACCGCGCGCAGACTACTGGCGTACGAACGTCGTCGGCACGGAGAACGTGCTGGCGGCCTGCCGACATCACGGAATCCCACGCCTCGTCTACACGAGCTCGCCGAGCGTCGTGTTCGACGGTCGAGACATCGAGGGCGGCGACGAGTCGTTGCCCTACGCGAGTCGCTTTCGGGCCGCCTATCCCGAAACGAAGGCCGTCGCCGAATGCGAGGTACTCGCCGCACAGAGCGCCGACCTCTCCACCGTCGCCCTGCGCCCGCATCTCATCTGGGGACCCGGCGACCAGCACCTCGTGCCGAGGCTACTGACGAGAGCGCGAGCAGGACAGCTCCGCCTCGTTGCCGGCGGCTCCAGCCGGGTCGATTCCGTGTACGTCGACGACGCGGCGCGCGCGCACCTGCTGGCCGCGGATGCCTTGGCCGGGGCGTCATCGCCAGCCGGCGGACGAGCGTACTTCATCTCACAGGGACAGCCGTTGGCGATCCGGGATCTCATCAACGGCATCCTCGCCGCGGCCGGGTTGCCACCCGTGACGCGCTCGATCCCGGGACCGCTCGCCTTTCTGGCCGGCAGCGTCCTCGAGCTCGTGGGTCACCTCCGTCGATCGACCGAGGAGCCCCGGATGACGCGCTTCTTGGCGGATCAGCTCGCCAAGGCGCATTGGTTCGACATCGGGGCGGCACGGCGTGACCTCGGATACACACCCGAGCTCACGATCGAAGAAGGCCTGGACCGGCTGGCGGCCTGGTTGCGGGCAAGCGGATCCTGAGCGAGAATGCCGTCGGGCCGCGCCTCTCGTCTTGGCCGGTCGACTCGAACGGGGCCGAACCACATGAAGATCATTCGCGCGGATGCCATGGGCATGTGCTTTGGCGTGCGCGATGCCCTCGCCTTGACGGAAGAGCTCGAAGCTCCGGAAGGCGTGACGATCCACGGCGAGCTCGTGCACAACGAGGTCGTTCTGGGCCGGTTGCGCGAGCGGGGCTTTCGGATGGCCTCCGAGGACGATCGCGATCGGCTTCCCGATTCCGAGGCAGTGCTGATCACGGCGCATGGTATCAGCGAGCGCGAGCGCGCGCGGCTGGTGGAAGCCGGCAAGCGATTGGTCGACACCACCTGCCCACTCGTCGAGCGGGTGCACGCGGCTGCCCAGGGACTGCAGGACGACGGCTTCCACGTGATCGTCATTGGGCAGCTCGGGCATGTCGAGGTGCGGGGAATCGTCGAGGACCTCGAGTCCTGGGAGGTGGTCGGCGGCCCCGACGACGTCACTCCGCTTCCCTATGACCGGCTCGGCGTCATCTGCCAATCGACCGTCCCCGAGTCCGAGGCGAGGGTCGTGTTCGCCGCGATCGAGCGTGAGAATCCGACCGCCGAGCTGCGCTACGTCGACACCGTTTGCAAGCCGACGAAGGAGCGTCAGGCCGCACTCGAGAGCCTGCTCCCCAACATCGACACGCTGGTGGTGGTCGGCGGGCACAACTCGAACAACACCCGAAAGCTCGTGCGCCGCGGCACGGAGGCGGGCCTGCGCACTTGGCATGTCCAGGACGCGGCCGAGCTCGAGGCGAGCTGGTTCGAGGGAAGCGAGCGAGTCGGACTCACGGCCGGCACCTCGACGCTTCAGGAGACGATCGATGCGGTCGATCGGGCGCTCCGGGCAATCGCTGCCGAGAAGTCCTCGGCCCGTTGATCAGCGCATAGACGTGAAGCGCTGAATGCCCCACGAGGCGAGCCCGATTCCAAGGCCGATCAACAAGACGATGCGCCCCGTCGAGGACGGCCAGGTGATGAAGGCCGCAAACCAGACGACCGCGATCAGATAGAGCATCTGCCCTTTCGAAAGCTTCATCCGGGTAGTCTAACATCTCGTTCCGTTCGAGAACCGGCCGGACCGCCGGCTCGAACGGAGAGCTCAGAGGCTGCCGGAATCGATGGACGATCCGTCGTTCCAGCCTCGAGTGCGAGCGAGCATCAACAGCCGATCGAGCACCTCGACGATGCAAGCCTCTCCGAGGATGCTGCTCGCGATGTGGGCCGCCTGGGAGGCGGCCTGAGTGACCCCGTCGTCCCGTCGAGCCATGGCTGCTGATTGAGCGAGCAAGGACTCGGAGATCACGCTGCAGACGTGTCCGGCGAGCTCCTCGTCGTGACGCAGGCGGACCAAGATCTCGGTCACGCGTCCGTTGGCACGAAACGGATCGTCCGGCAGCTCGTCGCTGGTGACGAAGTGCTCGACGACCGAGACGGCCGTCTGCAGATCGTCCAGCGTACGCAGCTCCTCGGCCTGCTCGAGACCGGTGACCAAGCCTTCGAGAGCCCTCCGAGCGCAGGCGGCCGCGAAGGCGACGCGCGCTTTGACCGGAAGCTCGGCGATTCGATCTCGGCTCAGCTTGTTAGCCACTAGAGGGACCCCTCCCATGAACCCGGTTGGGCAAGCTGTTGGGGGACTCTCCAGGCTCGCAAAGAGGGCCGGTTTTGTTACGAGCTTTTTAAAGAAAGCGCGAACTTACAGGACACCTCGGGGGAGATTATCGGCAGACCTGCTCCGCGACTTTGGGTCTTCCCTTCTTTCTGGCGCGAGTGGAAAGGGTCGAGCCGACGCATCCGGGACCCGGCGGAAGCGCCCTTTGCACAACCGGGGCAGCACTTTAGAATGCCCGCTCTTCGCGGCCCCCTGCCACCCGGAACTGGAACGAGAGCGCCATGAATCCGACGCTGACCGCCCGCCTCTGCGTGATGATGTTCTTTCAGTTCTTCATGTGGGGGGCGTGGTACGTCACCGCCTACCTCTACCTCGGTCAGATCGGATTCGGCCCGGGCGAGATTTCCTACACCTACTCGGTGGGCCCGATCGCAGGAATGCTGTCGCCGTTCTTCGTCGGCATGATCGCCGACCGATTCTTCTCCACCGAGCGGATCCTCGGCGTGCTGCACCTGGCGGGTGCGGCCATCATGTTCGGTGCGGTCACATTGATGCGGGGGGACACTCCGTCGCCCGGGATGATCAACCTGACCTTCCTCGGCTACATGCTGACCTTCTACCCGACTCTGGCGCTGACCAACACGCTCGCGCTGCACAACATGGAAAACGCCGAGAAGCAGTTCCCTCTCATTCGCGTGTTCGGCACCATCGGCTGGATCGCGGCCGGGTTGCTGATCAGCTTTCAGACTTGGGACGGCACGATCGAGATGTTCTACGTCGCGGCGGTGGCCGCGGCCGTCATGGGTCTCTACAGCTTCTCGCTCCCCCATACGCCTCCCCCCTCCGCCGGACAGAAGATCACCGCCCGCGAGATACTCGGCCTGGACGCGCTGGTCCTGCTGAAGCGACCGGCGTACCTGGCCTTCATGGTCTGCTCGTTCCTGATCTGCATCCCGCTGGCCTTCTACTACCAGATGGCGGGCAAGTTCGTGGCCCAGTCGGGATTCGAGAACGCCGCCGCCACCATGTCCTACGGACAGATGTCCGAAGTCCTCTTCATGCTCGTGATGCCGCTCTTCTTCGCGCGGCTCGGCGTCAAGTGGATGCTCTTCGTGGGCATGGCGGCTTGGGTGCTGCGTTACGCGCTGTTCGCGTTCGGGGCGCCCGACAACGTCACCTGGATGGTCATCGGAGGTGTCGTGCTCCACGGCATCTGCTACGATTTCTTCTTCGTGACCGGCCAAATCTACACCGACAAGGTCGCGAGCAAGGAGATTCGGGGCCAGGCGCAAGGCATGCTCGTCCTCTTCACGTTGGGGCTGGGAATGCTCATCGGCGCGCAGGTCGCCGGCAAGATCGAGGGCATGTACACTCCCGAGGCCGCCAAGCAACTCTCAGCTCAAGCTGAAGAGATTTCGCCCCGCGTCGAGAACCTGAGAGCGGAGCTCCGCAGGCAGACCGGCGACACGGCGAAGCTGACGCGCGAGAAGCTCGACGCCGCCGTCGCCGAGCGCTCGGATCTCCTCGGGCAGGCAGGTTCCATCCCACCCGACTGGAAGCCGATCTGGCAGTTCCCGGCCATCTTCGCGGCCGCCATCATGATCCTCTTCGTCTTCGTCTTCCGCGAGAAGAAGGAGATCACGCAAGGAGAGCCCGCCGAGAGCTGATGGGGTGGCCTTGGCGAGGCTCGCGGGAGCCTCGCCTCACTGCGTCACGAACGAGGTCGGCCCGACGATCTCACCGAAGACGGGTCCCGCTGCATCGATCGTGACGGCGGCCGCAAACACGGTCAGGCCGGTAGGCGCAGGCGGGAACGGAATCGACGGCGTCTGCGCGAATCCGGTCGAGTCCACCGTGCCTGTCAGAGCGACGGACAGCGCCAGTCCGAGCTGCGTGCACCCGTCGAAGGTCAGCGGCACGAGGCGACCATCCGCTGGGAGCGGAAAGCCCGCCGTTCCGCTGCACGACAGCAGCACGAGAGCCGATCGCCCCGACTCACTGAACAGATGGCTCAGCGTGAACCTCGCCGGCTGCGGGTTCTGAGGCGTGCCCGTCAGCAGAAGCGTCGCCGAGAGCGGCCGCACAAAGGTATCGAAGGTATTGTTCGTGTCGCCGGGCACGAGATTGGTCGCGTCCCCGAGGAACGACACCGTCGTCTCGTCGGCCGAGATCGCTCCCAGGAGGAGCGGCAGCGGCATGAAGCGATCGGCTTGTGTTCCGTCGTCGGCCTGGCTGAGCCGCGCGGTCGTGCCCGTCGATTGATCGCGCACGAAGAAGTCGAGGCTGCCGTTGGTGTCGCCGAGCACCAGGTCCGGAGCCCTGCTCGGCAAGATGATGAAATCGCCCGTCGACGAGATGACGGGAAACTGGCTCGCGCCGGAGGCTTGGCCCCCGCCCGTCGCGACGCTGATGCGCTCGGTCACGCCCGACTGACGATCGTGCACGAACAGATCCGTTTGCAGGTTCGTGTCTCCGGCGACGAGGTTGCTCGCCTCGCTCTCGAAGGCGACATAGCGGCCGCCGTCACTGATCGTCGGAAAGCGCGAGATCCCGTTCGAGGCCGTTCCGCCGGTCGAGACGCTCACGCGCGTCGTCTGTCCCGTCTGCCGGTCGTGGACGAAGATATCCTGAAAGCCGTTGTCATCGCCCGGCACGAGATTCGGCGAGGTGCTCTCGAAGACGACGAACCGTCCGTCGCTCGAGATGTCGGGGACTTGGCTGGTCCCCGTGCCCTGGTTGCCCGCCGAGTCGACGCTGACTCGGGAGGTCGTGCCCGCGACGAGGTCCCGCACGAACACGTCGAGCGTGCCGTTGGTATCGCCCCCGACGAGGTTCGTCGCTGCACTGACGAACACGACGAGCTGCCCGTCTGCCGACACGCGCGGCCAGAAGCTGTCGAGGTTGCCGTCGGCCACACTGCGACTGACGAGGATCGTGGCTCCCGTCTGGCGATCGTGGCGATAGATGTCGAGCGTCGTGTCCGTCGCGGCCGGGTCGAGATTCGTCGCCGCGCTATGGAAGGTGACGAAGCGCCCATCGTTCGAGAGCGCCGGGAACAGGCTGAGTCCGTTGCCCTCGATGCCCGCGGAGTCGACGCTCACGCGGGTAGTGACGCCCGTCGATCGATCGTGCACGAACACGTCGAAGGCCCCGTTGGTGTCCCCCGGCACGAGGTTAGTCGCGGCCGAGTGGAACGCGACGAAGCGCCCGTCCTCCGAGAGCGAGGAATCGGTGCTGAAGTTGTTCCCTTGAGTGCCGGCCGAGTCGACGCTCACGCGCTCCATGATCTGCGCCGAAGCGAGCGGTGCCGCGACGACGAGGGTAAGCACCAAGAAAGGTCGAATCATCATGCGGTCGGTCCTGAATGAGGGGAAGGCACGCGGCGCGTCCAGTCTAGCGTGACTGGCTTTCCGCGTGTCGTTCGGTTCCGTGGTGTTTTCCCCTCCGAGCCCTCCGTGGTTCATTCCCCTCCGTGCACTCCGTGGTTCTACTCCTCCCCATCTGCGACACTGACCCCCAAATGCACCGTCGAGACTCACAGCCCCTGCGCCTCCTCTGCGTCCTCCTCCTCCTCCTCGCGTCCTGCTCGGGAGACGACGCGAAACCGTCGCGACCGAAGCCGACCGACGTCCCCATCCACCTGCTCCAGCGCTGGCCTGCGCAGGGAGAGCGCGCGATCGTCGCACTCGGCGCTGAGTGCTTCGACGCAGCCGCGGTCGACATTCCCAGCGAAGTCCGCTTGCAGCTGACGCTGCCATCCCCCGGTGTCCTGGAGGTTGCGCTCGGTGCCCGCGACCTCCAGGAGCGCGTTCTCCTCTTCGAGATCAACTGGACTCCGGAAGGCGGCGAGCCGACGTCGCTGCTCTCCGAGTCGATCGACGACGACTCCTGGCACTCACGGCGTGTCCGGATCCCCGAAGCGCTGCGTGGCCCGGGTGAGCTCGCGCTTCGAGTCCGCTCGAAGGGCGACGCGGCACCGAACGCCGTCGCGTTCTGGGGAAGTCCCGTCTGGGATCCCGACGAGCGGAGCGATCGCCCCAACTTCGTGCTCATCCTCCTCGACACACTGCGCGCCGATCATGTCGGCGTCTACGGTCACGACGTCGACACGACGCCCCGCCTCGACGCCCTCGCCGCGCGCGGCACGGTCTTCCGAAGGGCGATCTCGCACGCACCGTGGACGCTGCCCTCGACGATGTCGATCCTCACATCGACGCATCCGAGTGTGCATCGCATGTTCGCCACCGACCGCGAGCTGGCCGGCTCCCTGACAACTGTCGCCGAGTGCTTTCGAGCGGCGGGTTACCGCACGGCCGCGTTCACCGAGGGTGGCATGGTCGATGCGCAGTTCGGCTTCGCCCGCGGCTTCGAGCGCTACCACAATGGCAATGCCGAGCGCGACGCGGGCGAGACCTTCGAGCGGGCGCGCGCCTGGCTGCGCGATCGCACCGACAGCGCCACGTTCGTCCTGGTGCACACCTATCAGCCGCACGTCCCCTACCGTCCGCCGCGCGGGTATCTCGATCAGGTGAGCTCGCCTGCCGAGCGCGGCGACGTCCATCCGCGACTCCGGCTAGGCTTCGACGCGAACAAGGCGCTGCTCGGCCGAAGAGCCGATGCCAAAGACGACGCGCCGGCGCCTCTCGAGCGGCCGTTCACGTTCGACGACCTCGAGTACATCCAACGCCTGTACGACGGCGAGATCCGCTACGCTGACGAGGTCGTCGGCGGCTTGCTCGCCGAGCTGGACGCGAGCGGAGAGCGACAGCGCACGCACATGGTGGTGACGTCGGATCACGGCGAAGACTTCTTCGATCACTATGCCTTCGGGTTGCACGCGCACTCGCTGTTCGAGGAGCTGTTGCACGTCCCGCTGATCTTCGCGGGCCCGGGCATCGCCGCGGGTGGATCGGTGACACCTGCGGTCGGGCATGTGGACCTGGCGCCGACGCTGCTCGAGCTGGCCGGCATCGAGGTGCCGAGCACGTTCACGGGCCGATCGCTCGTGCCCGCGCTGCGCGGGAGGGACCTGCCCGACGAGCGTCCCGTGTTCAGCGAGCGTCCGCCGACGCTGCGCTCGGTGACGACGTCTCGCTACAAGCTGATTCGTGCCACCGCCGACGCGACCGAACGCGCTCGTCAGCGCCTGGCCGTCCAAGGCAAGCAGATGCGCCGACTCATCGAGCTCGACATCGACCCGCTGTTCACCGACCTCGAGGGCATCCCGGCGGAGCGCATGCTCTTCGATCTCGGTGAGGACCCGGCCGAACGCACCAACCTGGCCATGCAGCGCGAGGACCTCCTGCGAGGGCTCGAGCGCGCCCTCGAGCGACAGACCGAGCACGACCGCCAGATCGCCCCCGACGACTTCCGCCGCAGGAAGCTCTCCCCCGAGCTCGAAGAGCACCTCCGGCGCCTGGGATACCTCGGCGAGGATTGGTAGGCGGGATCGAAGCGGACCTCGGCATGACCGGTCGCGGCTTCCGTGCGCGTCAGTACTCGCCGGCGAGGTGCTCGACGAGCGTTTCGAAGTACGGGGGCAGCGTATCCCACGGGTTCGGCAGCACGTCGTTCGTGAGATAGACCCACCCGGTGTTCAGGCTCCAGGCGCGCTCGAGCCGCGACTGCCACGAAGCGGCGTCGGTGTTGTAGGGCAGCACCGAGAACGATTGGCGATCGCGCTGAGCGACCCAGCTCGCCGGCTGCCAGGTGTCGAAGCCCGTGTTGCCCTCGAAGATGGTCAGGATCGAGAACACGGGCGAGCCATTGAACCGGAGGAAGCTGGGCGCGGTGTCGGTGCCGGGATTGCCGACGATGATCGAGCGAGCCTTCTTGGCCTCGATGTGGTCGTGGAGGGCCAGGTAGTACGCCTCCGTCCCGGTCTGACTCGGCACCTCATCGATGAAGATTCCGTCGATGCCGTACCAGGCGAACCACTGATCGATGTCGCTCTTCACCGTCACCAGCGACCGGTTCCCATAGCTCGAGTAGACGTACCCGATCACGCGGCCGCCCTGACTGCGGACCGACTGGATGGCGCTCGCGTAGTTCGGGTCGAAGGCCGTGCCGGGTCCATTGAACGGATTGGCAATGGCCACCAACCGCGTCCCGAGCACGCTCGCCGCCGCACTGAGCCGCCCCCACGCCAGGCCGGGGTAGAAGTACGCCGGCACGAGGATCCCGAGCCGATGCGTCGATTCCGGACCGCCCGTCTGACGAAGCACCCGGCTCTGCGCGTGGAGGGCGGGTGCCGAAAGAAGAGCCAGGAGAAGAGCCGCGGCCACTGCAAAGCGAACGAGTCGTGAAGAGCGCTTCATGAATCCATCTCGTAGAGAGTCGACTTGCCGGCAAGTCGAGTCCACATCAGTCGAACATCGACATCCACCCGGTCCACGCAATGACAAAAGAGCCGCAGGTCACGATCTCGGCGATCAGGAGACTCTTGCCATGTTTGCGCAACGCGAAGCCCACCGCAAACAAGATCGGGCTCGACCAGAAGATCGCGAAGACTCCATAGGAAAAGGCGAGGCGACAGACCGTCAGCCACTCGTCTCGTGCGAGAGACTTGTCCGCGCCCGGGCTCGTCGGCCAATGGCCATGAATGGCGTCAAAGCGAAGTCCGGCCCCCCAGACGGCCGCTTGCAGGATGACAGCCAGAGCGACCACTCCCACCGCGAGCGACTGGAGGATCCTCGAGACGGGAAACCCCGGAGCTTGAAGGGGTGCCGAGACTCGAGCGCGTCCAAAATCACCGAGCAGCCGAAACAGCAGGATCGAGAACGCCAGCACGGCGAGTAGCCAGGCACCCTGGCTCCGAGGTCCGGTGAGAAGGTGTGTGATCTCCACCGAGAGCGGATCCGCGATGTGCACGAAGAAAGGAAACGTGATCGCGGCCAGAATCTCGAGCAGCCCAAGGCGTCGTTGGGACCTCGTCGCGACCGACTGGATTGGAAAGGCCGTGTACAGCCCGATCGCGAACAGGGGGAGGACACAGAGCACGCCGAGGAGCCCGGTCAGGTCGGACACATCGCTCAGGGTGCTGAGCCACGAGTCCTGTGCGATTCGAGCACGGTCCACTCCTCGCTGAGGGAGTCGACCGTTGAGCGCCTGAAAGCGAGCGGCGGCCCCGATGACGGCCGCATAGAATACGAGAAACAAAGTCGCGGTCGTGCCGACCGCGAACGCCTTCAAGATGCGCCGATCTTCCTGAGCGATCATGGGGCTCGTTCTTGGGTTCGGCGATCAAGCCGTGCGCTCCTGCCACGTCTGACAGGGACGCCGACTTCAGACCATCCACCATGCAAGCGTCGCAGACGATTCCGTCGCGATGTTGAATGCGAGAAGCACGTAGCATGAGGAACAAGTGAGCCAGGCGAGCAGCGTGAGTCTGCTTCGAACGAAGGCGGCGATGAGAATCAGGAGAACCATGGGAATGAGGTAGAAGGCGAAGCCGAGCGAGATCCCGGCAAGCTCCTGCAACGCGTAGGACAACCGGTCGTCGAGAAACTGCTCACGCACACTGCGTCCCACTCGAGGCCAGTATCCCGAAAGCGCGGATGCTCGCCAAGCCGCGAGGTGGATCGCCCCCAGGCTGATCGCTGGCATGAGTGCCAGGCACCCCAACGAGAACATCACCACGCTACTCGCTCGTCGTCGAGCGATCGCAACACTGCATAGGAGGACGCTCACCAAGAAGCTGAGCGCCATCGTCGCCATGGCTACCAAAGTCGGACGGGCTCCCTCAGCCGGTTGCCAATGAGACTCGGATCCACCCGACTGTCGATGGAGCGGACACCACGTGCGGGCTGCATCGGTCTTGCCTCCGATGGTATGAGAGCGCGTCTTTCAGGGAAGGCGAAGAAAGACTTCGATCCCATTTCGGATCCTCGGATTCACCTCGACACGCAGCGCAACCTCGGCAAATGGGCGTAGGTCGGTCATCTTGAACGCACCCACGAGGCGCCAGAACTGCCCCCGTGCGAATGAGTCGAGGATCTCGTAGCGACCGAGCATTCGATAAACGGCGCCGCGATCCTGAGTGGCGACGATTTTGGCGACGATCGCCTGGGTCAGCTCCGGGTGCCGGTTGAATTCAGGCGGTGTCTCGGCGCCCACGGACGCCTTTGTGCCCACCGGCGCCTGGGTCATCATGAAGGCCGCGGTGCCGCCGCCCACGGCAAGGAGGCCCAGCACGGCCAGCCCAATCCTCGGGAGCGAGCAGCGCTCGACGATCTCGCCTCTTTCGTCGGCATGCCGACGACGTCTCCGCAGCACCGAGAACCAGGACATGGCTCCTCCTCCTCCTTCTGGCAACGTCTTGCGAGATCTTGGATCTGGATGATGTTGGCCGGTCGACTAAAAGTGGCGAGAAGCTGCGCTCCCCGCCCTCTCCTTCCCGCGAACGCGACTGAGGCCCTACTGAAGGAGGCCGCGAGCGACTCCGTACGCGATGGGGCTGCTACCCTCGGTCGTGTTCACGAAAGCCGTCACAACGCTTCCCTGGTCCTCCGAGGAAGTCGGGAAGCAAATCTCCTTGTTCTCTGGCGGTGGCCCATCGTGGACCACCGTCGAGCCCACAATGATCAGGACGTTCAGCCCGCCTGAGGGGACGGGCGTCGCGATGGTGACGCAGACATCTTCGCCTGCCGTCGGCGGGCTGGGATCGATCCCCACTTTGATGTGGTGAATGCCGCTTGCCGGTTGCATCGGTGGCTGACTCCGAGTTTCGGACCGCCCGGATGGGTCAGTGAGCGCGAAGATAGATGTCGATCCCGTCCCGAACGCTCGGAACCGTCTCGCGACGCAACGCAGATTCCGCGAACGGCTTGAGATCCTTGAGGTCGAAGGCAAGCACGAGGTTCCAGAAGAGGTTGCGCTCGACCACGTCCAGGACCTCGTAGCGCGTCAGGATTCGGTACACCGCGTCGCGGTCCTGCTCCCGAAGGATCCTCACTGCGATGTCTTTTGTCAGCTCTGGATGCCGATTGAGCTCGCCCGCCGTCTCGCCACCCATCGGGGCTTTCGTCATCACGACCGCCGCGGACCCGACGCCCACGGCAACAACACCCAGCACGGCCAACCCGATCCTCAGGAAAGAGCGGCGCTCGATGATCTCGACTCTCCCGTCGGCAAACCGACGATACTCCCGCGGCACCGAGAACCAGGACATGACTCCTCCTCCTGCTGGCACGTCTTGCCAGATCTTGGATCTGGATTGTTTGGACCGGTCGACTCAAAAGGCA
>JAJDCO010000152.1 GCA_029260795.1 Planctomycetota bacterium | reverse complement strand
GCTGGCCGACCGCTACCAGCTTCGCGTCACCGTGGCGCATTACCCCTCGGGTGCATCGAAGTGGAACCCGATCGAGCACCGGCTCTTCAGCGAGATCAGCAAGAACTGGGCGGGCCGTCCGCTAGACACGTACGAAACCATACTTCGCTACGCGCAGAGTACGACGACCACCTCCGGACTACGCGTCGACGCCTACCTCGACTCCAAGGACTACCGGACCGGCGTGAAGATCTCCGACGATGCCATGCGGGAAGTCGCGATCACGCCACACAGCACGTTGCCGCAGTGGAACTACACCATCTCACCCAACTGAGAAGAGGGGTGTTATTCTTGCGCCGGCCCTAAGTCAAGCGAAGGCACTTCGGAAGGGATTCTCATTCGTTGGGGAAGCACCCGGGGGGTGGGTCACGGTTCGCGGATCGGAGCGGGTCAACTTTCGAAGATCGCTTGCAGATTGACCGCTCACTCGATCGCTCGCCTGTCGGATCAAAACCTGCTGAAGACCCTGTCGCAGGAGGCGGAGAGCTTCTGGCCCGCGAAGGAAGCCAACCTCGAGCGGATGGGCGAATGGTTGGTAATGGCGCAGGAGCCCATGGAGAGGATGCCGGGCCACCAGCAAGATCTCGAACCGCTGCGACTCAAACCACGGCCCTATTCCGAAGCCGATCGAGACCGCGACACGGCAGCCCTGAGGGAGGAGCTCGAGGCTCTCCTGAAGTTCTGGCAGACGCTCCCAGAGGATCAGCGAACCCGGGAGGATTTCGAGCGCCAGGAGATCGAGGCGGCGATCTCCGAGCGTCGGAGCCGTCTCCAGGAACGCCGCACCTGGCTCTTCACGGATAGTGGCGACACGACGGTCTCAGCGTCAAAGTCTACTGCGTAATCGATATGGGACACGTGCCGACTATTCGCCCCCCTCCTCCAACGTCAACCGCCGCCGCAGCAGAGTAGATCACAATTCCGGGAGGCAGTGTTGGCATCGGGAAAACACTGGTCTCCGCGATTCCGGAAGTATTGACAGTTGCCGTGAATATGCCGGAGAGAGTCATGCCGATACCTGTGCACGAATCTGGCGTGATAGGCAGCGAGAAGCCGGTGGGAACCGTGAGACGCTCGGTTGTGCACGAGCAGGAGATCACGACAATGGCCTTGTAGCCTGCCTCAGCAGGTGTGAGGGTGATCCTGAAGTTTACAGGGCTTCCGACCGTTGCGGGACCGTTGAAACGAAGCGAAGGGCAGCTCGGGTCGATGGGGCAGCAGAAAAGATCATAAATGTATGCGCCATCCGCTCGCTGCGTTCCAGCAAGGATCACATCGCCATCCGCCGCCACGTCCCAGCCGAATTCGTCGTCATACGCACCATCGGAGGCGAGGAGCTTCCGCTCCTCGACCCAGGTCAACCCGTCGTAGCGGAACAGGTACGCCGATCCTTGCGAAGTCCCTCCGACCTGATCTTCGGATGCGCCGACGACAGCCAAACTCCCGCTCACCGATACGGCGCGGCCGAATCTGTCAAATGCCCCCGAGGCATCGGACCGGACAAGCTCCTGCTCCAAAGGCCAAGTCTTGCTGAGGCTTTCGTAGCGGTAGACATAGGCGGGTACATAGACACCATCCCGCCGAGTCCCCACGACGGCGACGTTACCACTCACCGATACGGAATGACCAAACCAATCGAAGTTCATGGCTTGCGAAGGAGCCACGCTCAGCTTGCTCTCTGGCGCCCAGCTCGCGCCATTGTGGCGGAACACGTAGGCGGAGCCAGTAAGCACCTTGGTCACTTGGGAATCCAACGGCGCTCCCACCACGACCACGTCACCACTGGCAGAAACGGACAATCCAAAATAGGCGTTCCGTGGCGCATCGGACGCGATAAGCGTCTGTTCCCAAGCGAATGTAGAGCTGATGTCACGAAACACATCTGCCGAGCCTACATCGATCCCGTTGAAGTGAAGCGGATTCCCCACTACGGCCAGATTTCCGCTCAGAGAAACATCGTAGCCGAATGCATCACCGGACTCGGGAACCGGGGCGATCAGCGTCTGCTTCCACTCCCAGAGAAGTGCCGAAGAATTGTAGCGAAATACAGAGACCGAACCGGCATCGGTTTTCCCGCTGTGGTCGTCAAACACAGTGCCCACCAGGGCCACATTCCCACTCACCGAAACGGAGAATCCAAACTGGTCAAGGGGTGCCGCAGGGTCAGCGGCATCTGCATTTTTTGTCAACGTCTGCTCCAACACCCAGATCGCGCCATTGTTGCGGAACACAGAGACCGAGCCCGCGTCGCTTCCCAGGCTGTCATCAAGCGGTGCACCCACGAAGACGAAATCACCGCTGATAGAAACGGAAGCGCCTGCATCTTGGGCCCCCAGCTTCTGCATCTCCGTGATGGTCGTCTGGCAAAAAGCGGTGCCAACGCTGCCTAGGCTCAGACAAAGGAAGGTGAGAAATAGGATCCTGTTAGTCATGTTATGGTCTCCCATCGTAGGTTTCGAATCCTCTCGCTGTCCAAGAGCCTTGCTTGGCTAGGGCTCGACATGGAGGAATGCCTGAAGCAACCTGTGCTCCGCATCGGTCTGATGAGCTCCTGACGCGGAAGTGAGCTCTCGAAGGCGCAAGACTTTCGAATGCTCTTTTTCTCTGCTGGAATCGCTAGGAAATGCGGGGTTTTCGGGAGTGATTTGGTTGGCGAATTGTTTTGCTCGCCCTGATTCGACTCCGGATTCGTTGGGGGGCGTCGTCGCTGATTGGGAACGAGCTGGGGCGACATTCCGCCGGACACCCTCTCCCCCCAGCTCTGCTCAGAGCGACGGCCCAATCGGCGAT
>JAJDCO010000151.1 GCA_029260795.1 Planctomycetota bacterium | reverse complement strand
CAGCCTGCCCATGGAGGAGCCTCGACCGCGACCGGTTGGACGTCCGCGGAAGAACGCGCCGAAGAGGCCGGTCCAGAGGGTCTATCGCATGGCCTATTGCGCTACGGTCAGCCTGCACGATGAGGCACGAGAGAAGCTTCACACGATCCGCTACGCGCGGATGCCACAGAGCGATCCGACCGAACTGGCCGAGTGCCTCCAAAGTGACGTCTTTCGCCTGCTGGAGCGACGGCCCGACCTGAAAGTGTGCCTCGTGGCAGACGGAGCAGAGGAGATGTGGAACGTGCTCGAGACACACCTCAACAAGGACACGCTGGAGACGCGGGTCGACTCGGTGCTCGACTTCTATCACTTGATCGAGAAGCTCGGAGCGGCGGCACATGTGGTCGATCCCGACAACGCTGCGAAGCTGCGCGGCGAATGGAAGGATCGCCTACTCAAGCGCGCCAATGCCGCTGAGGAAATCCTTCGAGAGATTGAAGCCTCCGGGCTCGAGGACGTCGCAGTCGGGCAAGATAAACCGGTCCGAGCTGCCATCACCTACATACGCCACCACAAGCACCGAATGCATTACGCTCGAGCACTTCGGCGACGACTGCCCATAGGTAGCGGAAACGTCGAAGCAAGCTGCAAGAGCCTCGTCGAGGTCCGGATGAAGCGTTCAGGCTCACGCTGGAAGGAAGCTTCAGGACAGCACATCCTCCAACTTCGCGCACTCGCCACGAGTGATCGGTGGGATTCGGGGATGAAGCTCGCCCTCAAGACGCTCCGGCGCGCCGTAAGGAGGGCCGCTTAGAAACTGCGCAGGAGAGAATCCACACCCGTCCGAATGGAAGCGGCGCCGCGTTGAAGGATAACCAAACACCGCTGCGTAGAAGACCTCCTGTCTAGCTCTAGCAGCCCGTGGGAAAAGTCGAGATTTCGAAGAAACTTCTTATGAGTAAAAATCCAAGGCTTCGGGTGTACGGACAATCGAAAGCCTCGGGTCACGCCCGGGGCTTTTTTCGTTGGTTCGCGACCTGCCCAACCTCGACTCGGTCGCTTACACCGGAAGTCCTTGCCGAACGAACTTCCCTGTAAAAGATGGGCGCCGCAAGCAGCTGCGGTCACTTGACTTAATGCATCTGACTGGATCGGGGCGAACTTTTCTCCTCCGATCTCCTTATATCCAGGGCTTCGGGTGTACGGACAAGCGAAAGCCTCGGGTCACACCCGAGGCTTTTTTGGTTGGTTCGTGACCGGCCCGCGCTTCGGTGAGGCCTTCACCGCCTGAAGCCCCCCTGCCTGCGTATGCCGGCGAAGCCGATCGTCCGTTCCGGGTGAAGGCGATCAGGCGTTCCGACGATGCCGAGTGGTTGTTCCACTGATGGCGATCGGTCCGGGGACGGCGCTGGATGGGTCAGTCTACGACGGGGTGATGGTCAGGTCCTCCTTTCTCTTCTCTCTCCCCCGGAGGGGGGGCGTGGCCGGTCTTCAGGTCAGGTGCTCTCGGACCTGGGCGATGGCTTTGTCGAGCGTTCGGGTCGCGTAGCGCTCGGCATCTTCTCCGCGTCTCGGATGAGCCTGCTGGACGAGCCGGTCGTAGACGACGTGAGGATCTTCGCCGTGTTCGAGCGCACGGCAGGTGCGTCCCCACTCGCGGCCGGACGGACTGTGATCGACACCGGCTTCGATCGCATCGCCGCCAAGTGCTCGCCTGAGGTCGACCCGAGATCGGAGCCGCTGCGTTCCGCCAGCCACCTTTGGGCGGGCTTCGCTGCTCCCGGCCTCTTCTTCCCTCCTTTGCCATCCGACTCGCTGCGGCCCTTCCGCATCGAAGCGCCTTTGAGCTCGATCCGATGGGCGTTGTGGACGATGCGATCGAGGATGGCGTCGGCGATGGTGGGGTCTCCGATCGTGTCGTGCCATTTCGCGAGCGGGACCTGTGAGGTCACGATCGTCGATCGGCGACCGTGCCGGTCTTCGAGGACCTCGAGGATGTCGCGGCGCTGCGGCTCGCTGAGAGGCGCGAGCCCCCAATCATCGAGGACCAAGACATCGGACTTGGCGAGGGCGGCAAGCACCTTGCCGTAGGAGCCGTCGACCCGGGCCAGATGCAGCTCGTCGAGCAGACGAGGCACCCTTCGATAGACTGCGGTCCGTCCTTCCCGGCAAGCCTTCTGGGCGAGGGCGCACGAAAGCCAGGTCTTGCCGACACCGGTCGCTCCGATCAAGAGGACGTTCTCGTGCTCCTCGATCCACCGGCAGGTGGCGAGCCGCTCGATGAGCGAGCGATCCAGGCCGCGCGGATGACGATAGTCGACGTCTTCGAGGCAAGCGGGCTCGCGCAGCTTCGCGTTCTTGAGCTTGCGGGTCAGGCTGCGCTGCTCGCGGTAGATCCACTGGCGATCGACGATGAGCCCGAAGCACTCCTCGAAGCTCAGCTCCCGAGTGGCTCCCCGCTCGGTCAGCTCGTCGAGGGCTTCGGCCATGGCCGGGAGCCGCATCGTGATCAGCTTCTCTTGGGTTTGCTCATTGAGCATGAAGGGATCTCCAATCATTGGTAGTAGTCCGGCCCTCGTACGTTGACGTGCTCCAAGGGCCACTCCGCCGGCACTGGCACCTCCTCGAGTGCCAGAGGTTCCTGGTCGAGCTGGGTCGCGAGGATCGAGCGGACGCTCTTGAATGAGCAGGCGCCCATCACCAAGGCGCGCCGGCAGGCCGCTTCGAGGCGCTCGATTCCGTAGCTCCGGCCGAGCCGCAAGAGGCCCAAGCAGGAGCGATACGCTTGCTCGGGATGACGAGCGCCCTCGAGGAGGAGCTCGACCCGGCGGGCGACCGAGGGACCGGTCTGCTCGGCCCAATGCAAGAGCCGCGAAGGCGTCCACTCCAGATGCTCGCGGTGAGCCCGCGGCATGTGCTCTTTGACCGTGGTCGCGCGCCCGAGCTCTCCGCTCCTCGGGTGCGAGGCGACGCGCTTGCCCTTGAAGAGGACCTCGATCGCGCGTTCGGTCTCCCGAATCTCGACGAGCTGACCGACGAGCTGATACGGCACGCTGTAGAAGTGTTCCGAGACCTCGACGTGGTAGTCACGAGTGACGCGCTTCTTCGACCAGCGGGTCAGCTCGAAGGAAGAGGCCGGCAGAGGACGCAGGGCCGGCCGGTCGAGGTCCTCGAAGCGCTCGGCTCGATTCGTGTCCAGCTTCTGGAACCGCCGGCGATTGAACTCTTCGAGCTTCTCCTGCACCGCCTCGTTGGCTTGGGCCACGCTGAAGAAGCGGTGATTGCGCAAAGCGGCCAAGATCCACCGCTCGGCGATCAGGACGGCGCACTCGACCTTCGCCTTGTCTCGATGAAGAGCTTCTCGCCCGCCCGGTGCTCTTGGCGGAGCGCGACATCGAGCCGGGATCGATACTGACGGTAGAGATCGCGGAAGCGGCTGTACTGGTAGCCATCTTCAGGGTGCGCCCGCTTGTACTCCTGCCACACGAGCTGCAGCGTGACGTACCGCTTGCCCAGCTCCTTGTGGATGGCCGCAAAATCGGGCTTCACCCGCTCGAGGTGCTTCCCTCCCCCCGAGCGGTAGAGCAGGCTCTCGAGCGAGGCTTCATCGAGGTCTCCCGGAAGGGGCCAGCTCAAGCCGGCACGCTTCGCCCGCCTCTCGCACTCCCAGACCGTGGATGAGGCGATGGACAGGCTGCGAGCCACCGCCGTTTGGCTCAGCCCCTCTCCCCAGCGGAGACGGAGCAACTCTCGGATCTTGCGCATGGACAACCTCTTGGCTGGCATCGGTCCCTCCCGTGAGCGTGGTGGATCACGACAGGGATCTTCTCCAAAGGGTCATCCAGCGCCGCCCCCTCAGGCGGACCGTGACGAGGCCAAGAGCCTCAACCAGGGCTGCCGCAGCGGCTAAGAGCCGCAACAGGCGCCTTGATCGGCTTCCTCGGAATCGGCGATCGGCTTCCTCGGAACGGCCACTCGCCATCATCGGAATCACCGATCGGCTTCGATCGGAATCACCGATCGACTTGGCTCGGAATGGAATACGCACTTCTGCTCGCCGAGCAAGGCGACTAGGCGAGGCTGGAAGAGAGCCTCTTGGATCCGAGGCTCGCTGGTTTTTCCGAAAGAAGAACCAGAACCACAACACATTAACTCGAAATGGCTTCTGACATTCGAGGGCGACTCGGGACGCTTTTCTCGCGACCGACCCTTATATCTAGGGCTTTGTGTGTACGGACCGAAGAAAGCCTCGGGCGCTGCCCGGGGCTTTTTTCGTTGGTTCGAGGCGGCAAGGCTCTCGGCTAGTCGTTGCTCTGGACGACCGACTTCATACTCTGAGGCTGGCGAAGAAACCCTTCCTCAGCACCGAGACGACGCATGCTGCCCATCCTCCTCGCGCTCGCGGCGACGCTGCTCGCCGCGCAGATCGAGCCGACGAAGCTCCGACACGCCGAAGTCTTCGCGTTCTCCCTGGGCCCGGAGGATCCTGCCCTCGAAGGCGTCGGCCCTGCCAGGACCTTTCACTACACGATCGAGTCCGCGGACGCGGTCGTCCTGGTCTTCGCGGAGTCTGCGGAGCTCGACTTGGTGCTGCAGGCCAAGCTCGACACGGCCGAGGGTCCAGCAGCGGCTGCGACCGGCCCCGCGGCATTGCTCGGGGGACGCAAGCGAGAGGATCCTCTCCGGGACGACGACTCGGGCGGTGGCACGACTCCGTTCCTTCGAATCCCTCATCAGGGTGGAGGACCGATCACGCTGTGGGTCGCGGTCAAGTCCCCGAGCACCGAAGGCTCGGCGACGATCCACGTGTTCGAGGCGATCGAGACTCCCGCGACACGGTCGGCCGTTCGCGAAGCAGGACCTCACCTGGCGGAAGCCCAGCAGTCCCTGCGGGCTCGAGATCTCGGCTCGGCGCGTGAGCACGTGCAAACCGCATTCGATCTCCTGAGCGCTCTGGCGGGCGCCGCGAGGAGCGAAGCGATCGCGAGCATGCTCTTCCAGCTCGGCACTCTCGCCTTCCACTCCGAGGCGCAACCGCTGGCGCGCTCGGCTTGGGAGACGGCCGACGCATTTCGAGGCGTGGCTCTTCCCGAGACACACGCGGACTCGCTGGGCCTCCGCAGCTCGCTGGCTGCCGCCGTCTCCGCGACCGGGGATCATCAGGCCGCAAAGCGGCTCAACGAGCGAGTGCTCGAGATCTGCGAGGCCATCTACCCGGCCGAGCATCCGGCCGTTCAAGCCACGCGCATGAACCTCTCGACCGAGCTCAGCCAGACCGGCGACCTCCGCGGCGCGCGGAAGCTCCTCGAGCAAATCCTCGAGATCTACGAGCGGACACTCCCGCCCGACCATGGGGAGAAGCAGAAGGTCCGCTTGAATCTCGCCGTCACGCTCAAGAACCTGGGCCTCCCTCGAGAGGCCGTGATCGTCGAAGCCAAGGCGGTCGAGGTCTACGAGCGCACCCTTCCGCCCGAGCATCCGAATCTGCAGCGCGCCCGCGTGAATCTCGCGGCGACGCTTCTCTGGCTCGGTCGATACGACGAGGCCAAAGCCATCGAGCAGAGCGTGCTCCGCGTGTTCGCGAAGACGCTTCCTCCCGAGCACGCCGACTACCAGCGCGCACGCATGAATCACGCCGTGACACTGGGTGCACTCGGCGAGTCTCACACCGCTCGCGCACTGCTCGAGCAAGTGCTGGCGATTCGAGAGCGCACGCTGCCACGCGAGCATCGCGCTCTCCAGTCCGTGCGACTCAATCTGGCGGAGGTCCTGGTCGACCTGGGCGATCTTCACACTGCGCGCGCTCTCATGGAGCAGGTCCTCGAGATCCGATCTCGCACACTGCCCAACGACCACATCGAGCTCCAATCGGCCCGGCAAGCCTTGGCCGCGTTGAACCGGGTCCTCGGACGGCTCGGTCCAGCGCGCACGCTCCTCGAAACCTGCCTCGCCTCCTACGACGCGACGTTCATCGAGAAGGGTGATGCCGAGGTGCAGTCGGTGCGCGTGCTGCTCGGTGCCGTCCTGCGCGACCAAGGTCAGCTCGACGCGGCCCAAGCGACTCTCGAGCAAGTGATCGACAGCTGGCCCGAAGACCTGCCCGACTATCACGCCACCCTGATGGCCGCCCGCAGCCATCTGGCGGGGACACATCGCCTGCTCGGAGCCTTCCAGCAATCGTTGGTACTCGTGCAGCGCAACTACAACCTCGCCGCATCGCGATTGCCGGACAATCACGCTCAGCTGCGAGCCGCTCGGACGAACCTCGCCTGGTCGCTCGCACACATTGGGCAGATCGAGGCGAGCCGTCGATTGGCCATCGAGCAGCTGGACGCGGCCATCCACTCACATCGCGGTTTCGGTGGGTTCTCGTCCCGCGAGCTCGAGGCCCACGGCAACGAATGGAGACAGGAGATTCAAGCCGCCCTGTCCTTGCTCCTGGGCGCCGGGATCTTCGATCCTGACGAGGCGGGACTCACTCGCCTCTTCGAAGCGACCGAGGCGATTCGGACCGCTCCTACCACGAGCGCAAGGCTGATCCGCGTCTCCGAAGACGATCCCACCAGCGTTCACCTCCGCACCGAGCTGGCGACGGTCCATCGGGAGATCTCTCGGCTGTCTGACCAGAACGAGACGGGCGCCGCGCTCTTCGAGGCAATTCGGCGGCGCGACCAGCACGAGCGACGGCTCGCCGAGCACTTCGCCGCGCGAGGCGGCCAAGGGCGGATCCCCTCGCTCGATCCCGAGGTCATCCGCGCCCGACTCCAGCCGGGGGAAGCGGCGCTGGCCCTGTGGCGCGCCGATATCAGGATCCTCGATGCCGAGACCCGGCTGCGCGGCCCGGCCGTGCCCAGCTACTTCGCCTGGGTGCTTCGATACGATGCTCCGATGCGCTGGCTGTCCTTGGGTCCAGCGGCGCCGATCGAGGCCGCCGCCGCGGCCTGGCGATCAACGGAAGCCGATCGGGCGCTGCGAGGTGTCAAGGGTCGACGAGCGGTCGGCAAGAAGGAGGAGGAGCAGCTGAACGCCGCCTCCTCGCTGGCCCGCGCCTTGATCGACCCGCTGAAGGAGTCCCTCGAGGACGTCGATCGGCTCTATGTCGCACCGGCGGGAGCGCTTCATGGGGTGCCGCTCGATGCCCTGCCGCAGGATGGGGGATACCTCGGTGACGCGCTCGAGATCATCACGCTCGAGGGTCTCTCATTGCTCACGGTCGAAGCGGCCGTTTCCCCGGCCACGGTGGGCCTACTAGCCATGGGTGGCATCGACTACGACGCCGAAGAGGAGACCCCGGAGCCTCCTCGAGCGGACGCAGACGTCGACTCGTTGAGGACGCGCCTCTCGGCGACCACCGCGTTCGAGCCGCTGGCTCAAACCGCGAGCGAAGCGGAAGCGATTGCGGAGATCTACGAGGAAGCCGTCTCGGATGACCGACCGTCTCTTCTCCTGACGGGCTCGGAAGCCACGCGGGAACGGTTCGAAGCCGACGGTCCTCGCGCGCAGTTCTTACACATCGCTACCCACGGATGGTTCAGCGACATCGCCGGGCACGACGAGGATGCCCAGATCCGCGAAGAGATCACAGCCTCCCCATCCGATCGGATTCGCGGCCTCGCGCCCTCCCTGTTGTGTGGCCTCGCCTTCGCCGGTGCCAACGGCCGCGCCTCTGACTTGGGTCGTCTCGGAGGTGTGCTGACAGCCGAGGAGATCCGAGCCCTCGATCTCGGCTCGGTCGAGCTCGCGATCCTCTCGGCCTGCGAGACCAGTCTCGGGGAACGTCGAGGCGCCCAAGGCATCGCGTCCCTGCAAGCAGCGCTTCACGCGGCCGGCGTTCGAACGACGATCACCTCGCTCTGGAAGGTTCCGGATGCGGCGACCCGCGAGCTCATGACCGAGTTCTATCGACGGCTCTGGATCTTGAAGGAGCCCAAGGCCAAGGCGCTCTGGAACGCAAAGAAGGCGCTTCGTGAGAGGCTCGACGATGACGGCACACCCATTTACTCATTCAACGACTGGGCGGGCTGGGTCCTGAGCGGCGACCCGGACTGAGCGACGAGTCTGCCCACGTACTCCGGCAAAAGTTCTCGACCATGTGAACCCCTCGACCGAACCGCGGACTCTGGACGGGTGTCACCCCGAGGAGTCATCGCATGCAACCCGATCAAGTCCTTCGTCACGCCGCCTTCGTCCGCGACCTCAGCCGACATCTGGTCACGGATCCGGAGCTCGGCGAAGAGGTCGCACAGCGAACGCTCACAATCGCCTTGACTCACTCACCGCGGCGCCGATCGTCGACTCGCTCGTGGCTGGCTGCCATCGCGCGCAACTCGGCGCGCCGGTTGGGGCTCACGGACGCTCGAAGACGACGGCGTGAGCGCCAAGCGGCTCGGCCCGAAGCGCTTCCAAGTGCCGCCGAGCATGCGATCCGGCGGGAAACGATCCATCGCGTCGTCGATGCCGTCTTCGCGCTCGATGAGCCCTACCGGGCCACGATTCTCGCCCGCTTCTTCGACGAGCTGGCGCTTCGCGAGATCGCGCAGCGTCAGGGCGTGCCCGTCGAGACCGTTCGGACTCGGCTCCGACGCGGACTGGCAATGCTGCGCGTGCGCCTGGATGCCGAGTACGGCTCGCGCGAGCGCTGGGCGCTGGGCCTCGTACCGATCGCGGCGATTCGGGGTGGTGGCCAAGCCGAAGACGGCATCCGATTCGGGGAAAGAACGAGCGCCCTTTTGGAGGTGTCGAGCATGTTGTTCTCGAGCAAGCCGGTCGTCGTAATGATCTCGGCGGCCATCATCGGAGTGATCGGTTGGAAAATGATGGCGCTCGACGAGACACCTGCGAGCTCTCGAACCGAGTCGGGCTCGACTGCAGCCATTTCCCTCGAGGTCGCGTCACCGGCTGCACCCGAAGCGCGGCCGGTCTCGCCGTCGGCGGCAACGAGCACATCGAACGCCTCGCCAGCTCCGAGCAGTCGCGACAACGGCGCCCGGCTCACGGTGCGCACGGTTTGGGAGGGCGCCTCGCCAGCGGCTTCGATCGGTGTCCTTCTCCTTCGGCGTCTGCCACCCGAAGAGGGACTCGTATGGAGCTTGCATCACGCCTCGGAGGGCGTCTCCGACCAAGGTGGCGTTGTCGAGTTCACGAATCTCGTCCCGGGTACCTACTGGGTTCGTGCCGACCGACACGACGACGGAGCGTACATCGATCTCACGACAGGCGAAGCTTCCGAGCTCGTGCTTCCTCTGCCACCGGGTGAGGAGATCACCGGGCGGGTGGTCGACAAGCTCGATCGTCCCGTGCCCGGCGCCGGCATCTGGTTGGCTGCCCGCGGTGAAGAGCACCTCGCCCGCTGCGGACCCGTCACTCGCACAGACGACTCCGGTGCTTTCGTCTTGAAGGGGCTCCGGCCGGATCACGTGATCGGTGCGATATCGGATCGTCTCTCGCCATCCTCGGGCGTCGTCCTCGGCTCACTGACTCCGGTGGCAGACGGCGAGCCGGATGTCGTTCTGAAACTGGGCGAGCCGGCCGGGCGACTGGTCGGGCGGGTCGTGACTCCGGACGGTACCCCCGTCGCCGGTGCTCAGATCTTCGCGGGACCGCGTGTGCAGTGGATGTCGAAGGACCGCGACCGACGCCGCCCCGACGGGCAACGCATCGTCGATCCCCCCAGACGCTTCGCGCGCAGCGACTCGAACGGTCACTTCGAGATCGCAGGACTCGCCGCGAACGGCATCCTGTACGTCGAGGCGATGACGCTTGATCGAGCACCCTGGGCCGGCCACCCGACCATCGTCGCCGCTGAGAGCACGCGGGTCGAGATCCCCCTTCCCGAGAGCCCACGAGTGGTCGGACGCGTCACGGATCCGCTGGGGCGCCCGCTTCCCGGAGTCTCCGTCACCTGGAACACGGAAGAGCATTCGCTCGACGTCCAAACCAGAGGCGAGTCGGATGCCGTGGGACGTTTTCAACTTCAAGGACTGCCAGTCGGCGAGGTGTCGGTGAGGGTCGTGGGTGGCAGTTTACGAGGGCCCGGACAGGCTCGCCTCGAGCTGGCACGCGGCCAAGAGACCTTGTGGAACCCGGTCGTCGAGATGCAGACGGATTCGAGAATCACAGGGCGCGTCCTCGATGCGAACGGCGATCCTCTCCCAGGCTGGAGGGTCTCCCATCACTTGCGTGGCGGACGCGCCAACGATGACGGCCGCTTCGAGATTCGCGACCTCGGAAGCGAATCACTGATTCCTCTACTGGTCAGTACGCCCCTGGGATTCCCGGCTCTGATCACCGAAGCCGTGCCGCCTGGAAGGAGTGACCTCGAGATCGTCGTGAACGAGGAGACTCTCCCTTCCGCTTGGATCACTGGCCGCGTCACGGGCACGGCGCCGCGCTTCGAGAATGCCGTGCGGCTGGTCACTCGGTTCGATCGTCGAGTCTCACCGACTTGGAACGTTCGCGGTTCCCGCGTACTTTTCTCGGTCGATCTCGATGAAGGCTTTCGCATCGGTCCGATCACGCCCGGCACCTACGACTTCCTCCTCGAGATCGAGGAGCTCCCACCGATCCTGCTCGGGCAACACGATCTGGCAGCCGGCCAAGAGCTCGACCTCGGAATGTTCGAGCTCGAGGAGCCGGGCACTCTCGAGATCTCGCCGCGCTTCGCGGACGGGTCGGCTCCTCGAGACCTCCGCCTGACTCTCGTCGCCGAGGACGGCTCGACGATCGACCTGACAGCCGATGACGCTCGACATCACAGCGGCCTCGTGCATCCGGGTCACTATCGGCTCGACTGGCACGGTCGCGGTGCTGAGAGCGGGAACCGCGACGTCCAGGTGGAGCCAGGCGAGCGCGGGGTGCTGGAGCTCGAAGTGGAGCGAGCCGCGGTCGTCCGGATCGATCTGCGCTTGCCTGAGACACCCGAAATCCTGGCCATCGAGGACGCGGCGGAGCGGCTCCGAGCCCTCAGAAAGGCGCAGGATCGCCATCGTGTGATCGTGCTGATCCTCGAGCAGTCCGGGCGAGAGCTGCTCCAGAGAACCACCTCGATTCAATCCTTCGACTCGGGAATGGTCACGGTCGAGGCGAGCCTGATCGCAGGCCGGTACATCGTCGAGGCGAGGTCGGTCACGGGGCTACGCGCGGAGACTGGCCTCCAGATCGAGTCGGTCGATGCACCGTTCGAGCCCATCACGCTGGAGCTTCGATGAGCTTCTGAGCGAACCACGGCGGTCGTTGCAGCGAGCGAGGGATCGGCTAGATTCGGCGCGAGCGCTCCTGGCCGAAGGTGCCGGGTGCGTGTCCCACGACGGTCCGAGCCAGGAGTCGAGCGTGAGCGCACTTCAAGACCACTATCCCGACGATGTCGCCCACTGCTTCGGCTGTGGGCATCTCAATCAGCATGGGCATCATTTTCAGAGCGAGTGGGACGGTGACGAGACCGTCGCCCGCTTCACGCCGCAGCCGTTTCATACCGCGTTCCCGGGGTACGTCTACGGAGGTTTGATCGCGTCGCTGATCGACTGCCACGGCATCGGCACCGCGGCGGCCGCGGCCGCACGGGCGCAGGGGATCGACATCGAGCAGTCCGGCTTGCCGCGCTACGTGACCGCCTCGTTGAAGGTCGACTACCTGGCCCCGACGCCACTCGGCCCCGAGCTCGTGGCCCGGGGCCGGGTGAAGGAGATCGGCGAGCGCAAGGTCATCGTCGAGGTCACGCTGACGGCGGACGGTGTGGCATGCGCCCGCGGCGAGGTCATTGCGGTGCGCATGCCCGAATCGATGCGGCGGCGCTGAGGGCCGCCCCAGCCTTACTGGATCACGATCGCGGGAGCCCGAGTGAAGCTGCCGCCCGGCATTGAGATGCCTTGAAAGTAGAGCGTCTGACCGACGAGCACGGACGGGATCGGAGCCGCGACCTCGACGGCCCCCGTCGACGGCAGCGGCGCCTGGTAGAAGATGAATCCAACGCTCGGGTCCAATCCGAGAATCCCGAAGGGCGTGTTGATCGACGCCGGCAGGAGCGAGACACCGAAAGCCGCGACGTCGGTCCTGTTCCCGGCGAGGCCGATGCCGACTTGGCGAGGCAGGGTACCGGTCTGGAGCGCCCAGAGCGGCGGCTCGTCGCAGTCGGACTCCAAGACCAGCGGCTCGCTCGCGGCACCGACACCGAACAGATCCCGGTAGAGATCCTCTTCACCCAGCAGCTCGGCGCGCAGCGTGCCCGTCAGCAACCGGCGGTGCAGGCGATGCTGCTCGGCACCCGAGAGCGGCTCGTTGTTGGGCGGGAAGTCCGTCGGGCCACCGTGCCCCATGCCCGTGACCTCGTCGAAGAAGTTGCGGCGCGCGACGAAGCCATCTCGGTAGTACTGATACACCATCGTGCGCGGCGGAACCGTTCCATCGACGCTGCCTGCGATGCAGTGCATGACGCCCGTGAAGCTCTGCACGTTCGGGCGGCTGCCAAAGTAGCCTCCCAGTGCGCTGCCTCGATAGGGCTCCATCGGCACGATCACTCGGACCTTGGACTCGAGCCCGATCAGATACATGCACGCCCCGCCACCCATCGAGTGACCGCTCGCGGACCAGTCGTCCGGGCCGATCATGCCCGTCAGCCAGGAGCCTGAATCGCCGGACTCTCCGTCGACCCAATGCATCAACGCCTGCGTGTCGGCGGCTTCATTCTGCATCGTCGCCGTCGCACCGGTCTCGGTTCCGATCGAAGCGACGACGAATCCCCAAGAGGCGAGATGGGTGCAGATATTGTCGTAGAACGAAGGGTTGCCGAAGAAGCCGTGCATGAATCCCGAGAGCGGATACGGCCCGTTGGCCGGGTCTGCGGGCCGATTCTGCCCCGCGCTCGTCGCCGGATAGTAGATCCGCCCAGTGACGGTCCCGCGTCCGAAGTTGGCGTCGACGAAGGACACATCACGCCACCCAACCGCATGCGGCCCCGGGTCTTCGATCGCCTGCGCGGCGACGTTTCCGGCGAGGAGGAGCAGCAGGCAAGGGAGCGCGACACGCAGCGAACGGATCATGAGGATCTCCAAACCGGGGACGTGGGAAAACGGCAGCTCAGGCATTCTACGAGCCAGGGGTCCGAGTGTGCCGCTTCCTCCGAGAGAGATCTGCCCGTCATCGCATGGAGAGCCGAACCTCGAAGCGGCTCCTCTCCCCAGGAGCACGGCTCGCCCTCAGACAGCTTGTATCCGAACCCGAAGACGGTCTCGATGCGGGGAACCCGTGCCTGGAGAGCTTGCAGCTTGCGGCGGAGATTCTTGAAGTGGCCATCGATCGCGCGCAGGTCGGTCGAGTGGTCCCAGCTCTGCGTGACGCTGGCGAGGTCCGACCGGCTGAGAGCTTGGTCAGGCACTCGAAGGAGAGCCTCGAGCAGCTTGAGCTCGGTCGGGGTCAGGGAGAGCGGAGCCCCGCCGCATTGCACCTCACGACGGAGCGGGTCGACCTCGAGGTCGAGGCACCGCAGGCGGGTCCTACGAGCGGAGCGTCGCAGCTGCGCTTGACCGCGCGCGACGACCTCGCGCGGGCTGAACGGCTTGGTGACAGAGTCATCGGCTCCGGCCTCCAGTCCCTCGAGCTTGTCGTCGACCATCGTTTTCGCCGCCAGCACGATGATGGGAACATCACTGTGCCGCCGCACGAATCGACACAACTCGAGGCTATCGACCTCGGGGAGCATCCAGTCGAGCAGCAGCAGATCGGGGCTCCGGCTCTCGAGCATCTCGATCGGCGGCGGTCTGAACCTCGAACCCGGCTCGCTCGAGGTACCGACGCAGCGTCTCCGTCGTCTTCGCATTGTCCTCGACGATCAAGATGGTGCGTTGGGAACCCATCGACCTTCCGCGACTCGGCAGGAGTCTCTTCTCCGTGTCGATTCGATACAGCCTCGGCTCAACGACGGCGCGCGAGCTTCAGCGCTTCTTCGAGAGCCTGCTCCGCATCCACCCTGCGCGGCATCGAGCGCAGCGCGACTCGTCGGCTGCGCCCCCACGCAAGGAGAAAGCAGGAGCACGCCAGCCGCCCCAAGAACGAGCGGCTTCATCGGACGACCTCTCGAACAGGAAAACCGATCAGCGACCCCGCGGGCCGCCGCACCGAAGATCATGCTCGAGAGTTGTGTGGATCTCGTGTGCAAGGCAGGGAATCGAAGAGGGTCGGAGCTTCCCGACTGAGTCGCGGGAGTTGCTCCGACCGATGGCGACCCGCGCTCCAGCTCATTGGGTGACGAACGACTGGGTCTCCGAGATCGAGGTCACCACACCGGCGCCAAGATCCCAAGTGATGCCGCTGAAGTAAGCGGTGACGCCGATCGGAATCGTCGGAAGGGTCAGCGAGACCGTCGAGATTCCGCCGCAACCGTTCAGGTTCACCCGGCGGTGGGCGTTCGGCAGGCTCACCCACCAGCCGAAGGCTCCGCCGCGTTCGAGCATCAGCTTTCGACCTCCAGCGAGAGGAACGTTGATGCCTCCTGATGTGCTCCCGTCCCCCAGGCTCAGGTAGGCCTCGGAGAGATTCCCGTTCTGTCCCGAGGTCGCTCTTGCCGTGAAGCTCGCCAGTTGGCCTACCCAGGGTGCGGACGCAGGTGCGTTAAAGTCCCAGAGGGTACCGACCTCATCGGCCCCCATGTCGATCGCCGCTCCGATCTTTCGCAGGTCGGCACCGGAATGATCGAAGGGCAGAAGTGCGATGATTCCGGGCGGCCTGATTCCGGCGTCCACGCAGGGAGAGCTGCAGTCGAGGCGGAGGTCGCCGGTCAGGGGATCCAGAAAGAGCGGATCGGCGTCGATGTTGCCGGCGCCGGGGTATCCACCTTGGATGTTCGAGTAGGTCACGGTAACGGAGCTGGAAGCATCCGAGAAAATCTCGATACCTGAGTCTCCCCAGGCAATCGTATTCGTCAGGATCGGGTAGGAGGGAATGCCGCTGAAGTAGCCGGTCAGGGCGTCGATCGAACCGCCGACCAAGGAGCTATTGAGAGTGAAGCTGACATTGGCAAGTCTCGGTGACGAGCCGACACAGAGTAAGCCACCGCCCTCGATCGCAGAGTTCCCGTGAATCACACTGTTGGCGATGACCGGAGAGGCTGAATAACAAAGGATACCGCCGCCATGCAGATAGGCCGTGTTTCCCGTCACCGTGGTGTTCGTGATGATCGCCGCTGAAGAAAAACCTGCGCACGAGATCCCACCGCCACTGGAGCGGCGTGCCGTGTTACTCGTGACGTTTGCGGCTGTAATCGTCACCGGCGCCGCGAGGCAGTAGATCCCACCACCCGCGTGCGCGTCGTTGCCGCTCACCGTCGTATTGACGATCGCCGCTGACGAGTATAGGCAATAGATCCCACCACCGAAGTAGCTTGCCGAGTTCGCGCTGACTGTCGTGTTCCTGATGGTCGGCGAGGAGTGCAAACAGGAGATCCCGCCGCCACTCACGAGACCGCTTGTCTTGCCGTTCGTGACCGTAAACCCATCGAGCACCGAGGTCGCGACCTCACCACTCTGAAACGTCACGACCGATCCATTCTGATTCCCATCGATGATGGTGACCGCCTCGCCACCGATGCCTTTCAGCGTGACCGCCTTGCCCAGAAAGTCGATGGTCTCGACATAGGTGCAAGGATGAACGAGCACGGTGTCACCATCAACAGCTGCATTCAGGCCCTCCTGAATGGTGCAGAACGGACTGCCCGGGCTCCCATCCGCTGAGCCACAGCTCGAGTTGGTGCAGTCGACGTAGATCGTCGTTTGTGCGGCTACGAGCGGAGCAAACATGAGAGCTGACACCAGATAGTAAGCAAGCCGAGTCATCGCTGATTCCTCCAGTGGTCATGACAAGAAAGACTGATGGCTTTCGCCGCAAGGCACTTCGTGGTCGCGTGTCGTATCGTCGCACCCTCCGGGCCCAGGCGGGCCACGAAAGGCGTCATGAGGAGCCACTCCGACGCGTCAGAGCAGTGAAGCCTCGACTAGCGGACGGCATCCGCTGGTCGAGCTCCTGAGCGCGCGATCTACGGAGTGATCGCGGCGAGTGCGGTTTGGAGCAGGTCGAAAACGAGGACTTGCTTATTGCAGTCGGTGATTCAGTCGCGACCCGGACCGTTGCCGTCGGGAGCACCTCGGAGGAGGCACCCGTCGGTTCTCGAGATCGCATCTCCGAGCTTCTTCCGCGCTTTTGGTCAGCTTCCCGGATTGAATGTCGAGGATCGCTTGGCTGAGGTAGTCGGTCAGGGCGTTCTGGTTGCCCGAAAGGGTCACGCTACTCGCGGGGGATTCGCGATGCAGTCGCTAGCCGTCGCAATCGTCAGCTCGGCGAAAGCCTCGGGATCGGCGGCAGTGATCTCCACTACAGGTGCTTCACGTCGGTCGGAACCAAGATAGAAACCCCCTCTCCCGCTCAAGGAAAGAGAGGGGAGCTCGCTATTCAGACGGTGTGAGTCTGAGCGGCTATGCGGTCGTTAGTTGATGTCGTAGCGATCGGCGCTCGTGATAAAGCTGAAGCTCGGCAGCTGGATGCCGATGGCCTGGGTGTTGATGCTGAGCGGCAGGAGGCTTGTCGGGATGTTGACAGAACCTAGGTCGAGCGGAATGGTCTGCGCGCTTCCCGAGAGACCGACGTCGCCCGTAGGGGGGCTGAAGGTACCGCCGGTAGTGAGAAAGAACGAGAACGGTGGTGCCAGTGCGAGCCAAGTGAGGAACGGATCGGCGACGAGGTTGGTGACACGTCCGCTGAGGCTGAAGGTACCGGTCGCGTCAGCCGTGAGGCCACCCCCCTGGTTACGGTTGGTGACGAGGCTGATGACGGTGTTGGAGATCCCGGTGAGCTGATGGTTGGCTTCGTGTGCGATCGCAACGGCATCGGCCGGCTTACCCGGGTTGATGGTGGACGTATTCGAACGAAGGATAGTACCACCGGTACCGACCGAGACCGGATCGAACCCGAACGTGCCACCCGCACCGGCAGACGGGTCACGGTTGGTCTGGCTCGAACCATCGACTTGGAAGTAGCTGTGGTTCCACTCCTGGGCACCGACCAGCTGGGCGGCCAAGCTCACGATCGTATCTTCGATGAAGGAGATGCCACCGGTGTTGAGGTTGCGCTCGTCGCCGGAACCAGTCCAGTAGTTCTGATTGCCGGAGCTCTGCTTGATCTCACCACGCATCGACATCGTAAAGTTCTGCGTGGCGCCGGCAGCGGACGAGGTCTGCGTGAAGGTCGTGCCCCACGTGAACGTCACAATCCAGAACCAAGGAGCGTTGCAGGGAAGGCTCGTGGCCCAGCTGGCAAGTGCGATCACGGTGCCATCAGCCTGCGAGAACGTACCACCGCGTCGAAACTCCATCAGGCTGAAGCCGAGAGGCTGCGAGATCGACGGAGTCGAGCCCGCCTGGCCGCTCCAAGCCTGGAAACCACTCTGCTGCACGCCGATCGGGTGCGCGACAGTCTCTGCGCCACCGGACTGGTTGCCGATGCTGGTCGCTGATCCGAAAGAGCGGGTGTAGGTCGTGGCGGCGGTTGGAATGAAGGTGTTGGCAAAGAAGAAATCGACACCGTTGTTGTACTCCTGCTGGTTTGCCTGAGCGACCCCAGCGGTGGGGGCCCCACTTCCCGGCTTCCGGACACCAGAGACTGTGCCAGTGGCGGTCTGGGCGAGAGCTCCGGATTGGCTCAACAGCAAGAGGCAGCTGACAACCAGAGCGTGCCTGGCGCTCCGCAGCGACTTCCAACGTGTCCCTTCTACTGCATCGATCATGGCTTCGATTCCTTCTCTCGGTGACTTGTGGTTGCTGGTTCCTGTCGATTGCCGCCCTCACGGGACGATCAGCCTTCGGGCTGGTGGACCAGCGACGCTCCTCAGCGTGGTGCCTTGCTTCAAGGAGGTGATGGGACGCGGGGAACTAACGTGAGAGAGAGGTGGGCGAGGCGCGAAACTGTCGATCGCTTCTTTTCTTTGCCTGAATCGCGCGGAAATGCTGGGTTTTAAGGAGGGAGTCACTTGGCGAATTGTTTTGCTCGCCCTGATTCGACTCCGGATTCGTTGGGGGGCGTCGTCGCTGATTGGGAACGAGCTGGGGCGACATTCCGCCGGACACCCTCTCCCCCCAGCTCTGCTCAGAGCGACGGCCCAATCGGCGAT
>JAJDCO010000016.1 GCA_029260795.1 Planctomycetota bacterium | reverse complement strand
TCTGCCCGTCGCTCAGCTGCGGCGGCGGGCTTTCAATGCGAAGAGCTCGAAGGACCGGCACGACACGGCCTACTTTGCGTGGGAGGTGTCGGTGCGGCTGGCCGTGGCGGCCTCGCCTCCGTCGGACGTCGCGGTCTTGCGTCGCGCGTCGGTCGGTGAGTGGGTGCAGGCGGTTGGGGACAAGGAGACGCGGCTCGACTCGAAGGCGGTCACCGAGCTGTTCTCGCTGATGAGCGAGGTGGGCGCGGGCGCGAAGAAGCGGCCGGCCAAGGTCTCGGGCACCGAGCTGCTCGCGGCGCTGCCCGCCTACCGCAACAAGGTCATCGGACACGGCGCTCCTCGGCCGGGGTCCTTCTACGACTCGGCGAGTGAGCGGCTGCTGGGCGGACTGGATGCCGCTTGGGACGGCGAGCTGTTCCTACCGCGCTCGGGCAAGATGGTCTTCCTGGAATCGATCGTCGAGCGAGCGGATGGTCAGCGCATCGGACGCGTGCTCGATCTCACGGGCGAGACGCCACTCGTTATCGATCCTCGGGGCAGCGAGCTGCCGCCGGGGACGCGCAGCCATCGGCTGTACTGGCGAGAGGGTGACGCGATTCGCGATCTGCATCCCTGGCTGATCTTCCAGGAAGAAGGCGAGCGGCTCTACTGCTTCAACGGCCTGGCGCGGCGGGCCGAGTACCTCGACTACGGTTCGGGGCACTTGCTCCGCGGTAAAGAGCTCGAGGCCGTCCGCCCGGGCCTCGAGGAAGAGCTGCGGGCGCTGTTCGCAAGTCCCGCACCCACCGAGCCCGAGCCCGAGGAGGCCGACTCGCCCGACCGCTTTGGCGAGTTCAAGATCTTGGGCCGGCTCGGTGTGGGCGGCATGGGCGAGGTGTACCTCGCCGAGCAGGAATCGCTGGGCCGCCGGGTCGCCCTGAAGATCCTGCCCGAACGCTCGGCGCAGGAGCCGATGTCGCTCGCGCGCTTCCGGCGAGAGGTGGCGGCGCTGTCTCGCTGCGAGCATCCTCACGTCGTCAAGGTGCTCACCTCGGGCGAGGCTCGGGGCGTGCCCTACTATGCGATGGAGTACGTCGACGGCGCGGACATGTCCGACGTGGCGAAGGCGCTGTCGGAAACGGGCGACTTCGACTCGGCGGTGTCGACGGCGTGCGAGGCGGCACGCGGACGGCAGAAGGAGCTGTTCGCCGACGCCCCGCCCGTCGAGAAGGCCCCGATCGCCAGCCGCTCGGGCCGAGGGCGCTTCCGGGAGCTGGCGACATACTTCCGAGACGCGGCCCGCGGCGTAGCGCACCTGCACGAGCACGGGATCATCCACCGCGACCTCAAGCCCGGGAACCTGATGATCACGGCCGGCGATCGGCGCGCGGTGGTGATGGACCTGGGATTGGCGGCGGTCGAGGACGCGAGCGTGTCGCTGACCATGGACAAGAGCCAAATCCTGGGCACGCTCCGCTACATGCCGCCCGAGCAGCTCCAGCGCAACCTACTCTCGGTGGATCAAAGGGCTGACGTCTACGCCCTGGGTGCCACGCTCTACGAGCTGCTGACCGACCGCCCCTTCCACGATGGCGACACCGAGGCGCGTCTGATCGAGCAGGTGCTCCGCGAGCAACCGCTCGCGATCGAGAAGGCAAACCCGTCGGTGCCCAAGGACCTCGCCACGATCGTGCGCAAGGCCAGCGAGAAGGACCCGGGCTTCCGCTACGAATCGGCCGAGGCGCTGGCCGACGACCTCGAAGCTTTCCTCGACAACCGCCCCATCAGCGCTCGTCCGCCCAGCCTGGGCTACGTTTTCAAGATGGCGGTGCGGCGGCACAAGGCACTGAGCGCGGTGATTGCGGTGTCTCTCTTCATCATCGTGGTGGGAACGATCGTGGCCTTCCGCCAGATCACCGATGCTCGCGACGACGCGAAGCTGGCGGCGGAGAAAGAAGAGAAGCAGCGAGTAGCGGCAGAGCAGAACGAAGAACTCGCCACCCGCAACGCCGAAGAAGCCCAGCTCAACCTTGACGAGCTGCTTCAGCTCTCGAGCATCGAGATCGTGACCGATCTGAGGCGGCGTGCCGACGAAGAGCTGTGGCCACTCGTTTCCGCAACCACCTCGAAGATGGAAGCCTGGATCGCCGAAGCGCAGCGGGAGGTGCTGCCCCTTCTCGCTCCGCTCGAGGCGCAGCTCGGGAAGCTCGAAGGCGAAGCCTTGCCGTACACCGAAGCGCAGGCGCAGCGCGACCGGGAGACGCATCCTGAAGCCGGCGCCCTGGCCGATGCGAAGTCGAAGGCGAAAGAGCTCGAGGAGCAGCTCCAGGCCGCCAAGAAGAAGTCGACGGGTCCGGCGGCCCTGCTCTCGGGCGGTGGCGCCCAGGCCAAGGAGGAAGCCGGGCAGCGCGAGACGGCGCTCGAGGTGCAGCGGGCCGAGGTGGCGCGACTCGAGGCCGTCGTCTCTGAACGACGCACCTTCGAGTTCACGAGCGACGAGAAGATGGACGCCGGCCAGAAGCGCTGGCGACATCGGCTGCTGAGCACGCTCCTCGGCGATCTTCGCGTCTTCGTCGATGGGCCGGGGGAGGCGGCCGCGGCGGTGCGGGGCTATACCGGCGAGGCGTATGGGAACAGCTTGCCGGAGGTCGAGGCAAGACTGGAGCTAGCAAGACGCCTCCAGGGAGAGACTGTCGAGAGCGAGGAAGCGCAGCGCCTCTGGGCCGAAGCGATCGCCAACATCCGTGAGCATCCCGAGTACGGCTTCGAGCTGTCGATTCAGGAGGGCCTGATCCCGATCGGCAAGGACCCCGGCTCCACTTTGTGGGAGTTCGCGGTGCTGTCGACGGGGGTCGAGCCCGAGCGAGACGCCGAGGGCAAAATCGTCGTCTCGGACGAGATGGCGATCATCCTCGTCCTGATCCCGAGCGGCGAGTTCGACATGGGCGCGATCCCTCCCACCGTCGATCGCCCCGAGGGCTCGCCGAACGTCGATCCGCAGGCGCAATCCAATGAGAGCCCGATCCGACGAGTGGTGCTCGATCCCTTTTTCCTCTCGAAGTACGAGATGACGCAAGGCCAGTGGGAACGGGCTCGCGCGGCACGACCGAGCTACTACGACGTGAACAACTGGGCGCGCCAAGCTTGGCGGCGTCATCCGGTCGAGCAAGTGACCTGGCTGGACTGCGACGAGGTGCTCGCTCGGCTGGGCCTGGCGCTGCCGACCGAGGCGCAGTGGGAGTACGGAGCGCGGGCGCGTACGACGTCGGTGTGGTGGCCGGGGAACGAGGAGAAGGACCTCGAGGGGAAGGCAAATGTCCACGACCAGACATCCTTCGGGAACGTGGGCGATCGCTGGGGGCGGCCGGCCACCTGGAGCGACGGGTACGTGGTCCACGCGCCCGTCGGGACGTTTGGCTCGAACCGCTTCGGGTTACACGACATTCACGGCAACGTTTGGGAATGGTGCCGCGACGGATACGGCGACTACGAGATCGACCCCCGATCCGGCGATGGCCTGCGCTCAGTAGAAGGCGCCCGCAACCGCGTGTACCGCGGGGGCAGCTTCAGCTTCGCCGCCGGGCTCGCCCGTTCGGCGAACCGCGGCTACAGCGCGCCGGACGACCGCAACGACGACCTCGGCTTCCGCCCCGCCAGGGTCATCACTGAGTAACCTTACCTCTTCACCACCACGGTCCGATGGCGTACGAGGAGCACGCATCGTGAACGGCGGACATTCTGGGGCACCCTGCTCCGAAGCGAAGCCGGAGCGCTGGTGCCCTCTGGGATGGGGTCGGCTTCTCGGAGAGAATCTCCGAGAAAAGGGTTGGCGGACGGGGGATGGGGGTGGCAGGGCATGAGCCGCATCGATCCTCGA
>JAJDCO010000150.1 GCA_029260795.1 Planctomycetota bacterium | reverse complement strand
TTCTTGGCCACGAGGCGGACGGAGGACGAGTCCCTGGCCCGAGGGCGAGATTCAGGGATTGAGCTCCGTCGAGGGATCAGACTCACTGGGGGAAAGGAAACAGATCGTGGTCGGGAGGTGCTCTCGGTGGCAGGATCCGAGAGGCTCGCCGACCGACCGCCGCCAGCGCTCGACCGGTTCGCGAGTGACCGGGGAGACGTCCACCGCGGCGTCGCCGGCCGCGTTGCCGCCGTTCTGGTTCCAGTAGAGCAGCGAGAATCCGGCCTCCTGCGGCCGCGGCGGGGCGGCAGGGTCAGGGGCGGAGAGGAGGAAGCTGGAGAGGAGGAGGAGCGCGGGAAGGACCATGGGAAACGATGCCCCATCCTATGCGCGGCCCGCGCGCGGCGGGCGCTCCGGCAGGGAAAACCGGTGAGGGAGAAACGCCTTGCCTCGGGAGGACCGCCGGCGCATGATGGCCGTCATGGACGCTTCGCGACTCGGCACGCCGGGCGGGTACACCGCCGGGCTCCTGTTCCTCCTGGCCTCCCCGGCCCTCTCGGAGCTTGGCGCGCAGGACGCTCCGCCGCGCCTGACCGCGGTAGCGGCCGAGGGAGGCGGCGCGGTGCTGCTGGCCGACGGCGGGCGGCCGGTGCTCGCCTACCAGGCGCGCCGGGTGGAGCTGCCGGAGGGGTACTTGGAGCGGGTCGCCGAGAGCGACCGGATCTACGCCAAAGCTCGTAGCGGATACCTCCACCCGCTTTACGGCCTGGACGGCGAGGAGCTGACGCTCGACTGGAGCACCGACCACCCGCACCACCGCGGCATCTATTGGGCCTGGCCCGAGGTGCAGTTCGGCGAGCGAACCGGCGACCTGCACGCGCTGCAAGCCGTGTACTCGCGGCCGGTGGGCGAGCTGGCGCTGACCGGAGCCGGGGAGTCCGCGAGGGTGGAGGCGCAGAACCTGTGGCTGTGGCAGGACCAGACGCCGGTCGTCTTCGAGCGGGTGGCGATCACCGCCGGCGCCCTCGGCGCCGACGGTTCGCGGGCGATCGACCTGGAGCTGCGCTTCGAAGCGCTCGCCGACGGCGTCAGCCTGGCCCGGCGCGGCACCGACCTCTACGGCGGATTGAACCTGCGGCTGGCGCCAGTCGAAGGACTGAAGTTCGGGCACCACGCTCAGGAAGCGACCCTCGTATCGAAGCCGCGCGCCTGGTCGACCGCCACCGGCATCTGGAAGGGCGGCCGGCGGGTGACCACGCTGGCGATCCTCGAGCACCCGACCAACCCCGACTTTCCGGGTGACTTCATCACCTACGAGGACCTGCCGTGGTTCCAGCCGGCCTTCCCGCGCGCCGGCACCCGCTACTCCCTGGAGCGCGGCCAGCCCTTGACGCTGCGCTACCGTTTCATGATCCAGCCCGGCGACGCCGACCCGGACGTCCTCGCCGCCGCTTGCGAAACCTACGCCGCCACCGCGCCCCTCTTCCCCCGCAACGAGCTCGAGCGATGATCGACCCCACCCGGCGCGACGTCCTGATCAGCGGCGCGGCCGCCTTCCTGGCCGGCCCGATCCTGCTGCCCTCCTCCGCCTTCGGCCGCGGCGGCGTGCCGGCCAACGCCAAGATCGGCCTCGGCTTGATCGGCGCCGGCGGCATGGGCTCGGCCAACCTGCGCCAGTGCCTGACCGACCCCGGCGCCGAGCTGGTGGCGGTGTGCGACGTGCAGCAGCACCGGGTCGAGGCCTGGACCTTGGACCGCCCCGGCGTCAAGGGCTACCGCGACTACCGCGAGCTGCTGGCCGACCCGCGCGTCGACGCCGTGATCGTCGCCACGCCGCCGCACTGGCACTGCCTGCAGGCGGTGGCCGCCGCCGCCGCCGGCAAGCACGTCTACCTGCAGAAGCCGATGACGCTCTACCCGGCCGAGACCCTGGCGGTGCGCAACGCCATGCGCCGCCACCGGGTGGTGTGCCAGGTCGGCACCCAGATCCACCAGGAGGCCAACTACCGCCGGGTGGTCGACTGGGTGCGCTCGGGCCGGCTCGGGCCGGTCGGCCGCGTCGAGACCTTCTGGGGCTGGAACATGGGCGCCGGCGGCATCGGCGTCGCGCCCGAGGAGCCGCCGCCGGCCGACATCGACTTCGAGCTGTGGCTCGGCCCGGCGCCGGAGTGCGAGTTCAACCGCCTGCTGGTCGCCGACGCCGCCATGCACTGCTCGTGGATGGCCTACTCCGGCGGCTGGACGCCCGGCATGGCGCCGCACCTGCTCGACCTGCCGGTGTGGGCGCTGGAGCTCGGCTTCCCCGAGCAGGTGAGCTGCTTCGGCGGCCGCCACGTCGTCGGCGGCGACGGCGACGCCCCCGACACCCAGGACATGATGTGGCACTACCCGGGGCTGACCATGCGCTGGCACTTCAGCCAGTTCAACCACCACGGCTACGAGTTCGGCAGCGCGGCGCGGGCGCTCGGCGTCTACTTCCACGGCCTGAACGGCACCCTGCGCGCCGACTACGGCATGCGGGAGATCACGGCGCAGGTGGAGGGACTGGACCCGGCCGATGAGCCGGCCCAGGTCATCCCGGCCGGCGGCGTCCACGAGCACGAGTGGCTCGACTGCATCCGCGACGGCGGCCAGCCGAGCTGCAACGCCGACTACCACGCCAAGGTCGACCTGCCGATCACGCTCGGCAACCTCAGCTACCAGCTCGGCCGCACGATCCACTTCGACCCGGCGGCCGAGAAGATCGTCGGCGACGAGGAGGCCGCGCGGCGCGCGGTGCCGGACTACCGCGGGCCGTGGGAGTTCCCGAAGGAATACCTCCGGTCCTGAAGCTGGGTCAGCGCCCTTGGATCTTGCCCAGCGCTTCGATCAGGAGCGGGAGATCCTGCTGGACCGTGAGCCAAATCGTCCGGATCGCGACACCGAAGTACTCGTGGACCACGATGTTTCGCATCGCCCTCATCTCCAGCCAGGGCAGTTCCGTGAACTGGGTCGTGACTTCCGCAGGCAGGTGGGAGGCGGCTTCACCGATGACCGTCAGGCACGGAGGACGGCGTCCTGGAGAAGCGGGCTGGCTTCGAATTCGGCTTGGGAGACGCCGTCCAGATAGGAGACGGCGCGGTCAGCGCCTTCGCGGAGATCCTCCAGGCGGAACCGCCAGTCCCTAGGCGGCACGAATCGCCTCCGCCAGGATGGAATCCCTCATGGAGGGACGAAGGGCGTCCCGCTCCACCAGGTCGACCTCGGTTCCCAGGAGCGCTTCGAGTCGCAGCTTCAGGCCTGCGAAGCGGAACAGGCCCATGGGCTAGTGGAACTCGACGAGGAGATCGACGTCGCTCCCCGCCGCGGCTTCCCCGCGCGCCCAGGAACCAAAGAGGAACAGGGATTGAACCCCGAACTCATCGAGGAGCTCCTGTTGGTCGCGCAGGAGGAGGAGGAGCCGATTGGCCGGGTTCATGGCGGTGGCGGCATTCTAGCTCCCAGTTCCCGGGTCCCTCGGTTCAAACCGATCTCATTCACCGCGACGCCTCCGGCATCTGGATGCCCTGCGAATCCACCGGCTGGCTTCTGATCATCATGCCGTGACACAAGCCGGTGGCGCAGCAGCTGAAGGTGCGGCTCTGGCGCCTGGTCGGCTGTGGTTTGCGGTGCCGGACTACGGCGAGCTGTGGAAGTCACCTGCGCAGTACCTCTAGGGAAGCAAGAGCGGCACGCTGGGGTCCGGATCGGCCGATTCCTGGCCACTTCCCGTTCTCCTGCTAGGATGGCTGAATGTCGCTGCGGCGTGTCCGGAGCGCGCTCCTTCCGCCATGCTCCGCCACCTTCTTCCGCGCCTTCCCCTCGTCGTCGCCCTGCTGCTCGCCGCTCCGCTCGCGGCCCAGACCACGGTCCGGGTCAGCGTCGACTCCGCCGGCAGCCAGGGCAACGGGATCAGCGACCAGCCGGTCCTCTCCGCCGACGGCCGCTTCGTCGTCTTCTCGTCCTTCGCCAACAACCTGGTGCCGGGGGACACCAACAGCGCCCAGGACGTCTTCGTGCGCGACCTCGTGACCGGCACCACCGAGATCGTCAGCGTCGACTCGAACGGCGTGCAGGGCCTGTGGAGCAGCTCCCATCCTTCGATCTCGGCCGACGGGCGCTACGTCTGCTTCCAGTCCGACTCCGAGACCCTCGTGATCGGCGACACCAACGGCTACCGCGACTGCTTCGTCCACGACCGCCTCACCGGCTTCACCGAGCGGGTCAACGTCGACTCCAACGGGGCCCAGGCCGACGGCTGGGTCGACACCAGCGCGATCTCGGCCGACGGGCGCTACGTCGCCTTCCAGTGCTACGCCACCAACCTGGTGGCCGGCGACACCAACGGCCTGCCCGACGTCTTCGTGCGCGACCGGGTGGCCCTCGAGACCGTGCGCGTGAGCGTGGATTCGGCCGGCGTCGAGGGCGACGGCCGCTGCTACCGGCCGGCGATCTCGGCCGACGGCCGCTTCGTGCTGTTCGAGTCCGACTCCACCAACCTGGTGGCCGGCGACACCAACGGCCTGCAGGACCTGTTCGTCCATGACCGGCTGAACGGGACCACCGAACGGGTCAACCTGAACTCGCTGGGCGGCCAGGCCAACGACTACAGCCAGTTCGGCGCGATCTCGACCGACGGCCGCTTCGTCGCCTTCGTCTCGTGGGCCTCGAACCTGGTGGCGGGGGACACCAACCTCTTTGTCGACGTCTTCCTCCGCGACCGGCTGAGCGGGACCAGCGAGCGGGTCAGCCTGAGCGCCGGGGGTGGCCAGGGCGACAACGACAGCGGCACGACCCCGCCCTCCCTGTCCGCCGACGGCCGCTTCGTGGTGTTCGACTCCCTCGCCACCAACCTGGTGGCGGGGGACACGAACTGGGTCGAGGACCTGTTCCTGCGCGACCGCCTGGCCGGGACCACCACCCGCGTCAGCCTAGCGGATAAGGAATTCAAGCGGCGTTTTGGCTTGGGCTGGAGAGTATCGGGTGCTCGGGTAGGGCGTTCGGAGAGCTGCCTTGGACCCGATCGAGGGCGTTTTATCGGGAGAGGAGTTCTGCGTGTCGCTGTCGAGGCTGTT
>JAJDCO010000149.1 GCA_029260795.1 Planctomycetota bacterium | reverse complement strand
GCTCGCTGCCGGGCCCCGCTGGGCCACACCCACCCCCCCCGGGGCCCCCCGGGGGCCCGGGCCCGCTCGGCCCTGGGGTATCCGGCATCCCGTGAGCCTTGGCGATCGGATCCATCGTCCGCGCTCTGAAGGGGCGCCATCGGCCCGCGCGATCTCTCCCGATTCCGTACGCGACACGGAAGGCCCACGCGCTGATCCGTTGGCATCGCCCGACGGGTTGCGCTTTAATGGCAGCCACTTCGTCGCCCGGGCCCCCAGGAAAGGCGAATCGATGCTGCTTCGCTTGATTGCCTCGATGGCGATGCTCGGCTCAGTGCCACCTCGGGCGGCAGCCGACGACCTCGTGATCGTCCGATTGGACCCGCCATCGCCGTGGGTCGAGGTCGCCTTCCGTCCTGCACAGAAGCTGCCCGGTCCGATCACACTGATTCCGTCCCCGGTCTTCGATGCCTTCCAGCAACACTTCGAACCGCTCGAGCTCGAGGCCGAAGGCACCGGCGAGTCGAGGCTCCGCGTGACCCGAGACGGAAACCGCTGGACGGTCGAAGGTGAGCTGACCGAGCTGCGCTACCGAGTCCGCCTCGACCGCCGCAGCCTGGCCATCGTTCAGCAGCGGGGAGACCAATACGCGTCCTCCTCTGTCACTGAAGACCACGCGATGGTCTTCACCTCGGAGCTCTTCCTTCTTCCGGAGGCGCCAGCAGTCGAGTCCCTGACGGTTTGATCCTCCCCCGTTCTCGTGGACACCTTGGTTATGCCGCGAACACGGCGAAAAAGTCGGCTTCTACGCCAGCGTCACGCGCGCCTTGAAGCCGACCGGGCAGCTCGTGATCTTCGGTCCCCACGGTCGTGGGCGGCACATGCTCACGAATCTCGAGCGGCACGGCTTCGTGGCCGTCGATCGCGAGGCCCTCTTGGCCCTCGACGACGAGGAGCTCGACGAGCATCTCTTCTCCGGTATTCGCTTCGTCGTCCGTCCTTGAGCCGCTCGAATCCCCTTCGTCTCTCGCCGTTTCGCAGGAGCCCGTCATGACGATCCGTCTCCGCAACGCTCTGTTCCTCCTCCTCATGGCGGCGACGCCCGGGATTCCGAACCGAGACGACGACGTCCCCGACTGGAAGTCGATTCTGACGAAGAGCCAAGACGTTCGCTGGCCCGCCCCGCGAGCCGAGGTGACCTGGCTCAGCTCATTGGAAGAAGGCTTGGCACTCGCGCGCCAGGAGCAACGTCCCCTGTTCGTCACACTCCGTTGCCTGCCTTGCAAGCAGTGCGCAGTCTTCGACAAGGACGTCCTCGAGGGAGGACCGGCACTCGATCCTCTGTTGAGGCAGTTCGTGACCGTGCGCCTGACCGATGCCGCTCTGATCGACTGGCGTCTGTTGCCGGTCGAGGGGTTTCAGGACCTCGACCTGTCGTGGTGGGGATACTTCTTGTCACCCGAGGCGCGGCTCTACGGGATCTTCGGTGGCCGCGACGACGTGTCGGACGCGACGCGCATCTCGATCCCGGCCTTGCAGAGCACGCTGCGTCGCGTGCTCGCCCACCACTATCATCCCGAGCGCGCCTCCTGGGACATCGACGGCCCTGCTGCCCCGCTGACGGGACGACCCCGGACGGTGCGGCATCAACCCGGCTGGCGAGACTGGGCACGCAGCGCTCCCGAGCAAGAGGCCTGTGTTCACTGTCACCAAGTCGCCGAGGTGCTGCGTGAGCCCGCGATTCGAGCCGGGACGTTCGACAAGTCGCGTGACCTCGACATCTGGCCATTGCCCGAGAACGTCGGCCTCTCGATTGATCGCGACCACGGTCTTCAGGTGACGCAGGTCGAGACGGGCAGCGCCGCCGAGCGAGCCGGTCTGCGAGTCGGGGACGAGCTCGCCGCGGCGAGTGGGCGACGCCTCTTCGGCCAAGCCGACCTTCGGGGCGTCTTGCATCGAGGTCCCCGAGGTGCCGGCGAGGTCAGCGTGCAATGGTTACGCAACGGAAAGCTCCACTCCGGTGACCTGGCGCTCGAGAGCGGTTGGCGCGCCACCGTGCTCGATTGGCGGATGAGCATCTCGCAGGGCAACATCGGCGTGAGCCCCGGCTTCTTTCCGCTCCCGGCCCGGGGAAGGCGGGCTCCGCGCGGCCTCGAGCCGGGGCGCTTGGCCATCGAGCCGTATCACCCCCGAGGCCCTGCCGCCGAGGCCGGCCTGCGAGGCAGCGACGTCGTGATCGCCGTCAACGGGGAGAGCCCGGATCTCACCGGTCGTGCATTCCTGGTGTGGTTCCGCCGGCGCTTCGATGTCGGGGACACGATTCGGTTGACCGTTCGCGACCGCGAAGGAAACGACCGGACGGTGGAGTACGTCGGGCTCCGCTATTGAGTGCGGACCTCAGCGCACTCGACTCGAGCCGACGATCGTCACCTTCTCGAAGCCGGCCCCGACGCACGTATCCAGCGCCTGGACGACATACTCGTGCAAGACCTCCGCTTCTGGATCCAGCTTGAGGTCGAGGTTCGGATCCCGTTCTCGAAGCATTCGGAGATGACGGTCGAGCGAGCTCGGGTCGAGCAAGACGACGTTCCCCACGCGATAGGCGATCGATTGGCTGCGGCGCGGAGAATCGGCGGGCTCATCGATCACGGCGAGCGAGAGCCGGACCTTCTCGAGCGGATCGCTCGGAGTCGTGTTCACGCCCACATCATTCGGCAGGTAGGCTCCGAGCCGCCCTTCGAGCAGCTTGAACTGGATCAGGCACAGGAAGAAGACGAGCAACAGGAAGGTCACGTCGATCATCGGGGTCATCTCGAGGCGAACCTCTTTCTTCACTTCGTCGCGCGTGCGGCTCATGACGGTCTCCCGAGTCGGTGTTCGTTCGATCCCGGCCTGGAAACGGGAGACTGAGCGCGAGGTTCACGGCGCCGGGACGATCACCCGCCTCCGGTGCCCGGCTCTCCCTTGAACGGTCCGACGACGTCCTTCGTGATCCAGCCGCTGCCGGTCGGACGCGGGTCGGTGCGCCGGTGGGGCTCATTGGCTATCATCGTCCCATTCCCCGTCGCCGCCCTCCGGAGTCTGCATGTCCGCGTCCTCTTTCAGCCGTCGAGTCGAGCCGCTGCCACGCCTCGGTGTCGGCATCTCCACCGAGCTCGGTGCCGGGATCGAAGGTCTCGACATACTCGCGTTCACACGGGCTCATCCGAACCTCGTCCACTTCCTCGAGGTGGGCGCCGATGTCGATCGCGGCTTCGATGATCTCCCGGCTCGCTGGGTGGGGCTCGGGCTTCCCACGACCTACCATTTCCTCGACATCAACCTCGAGGAGTCCGAGGACCTCGACGACGAGTGGACGCGGGCGACGATCGCGCAGGCGGCTCAGATTCGAGCGGCCTGGCTCTGCGGCGACGCGGGGCTCTGGCACGTCGGTCCCCGGGAGCGAGGCCACGGCGTGCTGATGCCGCCGATTCTCTGCGAGAGCTCGGCGCACGAGATGGCCGACAACATCGTCCGACTCCGCGAGGCGACGGGCTACGAGGTGTTGCCGGAGAACCCACCGGCGCATGTCTTTCTCGGCGATCGACACCTCCTCGACTACTTCGCGGCGGTCACCGAGCGAGCCGACTCCGGCTTCCTGCTCGACCTCGCCCACTTGGCGATCTACCAGCGCGTGGCCGGCCACGCTCCCGACACCGGGCTGGACGGATTCCCTCTCGAGCACATCGTCGAGATCCATGTTGCCGGGGGCTCCCCCTTCGAGCACGCCGGCCAGACCTTCGTCGACGACGACCACTCTCCCGAGCCTTTGCCCGAGGTCTGGGACCTTCTCGAGCAGGTCGTGGATCGGGCGCCCAACCTGCGCGCGATCGTCTACGAGTGCGAGCGAAACGCGGCGGAGCAGGTACGGCCGCGCTTCGAACGACTCAATCGGGTGTTTCCCGCCGTGAGCCCGGCCTCATGAACCATCGACTCCTCCAACGCGTCCTCTTCCGCATGCAGCTCGACCCGAGCTTTGCCCAGTCGGTACTCAACGGTGACGCCGATACGCTCACCGGCACCGGGTTGCCTTCCGAAGAGCTCGTGCTCCTGAGGCGAGCGCCTCTGGCGGGTGTGACCGCTGATCCCGGGCACCGGCGGCGACATCAGGTGCTCGGCAACATCGCTTCCGAGTACACGCTCAGCGTCGCAGTCCTGACGACGCTGTTCGGCCCCGAGGTCGCGACGGAGTTTCTCGAATCGCGGCACTTCCATGATGCCGTGACGCTGGGTGAGCGCCTGCCCTTCGCGTTCGGTCAGCACCTCCAGGGTCGCTGCGCTACGGCCGATCCGAGAGCCCGAGGATTGGTCCGTCTCGAAATGGCACTCGTCGAGGCGCGCCGTTCGATCGTCGACCGCCCGGCTCCGCGCGCGTCCGAGGTGGTGCTGGCGCCGAATGCTCGCGTGCTCGAGCTGCCGGGCGGAACGTGGACGGTCGCCGAGCAGGTGCAGACCGGAGCCCGCTTCGACGTGACGACGGCGGCGGCGAGCGAATCGGACTGGGTCCTGATTCAATCCACTCCCGCCCAACGACCGGGCGGCCTGCGACCCGTGGTGACCGAGCCGCTGCAACCGATGGTCTCCGCCCTGCTCCGACGAACCGAGTCGCCCTGGGGAGCCGAAGACCGGGGCGCCTTCGCGCGAGAGCTCAACGTCGCCATCGACGACGTCGACGCCTTCCTTCGCGATCTGCTCCGCGAACGCACGCTCGTCGGCACCCTGGACTAACGCAACGACTCGATGGCGACCTTTCAGGGCGCGCGGGCACGAGGCGTTGTTCATCGTCAGCCTCCCAAGCCCGCAAGCTCGCCGACCGCCGCAAGCCGAGTCTCAAGAACGACGCATGACCGCATGAGACTTGGCCGGCCGGCCACCGCTCGTCATGCACAGTCGCGAGCAAAGGTCGACGCCAAGGCCATTCGGTGACAACACACCGCCCACCCGCGATGCCATACATTCAGCCTCGAGGCCTTGGACCGTCATGGTAGAGCCGCGAACGGAGTCCGACACGAATGCCACTTCTCGCATTCCGTGTCGGCGGGCCGACTACCGCTCGAACGACCCGATCGAGAGAGTGGGCGAGTGCCGGCCGGGCCGCGAGACTCGTCAACGTCGAAAGGGCGTCGCTTTCAGCTCTTCGATCTCGAGCTGACCTTCAACCTCCCGGACCTTCACGTGACGATCCAGCGGGACGTCTTCGAACCGTTGGACCTCGGCCGAACGAGGCCACCGAACCTCGAGCGCTCGAATGCGCCGCGCCGCACCGAGACCGATCTCTTGCCGCAGCGGTGAGCCGCCGAAGCTGCTGACCGAGCCGGCGGCACGATGGATCTGCCTTGTCGATCCGTCGAGATCCTCCACCTCGACCCTCACTCGCGCACCGGATCCCGAGCGCGGACTGCGGCGGCCAATCAGGCTCAGCGTCAGGAAGCGATGCCCGTGACCCGGGTTCTCGAAGAGGGCGTTGCGAAAGCGATCGCCACGGTAGAAGCCCCCGAGCTGGTGATAGATGTCCTGGTCGCCATCCCGGTCGAGGTCTCCGAAGGCGACGCCATGTCCCTTTTGAAGATGTCCGAAGCCTCCGGACATCGTCACGTCTTCGAAGCGCTTTCCGCCGTCGTTCCGCAACATGACGTTCGGCATCAACGACTCGAACTCGGGATCGCCGGTGGCCAGATAGATGTCGAGCCACCCGTCGTTGTCGAGATCGCCGAAGTTGGCCCCCATGGGGAGATAGACGTGGTCGAGCCCCATCGCGGCGGTCACGTCTTCGAAGCGTTCGCCGGCGAGGTTGCGATACAGCTTCGGGAGCGTCGCACCGTCGGGTTGCCCGAGTGTTTCGGCGGCGAGGTCGGCGATCGTGGCTTCGTAGCCGGCCACGAACAGGTCGAGCCAGCCGTCGTTGTCGAAGTCGAAGAACCATGTGGCGAAGCTCTTGCCCGGCTCGGCGACGCCGAGCTCCTTCGCCACTTCGGCAAAGCGTCCGTTGCCCTCGTTGCGGTACAGCCGGTTCACACCCCGATTCGACACATAGAGGTCGAGGTCCCCATCGTTATCGAAGTCGCCGGCCGTGACTCCTTTGCCATACCGATCGTTGGTGACTCCGGCCTGGCGAGCGCGATCGACGAAGGTGCCGTCTTCGCCCTGCACGAAGAGCTGTGACGGGAAATCGCCCCCACGCCGGTCGAACGTCTTACGGGACTCGTTGGCCACATAGAGATCGAGATCGCCATCGCCATCGAAGTCGCCCCACGTCGCTGCTTGAGTCGGGTAGGCGGGCTCGGCGAGTCCGACCTCGCGCGTGACGTCGACGAAGCGGCCGCCGTCGTTGCGCAGCAGCGAGTTTCGGATGCGCCCCGCATCGAAGAGCCACGCGCCGCGCAGCACGAGGATGTCCGGATCGCCGTCGCCATCGTAGTCCTCGACGACGCAGTTCAGGCCGCCGAGCTGCTCGTCGAGGTGCGCCTCCGCGGTCAGGTCTTCGAAGCCGCCGTCCTCCCGATTGCGGTAGAAGCGCAGCGACTCCCGTGGATCGTAGCTCGAAGTGACGATGTCGAGTCGCCCATCGGAATCGAAGTCCTCGATGATCGCTCCACCGCAGAGATTGAACGTATCGACGCCCAGCTCGGGCGCGATGTTGACGAACCGTCCCACGTCCCGCGTCGATCGAAAGGCGCTCTCCGGCAAACGCCACTGTTCGGGAATACCACTTGGCCAGTCACCGATCGCCATGCTGACGACGTTCAGCAGCCAGCGCGCGCCCAGGTCGTCTCGATAGTCCTGAAGGAACGCCAGCAGGGACCGACGAGCCTCCAGGGCGGGCTCGACGATCTGATGCACGCCTCCGCCTTGCAGTGGCACGATGCAGCAGTCGCGGTTGTGGCGACGCACGCAGTTCTCCTGCTCGGCGAGACGGAGATACACGAGCGCACGTCGACGCTGCAGATCGGGCACGCCATAAGGGAGATCCGCGGCGAGCGCGACGGCCGCCTCGATGTGCTCTTGCGCCGCTTCCAGCTCGCCGGCGCGCAGGTCCTCGAACGCCAGATCCATCAAGATCTGTAGGCGAGCGTCTGCGGAGAGGCCTTCACGCTCGATCCTCACCAACAGCTCCTGTCGGCGCTGCACGCCGAGGAAGTTCGGAGAGCCCTCGAGCAACTCGACGGCGATGCGCTCGAACTCGGCCCGCGCCGAAGTCGGCTCGGGCTCCGGCTTCGACATGTCCGGCTCGCCGCAGCCGAAGACGGCCCCGAGCAGCAATGGCGCGACCCACCTCGACATCGTCATCTCCAGATCGTCCTCCGCTCGCTCAATCGCGCCAGCCACCGGGCTGACTTCCGATGTACCACGCCACTGCGAGGCCGGCGAGCAGGATCAAGGCGAATGCGATCATGGGCGAAACTCCAGGAGGGGCTCCGGGCGACCGATCATCTGATCAGCCATTGGCCATCGCTGCAAGGCAGTCCCGGAGGTTGTGGCGAGCATCAGTCCGCCGGAACGCACTCGAGTGCATGTCGAATTCGCGTCAGGCACCGTTCGATGTGTGCGCGGAGGCGTCGGCGACGCCAAGCCTCTCCCCAAGGTACCCAGCCGCTGCTCGTTTCGTCGACCTCGATGGTCAGCTCGAGGACGCAGCCCATCGGCACCGCCTCGTAGCGCCGCTCGAGACGAACGCTCCGCAGACCCAAGTACCGCCCTTTGAGGATCTCGAGCTCGACCTCGTGGCCGCGGCGCCACTTTCGAAAGGTACCTTCCCAACCACCTCGTGCGCCGGTTGCACGAATGGGAGACGTCCAATCTTCGGCGGCGCTCGCCAGCTCGAATGGCGCCGTCACCTTCACGATCGAGCGATCCCAGCTCGGCCAGCAGGCCGGGCTCTCGACCCAATCGAACACCATCAGCACCGGTGCTCTGAGGGTCATGCGCTGTTGAATGCGCCACTCTCCGCCCATCGATCCGCTTCCAGTGGTTCCGCTCGTTTGGGTGGAGTCTCGCACGACCGCACGAACCTGGCCAGGGAGGAGGGAAAGGCGCCTGCGAAAACGGGTACCCCAGAGTTCGGCGACGGGAGGTGCCGCCGCCCCCATCCTCTCGACGCGCACATCGTCGAGCCACAGATCCCCGCCCATCACTTGGACGATCATGACCGCCCCCTGACGGGCGCCCTCGGGAAGCCGGTAGGTCTTTTCGAGCTCCTTCCAGTCGAAGGTCCCTTGCAGCTGACCAATGTCGACGTCATTGATCAACGGCTGGTCCGACTCGTCGTAGGCGAAGAACTTGAAGAAGGCGCGCCCCAGCTCCGCTCCTCGAAAGCGCCCCGAGACGCGGACGGATTCGCCTCCTCGAAGGCCGGACACGTCCGCCCGGAGTACGTCGAACGGTGGGCCTCCCTGCTTGGTGAGATGCAGGGCGTAGCGACCGCTCGCCGCCGGCTTGGTGGCGATCTTGGCTGAGGCCCGTCCCGAGTTGTCGAGAAGCTGCCAACCCGTTTGGCTGCCGTCCTCGAAGTCTCCGTTGGAAAGCAGATTCTTCGGTGCCTGCGACACGGGAGCCTCGGATCCCATCACGCGAACCTCGTCCAGCCACACCTCGCCGCCACCGGCCATCACGAGCATCACGGTCGCCGAAACGGTGCCGGCGGGGATCTCGTAGGTGTGCTTCACCTCGATCCAATTGAAGGATCCATTGAGCAGGCGAAGATCCACATTCGCGTCGAGCGACTCGTCCTGAGCGTCCCACAGGAAGAACTTGAGGAATGCTCGTTCGACGTCACGGCCCTTGACGAACATCGAGACCTCCAAGCGTCCGGAGCTCGGAAGCGTCTCGAGATCGCCCCGTACGACATCAAAGGGAGCGCCGCCGGTCTTCGTGAGGTGCAGGGCTTGACGGCCCTTTCGCTTGGTGCGTCGGTCGACCGCCAGCTCGGAGCGTCCCGAGTTGTCGATGAGTCGCCATCCTTCGAGCTCGCCTTCGAAGCCCCCGTTGGCGAGGAGGTTGTCTTGCCCACTCGACATCAGCAGCAAGCACAGAGTCCCGATCCAAGTCATCATCCGACCACTCCTCGTACGGGCTCGCGCGTCCCGAAAACCCGACCTCGGGCTTCACTCGTCGCGTCGTCAGACAGGAAGGCGCAAGCCGCGCCTGCACCTTACAGGCTGTCCGGAGTTTTTTCCGGAGCCCCCGATTTCGAGGTGGGACCCCGGCGAAAACCACAGCCCAGGCTTGCCAGAAGACGCGTCCCCTGCGTAACTTCGGTAGACAAGAACGAATCGAGGGCGGCAGGTTTCTCCTAGGAGCAGACATGTTCGCCTTGGTCCTCCTCGCTTTCTCAGGGCTCTCTTGGGAGCCTTGCCTTCACGCTGGCGAGTTTCGAGTCGGAGACGATCCGGCGCGGACTCTGATTGCTCGGGCACCGATCGGCAGCCGTCTCTCGTTGAGCTGCCACGCCGATTCGCCCTCCGCTCTCGTGTTCTTCGTGCGCGGTGAAGAGCGTGAGCTGCCTCCGGGAAACAGCGTCTCACTGCGCGGCCTGAGCGGTGACGTCACGATTCGCGCCTTGGAGGAATCCGGAGCGCAGGGGAGCTACGAGTACTGCTCTCCCACCGCCGGCCCACGGAACAAGGCGTCGTGGATGACGACGGCCGAGCGCGGCGCGACACTTTGGGAATCGGACCGTCCCCGCGCGATCGCGTTGACGGTCTCCATCGAAGCCGATCAGGCCGATGTCACGGTCCAAGTATGGCGAGGCGAGGAGCTTGTCGAGAGCTTCGCCGCGACGGCCTCGTGCGCGACGATTCGCCACGTCGCCCAGACCACCCGCATCGTAATCTTGGCCAACGACTCGTCCGGCACGTGGACCTACGCCTTCCCCGCCACACTCAGCGACTGACGAGAAGAGCCCGGCACCCGCGACCGACGAAGCGAGCGGTAAAGCCGATCACTGGTCGCTGTGAATCCAGTCCCAGGTCGCCTCGGCGCGTTGGTGGACGCGGGTGCGGTCCTCTTCCAGAAGGACCCGATTCGCGACCAGCTGAGCGGCTGCCAAATCGACCTTCACGAGGAAAACCTCCTTGGACTCATAGAGCTCCTCGATGCTCGGGCGACCATCCGAGGTGGCTTCGCGGCCTGCGCGCGACCGGGCGAGGGGAGCGAAGGTGCCGTAGAAGTCTGTCAGCTCACCGTTGCCACCGGGCAGGCCTCGTCGCAGGTGCCATGCGAAGTAGCTGGCCAAGGGAACGAGACTCTCGAGGTTGGGCACGCCGCCTCGCTCGTTGCCGATCGCATCGAGCTGCGGAACGAGGGTCGTGAAGGCGGGCCCCAACTGGGGGGGCTGATGCGCGACAATACCCGCGCTCATCCACTCGGGACCGTAGTCGACGCGGTAGGCTTCGTGAACGACGCGCGGCGGCTCGAGGCCCGGGACACCCGGCCAGGCGAGCTCGGAGACTCCGACCAGCGTCTCGTCGTCGATGCGCGGATGCTGGCTCGGGGGTGGCGCGACATCGCGCTCGACCCAGTCCTGGAGAGCGACCAGCAGCGCGCGCTCGGTCGCGAGCAGGTCGGCCGGGTTCCCTCCCCAGGCCTCGGCGCCCTCGATGCGCTGGTTGTCGCGCGGGGGAAAGCCGACCGGAAAGTGCTGAGTGTTGGCGAGATGGTAGACGCGCTCCTCCGGCAGGAGTGCCACGTCGGCCGATCCGTCGAGGGAGGTATGAAGTAATGATGCCGCGCGTCCCCAGTACTCGTAGCCGGTGTTCGTGTAGAAGATCTTGGGCCGGGGCTCACCAGCCCGCGCGAGCAAGCCATCTCTCCGACCCGTGACCGGATCCCGCTGAACGCGGCCGCTGAACGGGAAGATGTCGGTCGGGTAGAAGAAGGCGGAGTATCGATGGGCATCGCGCGACGGTTGGGCGAAGCGGTGATTGAAGCTTCCACGACCCGCGCCGGCCGTGTGGATCAACATGCCGTCGAAGACCGGACGACCCGCCTCGTCGATGTTGAAGCCCTGGTAGAGAAAGTGTCGGAGAAAGCGCCCGGTTTGAGAGATACCGACGGCGATCCCACGCTTCACGGGAAACGGGCAGTCCTCGTCATGCTTGGCGTAGGCCAAGGTGTCGCGAATGGCGGCCAGGCCGAGCCCGACGACGGTCGGCTTCTCGGCCCGGTAGACGAGCTCGTAGAGAAACCCGCCCTCGAAGCCCTCCTTGCTGAAGATGCGCAGAGGCTCCTGAAGCTTGCCTTGGCCGTCCTGGATGAACTGCCACGACTCGCGAGGAACCACTTCGCGCGGCGCCAGGCGGCCTGCACGGCGTGTGAGCACGTGCTCGGTCGAGCCGGGCTCGACCACCGGATAGGCTCGGTGCTGTCGATGCCCGATGTCGAGGCGAGTCGTTGTGCGGTCGACGGTCCAATCGCTGCGAACCAGACCCGTGATCCCTTCGAGCGTCGGGACATGCAGTCGAAGCTGTTCCGGCCGATCGGGGACATCGAACTGCCAGCCCACCCAGATGACCGTCAGGCCTCGTCGCATGAGCAGGCCGTCCCCGAAGTCCTCTTCACTCAACGGCAATCGCGAGCCACGCGCTCCGTTGAAGTAGGAGAGCGATGCCTTGCCGCCTCGATTACTCACCTCGAGCAGTGCCGTGCCCCGCTTTGCCGGATCCTTTGGCTGCAGCACGACGAAGTTGGCCCACGACTCGACGAGGCCGTCGTCGTTTCGCGGCGCTCCCCCGAGGTCGACGATCGACGAGTTCGCCGCCAGGCTCGGATCGACCGCAAAGAAGACTCGACCGACCAGGCGCTCGTAGCCACCCACCTCACCAAAGGCCTTGCCCTCGAGCACGTCCTGTCTCGACTCGACTATGATTCGAACGACCTCACCGCGTGACGTCGCGGTCGTGAGGAGGAGAACCGAGAGCATCGCGAACCGGCGCATGGAGCATCCCTTCCAAGCCAAATCGAAGCCATCACCCAGGGCGAGCATCGTAACGCGGAGGGCGGGCGACCGCGAGGCAAGCGTGGAGGCGCTGCTTCGCCACTCTCTCGTTCAGGTGTGGCGAAGGACTCACAGCCCGCTAGGACGTTTTGAACCTCAACCGTCGACGTGACGAGATCCGTTCGCGTCTCGGTTCCTTGGCCCCCCGTCGGCGGGCAGCGGCGATTCCTTCAGAGACCCGAACGGAGTCCGAGACGTCGGGTGCTCAATTCACGTTGCCCGTCGGCGGGGCGAATCGCGTTCGAATGACGTGGGGGAGAGAGCGGGTCCCGGGGAAAGTGATTCGGTCGGACCGCCGCGTCGCGAACGACTCAGAAGCCTGGCCTCCGAGGAAGTCGCGCCCGAGTGCCAACATCACGACGCGTGATTCCAGAGCCATCACGCGTCGTGGAAGACCGACTCAACCGCCGGTGGTGGCGTTGAAGGCGTAAAGCCAGTTCTTGGTGCGGATGATCGTTTGGCCATTGCCGGGTGCCGGAGTTGCCCAGAGATCGCCATCGAGCTCCCAGCTGCCGAGCTCCTTCCACTCATTGCCGGCCTCGAGGACGATGATCTGTCCCGCTCCGCTCGCCAGGATCACCTTGCCCTGAGCACCGATCGGCGAGGCGGAGTAGGTCGCCGGCTGCCCGACCCGGGCCTGCTTGACGACCTCGCCGGTCTCGGCATCGAGCGTCGTCAGCACGCCACCGTCCTTGATGAGATAGACGGAGCCTTTGTAGACGAGGGGCGACGGCGCACCCGACTGCCCCCGGGTGTCGTCGTACTTCCACTTCAGGTGCGTTTCGGAGACGTTGCCGCGACCGCCGAGCTGGACGGCAAAGGTCCCTCCGAGCGCGCGCTTGCGGGCCTGAGCGTACTGCCAGTCCTCCTTGCCCAACAGGCCGTCCCCGTCGAGGTCGTAGATGAACCAGAGCTGGGCCAGGCCACGATCCTGCCACTCGGACTTGGCGATCTTGCCGTCCTCGTTCGAGTCCTTTTCGGCGAGCGCTTCCTCGAAGGTGCCGTCGAAGCTCGGAGCACCGAACTCGGCTGGCGAAGACATCGCGGAGCTGACGAACAAGGTGTCGCCCGAGACCGTCGGCATCGCCATCGGCATCCAGCACATGCCGTCCATCCACCACAGCTTCTTACCTTCGCTGAGGGAGTAGCCGACGAGCTGGTAGGCACCGGAGAGGATCACCTCGGCCGGGCCCTTCTCGGGTCGATACACGACCGGTGTCGAGTAGCCGTGCGTGACGCCCGGACGCTCGACCGTCCAAATCACTTTGCCATCGACCTTGTTCATCGCCAGCAAGTAGGAGCCGGCGTCCTGATCGCATTGGAGCAGGAGCGTGTCGTCCGCGATGACGGGCGAGGAGGACATGCCGTGCGGGATCCGCAACGAGTCGATCTCGTGCGTCCAGAGAACCTTGCCCGTGCTCGCCTCGTGGCACACCAAGCCGAAGTCGAGGTAGTAGCAGTAGACTCGTTCACCGTCGGTCGCCGGAGTCGACGAGACGGGAGTATTCATGCCCCGGTAGGGGCTCTCGAGCTTGCGAGGCGCGGTGGTCTTCCAAGCGCGCTGTCCGGTCTTGCGATCGAAGGCGAAGGTCGCTGGCTCGAGGCCTTCGAACGCGGTCACGAAGACGTGCGTCTCGCTCATGACCGGTGACGAGTAACCGGGGCCGATCTCGATCTTCCAGCCGACATTCTCGGGTGCGAATGAATCGACCAGGTTCTCGACCTCGACGATGCCCGAGCCTTGTGGCCCACGGAAGCTGCCCCAGTCCGAGCCCGAGATCGCGGCAGCCCATCCCAACGAAATCCAGAACGCGATCGATATCATCGACGGTCACTCCTCGCAGCGTGGCGGCAAGAGCCCCGGTCGAAGTGCCGGCCGGGGAAGCAATGCGCCATGATACGGCAGCTCCGCCTGGAGGGAGAGCTCTGAATGACCTCCTCGCCGACTCCCCGCCCGAGAACCCTGACCAAGGCTCACCTATGTAAGCACTTGCGCATTTAGCTCGCAGCGGCGCCGCATGAGCCCGCCCACGCTCAACCGATCGAATCGCCCCCCAGACGACGCCCTCATCCCAGATTCGCTTCAGCCCGGCGGCACCGAATCCCGATCCTTCTCCAGGACCTGCACAATTGCCGAGACCCGCACACGGAGAGGGCCGCCGCGGTTCGCTCCTGGAAACTCCATGTCCAACAGCGACCTCCAGATCAACGTTCGGATCCGGAAGATCCTCGCCAGCCACTGGATCGACCTGCGCGACCTCCACTACCGGGCCTACAAGGGCACGGTTCGACTCTCTGGCTACATGAAGCGCATCAACGGGATCCCGACCGATGTTCTCCCGATGCCGATCCCGCTGATCGAGCATGAGGTGCGCCGAATCGAAGGCGTGAAGCTGGTGTTCTTCGACCTCGAGAACTTCAAGAAGAACGTCGAGGGCTCCTGGGTCGAGCAGAAGAGCTGAGGCGTGTCGGTCGGCGGTGACCCGCGGACCTGCTCGGATCACCGCCACCCCGGCGCTCGCCTCAGCTCAGAAGTCGGCGAGCCTCGGCGAGCCCCGGCGCCTCGAAGCAGCGTCGAGCCTGCAATGAACTCCTCGACCAAGAAGCAGGTGCCCTCCTCGGTTTGGCCCGTGCCGTAGAGCAGCACGATCCCCGGATGCTTGAGCCGGGCCGCGCTTCGAGCTTCGTGCAGGAATCGCTCCACCTCGCCCGGACCCGCGAATCGACCCGCCCGCAGAACCTTGATCGCGACAACACGCTCGAGCTCCAGATCCCGTGCTCGATAAACTCGCCCAAGCGAGTCAGCGCCCAGCTCTTCGAGAATCTCGAACTGACCGGCGAGACGAGTGCCCTCGAGAGGGCTTCGCTCGGAGTGCGGGCGAGCGCCCAGAGCGCGCAGTGAAACGAGAAGATCGGTCGGCCTCGGCGATCACGACGGTCTCGGAAGGGCGAACGACATCCCACCCGAATGAATTCGGGCCTCCGAGGGGACGGGCTGGAGCACTTGGTGTTGCAACGCCGGAGTGAACCCGCCGGGAACGCGCGGGCGATTCCCAGGGGAACGATCAGTCGCGCTCGTCGATCCTCGCCTGCCAGCGCACCTCGTCATCGAAGATCTTGAAGTAGAAGCCGCTGTCGCCGCCACCGTTCTCGACCTTGAGCAGGATGCGGTTCCAACCGGCCTCGAGACGGAGCAGCCCCATGTGTCGCCACGGCGATGCGGCGTGTCGGCTCCGGTCCTCGTAAACCATTCGATCGCCGACATACAGCCGGCAACCATCGTCCGTTCCCAGTGCGAACATCACTTCGCGGGTCGAGTCGACATGCAAATGCGTCTGCGCGTAGAGCAACGCCAACCCTCGTCCACCGCCCGTCGCGGAGATCAGGTCCGCGAACCCGTTCGAGCTCGGCTTCAGTGGCTTCCACTGCACGGTCGGACCCGCCGGGCGAGGGTACTCTCGCTCGAGGCTGGCATCGCTCTCCGGGCCGTAGTCGATTGAGTAGAGCGTCGAGCGCTGCTCGTTCGGGAAGGGACCCAGCGCCATCCAGTCACCGATCGTGCGGCCGGACAAGCCGTGTTGCAGATCGGCGATGTAGCGCTGCAGCGTCGCGACTCCCTCGTCGGCGAGGAAGCGTTGGACCGCAGGGGTCAAGCGCTCCGGCTGATAGGCGGCGAGAGCTCGGATCAAGGCGGTACGGAGCTCGGGATCGCCCTGGCAGTTGCCGAGCGCTTTGTCCAACAGCTCCACGGCGCCTTCGACCGGCACGCGCTCGACGACCCGCGCGGCGGTGAGCGCCAGGCGCCCCTCGGGGCTGACCAGCGAGCGAGCCGCAACGCGTCCGGCAATCGCCGGATGAGCTCGAGACGCCACCCAGAGCAGCAAGGAGCGCTGCTCCGGTCCGGGAGCCGCCGCCAAGATCGCCTCGAGCTCGGCCGGCGACTTGACGGACGACAGCCGGGTCTCGGCCTGGACACTCGGTGCCGTCCACTCACCATCGCCGTCGGCATCGACCCAGATCGGATTCGCGACCGCCCGGGGGAGGGTCGGTCGTCCGCGGTCGGCCACGATCGGATGCAGGGAGTCGTCGCCCTCGACGAGCACCGTCACCCAGGCATCGGCAGCGAGCATCAGCGAATGAGATTTCTCGAAGCGAAGCGCGGATCGACCGGGCGCCACCGGCCAGGTCTCGACGACATCGCCGTTGACGACCAGCCGCACGCGATCGCAATCGATCCAAGACGCCGCCTGCACGCGCACGCCCACCACGACTCGGCCTTCCTCGGCCACCGCACGGCCACCCGACAGCTGACCGCCGACGCTCAGCTCGACGAAGGGACCCGTGGTCGTACTCATCTGCCCGGCGCGGATCCCCCGCAACACGGCCGGCACGTCGACGTCGGGCGAGGCAGGGCCTTCGTAGCGCACATAGTTGCGTGGATAGCCGGCGAACGTCGCGTGCACGGTGTGACTGTCGGAGTTGCCGACGGCGAAGGCACGGCGGCCCGTGTTGAGCATGCGAAACCACTCGCCGAGCACCCAGTAGCGGTTCCCCGAGTCCCGTCGTGTCTCCTCGTCGTCGTATCCGTAGCCTTCGTTCGAGTTGAAGATCTCGATCGTGTCGAAGCTCCAGTCGAACGCTTCCGCGTCCGTCTCTCCGGTGACCGGATCGAGTGCGAACTTGCCGAAGTAGTCGATCCCCTCCCAGCGAGGATGATTGACCTGCACGATCGGAATGACACCGTGGGCGTTCGGCTCGGCCCGGATGATGCGAAACAGCTCGCGCGCATCCCGTTCGCTCGAATCGATCACCGGGCGCTGTGGATCGAGCGGAAACGCATTGAAGTGGCCGATGCTCGTCGACACCTCGTTGCCCACGATGGCCGTCATGCGCTTCGTTCCGCCGCGTGCCGTGAGCGTCGGTCCGTAGTCGGTGTTGTGGTCATGGTCGGTGGCGACGGCGAGCTCGACGCCTTCCCCCAAGAGCGAGATGATCCGCTCGTCCATGTTCGAGTCACCATGGCCCGAGTAGGTCAGCGTGTGCAGATGGAAGTCGCCGTTGATCCAGCCGCTCGTGTCGATCTCGCGACGCAATCGAGCGACGAAGCGCACCTCGGCCTCCGCTCGAATATCGATGGCCTTCTCGACCCGAGACCACTCGATCCCGGCGGTCGCGAACACGCGATAGCGCCCGACTGGCACGGTGATGCGACCGCGTCCTTCGAGTGCATACACGACGTTCTTCCGCACGGCGAGCTGCTCGGGTGCGGCCGCCGTGTTCGGAAACAGGCTCGGCACCGGATCGTCGTCACGCACGAAGGTCAGTCGAGCCGGACGTGCCGCGCCGTCGGAGTCGGTAATGGTGAAGTGCAGCACGCCGGTCGGTGCCGCACTGTCGCCCGTGCTCCAGAGTGGCAGGTCCTGGAGCGTGCGCGGCGTCGCGACTCCCAGCAGCAGCACGATCGCGATCGATCCCCAGGCCAGGTGTGCGCGGCGCATATCGCTCCTCCGATGTTCGAGGCTACGGCTCGCCATCGACCGAGCGAGCTTCCTTCGGTTCGCGCATCGTAGGCTCTTGGGACGGCTCGATGAAGGGAGCGTGCGAAGTTTCGCCGAGCGTCAACGCCTGGCTCGAGAGGCCTCTACGCCCTCGTCCCGCGAGGATTTGCAGCTGGATTGAGGCTTTCGTTTCCGGTCCGATCGTGCGATTCTCGCATCATTCCTGAGTCACCCCTCCCGCCCTGGCCCCGACTCAGGTCTCCCGCTCCCCGCGGCCGATCGATGAGCCGCCCGGGGATCGGCAGCCCGAGAAACGACGCCGTCAGCACTTGCGTCGGGGGCCGCTCGAGGTGGTCCTGGTCTGGTCCCCCATTGGGGTTCGAGCCGGGCCGACTCGCCGACAACCCGTACTCGACTCCCCGACTCTCGGGGCCCGTTCCCGTGCTTCCCTGCACCCACCCACGGAGGACTGCCCAGCATGTCGACTCGACCGGTCCGTCGTCTCCTGCCCTTCGCCGTGCTCTGTTTCGTTCTGGCGCCGAGCCTCCTGGCTCAGATTCCGCCCGGCTATTACGACACGGTCGACTCGAGCAACTCGACGACGCTGCGCAGCACCTTGCATGAGGTGATCGACGATCACACTCGGTTCCCCTACACCTCGGGCAGCACCGACACTTGGAACATCCTCGAGCTGGCCGACGAGGATCCCAACAACGCGAGTCGCATCCTCGACATCTACCGCAACGCCTCCTACCCCAAGGCCGGTGGCGGCAACTCGAACTACAACCGAGAGCACACTTGGCCCTCTTCGTACGGATTCCCGGACGACGACGGCTCCAACTACCCCTTCACCGACTGCCACTCGCTGCGCCTCTGTGATGACGGCTACAACACGGCCCGCAGCAATCGACCCAATCGGATCTGTGACGCCGTCTGCTCCGAGTCTCCCACCTTCTTCAATGACGGACGAGGTGGCGGAAGTGGAACCTATCCCGGCAACTCGAACTGGTCCCGCGGCTCGTTCGAGAACGGCACCTGGGAAGTCTGGGGCGGACGCCGCGGCGACGTGGCGCGATCGATCTTCTACATGGACATCCGATACGAAGGCGGCAACCACGGCGGAACGGGAGCGCCCGAGCCGAACCTGATCGTGACCAACAACGGCTCGCTCATCACTTCGAGCTCGAGCAATCAGTCGGTCGCCTACATGGGGATCCTGTCGGTGCTCCTCCAGTGGCATCTCGAAGATCCCGTCGACGACGACGAGCGAGCGCGCAACGACATCGTCTACGGCTTTCAAGGCAATCGGAACCCCTTCGTCGATCATCCTGAGTGGGCGGAGTGCCTGTTCTCGAACACTTGTGGCGGAGCACCCGCGGCGCCCAGCGGTCTCACGGCGACCGGTGGGGATGGCTTCGTCGACCTCGACTGGAACGACAACTTCGAGGGGGACCTGGCCGGCTACAACGTCTACCGATCGACGGTCTCGGGTGGCAGCTACACCCAGCTGAACGGCGCGCTGCTTCTGACCAGCGGCTTCCTCGACCCGACCGTCAACAACGGGACGACCTACTACTATGTCGTCACGGCCGAGAACACCAGCGTCGAGGAGTCCGGCTTCAGCGACGAGGCGAGCGCGACGCCGGCCGCCGAGAGCGCGAACACCGAGCCCTGGATCAACGAGATCCACTATGACAACGACGGTGCCGACATCGGCGAGCGAGTCGAGATCGGTGGACCGTCCGGTCTCGACCTGACGGGCTGGGTTCTGGCGGCCTATGACGGTGTCAGTGGCGGGGCCTATCAAACGCTGCCTCTCGGAGGCACGCTCCCGAACGGCGCCGGCTGCGTCGGCGTTCTGTCCTTCGACTTCTCGGGTCTCGAGGACGGATCGCCCGACGGGCTCGCTCTCGTCGATCCACAAGGGACGGTGATCGAGTTCCTCAGCTACGAGGGATTCCTGTTCGCCCTGTCGGGCCCAGCGGCCGGCAAGATCTCGATCGACATCGGAGTGAGTGAATCCCCGACGACCCCGGTCGGCCTTTCGCTGCAACGCACCGGCGTCGGGGATCGCGCCGCCGACTTCACGTGGCTCTCTCCGAGCGTCGAGACTCCGGGCTCGGTCAACGTCGGTCAGACCTTCGACGGCTGCATCGGAGACTCGACGCCGCCCGCCACGCCGACGGGCCTGGTCGCCACGGCGAGTGACAACCAAGTCGCGCTCGATTGGGACGACAATGCCGAGAACGATCTGCTCGGCTACATCGTGTATCGCTCGACGGTGATGGGCGGCCCCTACGGCACACTCACCGGCAGCCCGATCTTCCCGAGCAGCCTCACCGACACCTCGGCCATCAACGGAACGACCTACTACTACGTCGTCTCGGCCGTCGACATCTCCGACAACGAATCGCCACTCAGCGCAGAGGTCTCGGCGACGCCCGGACCGCCGCCGATCGCCAACGTATGGATCAACGAGCTCCACTACCAGAATGTCGGCACCGACGTCGGTGAGCTCGTCGAGGTCGCCGGCACGCCTGGCCAGAGCCTGAGTGGATGGACGCTGGTCGCCTACAACGGCTTCACTGGCCTCGTCTATCAGTCGATCGCATTGAATGGCACGATCCCGTCCGATGGGAGCTGCGCTGGCGTGCGAACCTTCGCCTTCTCCGGGATGCAGGACGGTGACCCCGACGGCTTGGCGCTGGTCGATCACGTCGGTCGACTGATCGAGTTCTGGAGCTATGGCGGCTCCTTCGTCGCGGGTGACGGTCCGGCCGCAGGGATTCGCTCGATCGACATCGGCTTCTTCGAGTCGGCGAGCAACCCGGTCGGCTGGTCGCTGCAGCTGAGCGGAACGGGCAGCCAGGCGAGCGACTTCGCCTGGCAAGCGCCGGCGCCCGGCACCGCACGGAGTGCGAACAACGGTCAGACGTTCCAAGGTTGTGGAGGCGGGGGCGGTCAGAAGACGCCCCTCGGCGCACAAGGCGTAGGAGCCACGGTCACGCCGGGGCAATGAAGCGCGATCGGCGGATTCGTCGTCGGTAACGAGACGACGGTTGCGAGGCCTGAAGGGCCGGCCATGATCCAGCCCCAGGTGGAGGCGGCGCGAAGCGCGACGCCGCAACCTGGGGTTGTCGACGCCCCCGATTCGCCTCGCTCGCCGTGAAGGGGCGCCTTCGGCATCCGCGCTCCCTTCATCGCAACCGAGCCGAGCGTGGAACGCACGCGCTCGTGGAGACCATCGAAGCGAAGGCGACGATCCGACCTCTCGACTTGCACACCTCGATCGGATGAACGAGACTCTCGGCCTCGATCGAGACACGAAACCGGAGGTCCCCTCAACGTGCACGGAGAGTTCGTCGGCGACTTGGCGATCGTGCTCGGTGTGGCCGCCGTCACCAGCGTCCTGGCACGCTGGCTTCGCCAGCCGACGATTCTCGGCTACCTGTTCGCGGGACTGATCGTCGGTCCGTACATCCCCATCCCGATCTTCGCCGACCCGAGCCGCATGGAATCGCTGTCGGCCTTCGGGGTCGTGCTGGTCATGTTCTCGGTCGGGCTGGAGTTTCGCATCGCTCGCCTCGCCAAGGTGATTCCGGGCTCGGGCCTCACCGGCTTGGTGCAGGTGAGCTTCTTGATGTGGTGTGGCTTCTCGATCGGGCAGCTCTTCGGCTGGAGCGGTGTCGAATCCCTCTTTCTGGGCGCTTGCATCGCGATCTCGAGCACGATGGTCGTCAGCCGTGTCTTTGCCGAGAGCGAGGTCGACCGCTCCGTGCGCCAGCACGTGTTCGGCGTGCTGATCATTCAGGACGTGGTCGCGATCGTGCTCATCGCGGCGTTGACGGCGGTCGCCGCCGGACAAGGCTTGTCGGCGGGAGCCCTGGCCGAAGAGCTGGGCCGCCTCGGGGGCGTTCTGATCGGAATGCTGGTGGTCGGCCTGTTGGTCGTCCCTCGGATCATCCGGCGCGTGATTGCCTTCGACAGCGCCGAGATCTTGCTGGTCGTCTCGGTCGGCCTCTGCTTCGGCCTGGCCGTTCTGGCCGAGGAGCTCGGCTACTCCCTGGCTCTCGGGGCGTTCATCGGCGGGATCCTGGTCGCGGAGTCGCGGCGCGGCAGCCGCATCGAGCACACCATCGAGCCGGTGCGCGATCTCTTCGCGGCCGTCTTCTTCGTGTCCGTCGGCATGACCGTCGATCCGCGGCAGGCGTTCGCGGTGCTTCCCCAGTCGCTGCTCGTCTTCACGGTCGTCGTGACGGCTCAGCTCGCGAGCGTCTCGATCGTGGGCATCCTCTCGGGGCATGGTCTTCGGCGGTCGATCATCTCCGGACTCTCGCTGGGTCAGATCGGCGAGTTCGCGTTCATCATCGCGGGCATCGGTGTCGCGGCAGGAGCGGTTCGATCCGATCTTCAGCCGATCGTGGTCACGGTGGCGGTGCTGACATCGTTCACCACTCCTCTCTTCTTGCGCGCTTCGGATCGAATCATCTGCTTCGTCGACCGCAAGCTCCCCCACCGAACTCAGCACATGCTGGGGCTCTACGAAGAGTGGCTGCAGCACTTTCGCAAAAGGCCGAAAGAGCCCCAGACCGCCAGCCCGGTTGGAAGGGCGGTCCGCACGATCTGCTTCGATGCCCTGGTGTTGATCTTGGTGGTCTCGATCGAAGGCACCTGGCTGACCGAGCAGCTCGACTGGATTCGGGGGTCCTTCGGAGTCTCCCCGACGATCGCTCGCTTGCTGGTGACCGCCGGCCTGACGCTGCTCTGCTTACCGTTTCTGATTGCGCTGGTCCGCAACACCATGCGTCTGTCGCGCTTGGTGAGCCAGAGCGCGATGGCCGCCGAGGGCGAGAGCTCCAAAGGCGCCTCGGTCGCCATTCCCACCATCCAAGCGATGATCGTGCTCGCGGTCGTGCTCGGTGTCGGCGCTCCGATGATCGCCGTCTTGAGGCCGGTGACCGGTGGCTACTACGGCGTGTTGCTCCTGGTCGTAATCGTCGTCGTCCTCGTGATGAGGCTCTGGCACCGCGTCGGCAACCTGGAGGACGAGTTTCGGTCGGGTGCTGCCGAGGTCGCCGGCCTGCTGGCCCGCCAGGCCGCAGGTAACGAGGACGGACCGGAGATGACGCCCGAGCTGATGCCGGGTCTCGACCAGATCGTGGGTGTCGGACTCCCCTCCGGAAGCTGGATGGTCGGCAAGACGCTCGCCGAGATCAACCTGCGCGCGCTGACGGGTGCCACCGTCGTCGCCATCCAGCGGACGGGTGAGCAAGTGGTCTTGCCCACCGGTCGCGAGAAGCTCCAAGCCGGCGATGTGCTGGCGATCACCGGGACCACGGGCTCGGTGAGCAAGGCGCAAGAGCTCTTGATGCGCGGGCCCCAGCTAGCGGCAACGAAGTGACGGCGGAGCGGAGCTGAGACCGAGGAAGGAGCGAAAGGTCAAGATCGTCGAGAGCTGGCACGAGGCGGCTCGGCCTGAGGGCCGACCTTGCCGGCGGGCCGCCCGCGGTCCCAGGGAAGACGCCCACGAAAGTGACCGGAGTGCGTCCGCGCAGCGCAGCCGACAACGTCTCCCGGATTCACACAGGTCGTCGCGGCGAAGCGGAGCTGACGCCCGGAAAAGAGCCGGCGGGCCGCCCGCGCTCCCAGGGAAGACGCTCACGACCGATCCGCCGCCGGGCCTTTCGACGATGATCGATGGGCGGTTGCTCGGCCTGAAGGGCCGACATCATTCAGCCCCAGGTCAGAGCATCTCGTCAGCTCGCCTGCCACTCCCACGCTTCGCCGGGCGTGAACTCGAAGGGCCGCACGTCGAAGCAGATTCGATTGCCGCTGACCGTGGTGGCGATCGCGGCTGCGACGTGTTGACCCGGCGGGAGTGCCGCTGCCGATCCGTGCACGACCCAGCCGACGTGAGAGGCTCCGGGTCGGATCTTCTCGACCTCGTCTCCCTGCCGCGCCCCACTCAGCTCGGCCGGAAAGCTAGCCGCGCCATCCACGACGACCTCGATGCCTCGAATCGGGCTTGCCGATTCCGGCACGACGGCCCATCCGCCGAGCCACCCGTTGCCGGCCAGGTCGAAGCGAATGTGATCGAAGGTCCCCTTGATGAGTGGCACGGCTCGCCACCCCTTCAGCTCGGGAATCGCGCCGCGCGAGGCGACCCAGACGTCTTGAATCCACCAGATCTCCCGCTCGAGATGCTGCAGGTGCTCGATGCCCAGCGCGGCCGCGAGCTCGTGCACCACGCGAGGCTCCACGAAGGTGGCGCCATACTCGCTCTTCTCGAGGCTGAGGCTCTCGCTCTGGGGAACGAAGGTGAACCCGGCCGAATCCTTGGGGACATCGGCCACCACGTCCGGACCATGTGTCGTGAAGACCAGCAGCCCGTTCGGCGTCAGCGCATCGAAGAGCCGCTTCAGCCACTCCGAGAACCGCGCACGCGGCAGGTGCGAGAACAGCGATCCGACCCAGATCACGTCGAACGCTCGCGGCAGCTCGCAGTCGCCGGGCTCGGTCGACGAGTCGAATCCGTGGACGCGATGAGTCTCGCGGACGAACGCCACCCCGTCCTTCAGGATGTCCGACGACCAGACGCGATCGGCCGGGAGCTTACGCACCAGGTGGCGAGTGAAGCGTCCGAAGCCGCAGGCGAACTCGAGGAAGGACTCGACGCTCTCCCAGGAGCGACCCGCCGATTCGAGCACGTTCTCGAGTACGGCCAACGCCTCGAAGCCCGATCGGTAGTACTCGAAGAGCTGAAGCGATGCATCGACTCGGTAGTCCTCGAGCGTTCCCATCATCTCGTCGCTCGAGTGCACGCCCGGCACGATCTGACCTGCCAGGCCTTGTGCTTGAAGATACGCATCGGCGACCGCCTGGCGGATCGCGTTCGGGTCGGTCATCGCGAAGCGGCTCCTGTCGGAAGTTCGGTGAAGTGCGGGGCATTCTAGACAGGCGATCGGTCGGTCACAACGGTGACTGGGGCACGGCATCCGGTCCGCGGATCATCGCTCTCCCACCCGAAAGACCGTGACCTGATACGCCCCCCAGGTCTCCTCGGAGCCTCGGATGACCGCTCGCAGCTCGATCGGTCCGGAGGCCAGCTCCACGGGGGACAGCAGCACGTCGGTCTCACCGGCCTCGACGGCCGCTTCGAGATGACGATCTCTCCACGCGAGGCGCACCTGCCCTGCCGCTTGATCGTCGGGGTGTCGTCGCACGCTGAAGCGATACCAGGCGTCTGCCCTCACCTCGAGTCGCCAGTGTCCGAGCGCGTCCTTTCCGGCCCACGACTCGCCCTCATCCCGGCGCCAGTCCTGCCGGGTCAGGACGACCGGGTTCTCGCGCCCGGAGCCGACGTGAATGCGCGGCGGCAGGAAGTCGTTCCCGGCCGTCACGTCCTCGAACCAGCGCACGTACTCGGCCCGTAGCTTCGCCACGACCTCGGGGTGCGACGCCGCGACGTCCTCCATCTCGAAGGGGTCGACGGCGAGGTGATACAGCTCGTAGCGCGGCTCACCCTCGAAGGTCTCGCGATGGAATCCGCTCGGGTGGACGAGCTTCCACTCGCGAGTGCGCACTGCCACGTTGTGATGAAGAAACGGCCGATCTCCACGATGCGCTTGGATCACGAGCGTTCTGTCCGGCCAGGCGACCTTTTCACCTTTCAGCAGCGGCCAAGCGCTTCGTCCATCGAGAAGGCGGTCCGAGGGCGGCGCCACCTGGCAGGCCTCCAGGATCGTGGGAAGCAGATCGATGTGCGCCGTCAGCTCGTCGGATCGATGCCCGGCCCGCAGCGTTCCCGGCCAGTGTGCGAACAGCACCGCCCGAATGCCTCCTTCGGTGACCTCCGATTTCCGCCCGCGAAAGCCACCGGTGAAGCGATCCCCGTTCGGACCGTTGTCGTTGAGAAAGAGAACCAACGTGTTCTCCAGGATCCCGAGCTCCGACAAGTGGGCGAAGAGCCGGCCGACGTTGTCGTCGATGTTCGAGATCATGGCGAAGATCCTCGCTCGCCGATCGAGGTTCGCCTTGCCTGGCACCGGATGCCCTGCGGTCTTCGGAAATCCGTCGTTGGAGAGATCGCGGTGCCGATACGTCTCGAGCCAATCCTCGGGCACATCATGAAAGGGATCGTGCGGCGCATTGGTGGCGATGTACGCGAAGAACGGCCGCTCTGCCTCGTGGCAGCGCGTGATCCAATCGTGAGCCGCGTCGAAGTAGACGTCGGTGCAGAAGCCCTTCTTCTGGACGAGGCGCCCGTTCTCCAAGAGAAAAGGATCGGTGTAGCGTCGCTCGTTCTCGGGCGGCTCGGAGGGTTGTGCGAGCCCTCCGCCGCGGTGCATCAGCACCTCCTCGAAGCCCTGGTCTTGAGGCCGCATCGGTGAGCAGTCGCCCAGATGCCACTTTCCGAAGAGCCCGGTCGCGTAGCCGGCCTTCCCCAGGATCTCGGCCACCGTCACCTCGGCCGGGTCCATCATCGAGCGGCCGACCCAGGTGTCGATGACTCGAGTGCGATGGTTGTAGCGGCCCGTCATCAGGCAAGCGCGGGTCGGTGAGCAGACCGGATGCACGTAGAAGTTGGTCAGGCGAGCGCTGCGCACAGCCATGGCGTCGAGGTGAGGCGTTCGAATCAGCGGGTTGCCCATCACGCCGAAATCGCCCACGCCTTGGTCGTCCGTCATGATGACGACGACGTTGGGACGATCCGAGGCGGCCAGGGACACAGCCCCGAGAGCCAGAACGACTGCGAGACATCGTGGCCACATGCTGTGCGCTCCCTGATCGAATCGAAGGTTTCCCGCTCCCACGGACACTCCTTGGCGACCCTGGGTGACCCTGCTAGCTTCGGGGCTCGCTGGTTCAGGTCCAGGAGAAAACGCCATGTGGATTCGAGGTTTGATCGCGGGGCTCGTGATCGGCACCGGGGCGGTCGCCCAGGAAAACCCTCCTCGCCCCAACGTCCTTTGGATCATCGGCGAGGACTTGGGGCCCGAGCTCGGCTGCGATGGCACGCCCGAGGCACGGACGCCGCACCTGGATGGGCTGGCCGCCCGCGGCATCCGGTTTACTCATGCCTTCATGACGGCTCCCGTGTGCTCCACCAGCCGCTCGTCGTTCATGACCGGGATGTACGCGACGACCATCGACGCGCATCAGCACCGCTCGCATCGGGAAGACGGATACCGACTCCCGGACGGCGTTCACCTGCTCACCGAGTGGCTGCGCGACACGGGCTATCGCACCGCCAACATCCGCCAGCTCACGGACGATCCCAAGGAGCGCTTCTATCGGGGCACGGGCAAGACCGATTGGAACTTCACGGCTCCCGATCGGCCCTTCGACACCGATCGCTGGACCGTGTTGAAGTCGCAGCAGCCGTTCTTCGCGCAGATCAACTTCTCGGAGACGCACCGCGGCGGCGCTTGGGATCGAGCCCACGAGCACATCGAGCATCCAGCCGACCCGGCGAAGGTGCGCGTGCCCCGCATCTATCCCGACCACCCGCTCGTGCGCGCGGATTGGGCGCAGTATCTGAACGCCGTCATGGCGCTGGATCTCAAGGTCGGGCGAGTGCTCGAGCTGCTCGAGCGCGACGGGCTGGCCGAGAACACGATCGTCTTCTTCTTCGGTGATCACGGGCGCGCCATGGTGCGAGGGAAGCAGTGGCCCTACGACAGCGGCGTGCGCGTGCCGTTGATCATCGCGTGGCCCAAGGAGATTCCCTCACCCGCCGACTGGAAGCCGGGCTCCGTCAGCCAGCGACTCGTCTCGGGCATCGACTTGCCCGCCACGACCTTGGCCTTGGCCGGCGTCCCGCGCCCGCCCCTCATGCAGGGCCGCGTATTCCTGGGAGACGAAGCCGATCCCCCCCGCCAGTACGCCTTCAGCACGCGCGATCGCTGCGACGAGACCGTGTTCCGCATTCGAAGCGTGCGCGACGCCCAGTATCGCTACCTGAGGAACTTCATGCCCGAGCGGCCATTCCTCCAAATCAATCGATACAAGGAGTGGAGCTACCCGGTTCTCGGCTTGCTCCGCGAGCTCCACGCAGCCGGTGAGCTCGAGGGCCCGGCGGCGACGTTGATGGCACCGAATCGACCGGCCGAAGAGCTCTACGATCTCGTCAATGACCCCGACGAGGTGCACAACCTCGCCGGCTCCGAGGAGCACCAGGCCGCGCAAGAACGATTGCGGGCCGCGCTGGACACCTGGATCGTCGAGACGAATGACCGCGGCCGCTTTGCCGAAGCCGCCGAGGAGATTGCGAAGTGGGAGGCGCAGATGAAGAAGAACTACGACGCCAAGCTGAAGCGTCGCGCCGAGAAGAAGCAGTAGCGTCGAAGAAGTAGAGCGAGCTCTGGCGAAGACGAGCGAGCAGCCGCGACCGGCATTCGTCACATCGGTCGAGTGAGGCGTCCATCAACGGCGGGATGTCTCACGATCGATTCACGAACACGAGCGAGCGGTGGGCGTCCGGCTCGAACGTACTGCGGGCACGACGAACAGTGACTCTCACCGGATCTCAAGCTGGCTGGGGACTTGTTCCACGGTGGCGCGGTGGTCTTCGACGACCTGCTGCAGACGCGCGATGACGTCGGGGTGGTCCTTGGCGACATTGCGGCTTTCTCCCGGATCGTGCTCGAGGTGATACAGCAAGGGGGGATCGTGCTCCTGGACCTTCTCGCCGCCGTAGCCGGAGCGCGTCTTGAAGTGTGCCTTGAAGGGCCCTTCGCGAACGGCCCAGATCTCGGCACCGCGGTAGAAGAACATGCCGGTGCGGGGACTCGGTCCAGTGCCACGCAGCACGGGAGTCAGGTCATGGCCATCCAGTTTCGTCTCCGCCGGGAGCGCGGCGCCGGACAGGGAGGCGAAGGTCGGGAGCAGATCGAGGGTCGAGCCGAGCTCAGTGACGACGCCGGGCGCGACTCGTCCGGGCCCCCACACGACCGTGGGTACCCGCATGCCGCCTTCCCAGGTCGAGCCCTTGCCTTGCCGGAGCAAGCCGGCCGATCCGCCGTGGTCGCCATACGACAGCCACGGTCCGTTGTCGGAGGTGAAGACCACGATCGTGTCCTTCTCGAGGCCGAGACGACGGACGCTCTCCAGCACGCGGCCGACGTTGGCATCGATCTCCTCGATGACGTCGCCGTAGTACCCGCGCGCGCTGCGCCCCACGAACTCGTCCGATCGAAAGAGCGGGACGTGCGGCATCGAGTGGGCGAGGTAGAGGAAGAAGGGCCGGTCGGCCTCGCGCTCGATGAACGCGATCGCCTCGTCGGTGTAGCGGCGCGTGAGCGTCTCTTGCTGCGCGGGGCGCTCGACGATCGTCAGGTCGCGGATCAGCGGCACGTTGAAGTACTCGCTCTTCGGCTCGACGATGCCGATGCGACCGCGCGGCGACTCGGACGTGCGATCCATGTCATTCGAGTACGGCACGCCGAAGTACTGATCGAAGCCGTGTCGCGTTGGCAGGAAGGAATCGCGATGCCCCAGATGCCACTTGCCGACGGCCGCGGTCGCGTAGCCGGAGTCACGCAGCACCTCGGCGAGGGTGGTCTCCTCGTCGGGTATCCCGCCCGCCGAGTCCGGGAACAGCACTCGCCGCCGACTCGAGCAGAGCCCACTTCGAATCGGCAGCCGCCCGGTCAGCAGCCCGGCGCGACTGGGAGTGCAGACGCTGGCGGCCACATAGAACTGCGTCCAGCGCTGGCCCTCGGTCGCCATGCGATCGAGGTGCGGCGTCCGAATGGTCGGATGCCCGAACGCTCCGAGATCGCCGTACCCGAGATCGTCGCAGAAGATCACGATGAAGCTCGGCGGGCGAGTAGTTGCACCGGTTCGAGATTGCTCCGTTGACGAGCAGGCGGCCAGCGTGCCGAGAAGAACGGCGATCAACGCGCGAATCGCACTCATGGACAGCTCCCTTCGAATCAGTCCCCGCGCACCTTGCCAGAGATCGCAGCGAGTCGGTAGCACCGCGTCGCGGAACGTTTGCACCCGGCAGGAACGTTTCATGGAACGTTTGCACCCGGCAGGAACGTTCCACACGGGGAACGTCGGCACCCGGAAGAGACCGCCCTCCCGGACCCATTGCACTTGCGCCGCCCTCGCGCCATACTGTCGCCTTCGAGTCGCGCCCGCGACTCGTCCTCACTTTGCGGAGTCTCCCTCATGAGCGATCGTCGCTCCCGGGTCCTGATGCTGATCCTCGCCCTGTTCCTGGGCCTGGGTCCGTCGTCGGCCGGGTGGCTCCATGACGATGGCTCGACGCCTGCCCGGCTCGGCGAGTCGGCGGGCATCCAGATCGCTGCCGCATCACACGATGCTGACTGCGCGATCTGCGCGTGGGCGGCCGTCACACTGACGACCGACGATTCGAGCGCGACCGACGAGGTCCGGCTCGCCCCCACCGCCACCGTCGAGCACCCGATCGACGTCGCTCCCGCCTCCCCCGACCGCACGCGGCCCCCGGGGCGCGGCCCGCCTCGCGGCTGACACCACCTCGCGAATCATCGCCTCGTTCGATGCTCTCCTTCCGTGGACCGTGTGCCGGTCCCGCGGCCGGAGGACGTCGTCCTGTATCCGGGCCGCCCGCGCGACCCGGCTCGACACGGTGTCACGGGAGAAGAACCGATGCCCCGCCTCTCACCATGGGCTGGCCTGCTCGGGCCCGGCCTGCTGATCCCGCTTGCGAGCTCCCTGCTCGCCGGTCCCGCCGGTGCTCAAGAAGCGCCGGCCACCACAACTCAGGACGAAGAGTCGAGTCCGACCCTGCAGGACTTGCAGCGTCAGATCGATGAGCTACGTCGCCGCCTGGAAGGGAAACAAGGCGACGACGATCTCGAGGCCCTCTTCGAGGAGGGCGATGCTGCCGCCGCGCAAGAGGAGTCCTCGGAGGCTTCCCAGGCCCGCGACGCGCTCAGCTTCCTTCCGCAACAGCTCAATGCCTACAACCCACGCCTGACCGTCTTCGGCGACATGCTCGCCTCGATCTCGGCCTCCGAGGCGGAGCGAGAGGGCGACGACCGATTCAGCTTTCGCGAGGCCGAGCTCGATCTGCGGGCCGACATCGATGCCTTCGCGAGCGGCGTCCTGATCGTCGCCTTCGAGGAGGAAGCGCCCAACGAGTTCGAGACCGTCGTCGAAGAAGGCTTCGTCGACTTCTTGGCTCTCCCGGCACACCTCCGCGTGCGAGCGGGCAAGTTCTATCAGGACATTGGCCGCATCAACCGCCTTCACACTCACGACCTGCCGTTCCCCGAGAAGCCGTTGCCGCTGCAGGACTTCTTGGGCGAGGAAGGACTGAACGAAGCCGCCGTGATGATGGACTGGCTGGCACCGGACGCCCCGGTGCGCCTCGGTGCGACGATGATGAACGGCTCGAATGATGCGATCCTGGGCGGCTCCGAATCGCAAGACTTCGCCTACCTGGGTCGCGCAGAAGTGTTCGGCGACATCGACCAACGCACGACGCTCTCGGCGGGCGGCAGCTTCCTCTGGGGGCGCGGCGAAACCAAGGAGCGCGAGACTCGCCTGATCGGCTTGGACGCGATGTACAAGTATCGCCCCGACGACTTCAGCTCGCTGGTCGTGCAGGGGGAGGTCTACTACCTCGAGCGCGAGGTATCGACAATGGCCGGTCCGCGATCGGAGACGACCGACTACGGGTTCGGCTCCTACGTGTACGTGCAGTACCAACCGACCCGCAACTGGTACCTCGGAGCGCGCTGGGACACCTCCAACTATGCCGAGCAGATGGAGGGCGCCAAGCAGTGGCAGATGGGCGTGTACGTCTCGTACTACACGACCGAGTTCCTCCGCCTGCGCCTCGGGTACGAGCATCAGGAGTTCGACATGGATCCGCGGGGTCCGGATCCGAGCCCGGTGCCCGACCAAGACCGTATCCTCCTCGCCCTCACCTTCGTCTTCGGCTCCCATCCGGTCGAGCCGTACTGGGTCAATCGCTGAACGCCGTCACAGGAAGCGAACGATGAACCTGATCTCTCTCCTCTCGACTCTCGTTCTCAGCGGTCTCCCGGTCACGATTCCGGATGCCGACGCCGAGCCGTCGCAAGAGACCCTCCGTGTCGTCACGACGCTGCCCCACCTCGCCTGGGTCGCCGAGCAGGTCGGCGGCGAGCGCGTCGAGGCGACGGCCGTTGGTCGCGGCTACAACGACCCGCACCGGATCCTGCCCACCCCGATCCTCATGCAAGAGGTGGCCAAGGCCGATCTCTTCGTGGAGGTCGGCATGAGCCTCGAGCTCTGGGCGCAGCGGGTGCTGGATGGTGCGCGCAACGCCCGCGTGCGACGCGGTGCGATCGGCCATGTGTTCGCCGGACGCGGTGTGCCCGTGCTCCAGGTGCCCGCGAACGTCACGCGAGCCCAGGGCGACATCCATCCGCAAGGCAACCCGCACATCTGGCTCCACCCCCTCAACGTCATCGTCGAGGGGGAGAACATCGCCGCCGCATTGAGCCGCATCGACCCAAGCCACGCCGCCGAGTACGAGCAGAACGTGGAGACGCTCCGCAAGATGATCCACGAGCGGCTCTACGGCGCCGAGCTGTGCGAGCTGATCACCGGACGACGGCTGGAGCGCTACCACCGCGCCGGCACGCTCTTCGACTTTCTCCAGCGCGACTACCGAGGTGAAAAGCTCGCCGATCGGCTCGGGGGCTGGCTGGGCAAGGCGTATCCGAAGCGGGGAATGCCCGTCGTCGTCTACCATCGAATGTGGCCGTACTTCGAGGAAGCCTTCGGCATCCGGGTGGTCGGCGAGATCGAGGAGAAGCCCGGCGTCGAGCCTTCGAACAGCCACCTCGATGAGCTCGTCAAGAACGCCCAGCAGGCCGGTGTGAAGCACGTGATCCACGCGCCCTACTACTCGAGCACGAAGACCCGATCGATCGCGGAGCGGATCGGCGCGGAGGCGATCGCCGTGCCCACCGATGTCGATGCCACCCCCGAGTGCCCCGACTACCCGAGCCTGATCGACATCATGCTCGCGCGGGTGTACGACTGACATGGCGCCGCCGGTCTTCCAGTTCGACGACGTGGCACTCGGCTACCGCGGCCGCGCGGTGGTCGAGCACGTCACCTTCACCGTCGAGCCCGGGGACTTCCTCGGGCTCGTCGGTCCCAACGGCGCCGGCAAGACGACCATTCTGCGCGGGCTGCTCGGCATGCTGCGTCCGCTTCACGGCACCCTTCTGCGGCCGGGCCCGGAAACGACACTCGGCTACGTGCCCCAGCGGCGCCAGCTCGACGGCGTCTTCCCGCTCACGGTCGCCGACGTCGTCCTGATGGGTCTTTACCCCGAGATCGGCCTGGTCCGCCGCCCTCGCCCCCAACATCATCAACGGGTCGCGGCCGCCCTCGAGCGCGTCGGCATCGCCGCCCTCGCCGCACTCCCTTATCGCGACCTGTCGGGGGGTCAACAGCAGCGCTGTCTGCTGGCGCGCGCCTTGGTCGGTGAGCCGGCCGTGCTCGTGCTCGACGAGCCGACCAACGACCTCGACATCGGCGGCGAGTCGGAGATCCTCGACCTGCTGCGAACGGTTCGCCACGAGCACGGGGTGACGATCGTGATGGTGACGCACCTCCTCAATATCGTGGCCAACTATGCCGACCGACTCGCGATCCTCCACGAGGGTCGCCTGACGATCGGAGCGACCGAGTCGCTGCTGACGGGTGATCAGCTCTCGCGAATCTACGGGCGCCGGGTCGCCGTCGAGACCGTCGACGGTCGCCGCGCCGTCGTCTACCACGCCGCGCCGGAGCGCTGAGACCCGAATGCTGTACGAGCTCCTCCATCCCTTCGAAGCGCTTCCGGCCAGCTACCTGGCGACGGTCTGCCTGGGCTTGCTCTGTGCCACGCTCGGGCTCTTCGTGCTGCTCCGCCGCATCGTGTTCGTGGCCATCGCGGTCTCGGAGGCCTCGGCCGGTGGCATCGCCTTCGCCTTCTTCCTCGCCTCCGTCTTGGGCATCCACCGCGAGCATGGTGCCGAGCACGACCCGTGGTTCCTGCAAGTCGGTCCCATCGCGCTCGGATTGCTCTTCGCCTTGGCCGGCATGACCCTGTTCGCCTGGCGCTCGCGAGAATCTCGCGTCCCTTCCGAGGGCACGATCGGCGTCGGCTACGTCGTGGCCGGCGGCCTGGCGCTGATCTTCGTCTCCAAGAGCGCCCAGGGGCTCGAGGAGCTGCATCAGATTCTGGCGGGTAGCGTGGTGTACATCAGCGACGCTCGCCTGGACCTGACCGTCGTCACGACGGTGTTACTGCTCACCGTGCTGGCGCTGTTCCACAAGGTCTTCCTGCTCTGCTCCTTCGACGAGGAAACGGCTCGCACGCTCGGGTACCGCGCCGGACACTGGAGCTGGTTACTTCATTTGATCATCGGAGCCGCCCTGTCGGTGAGCTTGTACGCCGGCGGCCTCCTGCTCGCCTTCGCCTTCTTGGTGCTGCCCGGCTTGACGGGGCTCCGTCTCCACGACCGCTGGGCGCCCGCGACCCGAACCGCCATCGCCGTCGCCTTGTCTGGAGCTACGCTCGGTGCCTGGCTCTGCTGGGAGATCTCGCTCCCGATCGGGCCGGCCGTCGCCGTCGCGCTGGCCCTGCACTATGGTCTGGCGGTGGTGACCGGCGAGCGCGGACGTCGCTGGCTCCCGATCGGATTCCTGGTGTTGGCGGCTCCCGCTCTGCCGCTCACCGCGCTCACCGCCTACGATCACCTCGCGCATGTCCAGCTCGTGCGCGCGCCGAGTGGAAAAGCCTCCGACGGGCCCCGTCCCGAGCCGGGCGCACGCAAGCTCGAAGACATGGTGCGAGCCCTGCAGAGCGAGTTCCCGGCCGAGCGAAGCGCCACCGCTCGTGCTCTGGCGGCGCGCTTCGGAGCACCGGCGCTCGTCCACCTCGAATCGCTGCTCGAGGATCTCGACGTCGGCGTGCGCCGCACGGTCATCGAGCTCATCGGTGAGATCGGCGGACCCACGGCCAGCCGCGCCCTACGTCGCCACCTCGATCGCGAGCAGAGCGACGAGCTCGAGCTCGCGACGGCGCACGCGTTGCTCGAGCTGGGCGACGCATTCGGCTTCGAGTCGCTCTTGCACATCCTCGAGCATGGCGACGACCCCTTCGTCCGCGAAGAAGCCGTCAGCATCCTGCGGCGGTCGACCGGAGTCGAGCTCGGCTTCGACGCCCTCGAAGACCCGCAGGCGCCCGCCAACCGGGAGGCGTTGGATCGGTGGCTCGCCTGGTGGGAGCAGCACGAAGGTCGCTTGAAACGCGATCCCGCTACCGGGGTGTATCGGTGAGCCGCGCGGTTGGCCGAAGGCGTGGGAGAGCTACCGAACCGTCAGCGCCACGGCGTCACTGACGGTCAGCACGTCACCCGAGGCACCGTCCCAGATGATGGCGGCAGCATGCAGAATTCGACCGACGGGCACGGCAGGAAAGGCGAGCCCCTTGGTGTGTCCCGATCCGTCTTTCGGGTCTAGCGAACACCGCAGGACGCCGCCCAGTCGAAGCGACAGGTCCGTGCAGGCATCTTGTGTCAGTGACAGGGTGAGTCCGCCCGGCAGGATCATTCCGGCCGTGCCGGAACAGCTCACGACGACCTGAGCCAGAGCGCCTTGGCGGCCGGTGGGTGCCGCTGCAACGTCGAAGCGAAAGAGCGCACCGTCGGTCGGTGTGCCGGTGTAGCTCAGAAAGGGTCCCGGGTTGATCTTGGTGATGAAGCCTTCACCCGGGTACGGCAAGGCGTTCGGGGTGGTCGGGAAATCCTTGGACTCGGTGATCCCGGCGACGACGACCCGCGCTCTTCGGTCGGCGAAGATTCCCCAGGGCCTTTCGCCGTACCAGGATCCACCGCTGCCTCCGAGGAAGGTCGAGTAGAGCAAACCGGATCCCGAGGCATTCAGCCGCGAGATGAAGGCATCGCCGCCCGCGACACCGCCACCGCCGTTGAAGAACGGCTGGGCCGCCTCGGGCGTGGTCGGGAAGTCGAAGGAATCGGTCGTTCCACAGACCGTGACCGTACCCCAGGGCTCGACGGTCAGAGCCCAGGGGTACTCGCTGCCCGTGCCTCCCAGGAACGTCGAGTATTCGAGCTGAGTACCGTCGGAGCTCAGCCGAAGCACGAAGCCGTCGCGGATGAGCCACGGCCCGGATCCATCGAAGGTCGTGTCGAAGGCGCCCGGTGTCACCGGAAAGTCGAACGAGACGGTTTGCCCGGCCGCATAGGCGCGGCCGTCGTCATCCAACCCGACCGCATCGACCCGGTCCCCATAGGTGCCGCCGATGTAGGTGCAGAGCTTGAGCGGCTGAGCATCGAAGGGCGCGAGAACGGCCACGAAGGCGTCGCCCTGGCCCTGGTAGTTGTCGTTCAACGTCGAGTCGAAGGCGTTCGGCGTGACCGGGAGATCGGTCGAGGCGGTGTAGCCGCCGATCACGATCTTCTCTCCGTTCACCGCCATGCCCCAGACGCCGTCGCAGCTCGTGCCTCCGAAATAGGTGCCATAGACCAACCGGGAGCCGAGCGGATCGAGGATAGCGACGTAGGCGTCGCCGCCGAGGAACGTCATGCAACCGCCGTTGTAGGATTCATTGAAGGCGCCCGGGCTGGTCGGGGAGTTGCCCCAGGAGGCACCCGCGAGGGCGACGGACCCATCGCTCATCGCCGAGATCTCATGCAGGACGGTCTCATTGAAGAAGGTGGAGTACTCGAGCTTGTCTCCACCCGGGGCCAGCTTGGTCACGAAACGCGTCTTGAAAGGCGAGCGAGGTCTCGTTGGCTGGAAGGCGCCTGGCGTGATGGGGAAGTCCTGCGACTGCGTTTGGCCGAGTACGTAGGCCGCGCCGAAGTCGTCGACGTCTATGGAATAAGCGGCTTCGTCGTGCCCGCCTCCGAGGAAAGTCGAGTAGACGAGGCCCGATCCATCGCGAGTCAATCGCGTGATGAAGAGCTCCGAGTTATAGAGGACGTCATACGTCTCGTCGTAGGCCCCCTCGGTCACCGGGAAGTCCCAAGAGTAGGTCGAGCCCAACACCGTCGGTGCACCCTCCTCGTCGCCCGCCACATCGTCGATCCCATCGCCATTGCTGCCGCCCAGCGTCGTGGACCACTCGAGGCCGGGGTCGACCACGAGGCGAAGGTCTCGGAGATCCGCAACTGCGAATCCGTAACGCTCCTCGTCGATCTTCCGGAATCGCACCGCGACCGAATGCCGATCGCCATTTCTCGACTCGTACCACGAGGTCGGAGGCTTCTGGCGAACGGGGCCCCAGGCCGTCTTCAGCAAGAGACTCCCGTCCCGATCGATCTCGAGCCCTTCGATGCCCGCGCACCGGAACCGGACTTGGGCGAGGTCCGAGCCCGCGCGACAAATCAGATCGTACTCGATCGTGCCCGCCCCCTCTCGCCAGCGCAGATCGACCCCCTCGTAGAGCTCGGGATACGTCACCTCACGAAAGCCCCGCACACCCGTTCGCCACCGCTCGGGGTCGGACCCGACGAAGAAGTTGTAACGCCCGGCTGCGACCCGCTCGGGTCGAATGGCGGCATTCTCGGCGCACGCCTCGAACTCGATCGGTACCGAGACGGTACGGTAGGCGCCTCCCTCGTCCCGCCGCACGAGTCTCAGGTCGACTCCCGTCTCTCGAAGCCCGATCGACATCGGACCACGCCGAGCCAGGAACCGATAGGGAGCGGGCCATTGGCCGCGGTTCTCGAGGAATGCCATCGGCAAGCGGTGAAGCCTACTCGTGGCATCCGAATGCGAGACAGGCCCCGAGTGCTTCGCGTCCTCCAGGGGACCGCCTCGTCGCGCCCCTTCGGCTGGTACTGATTTCGAGAGCGGCTGTGCGCACCGCCCGAGCGGCGAGAAGGTGGGGAGGACCGCCAGAAACAGCAGAGTGGTCGAGATTCGCTTCATCATGGGATCAGACCTGTCGGCAGTGGCGAATGGGATGTGAGAGATCAGTCGGTCAGGGAGCCGTGAAGCAGATCGTGGGTGTGATCGAGCGAATCACCCAGTTCCCGGGCGAGTCCTCGACCGCAATCCACGCCGCAGCAAAGACAGTCTCACCCGGTACAGTGTTGCTGATCACCACCGGACCTGTCGAGCCCGTGGCTGCTGAATGGTTGGAGGTTGCGACGAGTGCGTCCGCGAGCCTGCCTTGCAGTGATTTGCCAATCAACGAAACTCCACTCAGGCAGCGGAGCTGACGCCGAGATCGCGGAAGGCGTCGAAGGACGGCGTCCGCGGCGTAGAAGCACTGCGACTCGTTGGCCGCCATCCGGCGCTACTCTTCCCCCGGCCGGGCTCACTTCGGCGCGGTCGGACAGCTCTTCGCGAGCGGGCACGCCTCACAACGCGGGCGGCTGTTCTTGCAGATCTCTTGACCGAGGCGTCGCAAGAGATGATGACCGCTCTTCAGCAGATCGACCTCGTCGCCAATCTGTGCGGCTGCCAGCTCTCGCGCCGCTTTGTAGGTCTTGGCGTAGCTCCCTTGGTCGGGACACAGCCCGAGTCGCTCGAGCACGCGGAGCGCGTTCGAGTCCGGCGCGAGAAAGGGCTGCCCGGCGGCGAGGAGCAGGATCTTCTCGGCTCCCGGCTCCCCGATGCCCGGGAAGAGGCGGAGCGCCTTCTTCGCCTCGCGCACCGGCCCTTGGACGATGGCCTCCAAGTCGCCGCCCAGCTCGCCAATCGCAATACGGGCCACCTCTCGGAGCTTCTCGGCGAAGCGCTCGCTGAGAATGCCGCGCGCGGTAACGGCTTGGAGCTTCTTCTTGGACGCATTCAGGATCGCCACCGGCTCGAGACCGATCTCGTCGGCGAGCTGCGCGAAGGCCTCACGACGCTTCACGTCATTGGCGAGGTAGGCGACGTTCTCCCAGAGCACGAGCTGGAACGGGTCGGTCGGGAGTGAGGCCGGTTGGGATCCGAAGAAGCGCTCCAGCGATCGAATGACCCGCGGGAGCGCTTCGATCTTCTTCGTCACGACGGGCGCCGATCAGTCCCCGCCCGAGTTGGCCGCTCGCTTGGCCTCGGCTGCCTTCCGAGCGGCGAGCAGAAGATCCTGCAGCTTGGCGATGCCGGTCGCATCGAGGCGGCGACAGGCCTTTCCGAGGATGTCCCCGAAGGCGGCGATCTCCTCGTCCGTCCAGGGACAACCCAAGTTGCCTGCCGGTCCGTCGCTGGTGACCACGATCTCACCATTCGGCTCGAGGAACACGAACCAGGGAATACCGCCTCCCTCGCTCTTGCGGTATTGAGCGAGTAGCTCTTTGCCGCCGACCGTCCGATCGACGTCCACCTTGACCGTCACGAAGTCCTCGGCCAGGAGAGCGGCGACAGGCTGGGTGGCCATCCAGTCTTCGAGCCGGTGGCACCAGCCGCACCAGGGTGCGCCGAAGGTCAGCAGGACGCGCCGCTCCTTGGCTTTGGCGTCGGCGAGCGCGGCATCGAGCACGCCCTGGGCCTTGCGGTAGGGCGCCTGGTGCTCGGTCAGGAACTCGAGCAGGAGCAGGGGGTCGTGGGCCTGGACACCCTCTTCCTTGGCTTCGAACTGCGCGGTCTCGGCATTGGCAATGACGTTTCCACGGGCATCGAGAATGGTGAGGTAAGGCACACCTTCCTTCTTGAACTGCGCGCCATACTTCTCGGCGATGTCGAGATGCTTGTCGAAGCGACCGACATCGACGTGAATGTGCTCGTACTCGTACTGGAGCTTTCTCCGGACCTCGGCGTCCTTCTCGAAGGTTCCCGAGAGCAGGTGGCACCATCCGCACCAATCGGCGCCCCATTGAATGAGCACGCGCCGCTCGTCCCGCGCCGCCGACTCGAGAGCCGCCGCCACCTGCTGACCGGCATCCGCCGTCTCGTCGTAGAGGTCTTTCTTCGCGGGCTTCTTGGTCGCCACCTGGGCAGGCGCCAGCGTCATCAGCGAGGAAGCGAAGATCACGATCGCAAACCACACGCAATGCTTCATGGATACTCTCCGACTCCCGTGGGAATGAGGGGCTGGCCTCTGTGTCGGCGCCCCGTTTCGACCATTGGCCCGGTCGCCCTCACCCTACGCCTCGAGGGCTCTGAGCACCAGCCAGCACTCACTCCCAGCAGGGAGAGCGGACACCGAAGAAGCGATGTCCCTTCATTGCCCGGGACGTGTTAGAAAGGAGCCCTTCCGATTCCAAGAACACCCTGCCCTCGAAGGCCGCCCCTATGAACGCGTCTGAATTCTGGTCCTGGTTCGTCGCTCACGAGGCACAGCTCCGTCAACTCGACGACTCCGAAGAAGAGACCGTGCTCGACGAGCTGCTCGACCAGCTCGAGTCGGTGTGTGACGAGCTCGGCTTCGAGATCGGCACTCAACCCGACGGGGTCACCGAGCTGATCATCTCGGCTGAGGGAGACCGCGAGATGTTTGACCGCGTGCGGGCTCTGGTGGCCGAGGCCCCGAAGCTCGAAGGCTGGCGCATCCTCGCCCTGAAGCCAGCCCGCGGGTTCGACTTCATCGCCGAGTACGGTGACTGGCAGCTCGACCCCGACGACATCTGGTTCATGCCACTCGAGTCCGACGAAGACCCGAATGCGCTGGGCCTGCGCCTGTCGTCCCCCACCGAGGAGTCGGCCGAGGACGATGACTTCCTCGCCGCCTGCTTTCAGCTTCTCGAGACGGGTTTGGGCGAAGTGACGCTGGCCGAAGACGTGCATCACCTCGAGATCGTTCCGCTGCCGGAGAACGCCGAGGAGAACGGTTGGTTCGCCCTCCCGCAGCTCGGCGACTACATCGCTTGGCGCAAGGAAGACCGCGGCGAGAAGGCGGCAGAAGAGACGGCCTGAGCGGCAGCCTTCCCGTGAACGTCCAGGTGATACGCCTCGAAGATTCTCGAGAGCCGCCGGCGAGGCTTCGCCCAGCTCTCGAAGCGGGCGTCGCCGAGGGGGTCGAGTTCGTCGAGCGTCTCGAGCGTGATTGGAGGGACGGATCCAATCGCTTCGATGCGCCGGGTGAGGCCTTCCTCGTCGCCTGCCGGGGAGACGTGACGGTCGGGTTTGCCGGCCTCAACCGGGATCCGTTCACCGCGAATCTGACGACGGGCCGCCTTCGTCATGTCTATGTCGTCCCCGCAGCTCGAAGAGTCGGCGTGGGAGATGCGCTCGTTCGAAGCGTGCTCGAGGCGGCGATAGGGAGCTTCGAGCGCGTACGCTTGCGAACGAGCTCCCCGGATGCGGATCGATTCTATCGGGCCCTCGGCTTCGAACGGATCGACGAGGACGCCGCGACGCACTCGATCGTGCTGAGAGCTGGCCCCTGACTTCCCGTCACAATCGAGTATCCTGGCGGCTCCTCGAAAACTCTGGCTCGCCCGATCTGCTGGAAAGGAGCTCGGTCACCATGATCTTGCGCTTCACTTTGACTTGCTTCCTCATCGGAATCCTCGGAGCCTGCGGTGGGTCCGAGACACTCGTGGGAGACGGGATCCCTCCTCGAGCCCTCGACCAGGTGGTCGTCGAGGCTTCCTGTGGGCAATGTCAGTTCGACCTCGAAGGCTCGGGCTGCGACCTGGCGATCCGTGTCGACGGTCGAGCCTACTACGTCGACGGGACGGCCATCAACGAGCACGGCGATGCCCACGCAGAAGACGGCTTCTGCAACGCGATTCGCCCGGCGCGCGTCTCGGGCCGGTTCGACAGCGGCCGCTTTGTCGTCACGTCCTTCGAGCTCGTGCCGGCCGAGACGCAGAGGTAGGCAGCGGTTCGCCAGCCCCTGATCGATGGCGACCAGCGAGCCTTCGGACGTCCCCTGCCCTTGTCGTCGCGGCGGATCGGTGCTTGAATGCAATGGTCAGGATGGTCTTTCGTCCTGAGCCGCGCCGACACTTCCGTCGGCCGCTCCCGCCGGCCCTGAAAGGGAGCTATCGTGCGTTGCTCCATCTGTGGAATCGAGCATCCCATCGAGGCCATCGAGCCTGCCTTCGGTCGCCCGGATGCCTACATCGCGCTCTCCGATGGCGAGCGTGAACGCCACGCCAAGGCGGACGATGATCTGTGCCAGATCGACGACCCGACAAGTGGCGGCACCCGTTGGTTCGTCCGGGCGGTGCTGCCCGTCGCTGTAACGGAGTCGGATGAGGCGACCCATTGGGGTCTGTGGACCGAGGTCGCGCGTGAGGTCTTCGAGCGCGTCGTCGAGCTGTGGTCGGATCCGAACCAGATCAACGAGCCTCCCCTTCCCGCGCGGCTCGCCAATCACATCCCGACCTATCCGGAGACGATCGGACTTCCGTGCGCGCTCCAGCTCACCGGTCCCAACACGCGAGCCGAGATCGTCTTCTCGCCCGAGATCGACCATCCGCTGGTCGAGGAGTACGAGAGCGGAGTCAGCGCTCATCGCGCCATCGAGTGGGTAGGCCTGGTATCGTGAGCCCCGCTCCTGTTCTCCTCCTGAGGCGTCGGCGCGGCAGTCGCGCTCGAAGATCGCGGTGCCGAGTGAGCGTTCGATTGCTGCTCGGCCGGCCAAGGAATCTGAATCCCGAACCGCCGAAGAAGGGCCACTTGGACATGCTGACCGTCGTCCCCCATCCCGACCTCCAGCTCGGCGCTTGGCAAGCCGAATGGCCCGAGCCACTCGGAGACCTGCAATCGCCGGCTTGGCTGCTCGAGCTCCTGTCCGGGAGCGGCGCGCCCATGGCTGCGGACGATGCAGTTCGCGCAGCGGTGCGCGACCTGCTTCGACACGGCGGCTACAAGCCCACCGGTCGTGGCAAGCCGGCGAGTGAGTATCTGAAGAAAGCATCGGAAGACGGCCGCCTCGGCTCCATCAACCTGGCCGTCGACCTATGTAACGCGGTCTCGTTGAACAGCGGCCTCCCGATCAGCGTCGTCGACCTCGACCGCGCCGTTCCCCCCTTTCGTATCGATCTGGCCGCCCCGGAATCCCGGTACGTCTTCAACGCCAGCGACCAGGAGATCGACGTGAGCGGGCTCCTCTGCTTCCACGATGCCGAGGGGCCAAGTGCCAACGCGGTCAAGGATGCACAGCGCACAAAGACGGACGCCCAAACGCGGCGCATTCTCTGCCTCGTTTGGGGCAGCCGCGCCCTGCCGGAGCAGACCGACGCAGCCACGGCGTGGTACCGCATCCTCCTCGAGCGCGCCGGAGCCACCGTTTCGCTGGTTCCCATCGGCTGACCACGAGCCCAGGCGATGGTCCGCCGACAGCTAGCCGCGTCGGCGAACGACCGCATTCCGCCCACTCTCTCATCGTCGTCGATCGAGCACGAAACGGCCCGCGGTCGTTCGATGACTGGGACCGATCGACGAGACGAAATCCGTTCGGGTCTCTGTCCACTCGTCTCCTCGGACCGCCGGCTTCAGCCGGGATCGTGCCCGGTCGAGTTCCAACCCCTCGTCTCCTTGGACCGACTGAACGCCGGAGAGGCATGAGAACATGCTCAAGATGGGATCTCTGAGCGTCGGCGCTCGAGGCGGATGCCGGCGGCGTCGGCGTCGGGGATTGCATTGGGCTTTCGGATCTCGATGGCCACTCGCTCGCAGGGGAAGTGCTTCATGACCTGCTGGAGCGCTTCGCTGGCGAAGGTCTCGATCAGCCGGTAGCCGCGGCTCTGGGCGAGCTCCCGGAGCAGGTTGGCGACGGCCGAGTAATCGAGGGCGTGGCGGATCTCGTCGCTGGTGGCGGCCGCCGCGATGTCGGTGTCCAGCTCGACGCGCAGATGCAGCGGCTGGAGGCGCTGCCGCTCCGCTTCGTGCACGCCAATGATGCACTCGATGCGCAGATTCTCGACGAAGACCGTTCCGAGCAAAGACCACCTCCGGTGCCGGGACAAGAGCGCTGAAGCGATTGGGTAAGACACTAATCGGACATCGCCGTCGGTTCAACCCGACCGATGACCAGGATACCCAAGTCGACACTTCGGATTCTTCGGGTGCCAATCCTCCGCTCCCTTGCGCGGAACAGCATGGCCGGCCAATGCCGCGGCGCCGATCCAGTCTCTCTCGATGCTGGATCACCGATTTCGACCAGACCGGGAACACCCATGCGGCGCTCTGGACCAACGGGGGAGCTCTCGTCGATCTCCACCAGGACCTCGATCTCGGAGGGCCCGTCTTCCGGGACACGGTCGCCTATCCTCGCACAACGAGCGCACCGCGTCGGGCAGCCACTTGTCTCCGACCTCGAGTGGAAGACGGCCTGTGATGAGCTCGAAGAGGAGGACACCGAGCGAGTAGACGTCCGTTCGCGCGTCCAGTCGCTGCCGCTCTCCACGCGCCTGCTCGGGGCTCATGTAGGAGAGCGTTCCGACGAGGTGACCCAACCGCGTCACGAAGCTCCGCTCATCGTAGAGATCTGTCGACAGCCCTTCGAGGCGAGGGGCGTCCAAAGGTCGCCGAGCAGCGGCGGACGGGGGGTGCTGGGAGTCGTTCACGGGACCCGATCTCGTCGGCAGGGGCAGGAGAGCTTTGGGATCGATTGGCTTCGTCTTCGATCCTCGTGTGCCCGGCCCCGTCCGGGCAAGCGTCGGTTGAACATCGAGAGCGCGGCGGTCATCGCCCCTTCGGGTACTTGAGGCCTCGGAGCTGCCAGCCCTCGGACTCGTCGAGCGACCAGTAGGTCGTGAGCTCTCCGCCGCCCTGCATGGGGAATCGCACCGTGGCCGAGCCCGTCTCGGCGTTGCTCACGGTCGGCTCGTCGAGGCGCGGTGTCTCGGAATCCCAGCCGAAGCGTTCGAAGCGGAGCTGAATCCGGCGGGTCATCTTGCTCTCCGACTCGGCCGCGAAGAAGCTGGCGACCTTCTCCACTCGCACCGAGGCCGCGCTCTCGTTCCAGTTCGTGCGAAAGGCCGTCAGCGTGTCCTCGATCGCCGGGGGACGGTTGAGGATCATGAAGGCGCCCGCGACGACGGCCACGACGAGCACGGTGGCCCCGAACGCGATCCAGAGGCCTCGTCGGCTGCCCGAGCGCGTTCGACGCCGCTGGCGAGCGTGCTCGGTGGTCGCGCCGGCGACCGCTCTCTGAGGGGACACGCGCCGCAGCTTGCCGCGTTCAGCCACCAGGGTCCGTGTGATCTGCAGATCGGGGTGCTCGCGCAGCAGGCCGCGGAGCTGCCAGGCCGTGAGTATCATCCCGATCAAGAAGATCCATGTCAGAGTGACGGCGAGGGTGATCGGATTCAGAAGCGAGCCGGAGTTGATCGCGAACGCGGCGACGGGCGCCGTGATCACGGCGGCGACCACCGTCCAGAGAAGCGGCTGAACGATGACCTGAATCGACGCGATGACGAGGACGAGAAACCATCCCAGCTGAATCCCGAAGCCGAGCGAATCGCCGGTCTCCGAGAGCCGAAGCCCCCGTGCGAGGACGCCCACACCGGCCACCATCGCAATGACCACGAAGATTGCGCGGACGGCCTTCAAGCGATTGGCGATGCGCCGCACGTCGGCTGCCACCGACCGCTGCTCATCCGACTGACCACGCCGCCCCTTCTCGCGTCGACGCTCCGACCCGGCTCTCGCCGAGCCGGCATTGCCAGCTTTCGCCTCGATCGGCTGGGGACCCCGCACCTCGATCGGCGTCTGGCACTTGGGGCACCGGTATTGACCCGTTGTCTCGGGGAGCTTGAATCGTTGCTGGCAGGCAGGGCAGGTGCTGATCGCGCTCATGACTTCCTCCCGAAGGGTCCAAGGGCCACGAGGGCCCGTCGGGCCCCGGGGATCACTCTCGGCCGACGAGTCTACTTCACCCGCCTCTCGATGCCGAGCGCTTCAAGCCCGCTCGAAGACCTTGGATCTCGATCACTCTTCGAGCGGGCGACACTCAAGCGACTCGCGGGAAGCGCTCGATCGATGCCGAGGAATCTTCGCCCGCACTCGCTGGACGGCGAACACGCGATGTCTTCGAGAAGCGGGCCGTGATAGGCTGACGACATTCGCTCCGGGCCGGGAGCGAACCCTCCGGACGGGCCCCGGAGAACATCCCGCTCCGGCGAGCGGAGACATCGATCACGCCCCACTCCGAGCCGACTCGCGACGGCCGCTCATCGCGCCCGCTTGCCCTGTCCGGAGGTCCCATCTTGCCATCACGAGAGGAGTCCGCCGTGATTCGAAGGTACTCACTTTGGCTCTCGGTCGCTGCCGTTTGCCTAATGGCCGGCAGCTCTGTCGCTCAAGTCGTCACGAAGCAAGGCGAGCGACTCCTGCAGGTCCAGCCGGGCGAGCTCGAGCTGAAGATCGGCCAAATCGCTCAGCTCGATGCGTTCGTGACGGATCTCAAGGGCAATCGCCTGGAAGCGCCCTTGATGTTCTTCACGCGTGCTCGCGGCACGATTGCAGTGAGCTCAACCGGAGAAGTCACGGCGCAGAAGCCAGGCACGGCGATGGTCACGGTGCGCACGGTCGAGGACCGAGCGACGCGCATGTCGGTGAACGTGAAGGTGCAGGTCGCCTTCCCGCCGGTGGACCACATCGATTTGGCTGGAGTTCCGGGACAGTTCTACGAAGGCACGACGCGGCGTGTCACGGCGACGGCCTACACGACCGAGGGCCTGACGCGGACGGACCTCGAGGTGCGCCTGCGCGCGAAGTCTCCCCAGACGATATCGATCGACCCGTTCGGCCACGTGACGGCATTGCAGCCGGGCTCGTTCACGATCGTGGCGGAAGCCGAAGGCCGCACGACCGAGCTCTCGGGACAGGTCATCGCGAACCCGGTGGCAACGCTCGAGCTGACCTGCCGAGATCGTTTCGCTCGAACGGGCGACGTGCTCCAGTTCGAGGCCAAGGCGCTGACGCCGACGGGCGCGACGGTCGCGGACGCTCCGATCCAATTCAGCCTCGAGGCGCGACCCGATGATGCCTTGGGCAATGCGGCACCTGGCCAGGTCGAGAGTGACGGGCGCTTCGTCGCCGAGAAAGCCGGACTGTTCACGATCGTGGCCACTTGCGGCTCGGCGAACACTCGGTTCTCGGTTCAGGTCGTGGACCGTGACCTTCAAGGGAAGCTGGAGTTCACCGGCCAGGGCCAAGTTCAGGACGTGCACACCTCCGACCTGTGGGTCTGGGAAGGTGTCGACGGTCGAGACTATGCGGTGACGGGTACCTGGGGCGCCAACGGCGACGCGTTGTTCTGGGATGTGACCGATCCGGAGAAGATCGAGCGCATCAGCTCGGTGCGCGTCGATGCCCGGACGGTCAACGACGTCAAGGTGTCGGAGGACGGGCGCCTCTGCATCATCAGCCGCGAAGGCGCGTCGAACCGACGCAACGGCATCGTGATCATCGACGTCGAGAACCCGCGGGACCCGAAGATCATCTCGACCTATGACGAGAACCTCACCGGCGGCGTCCACAACCTGTTCATCTACCGGGATCACGTCTTCGCCCTCAGCGCAGGACGACGCTACGACATCATCAACATCGAAGACCCGAAAGCTCCGAAGACCGTCGGCAAGTTCGAGCTGGAGGAAGAGGGGCACTCGATTCACGACGTCTGGGTCGTCGACGGCATCGCCTACTCCTCGAACTGGCGCCACGGTGTGCAGGTCGTCGATGTCGGCAATGGCGTCGCCGGTGGGACTCTCGAGAAGCCGGTCAAGATCGGCTCCTACGCCTACCCGAGTGGATGGAACCACGCTGCCTTCCCGTACCTCAATCCGCAGACGGGCAAGTTCTACGTCATCGGTGGCGACGAGGCGTTTCCCAATGGCCTGCACCTCGAGAACAAGCCGACCTATCCTCGAGGTTGGATCCACTTCATCGACTTCACCGACATGAAGAATCCGAAAGAAGTGGCTCGCTATGAGGTCCCCGAGGCCGGAACGCACAACCTCTGGGTCGAAGATGACCTGCTCTACGTCGCCTACTACAACGGCGGCTTGCGAGTCGTCGACATCTCGGGTGAGCTGATGGGCGATCTCTATCGTCAGGGCCGAGAGATCGCCGCGTTCCTACCGACCGACCACGAGGGCTTCGTCCACAACGCGCCGATGACCTGGGGACCGCAGCCGCACAAGGGGCACGTCTTCTTCTCGGATTGGAACTCCGGCCTCTGGGCCGCCAAGCTGACCATGAAGAATCGGAGCGTCGGACAATGAGGTCGATCTCAATCAGCCTCGGGCTTCTCCTCGGTTGCTTCGTGGTCGGGCTCTCGGGCCCGGCCCGGGGCGCGTCCGACCAGCCCGCTTCCACCTCATACTGGGTGTATGTCACCGCCGAGTCGGCGGACGAGGTGTACCTGATTCGTTTCGCCGACCGAAAGGCCGAGATCGTCAAGAAGATCTCGGTCGGCTACCAGCCGACCGAGATCGAAGGTCCGCACGGCTTGACGGTCAGTCCGGATGGTCAGCACTGGTACCTGACGATGGCCCACGGAAAGCCGTTCGGCATTCTCTACAAGTACGCCACCGGTACCGACGAGGTCGTCGGTCAGTGTGAGCTGGGCCTCTTTCCGGCCACGATGCAGATCTCGAAGGCCACCGGTCTCCTGTACTGCGTGAACTTTGACCTGCACGGCGACATGAGCCCGAGCTCGGTCTCGATCGTCGATCCCGACGAGATGGCCGAGGTCGGTCGCGTCACGACCGGCCCCATGCCGCACGGCTCTCGCCTCTCTCCCGACGGACGCTTTCATTACTCCTGCGCCATGATGAGTGGCGAGCTCTTCGAGATCGATGCCACGCACATGCAGCTCTCACGCGTGCTCGATCTCGACAAGAACGAGCCGCGCGTCGTACAAGAAAAGAGCCACGCGCACACCGAGCACGGAGCCAAGGACGCGCAGGCCGAGCACGGAGCGAAAGACGCGCACGCCGAGCACGGGGCCACCAAAGACGCGCACACCGAGCACGGAGCCAAGGACGCGATGGCTCCCGCCCAAGAAGCGCACGCCGGACATCACCACGCCCAATCGAAACCGACCTGGGTCTACCCCCATCCCGACAAACGTCGCCTCTACGTCGCACTGAACGGCATGGAGCAGATCGCCGAGGTCGACCTCGAGAGCTTCAAGATCGTGCGACGCTTCAAGACCGGCAAGGGTCCCTACAACGTCGAGGTGAGCCCGAACGGCAAGCAGTTCGTCGCGACCTACAAGAGCGCTGGCCAGATTGGCATCTGGGATATCGAGAGCGGAGTGGAGCTCGCTCGCCTCCCAACGTCGCGCAAGGTCAGCCACGGCGTCGTCATCTCTCCGGACAGCCGTTTCGCGTTCGTCTCGAGCGAAGGCATCGGCGGCGAAGCGGGGACTCTCGACGTCTACGACCTCGAGTCCAACAAGCTGGCCGCGACGGTCGAGATCGGATTGCAGGCAGGCGGCATCTACTTCTGGAAAGCCGAACCGCAGGACTGAGCCGATTGCGCCGCCCCTTCAGGGCCTGGACGGCGGAACCGATTGCGCCGGGGACGATCGGTACCCCAGGGACGATCGGGGCGGCCTTCGGGGCGGCCTTCGGGGCGGCCCTGTCCGGGCTCGACCTGACGGCAGCGCGTCCGATGCTCCCGATCCTGGCGGCCTGCATCGCGAGTGAGCTGCTGCTCGGATCCGCCGAGCGACGACTCGGCGGGATCGGATGCTTGCTCCTGGGCATCTCGGCCGGCGCGTTCTGGGCAAGCGATGGCGAAAGCGTCGCGACGGTGATGACGCTCGCCGGCGTCGAGCTCGCCTCACTCGAGCTGATCGCCTGGCAATGGAGCCGCCGCGACGCCACGATCGAACGTCGCGTCCGTCGGCGAGGCCCGGTCGCGGTCCTCGCCATGAGCGCCCTGTGCCTCATGGCTTTCTTCTAAGACCGAGGCCGGTGGGCGAGGTCCGGCTCACGCGGCCAGCCCCGACGCTCAGTCGAAATCGATGATCAACGGCAAGTGGTCCGAAGCGTCGGTGTCGCCGAGCTCGAGTCCGTGCGCGGCTCGCCAGCGCGGCGCAAGCTCCCGGGTATCGAATACGAGCCCACCGAGCGGCTGCAGCGCAGCGCCGCCGACGACGACCCAGTCGAGCTGGCCGGGCACGAAGGGCTGCTTTGGATCACGCCATGTCGCCCGCGAGCGGCCCGAGATCCGGGGAACACCGATGGCGGCGCCGCGATCGAACTGCCGAGCGAGGCCTTTCATCGTGTCGTCCAGCGGCGTCCGCGATCCGACGAGGTTGTAGTCGCCGGCCAGGATCACGCCGTCGATCTTCTGTGCTCCGGACCAACCCTTCAGAGTCTCGAACAGATCGGCGATCATCCGGAGACGCGCCTCGTCCTGCGGTCCACCGATGCCGCCGCAGCACGGAAGGTGGATCGAGATCACGAGCACCTCTCGGCCACGCTCATCGAGAATCAACGCGGGCAAGGTCTGCCGAATGCCGCGATCTCGTCGGCTCGGGATCCGAAGCTCGACTCGCTCGGCCGGCAGACGGCTCGCCACGGCCGCAAAGAGCTCGCCGCCCCCCACTTCGCCGACCTGCACGGTCCAACGCTGCTCGGCACCGGCCGGATGCGATTCCTCCAGCCAACGAGTCAGCCGACCCGCGATGTCTTCGCCCGTCAGCTCTTGAAACGTGATGACATCGGGTGCGACCGCTTGCAACACGCGGGAGAACGGCGCCGGATCTTCGAACACGCTCCCCCAGAGCACGTTCCAGTTCATCAGGCGCAGAGGGGCACCGTTGCGCCGGAGCAGCGGGTCCTCTTTCTGCAACGTAATCGGAACCGGTCGTGGCGAGAGCGCGACCTCGAACGCATCCGTCACATCGCGCCGCTTGCCTTCCAGATCGAAGAAGGCGAGCCGTGCGCGCATCCTGGCACCGATCGGTGTCAACCCACCCGCCGGCTTCCGGTCGATCGAGACCTCGAAGCGTCCGGCCGCAAACGTCGGGGCTTGGCCGAGCCCGACATCATAGGGCGAGCGACGAACGACACCCTCCGCAGTCGCGACCTCGACACCCGCACCCATTCCGCCGCGCTCGGGTCGCTCGGGATCCCTCGGCGTAAAGACGATCGTCCAGTCGGCGCCCGCGACTCCTTGCCGCACCGCACCCGTCGAGGCATCGCCGTCGGCATCGAGGATCAAGTGCAGCTCACCCGGCAGCACTTGAAGATTGACGGTCTGCTGCAGGTCGAAGGAGACGAACAACGATCGATCGTCGTGAGTCACCCAGACGTCGGCGATGTCGATCGGCGCGCCCGCGGCATCGTCGCGTGGATCGCGCACGGCTGGAGGGATGTCCTTCCAGTCCTCGAAGTGGCCGTCGATCACGATCTGCTGGCTGGGCACAGACGCCAGCATCAAGAGCCCGAAGGCCATTCCGACAAACATCGCTCGATCTCCTCTCCGGTTTCGGGGCGCACCGGTTGGTGTACCTGCCGGAGCCGAGAGGAGTCAACGACCGTTCGAAAGGCGGCGCCGGCTCGGCGTCAACCGCGGGCGAGCTCTCGACGCATCGCCTCGATCTCGCGGTCTCGAGGTGCCGACCGGCGGTAGACGTCGAGCACTCGCTTGGCGTGAGTCCGCTCGTCAGAAGCCTCGAGGAAGCGGGACCAGTTGACGACGATCGTCCGTTCCGTGGGCTCGAGGCAATAGGCCCGTTCAAAATGGCGCCGCGCGAGGACCTCTCGGTCGACCTGCGCATAGAGCACGGCGAGGTCATTGTGGGCGCGCGCCGAGTCCGGTGCGATGGCGACGCATTCACAGAGCGTCTCGAGGGCGCCCGTGGTGTCGCCGCTGGCGGCGAGCTGCTCGGATCGTAGCAGAGGGGCCGCCAAGCGCGGGTCGGTCGCGGTCTCTTGGGAAGGCACCGAGGGCAGCGGGTCGGAACGAATGAGGTCGCTCAAGCGCGGCCCGGTCGAAGGGCGCGCGAGCCCGAGCTTGATGGGCGACGCGGCATGCCGGAAGATCACACGAGCGTCGGGAGTCGGATGTCGAGTCATGGCGGCCTCGTCGAGTGTGTCGTTCGAAATCCTCTCCCCTGTTTCGGTCGGGGAGTCCATCGAGCTGAGATTCTCCGGTGGGGTATCACGATCGAGAAGGACGAGTAGATGAACGGGATTCGACGACTTCTCGCGACTTTGGGACTCGTGTGCCTGATGGCGGCCGCAGTGACTGCGCAGCCTCTCCCGGATCCGTGGCAGCGCTTGAAGCAAGAGGTCGATCACCACTGGCTAGCGGACTCGGCGACCCCGGGGCCCGAGCTCGATCGACTGCTGCTCACCGACCCGGAGCGCGTGCGAGGCGTCGTATGGGAATCCTACCGGAGCTCGTGGATTCACGGCGCGGCCAACACCGACTTCAAGGCGCGGCGAGTCCGATGGAAGGAGCACGAGAGCCCGTACACGATCAAGGAGGTCGGCAAGCGCCCGGAGAACGGCTGGCCGCTGTTCATTGCGCTGCACGGCGGAGGCGGCGTCGCCAAGGAGGTGAACGACTCCCAGTGGAAGCAGATGCAGCGCTACTATCGTGATCATCCCGAGGTCGGGGGCTACCTCTACCTCGCCTTGCGAGCGCCCAACGACCGCTGGAACGGTTTCTACGACGTCGCCATCTCTCCTCTGATCGAGCAGCTCATCCGACAGTTCCTGCTGTTCGGCGACGTCGACCCGGACAAGGTCTTCTTGATGGGGTACTCGCACGGCGGCTACGGGGCGTTCTCCATCGGCCCCAAGATCCCCTATCGATTCGCGGCCGTGCACAGCTCCGCGGCCGCCCCGAGCGGTGATCAATCACCGGCTCGCAACCTTCGCAACACGATCTTCACCTTCATGATCGGCGAGAAGGACGAGGCGCACGGTCGCATCGAGCGCTGTCGCAGCTTTGCTGCGGAGATCGAAGCGCTGCGCAAGCAGATCGGCGGCGGCTATCCCGTCACGATGGAGCTCATCGAGGGCCACGGGCATGGAGGCTTGCCCGATCGGGACAAGATCGCCTCGATGTACCCGGCCCTGCGCCAGCCGATTCCTCGCGAGCTGAGCTGGCATCTCACGGACTCGGTCCTCGAGAGCCACTTCTGGCTGAGGTCTCACCGGCCGGTTCACGGGGCCCGCGTCGACGCCCGCCTCGCCGAGAACGAACTGGTCATCGACGCGCGCGATTTGAAGTACTTCAGCGTCGGGCTGGATCATCGCCTCGTTGACGTCCGCCGGCCGCTGCGAGTCCAGCTGAGCGGCGGCGAGCCCTTCGAGGTCGAGTTGCAACCATCGGTCACCACACTCTGTACCTGGATGAACCGCCTCGGCGACCCGCGGTTAGCCATGTCGGTCGAGATTCACTTCTCGCTGGACTGAACCCTGGCCACTGAGGACAGCGAGTACTGAGCGGCCCTGGGTTCTCCTCGTTCGAAGCTGCCCAAGCATCCCCCGTGCTCTCCGTGGTTCACCCGCCTCAATTCCCCCTGAACTCTTGCAGAACCGCCGCGTCCAACCGACGATTCTGTTCGTGCCCATGTTTCGGAGGAGCTTCATGATCGGACTGACCTTCGCACTCTGGCTGGTGGCCTCGACGATCCCCGACGCCACCTCGCTCACGATCACGGGCGTCGAGAGCCTGAAGATCGACGCCGAGAGTACCCCTGACGCCGCCCGCCTCTCGGACCCCGCTGCCCGCACCAAATCCGGCTTCGTCCTGGCCGGCAAAGCCACCTGGCTCGAGACGCGTGCGATCCCCGGCGGTCTGGCGTGGCGCCCCCCGAACAGCAGCCGCGTGACAGTGACCCTCGAAGGCGACCTACGCACCGTCCCACTCCGCGTCTCCGTGCGGTACGGGACCGACGGACGCCACTGGTCGAAGTGGATTCCATTGGAAGAGCCCGAGGACGCCGTAGACGGCAAGAAGCGCACCTGGCAGGCGAAGATCCGGGTCGAGAGCCATGACGACTACTCCGGCATGCGCACCGGGGCCTGGTACGAGAGCGAGCCGCGCTGGAACTGTGACGAGGACGAGCTCTGCCGCTGGATCTTGCAGCATCATCCGAAGTTCTTCGAGAAGCACATTCCCGTGATGGGCTGGCTCGAGTGCCGCATCGAGACCCTCACAAAGAAGGACGAGCCGGCCCCCGTTGCGAAGATCGATCGGATCGAGCTTCAGTCCATCTGGACCGTCGGCGGGCTCCACTCGCTCCCCTCAGACGGCTCGAAAGCGGATTACGATCGCAAGTGGCACTTCATTGCCCCGGCCCCCGTGAAGAAGAAGCCCGAGAAGAAGGACGACCGATGAGCCTCACTCTTCGACTGATCGCCGCCCTCGTCACGCTGTCCGTGATCGCCCTGGCCGGTCCGGATGGCAAGGTGTTCCGCCCGATCGACTACAACGGCTCACTCGAGGAGCGCGCCCAGGAAGCGATCCTCATCTTCCACAAGGGCACCGAGAAGAAGAGCGCCGTCGAGGAGATGATTCTCAAGATCCAGGTGGAAGGCGAGGTCGACGCCTTCGCGTGGGTGGTGCCGATGCCCAAGCCACCCGAGGTGTTCCGTGAGGATCCGAAGATCTTCGCCGAGCTGCACGACTACGTGAGCCACCGCCTGGCGACGCAGTCGAAGGCTCGGGCGCGCGGCCCGGGTGCGAAGGCCCTCGGCAGCGAGCAGGATGGCAAAGTCGAGGTGATCTCTCGCAAGATCGTCGGCAGCTATGACGTGGCGATCGTACGCGAGAACGCAGCGGGTGCGCTCAACGGCTGGCTCGAGGAGAACGGATACCAGCCCGTGAAGGACGCCGACGACGTGCTCTCGTTCTATCGACGCAAGGGATACGTCTACGCTTGCCTGAAGGTCAGTCAGACGGCGCTCTCGCAGGAGAAGCACGTCGAGCTGCATCCGCTACGCTTCCGCTTCGAGACCGGAGGGCGAGACGGCATCTACTTTCCGATGCGGCTGACCGGGCTGCAGGAAGCGCGCTTCGACGTCAACCTGCACGTCTTCTACGAAAAGTGGATCAACGACCGACTCTCCCCCTACGGCTACCAGCACCGCGGCTTTCGACGCCAGTGGCGGGACTTCGATAGCCAGGAGTGTGAGCCCAACGCCGGCAAGGCCTGGTCGGCGCCGACGAGCGATCCCTACCTGAAGCCGCTGAGTCACCGGCTCCCGACCGTCACCCGGCTCTTCCAGAAGATCGCGCCAGGCGATCGGTTCTACCTGACCAACATCTCGGCCCAGCGCCTGGACCCGCACGACGTGCGCGACTGGCCCGACGATCTGTGGCTGTTCCCCTACTACACCGACCCCGACTTCGTCCCCTTCGACGCCCGCCCCGGCGGAGTCGCCGCCGACGCCTACGCGCGACTGCGGTAGCTGCGTTCCGGAGTGCGTTCGCGAAGCTGCCCGGCGATGACGCACGATCGAAGGGAGACAGAAGAGGGGCAGCGCAGCTAACGCGAGGGCGTTCCGGAGTGCGTCCGCGAAGCCGGCCCGCGAAGACGCACGAACGAACAGAAACAGAAAAGAGGTAGCGAAGCTGACGCCTCGAGACCCTTCCAGCGTCAGCTCCGACTGCCCGGGCGGCCTTCCGACGGTAGGAACGTCGACGAAGGGCAGCTACGCGGACGCACTCCGGCTCCGCCCTTCACGCCCGTCGCACGAGAGAGCGGGCGCGAAGAAGCCACCGCTCTCTCACCAGGCGCCGCTTCTCGCGCCACGGCCCGCCAGGCATAACCGACCGCCACGAGCTCCGTTCGCCGCTCCGTATGCTTCGCGGCCGCTCCGTCCCTCACGCCAGCACGTCTTCGATCACTTCGCCGGCGACGTCGGTGAGGCGGAAGTCTCGACCGCGGTGGCGATGGGTCAGGCGCTCGTGGTCGAGGCCGAGCACGTGGAGCATGGTCGCGTGGAGGTCGTTCACGTGGACCGGGTTTTCGACCGCGTTGTAGCCGAGCTCGTCGGTGGCTCCGTAGGTCACTCCGCCGCGAATTCCTCCGCCCGCCATCCAGAGTGAAAAGGCGCGCATGTGATGATCGCGACCGGGGCCGCCCTTGTTCGTCTGGACCATGGGCGTTCGCCCGAACTCACCGCTCCAAACGATCAGGGTGTCGTCCAACATGCCACGCTGTTCGAGATCCTTGACCAGTGCGGCCGCGGGTCGGTCCGTCAAGCCGCTGCACTTCTCCATGAACGGTCGCAGGTCGTTGTGATGGTCCCAGCCGCGGTGATAGAGCTGGATGAACCGCACGCCACGCTCGGCGAGGCGACGGGCGAGGAGGCAGTTGGCGGCGAAGCTTCCGTCGGCGCCTTCGGTGCCGTAGAGATCGAGCACGTGCTGCGGCTCGTCGGAAAGGTCGACCAGCTCCGGGACGCTCGACTGCATGCGGAACGCCATCTCGTACTGCGCGACGCGCGTGCGCAGCGCCGGGCTCTCCAGCGCCTCGGCACGCATCCCGTCGAGAGCCTGCACCGCCGACACCACGCCCCGTTGACTGGTCGGATCGACACCATGCGGCGTCGCGACGTAGTGCACGGGGTCCCCTTGTGAGAAGAACTGCACGCCTTGGTAGCGACCAGGGAGGAAGCCCGCCGACCACTGACGCTGGGCGATCGGCTGCGGGTTGCGCCCACCTTTGGATGTGAGCACCACGAAGGCCGGTAGATCTTCAGACAGGCTCCCGAGACCATAGGTCACCCAGGCCCCCATGCTCGGTCGACCCGAGATCGAGGTACCGGTGTTCATCACGGTGTGGGCCGGATCGTGATTGATCTGGTCGGTATGCATCGAACGGATGATGCACATCCGATCAGCAATGCTTCCGAGATGCGGAAACAGCTCGGAGATCTCCTGCCCCGACTCGCCCCACTTCTTGAAGGGATACTGCGGTCCCCAGCACTTCAACGCTTGCCCTTGGAGCTGAGCGATCGGCTGCCCGCGAGTGAACGACTCGGGCATCGGCTGACCGTCGAGGCGCGCCAGCTCGCGCTTGTTGTCGAACGACTCGAACTGCGACGGGCCGCCCGCCATGCAGAGAAAGATCACCCGCTTGGCCTTCGCCGGTCGATGCAAGATCGGCCGCTCGGAGAGCACGCTTCCAAACGCACTCGCACCGAGCGTGGACAACGCGATCGATCCCAAACCGAACGCGCTCTGGCGCAGGAAGCCGCGTCGCGTCAACGTCAGATCGCGTCGAGTCTCGTCGTTCATCGATAGGTGTCTCATCAGTTGCGCCAGGTCGTCTCACCGAGGTTCAACAGCGTCCGCGTCACGGCCGTCCAACAGAGCAGCTCGACCGGGTCCGTCTCAGCACCGACCGGCGCTTGGCCGTTCTGGGCGATGGCTCTCGCCCCGTCGACATCTCCGGCGTTGTGCCGCCTCTGCTCCTCGAGCAATCGCTTCAGGACCGCCAGCTCGCGCGGCTCCGGAGACCGCGAGACGGCCTGGCGGAAGGCCCGAGCCAGCCGCTGCTCATCATCGAGATCCGGCAGGGTGAGGAGGCCTTCGGCGAAGACGCGCGCCGCCTCGACGAAGCTCGGATCGTTGAGCAGCACCAACGCCTGCGAGGGAGTATTCGAGGTCGGACGCTCGGCGACGCACTCCTCGCGCGTCGGAGCATCGAATGTTAAAAGGAAGGGATGAAGTAACGTGCGTTGCCAGTGTGTGTACAGTCCGCGCCGATATTGATCCGCTCCCGCGCTGGCTTCGTAGCGCCGAGTCGGGAAGTTCAGATACGACCAGTACCCGGCTGGCTGATACGGCTTGACGCTCGGTCCACCGACCTTCTGGCTCCACAGCCCGCTCACACGCAACGCAGCATCGCGAATCAGCTCCGCCTCGACGCGGAAGCTCGCCTGACGAGCCACCCATCGATTCTCCGGATCACGGAGTGCGAGATCCGACCGCGGCCGTGACGATTGGCGATAGGCACGCGAGGTCACCATCAGTCGCACCACATGCTTCACGTCCCAGCCACTCTCGCGGAACTCGACGGCGAGCCAGTCCAGCAGCTCGGGGTGCTGCGGCCACTCGCCTTGGGAGCCGAGATCGTCGAGGCGCGCCGAGATGCCCTTGCCGAAGAAGAGCTTCCAAAGTCGATTGACGAAGACGCGCGCCGGCAGCGGGTTGGACGGGGACACCATCCAACGCGCCAGATCGAGGCGAGTCGCCCTTTGGCCTTCCTCGACCTCGAGCGGCGGCAGGAACGCCGGCACCCCGGGCTCGACCACCTCGCCGCTCTCGTCGAGCCAGTTGCCGCGGGGAAGCACGCGAGTCGTCTGAGGCTTGCTCACGGACATGGACGCCAGCACGGTCGGCTGGCGCTTCCACAGCTCATCGCGCCGCTTCTTCAAGCCGGCGACACGCTCGGCAGCCGCCGGGTCGTCGGCGGCCTGCGCCTCAGCAATCGCGGCATCCAGGCGATCTTGCTCGGCCAGTGCTTCGGTGCTCGGCACCGTCAAGAATGGCGGGCGCCTGTTGTTCGGGTACACGCCTCGCTCATCGAGATCGGCGAAGAAAGCTCCGAGCCGATAGAAGTCGCGTTGCGCGTATGGATCGAACTTGTGGTCGTGGCACTCGGCACAACCCACCGTCGCGCCCAGCCAGACCGAGGCCGTCGTGCGGACTCGATCCCCGAGAGATTTGGCGAGGTACTCGCCCGCCTGGGCGCCGCCCTCATCGGTCGTCTTGTTGAGGCGGTTGTAGGTGGCCGCGACTCGCTGATCGAGGGTCGCGTTCGGCAGGAGGTCACCGGCAATCTGCTCGATCGTGAATCGATCGAAAGGCCGATTCTCGTTGAAGGCGTCGATGACCCAGTCGCGGTAGAGCCAGACGGGCACGGTCGGATCGCTGTGATAGCCGGCCGAATCTCCGTAGCGCACGAGATCGAGCCAAGCCTGAGCCATGCGCTCGCCATAGTGAGCCGAGGGCAGCAAGCGATCGACGAGACGCTCGACGGCGTCGGGACCCTCGTCGGCGAGGAAGGCATCGACCTCCTCCACGGTCGGCGGCAGTCCGAGCAGATCGAAGCCGAGTCGCCGGATCAAAGTGATGCGATCGGTCTCGGGTGAGGGCGCGACGCCTTCGGCCTCGAGCCGGGCGAGCAGGAAGCGGTCGATCGGATTGAGCGGCCAGCTTTCTTGGAGAACCTCCGGGACCAGCGGCCGCTGCGGGACCACGTACGACCAGTGCCGATCGTAGGGCGCCCCTTCGGCGATCCACCGCCGCAGCCGGTCGATCTCTTCCTCGGTGAGCGCGGGCTTCTTCGAGTGCGTCGGGGGCATCCGCTCGAAGCGGTCGGGGCTCGTGACTCGTGCGATCAACTCACTGGCGTCCGGGTCGCCGGGCACGATGGCGACCTCGAGGGCATGCTCCCGCAGGTCGAGCCGAAGGTCGTTCTCGGCTCCCGCGCGGTCCGGGCCGTGACACGCGAAGCACCGATTCGACAGCAGCGGCTTGATGTCGCGGCTGAAGTGGATCGCCTCGTTGGGATCCGTCGCGAGGCGAGGCTCCTCCGGCGTCGACAGAACCGTGAACAGGAGTGAGCCAGCCGCAAGGACGAGCGCGAGAGAGGCGGAAGGGAGCATGTCGTGTTCATCCGAAGGCGAAAAGGCTAGGCGAGCGTGTCGGCGACTCAGGTTATCACGATCGTCGGGCATTCGCGATCTGGCATGACCGCTGCCACCGAGCATCCCTGGCGCCCAAGATGCCCGCGTTCCCAGGGAAGACTCGCGATCAGCGCCTCCGACACTTCAGCGGCTTCGTATCCATGCTGCGTCTCCAGCAGTCCATGAGGGTGACTTGCTTGTCGACGGAGATCGTCTTCCAACGGAGATGCTGGGCAAGCGCGATCGTGGCGATGACGAGGCACACCACGCCGGTCGCGCCGATCGCGGCGGTCGCCGAGAGTCTTCTTCTCTGGACTCGGGGCTCGGACATCGAGATCGCACCTCCGGCCGGATCGAGGTTTCTGGAGCTTCCCCTCACTCGCCGAAACATGATCGAGCTCTCGCATCCGCAGTCTTTTCCCGCAGAAGCTCGAATTCCTCACGGACACGATCGACGTCACGCGGCTCGATCGCCACAATTGGCGAAGCCGCGGCGTGCGACTCGACAATGGGTGCTGATCCGGGGAGCTTCATGCTGATTTCGACGACCACTCTGATCCTGAGCACGATCCTCGGGGGTGCGATGACGACGGCCCAAGACGACGCCTTCGATGCCGAGGTCGCGGCGCGCTTCGCGCGTCTGGCGCTCGAATGCGTGCATCGCGAGTTCCCCAACAAGATCGCGCACGTTCTCCAATCCGACGAGGATGCGCGCCCGCCCCGGGAGCTGACACCGGCCTTCTACGGCTGCTACGACTGGCACTCGTCGGTGCACGGGCACTGGCTCCTCGCTCGGCTGGCGCGCCGGTTCCCGAAGGCCGCCTTCGCGGCCGAAGCGAAGGCGGCGCTGGCCGAGAGTCTGAGGCCGGACAAGATCGCCAAGGAGGTCACCTACCTCGAAGCGCCGGGTCGCGGCACCTTCGAGCGGCCTTACGGCCTCGCCTGGCTCCTCCAGCTCAGCGCCGAGCTCCACGAGTGGACCGACGACGAAGCGCGAGCCTGGGCGCAAGCGATCGAGCCGCTCGAGACGATCGCCGCGGAGAGGTTTCTCACCTGGCTGCCGAAGCTGTCGCATCCGATTCGCACCGGCGAGCACAGTCAAACCGCGTTTGCGTTTGGGCTGGTTCTGGACTGGGCTCGCAGCCGGGGGCGCACCGATGTGGAGGAGCTCGTTGTTCGCAAGTCGAGAGAGTTCTACCTCGGCGATCGCGATGCTCCCCTCGCCTACGAGCCGAGTGGGCAGGATTTCCTCTCGCCCGTGCTGGCTGAGGCCGATCTCATGCGACGCGTCCTCGCGAAGCAGGACTTTGCCGCCTGGCTCTCACGATTCTTGCCTCAGCTCGACGAGGCCAGGGCCAACTGGCTGACACCCGCCGTCGTCACCGACAAGACCGACGGCAAGCTCGCTCATCTGGATGGCCTCAACCTCGCCCGCGCCTGGATGCTCGACGGGATCGTGTCGGGGTTGCCGGCCGAAGACGCTCGACTGCCTAGCCTGCGAGCCGCGGCAGCGAGCCATCGGGCCAGCGGGTTGGCGGCGGTGACGGGCGAGCATTACGAGGGCGGTCACTGGCTCGGGAGCTTCGCCGTCTACTTGGTGACGCGGCGAGGGATCGAATGAGGGCGTGGGTGTTCCTGGCGTGCCTGCTGGCAGCGTGTTCGGCGCCACCGCGTGTCGTTCGATTTGAGGACGAGTCGCTGCGCATTGAGTCGAGTCCGAACGCGCGCCGCGACGGGAACACCACACTGCTGGATCATGTCGGGGTCGTGGCGACGGCCGAAGAGTCGGATGTTCGACACTTGTTGGTCATCGCGTTCGAGGATGCCAATGGCAACGGCGAGCCGGATGCGGGTGAGGTGCAGGAACGATTCGAGGCGTTTCCGGTGCGCTTCCGAAGCTTCGAGCATTCCGGCTGGCGCGTGCAGGGTGCTCGCCCTTGGATGCGGGTGGTGATCGATCGAGGCCGAGCGAACGACCCGATGATCGTTTCGTGGGCGTTGGATTGAGGGGCGCTCTTTTCGGTGGGCGTCGGGCGTCAGCTCCGCTGCCTTCGGGAGCACTGGTCGGCTCGATCGTCCTCGACGGGCAGCTCCGCGGACGCGCTCCCGGTCCTTGGGGTTCAGCGCGCCTTGGGTAGCTCCGTGACTCACTTCGCTGCGCGAGCGGTCAGGGCAAACACTCGGTGCGGGACCTGAAGGGGGTCGTCGGGGAATTCGCGGGCGAGCAGCGCGGCGAGCTCAGTGTCGAACTCCTGGACACGATCCTCGGAGAGGCTCGCGCCGACGCCGGCGCTGGCGCGAATGCGTCCTCGCCAGTCCTCGGGGCGAAACGGTTGATCGACGTCGTAGGTCAGGATCTCCAGATCCTCGAATCCCGCGGCGCGCACCTCGAGGGGCCAGTCGGGGTAGATCCCGGTGCCTCCGTGCATGGCCCAGCTCGGATTGAAGGACCGAATGAGATTCTCGGTGGCCGTAACGACATTGCCCGGCAGCGGCAGCCAGTCGAAGTGCGCGATGAGGAGGTGGCCTCCCGGCTTCAGCAAGCGAAGCGCTTCGGCAGCCGTCGGCGCGCGCTCGAACCAGTGCCAGCACTGCCCGGCCGCCACCCAGTCGAAGGCGCCCGTCTCCAGCCCGGTCGCTTCCGCTGTCGCGACCACGTACCGTGTCGCGTCCGTGCCGAGCTCGGCATCGATGACCTTCGCTTGTTCGATCAGCGACGCAGCGCGATCGAGACCGACCACTCGCGCGCCGCGCTGAGCGAAGAGCCTCCCGAGCGTTCCCGTGCCCGTCGCCAGATCGAGCACGTCTTGCCCGGCGGCGATGGGTCGGCGCTCCCCCACTCGCTCCAGAAGCGACTCCGGAAACCCGGGGCGATGACGACGGTAGTCGCGGGCCGTGCGTCCGAAGTCGACATCAGACATGGCGAGGCTCCTCACTGGCCAGGCGCTTCTTCTTCTCGCGCAGACGAGTCTTCACATGTCGGAGATGCAGTCGAAAGTCGAAGAGCTCATCGCCGTAGGACGGGGGCACCTCGACTTGCAGGATCTCGTCCTCGATCTTCTCGAGGCTGGCCAAACATGGCTCGAGCTCGGCGGCGGTTTTCGCGCGCGCCAACACCAAGTCGACACCGCGGAGGTCGTCGTACCAGCGATAGACGCGGCGTCGAATTCGCCAGCGGTACATCGGCGGTAGGATCTTGGCGAGCGGAAACAGAATCGTCAGCAAGGGGAGAAGCATCACCTTGAGGCGATCGAGGAGATCGGCGGCCCAAAACGGCAGGTAGCGCAGCAGGAACGAAGGGCCATCGCGCAGGAAGCGCTCAGCCTCCTCGAACTGCGGGACATCGAGGAACCGCGAGGACGGAAACTGCCCCCGCTCCTCGAGCAAGCCGCCCTTCTCCACGGCTTCCCGCGACGCCATCATCAAGAGCGTGACCAAAGCCGGGTGGAGATCCTCGTGACCGACCAGGAGAGCGGCGGTCGCGAGCAGCTCCTTGTCTTCCGGCGGCAGGTCGTTCTCGAGATCGATCACGCCCTGCGGTAGCTCGACGCGTGAGAGGTAGCGATAGCGTCGCTCGTAGGCATCGGCGCGCTCGAGGCTCAACAGCCGCACGCCCGGCGAGCGCAGGAGACCGTCGATGACCGGTGAGCGGATTCCGGCCACGAAGAGCGCGGCGTCGAGCTCACCTCGCCGGAGCGCATCGGCCGCGTCCCGTTCGGCCAGCGCTTCGAGCGTCGCACTCTCGCCATCGACGCCGTTCTCCTCCAAGAGCCGACGCGCGACGATCTGGGTGCCGCTGCCATTCGGACCAATCCCGATCCGGCCCTGGGCGAAGTCGCTCAGGAACTCGGCCGGATGATTCGGCCTCACGAACACCCAGAAGGGTTCGAAATAGAGGCTGGCGAGCCCCTTCAGCTTCGTCGTCGGCAGCTCGGTCGCGACACCGCTCTGCAGGAAGCCCGCATCGACCTGTCCGGTCTCGAGGAGCTCGAGATTCTCGACCGAGCCACTCGTCTCGCGGATCTCGAGATCGAAGCCTTCGCGGGCACAGGTGGCCGCGAGCTGGCGCGCCAAGGCGAAGTAGGCGCCGCTCGGGGATCCAGTGGCGATCACCAGACGGTCGGGCGGCGCCGGGCGGACGAACTGGTAGGCGACGACGAAGGCCGTCAGAGTCACCAGAATCGACGGGCCGTAAAGCTTCCACCCGAGGCGACGCAAGGCGCGATCGTCAGACTGAGACACTTCGACCCCGGAGCGATGGAGAGGGCAAGTCGCCCCGCGCCACTTGGAGGCAGGCGCGGGGCAGTAGCTTCAAAACGTCAAACCTGCGTATCGAGGACGGTGGCTTCATCCGGGACAGGCACCGGCCTCGGACCGTTGTCCTTCGGCTTGCGACCGAACATGAGCATGAAGACGAGCAGCACCACCGCACCGACGGGCAGGCCGACGTACCACGGCTGATCGTAGTAGCGGCAGGCCACGTCGCCGATCCCCATCGCGACCACGGCCGTCAAGATCGCGTACGGCATCTGCGTCCAGACGTGCTCCTCGTGGGAGACGCCCGCCGACACCGACGACAGCACGGTCGTGTCGCTGATCGGGGAGCAGTGGTCACCGAAGATCGCGCCGGCGAGGACGCTGCCGACCGAGGCGTAGAAGTACTCGAGCGAATGACCGGCGGTCTCGAACTCGGCGCCCGTTCCCAACCGCGCCGCGATCTGGACCGTCATCGGGCAGAGGATGCCCATCGTGGTCCAGGACGACCCACTGGCGAACGAGATCACGGCCGAGCAGATGAAGACGGCCAGAGGCAGGAAGACCGGATCGAACCAACCCTTGTTGAGCTCCTCGCCCACGATCCTCCCGAGCGCGAGGTCGGTCGAGATCGCCGAGAGGCACCACGCGAAGACCAGGATCACGAGCGCGGGGAACATGTGCGACATGCCCTGCACCGCCGCTTCGCCGACCTCGCGCATCTTGGCGGCGCGCCAGAGAAGCGTGAGGATGACCGCGATCACGGCCGAGAGAATGGCGCCGTAGAAGATGGACAAGTAAGAGTTGGAGCTGCTGATCACCGACGTGATGAACTCCCAGGTCGTGCGCTCCTCGGGGGGCAGATACCGTTGCCGAATCGCTTCGAGCCTCTCCTCCGAGATGTCCGGGTCGGCGAGCTGCTTCTCGTAGACGGCCTGCTCGGCTGCCTCGCGCGCATCGGCGTCGGCACCGGGCAAGGCCTCCGTGCCCGTCACCCAGAGCACGGCCAGGGCACCGAAGACCAAGACGAGAATCGGCAACACGCCGAGAAGAGGCCGTGCCTTGAATGCTTGCGAGCCGACCTCGGTGCTGTGGAACTCGTCGCCATCCTCGGGCGGCTGATCGTCGAACGCGCGCTGCTCGGACTTGCGCATCGGACCGAAGTCGCGCCCGGTCCAGGCAATGATCAAGACGAGCACGAGAGCCAGGATTGGGTAGTAGCGGTACGGGATGCTCGCGATGAAGGCGTCCATCGGCTGCACGGACTGCAGGAACTCGGGTGTGTCGTCCCCGAGCCCTTCAAAACCGTCTTTGATAAAGCCGACTTCCGCGCCGACCCAGGTGCCGATCAGGGCGATCGACGACACGGGCGCTGCGGTGGAGTCGACGATGTAGGCCAGCTTGGCGCGCGAGAGCTTCAGCTTGTCGAAGACCGAGCGCATCGTCGGTCCGACGATCATCGTGTTGGCGTAGTCGTCGAAGAAAACGACCAACCCCGCGAACCAGGTGCTGACCGCGCCCTTGCGCCGGGTCGGCTTGCCGCCGACGACGATCTTGACCAGACCCTGGGTGCCGCCGTTGCGACCGATCACGCCGATCATGAAGCCGATCGAGAGCGTGAACAGCAGGATCATCAGGTGATCGCCATCTTGGACGGCACCGAAGAGGTACTCCTCGGCGAACAGGCGGAACCCCGCCACGACCGGTCCGCCCGCTTCGGCGTACTTCGCATAGTCGGGATGCACGCTCAGGAGCGGGACCAGCATGTAGGCGCCGGCCAGGACACCGAGCGCGAGGGAGATGACGACCTGCCGCGTCAAGATCGCGAGCAAGATCGCCAAGCCGGCCGGGATCAGCACCGCCAGACCGTAGCGATCCTTCGCGGCTTCGAACTGCCGGTCTTCGAGCGCCTTCGACGCCACCTTGTCCGCCGCCACTTGCGCTCGTCGCTCGCGCGCCGCTTGTGCGTCCTCGACGGGCTCTTCGGTCGGCGCCGGCTCCTCGACCTGGGTGCCCGGCTCGGTGACGGGCACGGCCGTGCCTTCCGGATCGGGAGGCGCGACCGCCTCTTGCTCGGTCCCCGATTCGGCTTCCGCCTCGGGGACAGGTTGCGGCGGATCGGTCTCCTGCTCGCTCGGTACCTCCTGGATCGTCCAGGCCTCGAGCGCTCGAGCCGCCTGCGCGGGATCTGCGCTGACGAACATCAGCAGGCCGATGAGCAAGGCCCCGAAGGGACTCATCCGGCCACGGTGGATGCGATCGAACACGGAAGCTCCTCTCCAACCGGTTGCGCGTGGGGACGCGAGCGCCTCTCGGCGGCACAGAAGCCTGACAAATCGACCGCTGCCGATCCACTGGTTTGCCGCGACTCCCGAGCCTGCCCCTCCGCTAACCCGCGTTTCTCACCAGACATCGTCGCGAGGCGTCGAAGATGCCCGTGGATGCAAGGAAAGCGACCGAGCACGCCGCAGTCGACCTCGCTGCAGGTCGTCGAGGCGGCGCAGGAAGCTGGACGCAGCAGGCATGGGTAGATTCGGCGCCGCAGTCGATGGCTGGTGAGAAATGCGGGCTAAGGGGTCGGCACCGGATCGTTGGGTCGCGTCGTTCGGCTCGGGCAGGTCGCTCACACGATTTCCTTCAAAGAGAGGCCCGCTCGCCGTGGAACGGAACGGTATGCTGGCGCGCCCGCCCCACCGGGCCCGATCGCTCCTTTCGCCCCGCGTTTTCCAGGAGAGCACTCATGGCGCAGTCCCCTGAGCAGATGGCCGAGACGATGATCGCGAACCTTCCTGAGAAGACCGGGAAGTCCCTCGAGGCTTGGCTGAAGATCACCAAAAAGTGTGGTGAGACCAAGCACGGTGGCCTCGTCAAGTTCTTGAAGGGCGAGCACGGCCTGACTCATGGCTTCGCCAACCTGATCGCCCACAAGACCCTCGCCAGCGATGCCGGTTCGGCAGACTCGACCGACGACCTCGTCGAAGCTCAGTACGCCGAACCGAAGGCCGACCTGCGGCCGATCTACGACGCCTTGATCCAGGGCATCTCGAAGTTCGGCCAGGACGTCGAGATATCGCCGAAGAAGAGCTACGTCAGCCTCCGCCGCGCGAAGCAGTTTGGACTGATTCAACCGTCGACGAAGACACGCGTCGATGTCGGCATCAATCTCAAGGGCATCGAGCCGACTGGGCGCCTGGAGGCCTCGGGCTCCTTCAACGCGATGGTCTCTCACCGCGTTCGCCTGAGCGAGGTCGCGCACGTCGACAAGGAGCTGCTCGGTTGGTTGAAGCAAGCCTACGAAGCCAGCTGACGTGACCGCGGGCGCGAAGCTCGTCCCGTCAGCCGGCTCTTCAATCTCGGAGGCCCGAATTCATTCGGGTGTGAGGTCGCGCGCCTCGAACTGGTTCGTGTGGACGTCGTTTGACCGCGGACTCACCTCACTCGATCGATCGTTTTGAGGCTCTCCGCTGCTCATCGCTCTCGTTCGCCAAGGCGACGAACGCCGTCAGCGGCTCTGTTTTGATCTCGAATGCCGTCAGCGGCTCTGTCTCGCCGTGAAGCAAGCGCTCGTCTTCAGTCGATCTCCCCCACCTCGGTCTCGATCCGGATGTCGTTGGTGAGCGTCCGGTGAACCGGGCAACGATCGGCGATCTCGAGCAGCCGCTGCCGCTGCTCGGCATCGAGCCGATCACCGCGGATCTGGATCACGCGACGAATGCGGTCGATCTGGCCGTCGCTCGACTCACAGTCCTCGCAGTCCTCGACGTGGATTCGGTCGTGCTCGAGCTCGACGGTGACGCCTTCGAGCGGCCACTGCTTGTGCCGCGCGTACATGGCGAGCGTCATGGACGTACAGGTTCCCAGGGCGGCGAGTAGATGGTCGTAGGGTGTCGGGCCAGCATCCTCACCACCGACTCGCTTCGGCTCATCGGCGATCCAGACATGACGACCGGCCCACACCTCCTGTCGAAATGGCCCCCCGGCACTGCTCACCCTCACTCGGCCCTCTTCGGGAGCCGCTGGCGCCGGCTCCGAGCTCGGCTCGATCGGTAGGTATCTTCCCGCCCAAGCCGAGAGCGTTGCCGCCACGTAGTCCGAGTCCTCGGGTCGACTCAGCAGATGGTCGGCGCCCTCGAGCGAGATGAAGCTCTTCGGGTGCCGGGCCGCCTCGAACAGCCGCCGAGCGTGATCGATGCCCACCACCTCGTCGGTCGGGGAGTGGAACACCAGCAGAGCGCGACCGAGGTTGGGCAGGGACTCGGTCAGCGGGTGCCGTTTCAAGTCGACCACGAAGCCAGCGCCGATTCGAAAGCGCTGACCTCCCAAGACCACCTCGATGGCCTCGTCTGGTTTCAGATCGGCAAGCCCATCACCCAAGAGGTGCTCGAGATGCTCGAGGTCACTGGGCGCGGCGAGGGTCGCGATGGCTCTCACCTCCGAGATACGGGGTGCCGCCGCCAGAACGGCCGCGCCGCCGAGGCTATGCCCGACGAGGAGTGTCGGAGCACGATGCACCTCTCGCAAGCGATCGGCCGCGGCGACGAGGTCCTCGATGTTCGAGGAGAAGGTCGTGTTCGCGAAATCCCCCTCGCTGTTCCCCAAGCCCGTGAAGTCGAATCGCAGCACGGCGATTCCTCGCGCCGCCAATGCGCGCCCAATGCGGCCAGCAGCCGCGATGTTCTTGGAGCAGGTGAAGCAGTGCGCGAAGATCGCGAACGCCCGCGGCGGACCGTCCGGGAGCTCGAGCCGACCCGAGAGTGTCTGCCCCGATGCGTTCGGGAAATCGAATCGCTGTGAAGAGACCACATCTCACTCCTGGCTCGTCGACGACGTCGTCGTCGTGTTCAGCGGCTTGTGAGCCACCGTCTGGCGGGACCGGTATCCCCTCGCATTCGCCAGCTCCACCGACAAGATCTCCTCGCGCAGCACCAAGCCACGCGGAATCGCGATCTTGCCGACGTAAACTCCCGCCTCGACCTCGGACATCGAGCCTCGAACACCCTCCGTACCGAACACCCACTCGGCTCGCATGCCGGCGGCGCCCTGTGCAGCGACGGTGAGAACCTGGCCCGGTTCCAGCGCTCGGCCCGCGGGCTGATCATGAGTGGCGAAGAGCAGGAACGGCGCCCGCATCTCGGCGTCGTCGATGTCCATCTCACTGGGTAGGAATGGGCTCGCGAGTCCATTGGCCACCTTGCGTCCCAGCTTGATCAAGTTGGCCGAAGACAAGGCCAAGATCGGCTGAACGGCGAGGTCGGTGAATCCGGTCGGTCCACCCGACAAGCCTCCCCCATCCTCCTCACCGACCGTGGCCGAGACCAGCACCTCGCCGCGGTCGACGTCGATCATCTGGACGTTGGCCTCGACCGAGTGCCGCGTCTCCAGCCCGAGATACGTGACGTCCCACTCGGTCACTTCGCCGAAAATGACCGCGTCGACGGAGAGGAGCTGACCGAGCTCTTGGACGGACGCGTCACGAAACGCCTGATCGGCGAACAGACCGGCGTGCGTCAGGCGAGTGTCGACGTAGCCGGTCTCGACGATGTCGAAGGCGCCGCGGCTCAGGCGCGCGATGAAGGCGCGCCGCAGATAGTCCTCACCGGTGCGAACTCGTTCGCCGACCAACGGAATGTCGTCCACGACGCTGGTGGGCAGGTTGCGGCCATCGTAGGTGGGCACGAAGGGCAAGACCGCAACTCGCCGATTCGCGACGGGGTTGAACTCAGGTGCTCGGTAGGTGCTGCTGCTGCTGCAGCCCAGACCGACCAGCAAGAACGCGAGGGCGACGACGGCGGGTGAGAACCGGCTCATGACTCCTCTCCCTTCTTCGTGCTACCGACCGGAATCGATCGACTGCGATTGCCGACGGCGTCGATGACATAGCCGAAAAGCGGCTCGGAGGGCTGCTCGCCATCGGAAAGATCAAAGGTAGGCGAGCTCCCCTCACGCCAGGTTCCCGAGCGAGTCTCGAGCACGAACTTGACGGCGTCCCGGGGCTCCTCGAGGTCGAACTCGATGCGCTGGCCATCCGCGCTGGCGGTCACGCTCCGTATCGCGGGCGGCCGCGAGTCGGCTTGGATCGGTGCCGCGGCGCTCACGGTCTCCATGATCACGCCACCGAACGGGGAAGACAGCACGGCCTCGAAGTCACTCATGGTGAACTGCTCTCCACGAACGACAATGTGTGAGCCGACGTAGCGACCGGGCTCGACCTCGAACAGCGGAATCTTGTGGAACGGTCCGCAGCGAGCCGACACTCGCATGCCGGTCGTTCCTTCGAGGCGCAGCTCGAAGGAGTCGCCCGTTCTCAGAGTTCCCTGACGCGACGGCGTCACCTCGAAGCTCCGGATCTCGAGCGACTCGGTCTGCCAGTCCTCCTTTACCGCATCGCTTGGAAACACCGCGACGACGTCGGCCGTGAACTCGTCGACGGCGGCGATGTAGATCTCGTCGCTCGAGTTCGCAAAGCGCCGGATCTCGCGAATCACCTGTCCGGAGCCGAGCAGCAGGCCTCCGAAGTTGTTGAGAGAGTACTCCGCCTGCCAGAGCCGGCGACCGGTCGGAACGCTCACGAGCTGAAAGCGCCCCGAGAGCCCTTCCTTCGAGAACAATCCAAAGTCGGTAGCCGAGTAGGGATCGATCTCACCGATCAAGACGGCGTCGACGCCGAGCACCTCGAGACGCTCCGGCTCCCAGACATGCGCCGCCTGCTGAAGCTCCAAGCCGGAGTGCTTCAGGCGAGCATCGACGACCACGGTCTCCAAGAACGCGAATGGCAAGATCGTGAGCTGCTCCTGAAACACCTCTCGCGCATAGAGTGCTCGCTCGATGTCTCGCTCATTGGGCTCGGTCGAGTAGAAGGGCAACACCGCGATGCGTCTCGGCCGCACCTCTTCGAATGCCTCGCGATCGAGCTCGTGAGTGACACCGCAGCTCACCAAGACGAGGAGCGAAGAGAGAACGAGGGCGAAAGCAAGCGCCCCGGGCCCGAGCAACCTGTCGGCTCCGAGGGACAGCCGTCGCCGGGATTCTGTCCGCTTCATGATCCCGAGACCTCGCTGAATGCCGGATGGGGATTGCCCTCTTCCTCGACCCAGAGCTCGCCTGGATACTCCTGATCGCCGACGCGAACGACATAGCGATAATGTCCCGGATAGCCGAGGCACGTGCTCGCGATGCCGCCCGGAGGAATGGGCACCGGAGTCGTCGCGCCGGCCGCCTCGAAACGAACTCCGCACACGGTCAAGCAGAAGGTGCCGTCGGGGAAGTCGCCCATCGAGCGAAACGAGAAGTCGCCTCGGATCGTGACGGTCACCGGGCCGTCATTGGCCTCGTTGAGAAAGACGATCGAGCCAAGGTGATTGATCCGACGTTCGCCGACTCCGACGACACCGTCGTCGCGGATGACCAGGAGCTCGGCTTTCGGCGTCGCCATCGGTTGAAGCCGAGCGCTGCGCAGTCGGGGCAGGCCCGGATTCGAGCAGCCGCCGATGACGGCGAGGAGCGTCAAGGCGACGATCTTTCGCATCGATATGAGTCCCTTTTGGCTGGTGGAATGCTCCTGCCGCCGGAGCGTGGCGGTTGGGATGCTGACCTGAGGTATCGGTTTCGACCCCTCTCGATTGGGATCTCTGAGCGTACCGCTCTCCTCCGGGCTCGTGACGGCCGAGCTCACCCACGGCCCCGAAGACGGCGCTCCGAGCCACGGGGCCGCGCCAGCATCTCCGAGACGGCTCGAGCGTCGATCCTCAGCTCCCCCGACACGCGTGCCTCGAGGTCCTCGATCCGATCTTGCCCCCAGAAGAGCTCGCCTTGCCACTCGAAGGTCGGAACTCCGAAGACGCCGACCTCGAGTGCCGACGCGGTGCTTCTCCGCAGCGCGTCCTTGATAGCGGGGTCGCCGAGGCGCGCGGTCCAGCCGCTCTCCTCGAGGCCGACCTCGGACACGATCGCCTCGAGCACCACCGGATCCGTCAGATCCCGACCCTCCGACCAAGCAGCCCGCGCGAGGGCGGCCGCCAGCTCGAGAGCGCGCGGATGGTCTCGAAAGACCATCTGCGTCCGCAGCGCGTCCAGCGACCGGAATGGATGGGCGGGCGGCCCCTGAAACGTCAGCTGAAGCCGCGCGGCCTGCCTCGCCACGTCCCAGAACAAGTGCCGTCGCTTCAGCTCGGTCTCGGCCGGTCCCGTCAAACCGGTCGCCTCGAGCAGCTTCGCGTAGACGACTGGATGAAGCTCCCACGTCCAGTCGGAGTCGCGCGCGAGACGCCAGGCACGCTCGAGACCGAGCCAGGCGTAGGGAGAGACGAAATCGAAGTACAGGCCGATCCGGACCATCGACAACCTCTTTCGGTGTTGGGAATCTCCGGCAGGCAAGCGCGGGCAACATTCTAGGTCAGGGGCTCGAAGATCTCTCCCCCTCGCTGCCGGAGTCTGACCTCCAGCGAGAATCGCGAGCGTTGACGACCGAGGGGCTCCTCACCCAGACTGTCGAGCCGCAAACTTTTCGAGCCCTTGTCATTGGAGACGCCGATGTCCCTCCTCTCACTCCAGTCCTTGGGCCGACTCGGCCTCGCGCTCTCGGTACTGGTCGCCCTCTCGTTCGTCACGCAGGACGCGAGCCAGGTCACGATACGAGCCGAGAAGGTCGCCGAGCACGTCCACGTCCTCTTCGGTCAAGGCGGCAACATCGGTGTCTCGATCGGCGACGATGGGGTGCTGATGATCGACGATCAGTTCGCGCCGCTCACGGAGAAGATTCTGGCGAGCGTGAAGAAGCTGTCCGACAAGCCCGTGCGCTGGGTGGTCAATACCCACTTCCACGGTGACCATACCGGCGGCAACGAGAACCTGGGCCGAGCCGGAGCGACGATCGTCGCGCACGACAACGTGCGAGCCCGCCTGAGCAGCGAGCAAGGCTCGAGCTTCTCACCACGCCCCACGCCCCCGTCCCCGGACGGAGCCCTGCCGACCATCACCTTCACTGAAGAGGTGACCTTCCACTGGAACGGTGACGAGATCGAGGTCTTCCACGTCGATCCGGCGCATACCGACGGTGACGCGATCATCCACTTCAAGAAGGCCAACGTGCTGCACCTCGGCGACACGTTCTTCAACGGCCTGTACCCGTTCATCGACCCGAACAGCGGCGGCCACATCGATGGCATGGTCCGCTCCGCCACACGGATCCTCGAGCGGATCGACTCGGACACTCGCCTCATTCCCGGGCACGGACCGGTCGGCGGGCGCGAGGACCTACAGCGCTTTCGCGACATGCTTGCCACCGTGTCGCAACGCATGCATGCACTCATCCAGGCCGGCAAGTCTCGCGATGAGGTCATCGCCGCCCGCCCGACGCAGGAGTTCGATGAGGCGTGGGGCAAGGGCTTCCTCGCTCCCGAGCGATTCGTGGGCATCGTCTACGATGGGATGACCCGCAAACGTTGAGGATACTCCAGGGATGACCGGCGTAGCACGCCGGTCGACCCTGGGGCTGGATGATGTTGTCCCTTCGGAGCACCGGGACAGGACAACCACGGCCCGACCTGAAGACCGGGGCTGCCTCAGGCCCCAGCGGTGGCGGCTCTCGGGTCGGCGGCCCGGAATCACCTCTCGGCCAACGCCGCTCGGAGCTCAGGATTCTGGGACCAGGCCGGCATCGTCGACATGAACTCGAGCGTCTTGCGTCTTGCTGCCCCGTCCTCGATCTCGGGCTCGTTCTTCTGCGCCCACTGCTGAAAGCGCGCCACCGTCTCCGAGAATGGAAGCAGCGCTCCGGAGTCGTCCGAGCAGTACTGGCAATACGGCCCCGACTCGATCGTCATGCTGCAGCTCTCACATTGAATCGCCATGATCGTCGTCCTTTCGGTTCGAGAGCGGGTCGAGGGGACCCGGCTGTAGCAGCTCCTCGAGACGTTCGAGAAGCTCCGACCGCCGGGTCGGCTCCCAGCTTGCCCAAGCGGTCTTCAGGCGTTGAAAATCGAGAACGCGCTGTGCCTTGGCCAGAACGCGCTGTCCTTCGGCCGTCAGCCAGACCAGCGTGCGGCGACGGTCTCGGCGGTCCGCCATGCGCTCGAGGAGGCCACGTGACTCGAGGCGAGCGACGATCTCGCTGATCGTCGACTGCGACCGGCGAAAGTGCCGAGCCGCCTCGCCCACCGTCAACGGCCCGGTGCGCGCCAGGTGCTCGAGGATCGCGATCGTCTCCGGCGACGGTAGATAGTCCCCCGGATCGTCGCGCGAGTGGAAGCGCAGGAAGAGCTGGTGAAAGAGCGCCACGAACTGGTGAGCGGCATGTTCGGCATCCATGGCTTCGGTCTACGCAGGCTCCGATTCATCGTCAACCCCGATGCAATCTTCGCGCCTCGAGTCGAGCTCGAGCCGCGAACGGCAAGGCCGGCAAATGGGTGTGCCGTTGACAAGTGCTCGCGGTCGGCGTCTGATTGGCAGAGTGAAGGAACCGAGCCGCGGCGGTGCCCTCGCGTCCTCGAGAGGAGTCGATCATGGCGACCACCCTCCGGCGAGTGCGGCTCGCAGCAATGAAGCCACTGTGGGGATTCGTTCTCACGCTGGGCCTACTCCTTCCGGGCTGCTCGAAGAGCTCGAGCGGCCACGGAGCCGCGGTCTCGGCTTCGACGGCCGAGGTGATCTCGGTCGATCCACCGGCCAACGCCGACGACGTCGCGATCGAGCAGATCGTGGCGGTGACGTTCTCCCAACCGATGCGGGCCGAGACGATCGACTCCGAGAACTTCCAGCTCTGGCGAGGCTCCGAGCGCGTGGCAGCCCAGGTCGTCGCCGGAAGCCGCTTTGCTCGTCTCACGCCCCTCGAGCCCTTGCTGTGGAGCACCGACTTCGAGCTCGTTCTGACGCCCGCCATCCAAGACGCCTCGGGGCGTCCGTTGCCGGATGCCATCCACTTCACCTTTCGCACGCGTCGACGAGAGCCCTTCCAAATCATCAAGCTCGCACCCGCGGCAGGACAGAGCTTCGTGAGCCGAGAGGCGACGATTCGAGTGAGCTTCAGCCGTGCGCTCGACCCGGCGAGCATCCACGAGCGCAGCCTCGAGGTCCGACGGCTCGGGGGCGCGGTCGCCTTTGCGACACTGCAGGTCGTCGGCAAGGATCTCCTGCTCACGCCCGAGCAACCGCTCGCCTTGGGTGGCGAGTACGAAGCCCGCATCCGGGCGGGTGTGGCGGCCATCGACGGGGACCAGCTCGAGGTCGATCACGTGTGGCCGTTCGAGGTCCGACCCGAGATGCGGATCGAGTCGACTCAGCCGAGGCCGGACGCCGAAGACGTGGCGCTGGAGACCCGGCTCGAGGTGCGATTCTCGGTGGCGCTCGATCCCAGCACCGTCCACGGTCAGTCCTTCGCGATCCAGGATGACGCCGACCAGGTCGTGCCGGGGACGATCGAGATCGACCGCGAGCTGGCGAGATTCTTGCCGAGTCAGGGACGCTGGCTCGCCGGCCGGCGCTATCACGTGACGATCACGGAAGAGATTCAGGACACCGACGGCCTGCCGTTGTCGCAGGGCCTCGAATGGGAGTTCACGACCCAACCGGGACCGTTCCCGCCGCGAGCGGTCTACGTGGCTTTGAACGTCTCGGGAACGTCAGGCAACCGCGTGGCAGCGCTCCGCGTTCAGCCCGATGGACGGCTGAAGCTTCTGCCCGAGTCACCCTATCCGACCGGGGGTCAAGGCTCGGCGGACACGCTCATCGAGAGCGTGGGCGTCTGCTGCGACTCGCGCTTCCTGTTCGTGACCAATACCGGATCGCGGGACGTCTCGGTCTTTCGGATCCGAGGAGACGATCAGCTCGAGCGTCTTTGGATCGGCTTCAACACCGGCGACGCCCTCCCGGCCGCCATGGCGCTGCACCCGACGCGCCCTCTGCTCTACGTCGCGAACTTCGGAACCGGAACGATCGCCACCCTGAGCTACGACCGACTGACCGGAGAGGCTGCACGCATCGGCCCGACGGTCGGCACGCTGCTCTCACGACCGTTCTCGCTGGCTCTCTCGCCGGACGGCGAACGTCTGTTCGTCGGGTTCTCGTCGGGGCCGACTATCGAGGTGATGCGGATCCGACCCGATGGCGCCCCCGAGCACGAGTCGCAGCTGTCTGCCGGATTCGGTGCGGTCACGGGGATGACAACCGTCGCGACCGGACCCTGGCTCTACGGAGGTGACTTCGGCTCCACGGGGATTCACGGCTACCGTATCGAGACCCCTCAGCTCCCGAAGCCCCTCCCGAGCTCGCCTTACGATCATGGCGGGAGCGGTGAGATCGACAGCGCCGTCAGCCCGGATGGTCGTTGGCTGTACGTTGCCAATCGCAACTCGGGCAGCGTCTCCGTGCTTGCGATCGAGTCCGATGGCGCGCTGACCGAGATCCCCGGCTCTCCCTTCTCGACGCTGGGCCAGCAGCCGAACTCGATCGTCGTGTCTCGCAGCGGCGAGCTGGTCTACGTCGTCAACGCGATCTCGCGCACGGTCGCCGCCTTCGGTGTCTTGCCGAGCGGTGCGCTTCAGATCCTCGAGACCCCCGTGACCTACGGCTTCGATCGATATGCGACGGGCATGGTGCTCTCCGAGTTCTGAATGCCCCGTGTCTCGCATCGAGGATCTCTGAGCCTGAGAGCGCCAGGGATGCGATCTCGACGGACCGATTCGCCCAAAGAGCACCTCGCCTCACGATCTCCGCTGATCTGATTATCGCCGGAACCTGTGATGGTGGACGGCTCGATCCGATCGGATTCGAGTACGACGCCCACCCTTAGCGGCATACACCCTGGCGCTGAGCGCCGCGACCATCGTCCGCACTGAAAGCCACCCAGCCGACGCTCGCCTCGCGCTCTCGAGAGCATCCGATTCGTCCCTCCACGACGTTGCTGACCCGACCGCGGCACGCCTCGAGGCCTGGACTTTCGGTGCAGTCCCGAGATCGAGGCAACGACCTTCACTCTCGTCCGGGATGCGGACGATACGGTCGGATGACATTCGGGGTCGGTTCATCCCGAGGTCAGCCTGCTGCTGCGAACCGAGGCGGAAGATCCGTCCACACTTTTTGGACAGCAGGAGCAGCTCGATGAAACTCTTGGCGATCGTCTCAGCCGGGATTCTGACGATCCCCTGCGCCTTCGGGCAACGGGATGGGTTCGAGGACATCGGACCCGACGGCACGGTCATCGAGCAGCGCACCATCGGAGCGGTCTCCGTTCGGGTGCTGTCCGCTGAAGGGGTCGTGCTCACGGCTCGCACATACGGCGCCGGGGGGGAGCGTGCCTTCGACGGGCTCCGTGGGCAACCCAACAGCCCGCTGAACTCGGGCGCGGTCACCGGTCGACGCTTCTTGGCACCCGAGGACCTCGCCGGAGGATCGTCGCTCGGCTTCTCGGAGTCGGCTCCGATCGTCTTCGAGCTCTCACCGCCCGTGCAGCTCTTCTCGATTACCACGATCGATCTGCTCGAGGACGGTGAGCGCGCCGACGCCAGCGTGAGCCTGCGCGCGCTCGACGCGGATGGGCGCGTGCTGGTGGAGGTCTTCCGCGACGGTGAGCAGGGGCCGAGTGGCTTGGATCTCGACTGGTGCGTGCGAGCTCGCATGCCGCAGATCGCGCGCGTCGAGCTCCTCGCCCATGGAGTCCTCGAGCGCTCGGGGTTCGGCCTGGATGACCTGGTCGTGCTTCAAGACTCGGTGCTCGATCCGTTCGAGGATCTCGCCGAGGACTCGGCGCCCGTCATTCGCCGCAGGTTGCGCGACATCGTGCTCGACATCCAAGTCGAGCCCGGCTTCCAGCTCGCCTCGCGCGCCTACTACGAGGATCGCCCCGGCTTTGAAGGCGCCGGAGCCCGAAACGCTCCACTCAATCCGACCGCCGTCTCGGGCTCGATCTTCTTGACCGGTGAGGACGACCGGGAGAACCGTGCTCGCCCCTTCGACTTCGTGCAGCCGATCATCTTCGAGCTCTCGCGACCGGTGCTCGGCTTCAGCCTCACCACGCTCGATCTCTTAGAACGTGGCGAGCCGAGCACTCGATCCATCACGCTGCGAGCGTTCGATGCCGCCAACAACGTCATCGACCAAGAGACGCGAACGGGCGAGCAGGGCCCCAGCGGGCTCGAGCGTCACTGGTCGGTGTTCGCCGAGCAGGAGGTCATCACTCGGGTGGTGCTCTCGGATAACCGGAGGCTCTCCGCGCCCGACTTCGGACTGGACGATCTGGTTGTCTTCTTGGAGGCACGAGACTCAGATACCGACGGGCTCCTCGACGGCATGGAGCATGTGATCGGAACCGATCCCCAGGATCCGGACACCGACGACGACGGCCTCCTCGACGGAGAGGAGTACGCCGCGAGTCTTCAAGGAAGCTGCCTCGATCCGCTGAATGCCGATGTCGACGGGGATGCGCTCCTCGACGGCGCTGAGGCCGCCCTCGGGACCGACCCTTGTGCCCCCGATACCGACGGTGACGGTCTGGGCGACGGTACCGAGAGGGACCTCGGCTTGAACCCGCTCTCCCCCGACACCGACGACGATGGACTGCTCGACGGAGAGGAGATCGACCTCGCGGCCGGCTCGGGCTGCCCGGACGCGACCCGGGCGGACTCGGACGAGGACGGGCTGCTCGACGGACAAGAGGTGCATGCGGTCGGCTCCGACCCCTGTGACCCGGACACCGACGATGACGGGCAGATCGACGGGGAGGACGACGATCCACTGAACCCCGGCGAGGCGTTATCCGACCGACTCCGAACCATCGCCAAGGCGCTGCGGCGCACGAGCCTCGAGGAGTTCGCCGGCCCTCCGCGTCTCGCCGCATGGCGCCGGATCATCCTGGCCTGGACGGTCTACACCACCGGCTGGCTGGTCGAGGTTGGCCATCCCGACGTCGCTCGACGTCGACTCACCAGCGTGCTCTCTCGCCTCGACGACGAGCGGTCGCCCCACGACTGGATGCGCGCCGGCTCAGTCCGCGATGGGTTCTTCTCGGACCTGACCGAGATTCGGGAGGCCCTCGAACACGATGCCTGAGGCCCAGGAGCCGCCGCCGGGAGGCTCCCGGTCGGCGGCCGCATCGTGCGCTTCGATTCGGCGACCGGACGCTACGAGCTTCCGCCCGAGCACGCCGCTTGCCTGACGCGGGCGGCCGGTGCCGACAACATCGCCAAGACGACGCTGTTCATCGCGAGACACCGAGATGCATCAGCCCGAGCACGACATCATGACAACATCTCCGTCGCACGAGCCTGAGTCCACAGGAACCCGACCGAGCCTCCTCCGGGATCGGTTTTCGTCACAGGAGCCGGCCTTCGAAGGAGATTCGGCTCCTGTTTGTTGCCAAGGGATGCCAGCACGGGGACGGGGCGCAGGGAAACCTACTGCGTCACGAAGCTCAGGGGCAACGTCACCGAGGACAACGTCCCGCTCCCCGGGTTCCACAGGAAGGCCGCGCTCCATACCGTGATCCCGGGCGGCACGGACGGGAAGGCGATCGACGGCGTTTGAGCAAAGCCCGTCGCATCGACCGTGCCTTGCAGCTGGCTGCCCAACAGGAGGCCGATCTGCGTGCAGCCGTCGAAGGTCAGCGGCAGAGTCAACCCCTGAAAGAGTGGGATGCCGCCCTGGCCGCTGCAGCTCAAGGCGACCTGGGCGAGCTGACCGGCCTCGACGACCAGCCCTTGCACCGTGTAGTGAGCGCTTTGACTGGGCGCGGGCGTGCCGTTGAACGTCAGCTGCGTCGTCGGCTGTAGCTGGGCCACGAATCCGTCGGTGTCCCCGGTCAAGGTCTCGTCGAAGGCACCCGGTGTCGTGGGGAACGAGGCTTCCGTCCAACCGACGACCGTGGCCGCACCGGCGGAGTCGACGGTGATGCCGAAGACGCCGTCTCCCTCTTGCCCACCCAGGAACGACGAGTAGGCGAGGCCTCGTCCCGAGACATCGAGCTTGGCGACGATCCCTTCCGTCGGTCCTTCGAAGGTGGTGTCTGCCGACCCGGCGGTAGTCGGGAAGTCTGGCGAGAACGTGGATCCACCGAGGTAGAGATTGCCGACCGAGTCGAGGGCGAGCACGGCGCCGCGATCAAACTCGCCGCCCCCCAGGTAGGTGCCCATCTGAAGCGTCGTGCCGGTGGCGTCGAAGCGCGCTGCGAACAGGTCACCTTTGCCGTTGTGAGTTCGGTCGAAAGCCCGAAGCGTCGTCGGCAGATCCGGAGACGTCGTCTCGCCGGCGATGACGACGGCGCCACTCGGGTCGAGGGCGACCGAGACGGCCTGGTCGCTGGCCGAGCCCCCGAAGTAGGTGCCGAACTGCAGCGCCGAGCCGTTCGGTGTCAGCTGCACGATGAAGGCATCGCCTTTGTCGAAAGGAATGGGTGGCCCGTTGTAGCTCTGGTCATAAGCTCCGGCCGTCGTCGGGAAATCGGTCGACTGCGTGGTTCCCGCCACGATCGCCGTGCCGTCCTGCGCCAGTGTCAGGCTCGTGGCGAAGTCCTTATCGGCTCCCCCGAGCAGCGTGCCCAAGAGCAGCTGGGAGCCGGTCGCGTCGAGCTCGACCAGGTATCCGTCCGAAGGTCCCTTTCTCGTCGTATCGAAGGCGCCCGCCGTCACGGGGAAAGAGGTCGCGAAGGTCGTCCCGCAAAGGAAGACGTTCCCTGAAGGCGCGAGCACCAAGGACTGGCCGCCTGTGCCCGACCAGGTGTGTGTCGAGCCTCCGACCCAGTCGTCGCCCGTCCCCCCGAGATAGGTTGCCCAGATCAAGCTCGAACCCGTGGCGTCGAGTCGAGCCACGAAGACGTCGCCGGTCGCTTGCGGACCGCCGGTAGCGTCGGAGACGGTGTCGAAAGCGCCCGGCGTCGCAGGGAAGTCCATCGAGTAGGTGATTCCGGCCAGGGTCACTTGCCCGGCTCCATCGACAGCCAAAGCGACGGCCCCTTCGCGATCCGTGCCACCGAGGTAGGTCGCCCACACGAGGCTCGACCCGGTCGGATCGAGCTTCGCCACGAAGGCGTCATTGTTGCCCAAGAGGCTCGGCTGAAGTGCGCCCGGCGTGACCGGGAAGTCCGCGGCCGCGCTCGTTCCCGCGACATAGAGGAAGCCACTGGCATCCCGAGCGATCGTCCGCACACTCTCGCCGCCCACACCCGTATTGTCGCCGCCCAGGAACGTGCTCCAAACCAAGCTCGGGTCCAAGACGAGCGGGCTCTCCGGATCGTAGTCACCGACCCAAAAACCCATCACGCCCGGCTCGACCTCTCGGTAGCCCCCGGTCACGAGGACGCGCTCGCCGTCCTTCTCCTGCCAGAAGAGCGGCTCGCCCTCATGCAAGACACCGCCCGCAGTGGTGACGCGCAGCGAATGCGAAGTCACCGCGACGGCACAGGCTCCCCGATACTGCCAGCGAATCACCTCGGGCGACGCTCCGGGAGCGAGGATCCACTCGGCCTTCAGCCCAGAGCCTCCCCGCACCACCAGGTTGATGCCCGGATAGATGTCGGGATAAGTGACGCTTCCGAAGACGCGTCCATTGATTTGCCAGCGGGAAAGATCGCCACCTCGCAGCATGTGGATGCGCCCCTCCGCCGGGTCGGTCCCGAGGGCCGGTGACTGGGCGTCGGCTCCGAGTATCTCGAGACGGACCTCGTCGAAGCCCCCCCTCGGGGACGCCAAGCACAGATCGACACCTGACGGCGCGCAGCGGACGGTCATCGATCCTTGCCGAGCGACGAAGCACTCGCCGGCCGGTGCTTCCAGGAAGAGCAGCGGGAGGCCACCGGCGCGCTCCTCGGCTCGGAGCCCAGGTGTCCAGGCCAGCCAGCAGAGAATCCAGCCCAGCGCAAAGGCGACTGGGCCCAAGCCGATTCGAAGCACTCGAACGTGTGACATGAGAAGACCTCCTCACGAGGGCAAGGCCGGGACCTCATGGCAACGCACGTTGCGTTCCCGTGGTGACTCCTCGCAGCCGCCCGCTGCTCACGAGCTGAAGCTCTTTGGAGCAGGCGCTTTCAGAGCCGCGTGCTTCGAGGGAGCGGCTCGACGGATTCACGCAACACGTACCGGAGACTCTCGATTGTCATGTCGACGTGGCAATCGCCGGAGACGAAGCCCGTGTCGAATGGGACAACCACCATTGCGATCGCTGGGAGGTCGGCGCCGGCGCAACCGGTGTCTGCAGGCTCTTCCTCTCCATTTCACAACCACCACAAACACCTACAAAAAATGCACTTCTGGCCGAAGAGCCTCTTGCCGAGACACCCACGATTCTCTAGCGTGGGGCATCGGGTCTCCCAAGGTGGGGGCCCGGGATCTCACCTTCGAAGCCCGCCCCGGCCTGGGGATCGGGCGGCGAACCACCCACTTGATCTGCATGCTCTCGGAGGAGATTCCTGATGAAGCTCTCGATGCTGGCTACCGGTGTGCTCGCGGCGACCTCGCTGCTCGCCGCCCCGGCGGCCTCGGCTCAAGACTGCGACGGTGACGACGGTTACCGGTTGATCGCCGAGTCGACCTACCCCCTCGGTGTCCCGGCGAGCGCAGTGCTCGAGACCCCCGGCTCCCACCAGGCTTTTCTGCTGCTCTCTCTCGAAGAAGGACCTAGCCGGTCGCCGTTCGGCCGTCTGTGTGTCGGCCCTTTGCTGGCGCCGCCCTTCCCGATCTCGGTCCGGGACGGACGCCAGAGGTTCGACTGCGGTGTGCCGTGCAGTGACGTCTTTCTCGGGAAGACGTTCTTCCTCCAGTTCGTCGCCATCAGCACCGAGCGCCCCGAGCAGCTGGGGCGTTCGAACCAGGTCTCGATCCAGTTCCGGGACAGCGGCTGCGGTGAGAAATGCCCGTCCGAAGCGATCTCGGACGAGTTCGGTCCCGATGAATCACGCCACGCCTGGTCGACCCAGTGCATCGGCCACGAGTTCGTGTTCGATCGCCACGAGCCGCGCTCCTTCGAAGAGTTGGGCGACGGCACGGCGCGCCTGCGGGGCACCCTCGTGGACGAGGACGACTCGGACGATCGTTGGCTCGTGGACGTGCACTTCTTCGATCGCGTGGACGCGGGCGACCCTCCGCCCGAGGGCAGCCCGAAGAAGGAGCTGCACCCTTCCGCTTACGTCGAGAACGGCGGCCCGGTCGACCCGCGAACCTGGCACTACTACGTCCGGACCGAAGGCACGATCACGGGCTTGGGTGACAACGACGGCTGCACGATCCAGATCAGCCGCGACGGCCCGGCTTTCCAGGTCGGCGTCGGCGCCAACGGCAAGAACGTTCGCTACGGAGCGAGCGGCTGGCTCGATCAGCTGATCGACTGCCGCGGCGAAGAGCCGTTCGAGTGCAAGGGCGACTTCAACCTGAACCTCGACGACGATTGCCGATGATTCCGTTCCCGCAATGAGCGGTGGCCCCGAGCCACCGCTCGACCCCGTCAGCGCTTCTCGCCCGCCGAGCGCAAGTCGTAGCAGTAAAGCCGCGGCGGCTCTCGCGTGAGGCGAGCGGGGGTGTTCTGACAAATGTACAGTAGGCCGCGGCTCAAGATGGGCAGCGACCAGCTCTGGTCCGCATCAAAGAGCTTGGTGCGGGCCAGGACTTTTACTCCCTTCGGGGAGAGCTCGAGCCAGAGCAGATCGCCCCACTCACCGAGACACAGCGTCGCCCCGTCGACGTGGAGCAGCGAGCCCCGATAGACGCCGAGATCGCGCGGCCGAGGTCCGGAAGACCCTTGGATTGTCTCCTCCCAGGCAATCGCTTCGCGCCACCGCTCCTTGCCACTGATCCACTCGACGCAGACCAGCTCGCTGGACCGCTCGCCCTGACCGGCAAAGCCGTAGAGATGGTCACCGAGCATCAGCGGTGTATGCCAATGGAGGTCGAAGCGCTCGTTCCTCCAGGCTTCCTTCACCTCGGTCGCGGACTCGTTCAGGTCGAGGCGGATTCCACCCAGCCCATAGGACTCGCTCAAGAAGACCGACGCGCCGCGCACGATCGGTGTCGAAGCATTCACCGAGTAGTAGGTCCGGCTGCGCCACGGGAACTCGACATCGACCGTGTGCCGCTCGCGATCGATGACCATCAGCCCACCTCGAGGGGGCCGCAGCTTGCCTCCCCCGAACACGACGATCTTGTCACGCTCCCCGATCCGGGTCGGGACGGGCGTCGCGTAGCTGGACTGAAAGCTCTTTCCAGCGCCCCAAAGAAGTCGTCCCGTGCGCTTGTCGAAGCCGACGACGCTCGGTCCCTCCGGCACTCCCAAACTGATGATCAGCTCATTCCCCCAAAGCAAGGGATGAGTCCCGACGCCGAAGAAGCCCTTGGGAATCGAGAACTCCTCGAGCAAGCGCCGCTGCCACAGGATTGTGCCGGAAGGCAGATGGAACGCCGTCAAGACGCCCTGGATGCCGAGGGTCCACCCGAGGTCCTCTTCGAGCAACGGGCTGCACTTGGGGCCCGCCGAGAAGCCGAAGTCATCCTCGTATTCGCAGCGATAGGCGTGTCGCCAGAAGCGCTGTCCCGTCTCGGCGTCGAGACACTCGAGGATCTCCTCGTCGCCGACCCGGTGGAAGAACACCAGGCGATCCCCTCGGACCGACGGCGAGGCATATCCTTCGCCGGTCTTCCAGCGCCAGACCAGCCGGGGGCCGGACTCGGCCCAGTCCTTCTCGATCGGCTGCTCGCTGGATATCGCGTCTCGCCGCGGGCCGAGAAACCACGGCCAGTCCTCGGTCACGGCTCCGATTGCCAGCGGGCGCGGTGCTTGCCGTGTCTCCAGCCCCGGCTGCGGCGAAGCCGTCGGACGCTCGGAGGCCGGGGCGCGGACCGTGGGCGGCTTCGGGTCCTCGAGGGCAGGCGCCGAGTCCTGAGCCGGGCACGATCCGGCCAGCGACGTCGCGCCGGTGAAGAGGAAGAGCAGCGCCAGGACGCGGCAGAAAACGTCGACTCTCACCATCGAAGCTCCCAAAGCACATGAGGGACGAAGGTGGCTCCCCGAATGAGAAGGCGCCGCCCGGGAGCACTCCCGGACGGCGCTTCGTGATCGGATCGGAGACGGCCCGCGCCGACTCAGTTGATATTGAAGTCGATCGGACCCGTCACGGACACGAAGCCCGAGCCACCGACCGTGAACGCAGCCGCCCAGGCCGGGGTCGTCGGGGTCGTGGGAACCAGCAGCAGCGGCGTGTCGGCGACACCCGAGTCGACGGCGCCCACCGTGCCGGTCAAGACGACGGAGAGGCTCAGGCTCAGGCTCGTGCAGGCGTCGAAGGTCAACGGCAAGACGAGACCACCGCTCGCCGGCAGCGGAATGCCGGCCGTGCCACTGCACGAGAGCAGCACCTGGGCGCGGTTGCCATCCTGGCCCTTCGCACAGATCTGGAAGTTCACGCTGTTGCCGGCCGTCGGGGTACCGAGCAGGTTGAGGATCAAGTCGGCGTTCGCGGCGCCGGGCGTGTCCTGCCCGCCCACCGGGTCAAAGGCACCGATGAACCAGCGGTTGCCACAGCGGAAGATGTGGCCGGGCACGAACGTACCTGCCTGGGTGCTCTCCGGGCCGATTCCCAACCCGTAGAAACACTCGGTGCCCGTCGGCGGGTTCGGCTCCTCGACCAGCGCGATCGAATCGACGATGGCGGTCCAGGGAAAGACGTCGAGGTCGCAGTCGTCGTCCGGGTCGAGGTCCTGACCGTTCGCGCCCGTGAAGCCGCTCACGAGCATGTGCGTCACGTTGTCGCTGTTCTCGAAGTTGAGGCTCGTCGTGAAATCGGCCGTCCCGAGCGTGAAGCTCGACTCGGCCGCGACGAAGAAGCCATTCGCGTCGAAGCTCAGGCCGGTGAGATCGATCACGGCCTCGATCGTTCCACTGCCCGTGTCGCCGAGCACGAGGTAGGTAAAACCGTCCAGCGATCCGCTCGGTGGACCGGTCAGCTCGAAGTACTCGTCGTTGTCGGTCGAAGGCTGGTCGATGCGGATCTCGCTGATTCGCTGCCCGAAGGCGGGTGCCGCGATCATTAGAAGGACCGCGAGAATACCGAGGCGCTTCATCCACTGGGTCATGGTCATCCTCCAAGTCAGGGTGCGGCCGATCGCCAGCGCGTCGACCGTCAGTGCAGGGGAATCGGGTTCAGGCTCTTGAGCGGCGGTCACGAACCGCCGAGGCGGTATCGTGCCGCAGGCACGGCTCGAAGTCGTGTGGATTCGACGTGAAGATCGAGACCCCACCTCCTCGAGAGTCCGCCAGCATACTCTGGCGGCGCCCTCGGCGGCGAGCCGGTTTCCGGGCCATGGATGGCTCATGACGCCTCGAATCGTCCTCCCCGAGGACACCCGACCGAACTCGCTCGCCCCTACTTCGCGAGCCTCGGATTGACTTGGGTGAGGTAGGTGCCGCGTCCGTGCGTGAACGCCACCAGCGTATTGGCGTCCTGAAAATCGAGCCATTCGACCACGGTGTGGGCCAGGCCATCGTTCACGGGGGTCCAGGTCGCGCCGCCGTCATCGCTGAAGAAGACGCCGAGCTCGGTGCCGGCGAAGAGCTGCCTCGACAGATCCGGGCGAATCGCGAGGCAATGCACGGGAATGTCCGGCACGCCTGCGAACCCGATCCCGTCGACGGAGGTCCACAAGACGCCTCCGTTCATGGTCTTGAAGAGGTGCGGAATCCCGTAGTTCGAGTACGTGCAGTAGGCGACGTTCGGATTCTTCGGATCGACGGCCAGACTGCTGACCCAGCCGCCGACGAGGCCATTCGAGCGAACGACCCAGCTCGGCTGAGCGGCCAACCCGTTGGTGGTCCGTGCCACGTATCCGTTGTCGAAGCCGAGGTACACGACGTTGCCATCCGAGGGAGCGATCCCGATCGCCGAGATCTTGTCGGGGCCGTTGAGATTCGGACCGGCCACACTCCAGGACGTCGCCCCGTTCTTCGTTCGCCAGGGACGGGACCCTCCCGTCCAGAGCACTTGGGGATCGTTCTGATCCATCGCGATGGGTGTGATGAAGACCCCATCGGTATCCGTGATGCCCGTCGTCGCCGGGCTGAAGGTCTCCCCGCCATCCGTCGACTTCTGAATCGTCGGGAAGCCCTGATACTCGATGTAGATCACCTGGCTGTCGGTCGGATCGATCGCGACATAGCCGCCGTCCCCGCCGAAGATTCGCTTCCACTCGTTGGGCCGATACCGCGACTGCGCACGAATGCTCCCGTTGTCCTGCGCTCCCCCGACATAGACGTCCTCAGCCCGGGCGCTATCGCCGTGATAGAACTGCGTGACGCCGTAGCCGTTGTTCAGATCCTGCCAATCGATCTGAGGCAGGGGCTCGTCGTACGGGAACGGGCAGTCCTCCTGGCTGGTGGCGGCCCGCGCGTTGTCGGTGCGATAGATCCCGCCATCGTTCGTGACGTACATCGTCTGATTCGTCTCGCCGTCGTAACTCGGATGGAAGACGATCGAGTGCTGGTCCGGGTGCACGTAGTAAGGCGGCTGCGGGGTCTCCTGGTAGTAGAACCAGTAGCTCGCGATCCCGAAGTTCTGAGCGCCGTCGTCGGAGCGGAAGAGATCGATGCCGCCCACCCAGACCACGTCCGGATCGACCGGGTCGACTGCAATGATGTTGTCGTACCAGCCCTGAGAGTAGGTCTGTCCGGGTGCGCAGCGCGTGGCGAAGACGAGATTGCTGAGGAGCCAGGGACCCATCTTGCTCGTCAGGTCGACGCGCGGCTGGAAGTTCTGCCCGTCGGTCGCTTGAAACACGTTGACGAGCTGGCCCGCTGGCGCGCCGGTTCCGTTGTCCGCCATCAGCAAGTAAATGACACGGTTGTCGCTCGGCGCCATGGCGATCGTCATCCGCCCCTGATTGCTCCCCGTGGTGTAGGAGACCCAGTTGTCACCTCCGGTGTTCGAGCGATACAGACCATCGCGCACGAAGCTGCCAAACGCCGCGAAGATCACGTCGGGATTACGGTCGTTGCGGACGGCGATATCGGTACACCCGACGTTGCAGCCGTTGGTGAAAGGCGGCGTCGAGAGCTCCCACGGGTTGGCGAGAATTACCGACCAGGTCGCACCGGCATCGGTGCTCCGCCAGACACCCGAGCGAGTGCCCGCGTAGACTCGGCTCGAGTCGTTGGGGCTGATGACGATGTCGTTGACGTAGTGAAAGGCCCCGTCCGGAACTCCATTCACCGTCCCCGGCAGCTGACTCCACGACTCGCCCCGATCGGTCGACTTGAAGATCCCGAGCCCGCGCACGAAGACGTCGCTCCCGAAGTATCCTTCTCCGGTGCCGGCGTAGATCACGTCCGGATCGGTCGGATCGATGACGATCGTGCACACCGCCAGATTCAGCATTCGATCGTCCGTCACTCGCCAGCTCGCGCCCCCGTCCTCGGACTTCCAAAGCCCACCGGCCACACCGGCGGCATGGAGAACGTTCGGGTCCGACGGGTCGATCGCGAAACCACGCGTACGACCGCCGATGTTGCCAGGCCCGATCGCTCGCCAACGATCGATGGGTGACACAGAAGGCCCAATGACGGCCGCACCGGAAAGGCCGTTCTCGCGAGTGCGAAGAACGTCGAGCTGCTCCTGCAGATGCTCGAGCGGTAGGCGGGTCTGCCCGGGCTCCAAGCGTTGCTCGAGAAAGAACTCGGTGGCGGCTCCCGGGGCATCGAAAGCCTTGGGACCGCTCTCGGCGAGCCTGGCCTGCTTCGCTTCGATCGCAAGCCACGCGCCTTCCGATCCCCCAGACGTCGCCGCGACGCCTTCGCCTTCCTTCGAGTCCAGCCCGAGCCGACTCCCGAAGACCACCAGCATTCCGACCAAGCCGAGCGCGACGATGAACGACCATCGCGCCTCACCGAACCGCGATCCCTTGGCCAGCACGTGTCGTCGCATCGCTGCATTCTCCGAATAGCGGATGGTCGAATCGAAGGCTCACGCCGGTGCTCTTCGAGCCTAACGATCCGAGCCCGCCGGCGGAAGAAGAGAGACATGCGGAGTGTGAGCCCACCTCAGCCGAGGGTTGCAGAACGAGGTGCTCCAACCCATCCCACGGAGGCCCGAGTTCACTCGGTCGACTCGGCGATTCGACGAACAGAGACGCGGACGGAGTCCGCCACCTCGATCGTTCCAATTCAATCGGTCGACGGCGGGCCGCCCCCTGCTCGCTCGACGACGATGAGAGAGTGGATCCGAGGTCGGGACGCAATCAAGACGAACCATGGGGTGACGGACGCGCACGAGCCCGAGTCGCTGCGCGGACGCACTCGGTGTCTCGGCCCTCACGGAGTCTCGAAGTCGTCCAGGATCGCCTTCGCGACATTCGACATCAGGACAGTGCTCACGTCGGAGTTGGCGAGGATCGCGACGGCCAGATTGGCTTCGGGCCGGAGCACGAAGGCGGTCGAGAAGCCGGGGCGCGCGCCGCCGTGCCCGACCTGATGAACGGGCTGACCCGACAGCGAGTCGGTGAAGAACCCGATGCCGTAGTAGCGCTCGTAAGGACAGCCCCCACCGCAGCCGAGGTCGCTCGTGGCTGCCCAGAGCTCGCGGATGCCGGCCGGTGACACGATCCCGCCGGTGCCGTGGTAGCTGGCGAGAAGGGACTCGGCGAAGTGCGCCAGGTCGAGGGCCGAGGCGATGACACCCCCGGCCGGGTCGCGCGCTTCGGCGCCCGCTTCGTCGAGCCGATACAGCTGCCACGTGTAGGGATCGCCGTAGAGATCGTCGCTGCTGTAGTAGTTGTCGACGCAGAGCGGATCGGTCGGGCTGACGAGATTGATGTAGGGTCCGACGTGCATCGAGGCGCCTTCGGCCGTCGCCCAGCCGTCCCCGATCGTCGTCGTCGCCGCGCGATCTCCATCCACCGTCGCCGTACACATGCCTGTCGAATCGAACACGATCGACTGGACCACTTGCTCGAACGAGCCGCCGGTCTGATTCGCGAGATAGGCCCCGGCGAGCGAGTAGTTGAAGGCCGAGTACTGATAGCCGCCGCCGAGGTTGCCGTAGACGGCGCTGTCGTAGTGAGGTGAGACGAGGTCGTCCGGCACGGCCCAGAAGGCGCCCAGGTCTCCGGGATAGCAGTAGAGATGGATCGCGCCATTGTCGAGCTTGAAGGCGCCCTGATGGCTCAGAAGGTGTCGGAGCTGCCGCTTGCCACCGACTGGGACCTTCGAGGCGTCGTCATCGCTGACGTAATCGGAGAGCGACAGCACGTCGAGCTCTTCGAGCACCTTGGCCGCCACGGCCACCACCGACTTGCTGGTCGACCCGACGCGGTACAGCCGCCGGATGCCGTTCGGGTCCTGGCGATACTGTCCTTGGCCGAGGTACTCGAAGGCATCCGCAAAGTGCAGCTGGCCGTTCTTCACGACCGCGAAAGCGATGTGGGTCGTGAACGTGCCGTTCGTGAGCAGCGTGCTCAGCACACGCTCTCTCGCCTTGCACTCGGGCTGCGGATCGTTTCCCGGATTCTGATCCATCGGGCCGCAGGACTGCCAATCGAAGCCGGGCGCGTACTCGAGGGTCGGACAGCGGTCGAAGAAATCGAGGATCCCGTCCTGATCCTGATCGAAGTCGAAGCGCGTCGCTTGCTGCTTGCTCACCTGGCCTTCGGCCACCGGGAGGCCGAGCGCCAGCACGACCCACCCGACCATCACACAAATCTTCGTCAGCTCGATCATGGAGTGTGTCCTCGAATCCCGGTTCTGGTGCGAGCCGCTCGTACGCCGGCCCTGAAGCCAGGATACTCGCCGCCCGCCGACTTGGCGAGGGCAACGCTTCGTCCGGAGGTCCGCCTTGCCAACCCGACCGTGGAGCCAGTACTCTCGTCCTCCTCGGTCCCGACACGAGCAACGCAACTCCAGGAGCCCGACGCATGAGCATGCTCACAGAAGAAGAGCGACAGGCCCGCCAGTGGGCCATGATCCTGCACCTCTCCCAGTTCGCCGGGTACGTCGTTCCCCTCGCCGGCATGATCGCGCCGATCGTCATCTGGCAGACGAAGAAAGACGAGCTGCCGGGCATCGATGAGCACGGGAAAGCCGTCGTCAACTGGATCATCAGCTCGATCATCTATTGGATCATCTGCGTGTTGCTGATCTTCGTCATCATCGGCATCCCGATGATCATCGTGATGAGCCTGCTGGCGATCATCTTCCCCATCGTGGGCGCCATCAAGGCCAACGACGGTAAACTCTGGAAGTACCCGCTCACGATTTCCTTCTTCTGAGCTGATGGTGAATCGTGTCTCCCGACGAGCTCGGTCTGGGCTCGCCATTCGGGAGGTTCGGCGCTGATACGACGGGAGTGCGACCTCGCAGCCTCGCCACGTACCGCGGTCGGACGAACGAGGACCACCTCAGCGAGGCGAAGCGGACGCCAAGTAAGCTCCGGACGCCCCGAGCGGGCGGAACGCCAGGCGGAACGCCAGGCGGAACGCCCGCCTTCCGGGCAAGAGAGACTACCGTCGCTCGATGAGAGAGAAGCTCTCCTCGAGCATCTTCTTCGTCTCGCGACCTTCGACGCTCGAGGATCCGTCCTCCCCCAGCGGATCCTGGAGCGAGAACACGATCACGGAGCCGGCGCTGCGGAATCCGACCACGGAGTGTCGGATGAAGGTACCCCCGATCACGGCGTCCAGCTCGATGCCTTCGAGCTCCTGCCGGCCGAGCCTCCACTTCAGGGAGCGCTTCTCGGTACGGCCTTCTTGGAACTCGTACTCCTCCATGATCGTCTTGACCCAATACTCGACCATGTCGGCCGGATCTTCGTCGTCCGAGTACCGGTGCACACCGATGAGCACGTCGGGTCCCTCGATGAAGACGACCTCGTACCCCTGCTCGCGTTCGAGCTCCCAGCGGAAGTGGGCCGGATAACGAAAGCGAATCCCGTGTCGCTGGAAAGACCGGAACTCGTCGGCCTCGAGCGTGAGCCGCGTGCGCTCGTTCGGCGTGGCCAGCTCGATGGGCTCCCCCAGCCGCAGCGGCAAGGTCTCACCGCCCTCGACCTTCAGCCGGTAGGTCAGCGGCGGCTCTTCGGACTCCAGGATGGGAAGGCTCGCGGCGAGCGTCATGCCGAGCGCCCCGAGAATGAAGCCGACTCCGAGCTCTCGAACGCGCATGCAAGACTCCTTCTCGTTTCGCGGCCCGCCATGGCGAGCATCTGGAAAGGGCACGACGTATTCGATCCAGAAGCGATGCTCGCGAGAGTTCGCCCCGGAGTCAATCGAGAAGGTCCGCTCGGGGGCCCGACCTCAGTCGGGTGGGATGTCGCGCGCCTCGCACCGGTTCGTCTGGACGGGAACCGAACCTTCAGCAAGTTTCCGACAACTCCAAAGCCGGCGGTCGCCGCGGAGACCTTCAGAGGCGCGAACGGAGTCCGTCACGTCGTTCCGGCTCTATCATCGCGCCACGTCGGGCTGCAGCGCCTGTGGACGACACCGCTGAGAGAGCGGTCACCTCTCGCGCTGCTTCCCATGAGATGGCCGTCCAACGCCCGGCTCGGATCTCTCACGCCATCGCGCGCTGAACGTCGTCAACGTCGAGGTCCGGGAAGCCACACTCCGACGAAACGAGTCCACTCGACTCATTCCTGGAACACCCTCCGCAACCATTGCTTCGCTCCGTCATTCCAGGCCCGCCAGGCCTTCAGCGCGGCCCGGTTCTTGGCTTTATTGGCAGCTTGAAGTCGAAGCGCTTCCTCAATGCCCACCGCCTTCAATGCGCGCTCGAGCGTCGCCTCGTCCGGGGCCGCCAATCGCCAGGCCGTCAAGGCCACTGCGACCATCGTGCGGCGCACTTCAGCGGGATCGACCATGTCGAGGCGATCCAGGCTCGTGTGATACGTGAAGTCGGTGAAGTGCCAGAAGAGCACCGCCGGGATCCCTTGCCGCAAGAAGATGTCGTGGTCACTGCCGCCTTCCCAGGGGTGCTCGCTGGCCTGCCAGGCCGGCTCGAGCGCGGCGACGTCCGCCAGCGCCAGACGCCCAAGCACCGACAGCCCGTTGGGCTTCAGACTCTTCGCCGCGACGGGCGAAGCGCCCCAGCGCGTGTGGCGATCGGGAGGCAGGACATGGACCGCGCCGGGATCGGGACTGCGCTCGAGGAGCGCGATCGCTCCCGTCTTCTCACGCGACTCGCCCACCATGTCGACCGAGATGCCCGCGATCGCTTCGAGCTCGGTGTGCTCGAGCCAAATGCGGCTCTGGGTCATCTCGTCACCGAAGATGAATACGATCGTGCGCTTCGGTACCGGCAGCTTGTCAGCTCGGATCAGCTCGACCAGGCAGCGCGCCGTCTCGAGCGTGCCTCCTACGCCAGACGCATTGTCGCAGGCGCCCGGCTCCTGGACGTGGCTGGCAATGGCGACCGCTCGCCCGGGCTCGTCCCCTCCGACGATGCGTGCCACGACGGTGCGCAGAGGGCGGCGCGCGAAAGTCACTTCCGCCTCGAAGGCGAGCTGGGAGTCGGGGCTGTCCGCGACGGCCGCGCAGATGCGCTCGAGGGAGCGGGGCGAGATCATTCCGACCGGAAGATCGAGCTGACGAAAAACACTCGTGAACAGAATGGCGTCGAGGTGACGATCGGCCTCGGTCGGATCGACGTTGAAGTCTTGAAGCCGGGACGACAGCACGGCCACGGCGCCGCGCGACTTGGCGCGCGCTCCGGCCCGGCCGGCCGACTCCTCGGTGACCAGGAGGGAGCCCTCCTTCACATCGTCGAGCGACAGCGCGATTGGACCCCGCACCGAAGCGGACGGTGCATTGACCGGCAGCATGACACGATCCCGCCCACCCGGGTCGTCGAAGGCGTGCAGCACGACGGGCTCCTCCCCCGGGACCTCGAGTACGAGCCGGCCCCGCTTCGGCGTCCAGGCCGGCTGGTTGCGCGGTGTCTCGATCACTTCGAGCTGGAACCGGTCGCCGTCCTCGGAGTAGCCCGCGGCTCGAAGCTGCTCGAGCAGGTGATCGAGCACGGCCTCGAAGCCGTCGTTCGCGGGCGCGCGATAGAAGCCGTCCGTGAATTGAATGGTCGTGAACGCGCGCTCGGCGCGGAAGGCAGTGTGGATCGTCCGGACGAGGCCTGCCTCTGAGGCCGAAGCGGCGGGCACGCCGGGGCCGTTGTCGGCCGAGCTCTGGACGGCCATCGCCGGCGCGGCGGTGAAGGCGATCCAGAACCCGACGTGCATCGTGGCGAGGACGTTAGGCCGCATGGCGGTTCTCCGTGGCTGGGAGGGCGAGACCGAGCCACTCGATCGATCGCGCAGCCCGAGACGTCAGACTAACGTTCGAGCGCATCGGGCGACACGTCGTGGTCGCACGGGATCCGGCGATCGAGCTGAGCGGGCGGGCCGCCCGCGCTCCCAGGGAGGACGCCCTAAAAGGAGACGGGAGTGCGTCCGCGAACCGGAGCCGCCTGCGTCATCGGGCGAGCCACGTCACTCTCGAGGCGAAGCGAGCTGACACTCGGACAAGAGCGGGCGGGCCGCCCGCGCTCCCAGGGAGGACGCCCCCGAAATGGCCATCCAGGCGGGCGGGCCGCCCGCGCTCCCCGGGGAAGACGCCCCCAAGAGTGACTCCTCCCTGCTCCACTCACTCCGTCCTTGCCGTCCTCCCTCCGGTCTGCGAGAAACGGAGAGCTGGCGCCGTGACCCGAGAGATCCTCCGGACCTTCGACCGAAAGCCCCCGAGACTTCATGAGTGGCTGGAAGAAGTACGCGCGCCTCATCGCCTTGGCGGTCGTCCTCGTCGGCCTGTTCGTGGCGGCACGGCTGCTGCCGCTCGATGCGTGGCTGGAGTCGCTCGACGCTTGGATCCGCTCGCTCGGAGCCTGGGGTCCGGTCGTGTTCGGGGCCGTGTATGTCCTGGCCGCGGTCCTCTTCGTGCCGGGATCCGCACTGACTCTCGCCGCAGGAGCGCTCTTCGGACTCGGCCTCGGGTTCGTCGTCGTCTCGCTTGCCTCGACGACGGCCGCGGCCTGTGCCTACGCCATCGCACGCACCTTCGCCCGGGAGCACCTCGAACGCTTCGCGCAGCGCACACCGAAGTTCGCAGCCATGGACCGCGCGATCGGCGAGAGCGGATGGAAGATCATCGCCCTGCTCCGACTGTCGCCCGTCATCCCGTTCTCGATCGGCAACTACCTCTTCGGTCTCACGGCGGTGCGGGCATTGCCCTATGTCGTCGCTTCCTGGGTCGGCATGATCCCGGGCACTTTCTTGTACGTCTACCTCGGCCACGCCGGCCGCGCCGGCCTCGAGGCGGCAGCCAGTTCGACCGAGCGCACGACGGGCGAGTGGGTGCTCCTGGCGGTGGGACTCGCCGCGACCGCGATCGTCACCGTGCTCGTCACGCGCATCGCTCAGCGCGTACTCCGCGAACACACCGACGTCGAGAGCGAAGGAGATTCCGCGTCCGAGCCCTCGCCCTCCTGACCTCCCTCACCAAGGAACACTCGCTGTGCCCCGACCCGAGCTCCCCGCGCTCGAACCGCTCGATGCCCACAACCAGCGCCTGGCCGCCAACGTCCATCCCTCCGATTGGAGTGCGCCGACGCCGGCCGATCGCTACAACCTCGTCGTAATCGGTGGTGGCACGGCCGGGCTCGTGACTGCAGCCGGCGCGGCCGGTCTCGGTGCCAAGGTCGCGCTGGTCGAGCGCGCCTTGCTGGGCGGCGACTGCCTCAACGTCGGCTGTGTACCGTCGAAGGCGTTGCTCGAAGCCTCGCGCGTCCTGGCGCAGGTGAGGCGGCGCAAGGAGTTCGGTCTGCGAAGCGCCGGGCCCGCGACAGCCGACTTCGCTGCGGTCATGGAGCGCCTGCGTCGCCTCCGCGCCGACATCAGCGAGAACGACTCGGCGCGCCGCTTCCAGGACCGCGGGGTCGACGTGTTTCTCGGCTCGGCGTCCTTCGAGGGCGATCGCGTCGTACGCGTTGGCGATACGCGGCTGAGATTCTCCAAGGCCTGCATCGCAACGGGCGCGCGCGCGAGCGCGCCCCCGATCCCGGGCCTCGACGCCGTGGACGCCCGCACGAACGAGACGCTGTTCTCATTGACCGAGCTCCCGGCGAGGCTGATCATCATCGGCGGCGGGCCGATCGGCTGCGAGATGGCACAAGCATTCGCGCGCTTCGGCTCGTCCGTGACCCTGCTCGAAGCGGCCCCGCGGATCATGGGTCAGGATGATGCCGAGGCGGCGGCCGTCGTCGCGGCAGCGCTCGAGAAGGACGGCGTCGAGCTGCACACCTCGTGTCGAATCACTCGCGTCGAGCAGGTGGGAGAGGCTCGGCGAGTCCACGTCGAAGGCGTATCGAAGCCGATCGAGGCGGAGGAGCTACTCGTCGCGGCCGGTCGTGCCCCGAACGTGGAAGGCCTCGGGCTCGAGGCGGTCGGCATCGAGTTCGACCTCAAGAAGGGCATTACCGTCGACGACCGCCTTCGTACGACTCACCCGCATGTCTTCGCGGCCGGCGATGTCTGCTCGCGCTTCCAGTTCACTCACGCCGCCGACGCGATGGCTCGCATCGTGATCCGCAACGCGCTGTTCTTCGGACGTGCCAAGGCCTCGAGTCTGACCATTCCCTGGTGCACCTACACCGACCCCGAAGTCGCGCACGTCGGCCCGAGCGCTTCCGAGCTCGAGGCGCGCGGAGACGTGACCGCGACTCGCCTCGCGATGGCCGATGTCGATCGCGCGATCTTGGACGGTTCCACCGACGGATTCCTCAAGGTGCACACGACGAAAAAGGGTCACCTCGTGGCCGCGACGCTCGTCGCACCCCACGCCGGAGAGACGATCTCCGAGCTCACGCTCGCCATTCAGCAGGGCCTGAAGCTCTCGGATCTGTCGAATGTGATTCATCCATATCCGACTCAGGCCGAGATCATCCGCAAGGCCGGCGACGCCTTCAACCGCACTCGCCTGACGCCCACCGTCGCGCGGTGGATGGCCCGCTTCCTCGCCTGGCGAAGGTGAGAGCTCCGGCTGGAGCCGGCAGCGTCCGCTCCGCTTCGCCTCGCGGACGTGAGACTCGTCATTCTCGCGGGCGGGCCTCTTCATCTTCATTTCGGGCGTCAGCTCCGCTTCGCCTCGAGCGTGACATGGCTCGCCCATTGACGCAGGCGGCTTCGCTTCGCGGACGCACTCCATGTCATTGACGCAGGCGGCTCCGCTTCGCGGACGCACTCCATGTCGTTTTCACGGGCGAGCTCTTCGTCGGCGATTCGGGGCGTCAGCTCCGCTTCGCCTCGAGCGTGACATGGCTCGCCCATTGACGCAGGCGGCTCCGCTTCGCGGACGCACTCCACGTGGGGCGTCTTCCCTGGGAGCGCGGGCGGCCCGCCAGGCGGCTCGCCCGCTCTTCGCGGACGCATTCCACGTCACTCGGCTCGCCAGGCTTCGAGGCTCGCTCGCATTTCTTTGACTCGAGTCGTCTGCTCGGCCGCCAGGTTCTTCGTCTCTGAGGGATCTTCATGGAGGTCGTAGAGCTCGACCTCTGCGACCGTCTCGGCTCCGTTGTCGGACCGCTGACGCTCGAGGGACTCGTTCGTGATCAGCTTGTAGCGATCACCGATCAGCGCCGCTTGCTTGCCGAAACGGAACGCGATCGGGCTGCCCCGCTCGGCCTGCTCGCCGTCGATCATCGGCATCAAGTCAACTCCATCCAGCGGCCGATCGGCAGGAGGCTCGAGTCCCAAAGCCGCGAGGACGGTGGGCAAGATGTCGCTCGTCACCGCCGGAGTGGAGAGCTTGCGCGGCTTCGGGATGCGACCCGGCCATTCGAGGAGACCCGGCACGCGAATCCCACCCTCGTACAGCGAACGCTTTCGCCCCCGCAGCAAGCCGGCCGAGCCACGATTCCGCTTCTGTGGGCCCGGGTTGCCTTCGGGGCCGTTGTCGGAGCAGAACCAGACCAGCGTGTCGTCGGCGAGCTCTCGCTCCCGCAAGAACGCCCGAAGGCGTCCCACCTGAGCGTCGAGCGCCGTGACGGTCGCGAAGTAGTGCTGCTCATCTTCGGACCGATCCGAGTAGAGCTTTCTGTACTCGGGTCCTCCGATCACCGGCGTGTGCGGCGCGTGGAACCAGACGACGGCGAGGAACGGTCGGTTCTTCGTGGTCTCTCGCCCAATGAATCGGAGCGCACGATCCATGATGATCCGAGAGTCACATCCCGTGAGGGGCTGCTCGATGTTGACACCGTTCTCCCAATAGAGCGCACGCGGATCCCAGGGGATATTCTTGCCGAGGTGGGAGCTTTCGCGAGCGTAGGGATCCCAGGTCCCGACGGCGAACTCGGTGCTGAACCACTCCTCGAAGCCCGACATGCCCGGTGTGCAGTAGTTCTCGGCCGGCTTGCGGCTCGCCCCTTTTCCCGAGTAATCGGGGCTCATCGTGCCGAGGTGCCACTTGCCGAAGTGTCCCGTCGCATACCCGCGCTCCGAGAGGATCTCGGCGAGCGTAATCTCGCTCGCCCGTAGATGTCCGCGGTTCGCAGTCGGGATGCCGTAGCGGTCGGGATGGCGACCCGTCAGGCACGAGCCGCGCGTCGGGCTGCAGACCGCCGACGCCGAATAGAAGCGCTCGAACCGCACGCCCTGACGACTCATCGCATCGAGGTGGGGTGTCTCGAGGATCGGGTGGCCGTTGTATCCGGTGTCGCCCCAGCCGAGATCGTCGGCCATGACGAGAACGACGTTCGGACGAGCGGGAACGGTCGGAGCCTCTTGCGCAAACGCGGCTGCCAGAGGAAGTCCGAGCAGGATCCAAAGGAGTCTCGTCATGGATTCAACCTCCCTGGGACGTCGATGCCATTCGCGGCCGGGATTCCGACTGCTCCTGCAAGGCGGCCAGCATGCTCTGCTCGTAGCGTCGAGCGACCGCTTCCCAGGTGAATCCTTGCTCGAGCACTCGACGTCGGCCTTGATCACCCAGTGTCGTCCTGAGGGACGAATCCTCGAGCAGGCGCTTCAATCCGCTCGCGATCGCGTCGATGCTCGAGCTGTCGACGAGCAGCCCGTTGACGCCGTCCTCCACGGCCTCGCGCACGCCGCCCACATCGCCGGCCAGGACGGGCGTCCCACAGATGTTGGCTTCGAGGTACACCAACCCCAACCCTTCGGTTCGACCGCTGCCATCGGTATCGCGCGTCGTCAGCACGAAGGTATCGGCCAGGTGGTAGTAGAGGGGCAGCTCGTCGTCCGGTACAAAGCCGGCGAAGTGCACGCGGTCGGCGAGCCCGAGCTGGGCCGCCTGCTCCCGCAGAGTCGCCTCGTGATCGCCGCGCCCCACGCAGACGTAGTGCACGTCGTCGAGCCCGAGTTGCGCCATCGCCTGCATCACGAAGTCGTGCCCTTTCTTCGTACGCAGATGCGCGACGGTGAGGAGCACGCGCTTACCGCGAAGACCCAAGTGATCCCGAAGCGCCTCGACGCGGCTCGCCTCGACCTCGAAGTCTTCCGGCACGACGCCGCCTCCCATCACTTCGACTCGCCTCGGGTCCAGACCGTGGGAGAGGCAGAGCTCGCGAGTATGCGCCGAGTTCGTGTAGACGCGCAAGGCGCCTCGGAGGCCCGACATCATGCGTCGACGGGTGTGGCTCAAGCGACCCGGCTCGAAGGCGACCTCTTCCCCGTGGCAGGTCACGAAGTAGGGCAGCTTGCGGTACCGGGCAAACCAGGGCACGACCGAGCTGAACCGGAACCAGTACGGCAGAAACGCGACGTCGGAGTGATGACGCTGGATGAGGCGAGGCACGGTCCAGTAGCTGTAAGCGCGGTAGAGGGCCGTCGGCTTGAAGTAGGGCTTCAACCGCTCGATTCGCAGCGACGAGTGTCGGTCGAACTCCTCGTCGCCTTCCATGTGGCGCACGGCGACCAAGACGTCATGCCCGAACTGCTGCAGATGGTCGACGACCTGATGGGCGTAGGTCTCGAGCCCGCCTTCTTCCGGCGGAAACTCTTTCGTGTAGCAGAAGATTCGCATGCTCGTCTCGGTTGCGGACCCGTCAGCATCTCGTCCACGAGTCGGCATCATACCGCCCGACCGTCGCGAATCGTCGAGTGTTCGCTCGGGCGTCCGATCAGGGTGGCCGCCCACCAGGTCAACCGACACCCGGTCGCGAGGGAACCGTGATCGCCGTCGATCGATGATCTCAGCGATGGATGGAAACCGTTGAATGCAACAGGGCCGTGCTCTCCCAGGGGCGCCGTTGCGGCGGGAGCCCGAGTGCCTCCCGTCTCCGAGCCTGTCGCGCCTCTTTAAAACACTCGCCGGTGCCCTTCGAGACCAGCAGGCTCAACAGAGCCACGGAGGTCACCATCCTCGCGACCGTCCACGCAATGCCACTCTCCCATCCCACGATCGGGTCAAGCCATCGGCTGGCCATCGAAACACACTCGACCTCGATGCTCAGCACACTTCCGGCCACCGCAGCCCAGCGCGCCCAGTCGAGACGAGCCCTCAGGCCTCCGGCCAGTGCGAGCCCGACCGGGATCGTCCACCTCGCCAGCGGGCTCTCGGCCGCGAGTTCGAAGAACGAGGTCCCGAGCGCCAAGAGGACGATCAACAAGACTCGACTCGAGATCCACGGACGACGTTCTGGGCGGGACATCGCACTCTCCTGGAAAAAGCGCCGCTCCCCATCGAGCGACATCTCCCATTCGCGAAATCGCGCCGAGTCCGTAAGCGTGACGGAGAAAACCGACGTAGGAGTGACACACCCGGCCCAGAAACACTCCGAGCCGGCTTCCCGTGAAGAGCCGGCTCGGTGCGTTGGAGGAGGATGTCTCTATGTGAATCGCCGACGGGCCTGGCCGCGCTCGCGGCGGAAGGAGGAGGAAGTCCGCTTCGCGGCCCGCCCTCATCGGCGTCACTTGGTTGAGCGCCATCCGTTGCCGAGTCGAACCAAGATTTTCCGTTGCTTCAGCCCGCTGCCTCAAAAGAAGCAGCCCGACCGGACCTCTGTCCGGCCGGGCCTTCCCAGGGGCAACTCATGCCTGCGAATCTCGGAGGTCAGCGCTTGTTGGCGAAGTGTGCGCCGGCGAGCCCGTGGGCCGTCCACTCGGCCTCGAGGGTGCTGGAGCTTTCGTAGCCCATGGCCTGAAGCCAGCTCACGCTGTCGTACCGAGCCGAGAAGAGCTGACGCAGCGCGCGACGGCGCGTCGGCTCCGAGAAGGCTCCCGCTTCGATCAGGTGCTGGACCAGTTGAGCGGTGGCCGCGTCGTACCAGTGATGCAGATCAGTCATCGGTCGCTCGAGCTCGGCGCGAATCTGCTGCGCCTCGAAGAGATCCTTGAAGATGTGATAGAGCTGACCTTCACGCTCGAGACTCAACAGCTTCGCCATGGGAAGCGGAAGCTGGTCGTCGACGACCGCGGCCTGGAAACGCTTCTCGAGGCGGCTCTGGTCCTCGGCTCTGTCGGCAGCCGCCAAATACTCGCTGAGGCCGCGCTCGAACCAGAAGGCGCCCATTCGTGCGATCCCACTGGGCGCGAAGGCGTCCAGGAGCATCCGCGCCGACTCGCGTCGCAGCTCGTGGCGTCGGTACTCAGCGGAAAAGCCCTCGAGGCGCGGATCCTCGCAGATGACGAGCGCTCGGCTCTTGAGCTCGTAGTGAGCGATCGTGCCCTCGAATGGGACCTCCGCTCCTCGGGCGATGAAGTACCGCTCGAACGATCGCAGGTTTGGAAAGCGGCAGACCGCAAAGCCGCCGAAGCCCTCGCGCCGCTTCAGCTCGAGGGGAGTCGTCAACGAGCTCTCCAGCCGAGCGAGCTGTGCGGCGAAGGTCTTCGCGTCGGCTAGCGACCGCTCTCTCGCGGCGGCGTCTCCCGCCGGAATCGCCATCAAGAAGGGGCTCGACTCGAGGATCTCCGAACCCGTGAGGCTCGCGTCCTGCTCCCATCGGGTTCGACGCTCGATCGTAAACGCCTCGAAGCGGCTCGCCGCGCTCTCGAGCTCGGCCCCCTGCCCCTTGGCCGACTCGCCTCCGGGAGCAGCCTCGGCTCGATCGCTCGCCTCCAATGCAGTCGAGCTAGTCTTCAGCGGAGCCTCGGAGCGCTGTCTCGTCGCGCCCACGTCCGAGCCCGGGGCTTTCGAGGACTCGGCAGAAGGTGTGCTCGACTCGGCGATCTCGACCGACGCCGCCCCTCGCTCGCGGGCTCCTCCATCGCGGCTCGCGAAGAAGAGGAACGAGCCGACAAAGAGCGCGCCACCCGTCGTCACCCAGAACAGGGAGACCAGGCCGTTGCGTCGGGCAACCTGCCGTTTGAGTCGACGGGTGCGACGCTGAGAGCTGTGAGTCAGCGGCTTCATGGGGCGGGCAGTGGTGGCGTTCATGTTTTCTGACTTCCTTCGTTTCTCGAACAGGTGCTCTCTCGGTCAGACGCACCGAGGACACCTCTCCATTCGAAGGAACGACAAAACTCCGTACCGAACTCCAAAAACGAGGACCCGGAGCGATCACCATCGGTCAAGGCACGCTGGACCCTGAACCCAAGCAAGCCGAAGGTATTGGCTTAGGTGGATTCAGAGGCTTCGGATCCGGAGGCCAGGCTTCAGCCGGGTGGAAGGTCGGCCGATGGCCGCGGCTGGCAAACGCAATCCGTCGGCAACCACTCGGCTCCTCGAGCAGCCGGACCTTCGAAGGAAGCCGGGCATCCGGAGGGCGGACTTCCAGTCCGCTGGAGGGTCGATCGCTGAAACGTGGGTCGACCGCTGTTCGGCCAGCGTCCTCGAGCGCATCCCACGATCGGAGACGCTCAGAACTCGGGCGCTGTCTCGTCGCGATACTGCGCAATCAGGCCCCGCAGCTTCTGTCGAAGCTCGGCGAGCAGCTCGGCGTGATCTTCGAGGCTGGCGAGGTTGTGCATCTCGTCGGGGTCGTGCTGGAGATCGTAGAGCTCCCAGTCGCCGAGATCGTAGAGGTACATCAGCTTGTACCGGTCGGTTCGGATTCCGACGTGGCGCGCGACGGTGTGGCTGGTTCGACCAGAATCGCGTTGATGGTAGTGGTAGTAGACGGCTTCTCGCCACTCAGCTGGCACTTCGCCGTGCAGCCAGGGTGCCAGGCTGCGTCCTTGCATCGACTCCGGTACGTCGACGCCCCCCATTTCGAGCAAGGTCGGGGCAAGGTCGATGTTCTGCACGAGGGCGTCACAGGTGCGTCCGGCCGGGGTCACACCGGGGGCGCGCACGATGAGCGGTGTTCGCAAGGACGGCTCGTACATCCAGCGCTTGTCGTACCAGCCGTGCTCACCCAGGAAGAAGCCTTGATCAGATGAGTAGATGAAGATCGTATTATCGGCCAGGCCCGTTCGATCCAGATAGTCGAGGAGGCGGCCAACGCTGTCGTCCACCGCGGAGACGCAGCGGAGGTAGTCCTTGATGTAGCGTTGGTACTTCCAGCGCACGAGCTCGTCCCCTTCGAGCTCGGCCTCGGTGAACGCGCGGTTCTTGGGGCCGTAGGCCGACTCCCAAGCAGCCCGCTGTGCCTCGGTCAATCGGTTCAACATGCCCGTCGCGTTGCGATCGAGGATGCCCTCGCCGCTGGCGGGAAGCTTGAGATCGTAGGCCGGGAACAGATCGCGCGCGATCCGCATCTGCGCGTCCGCCGCGCCACGCGAGCGACCCGCGTAGTCGTCGAACAGCGTCGCCGGCTCGGGAATGCTGCGCTCGTCGTGGCGAGTGAGATAGCGAGGGCCTGGCATCCAAGTGCGATGGACCGCCGCATGGTTCAGCCACAGCACGAACGGTCGTTCGCCCGCGCGCTGCTTCTCGATCCAGGCCAAGGCTTCTTCGGTCAGGATCTCGGTCGTGTACCCTTCGCGCCGCGATCGCCCGTCGGCGGTCTCGATGTCGAGGTTGTAGTAGCCGCCGTGAGCGATCGCCCAGTGATCGAAGCCTCGCGGCTTGGTCGGGAGATGCCACTTGCCGATCATGGCCGTTCGGTAGCCGGCCTTTTGCAGCAGCGTGGCGAAGGTGGGCAAGTCGTCGCGAAAGCCGTCCGGGTTCGCCATCTTGCCGTTGAGGTGTGAGTGGAGACCGGTCAGCACAGTCGCGCGCGCCGGTCCACAGATCGAGTTGGCAACGAAGCTGTTCGTGAAGCGCAGCCCCCCCGACGCCAATCGATCGATGTGAGGCGTCTCGACCAACGGTGACCCATAGGCTCCGACTGCCCGCTCGGCGTGGTCGTCCGAGTAGACGAAGACGATGTTGGGGCGCTTGCGTTCGACGCGGGTTTGAGCGGAGAGCGGCAAGCCGCCGAACAGCACGAGCACGAGGAGCAAGCATCGAGTCACGGGGAGGCTCCGGGCAGAGGGACTGGTTCGACCGACGACGCGGCCAGGATGTCAGGCTCGCTCATCGGCGGCCAGGGGAAACCCGGCCCACGCAGTTCGTCGACTCATCCGGTCACCGATCTCCGTTCACCTCCACCTCGATCTGGAGCTCCACGCCGTCGTCCTGGGGGTCGAGATCGATGGTGCGCGACTTGAATCCGCTGGCGTTGAATCGCAGCAGCAGCTCATTGCGCGGCACGTCGTTGAACTCGAAGCGACCGTCGGCTCCCGTCTTCATATCTTGCCCCGTTTGCATCCAGGTGCTGCCGTCGTACTCTTGCTCGACCATCGTCAAGCGCACCCGCGCTCCCTCCACGAGCCGCCCATTCTTGGTGAGGACGACACCCGAGACGAACGGTCTCGAATCCTCGGGAGGGAGGCGCAGCACGTGACCCCGCACCCCCGCGGCGACGGGCTCACTCTCGAAGATGCGCAAGGTCCGCTCGTTCCAGGCGCGCACTCGGTAGGCGCGGCCGGGCTGCAAGCCGTTGAAGACGAACCCGCCGTCCTCGCGCGTGAGCTTGGGGCCGCGCTCCCCCGCCGAGATCTCCTCGGCAGTCACCGGCTGCCCAAGGGCTCGCTGGCCAAAGCCGCGGACTTCTCTCGACTCGACGAAGACGAGCGCGGCATCGAGCAGCCGGATGCGCCAACCCGCACACGGCCGAGCGCCGGCATCGACGAGCCAGCCCTCGATCGAAGCCATCTCGCTCAACACCAGGTCGACCGGCAAGAGGTGGTCCCGCTGACTCGCGACGAGATCTCCGTAGCCGGGAATCTCAGCCGGCGAGTAGCCTTGCTTGAATGCGACCAGTGAACGGCCCGGGGCTACCGTTCGCAGCATCTCGAAGTAGCCCCTCTCGTCGGTCATGGTCGAACGACGTCCGAGGTGAACGCGAGCATCCGGCACCGGGATTCCCGAGAGATCTCTCACGAACCCACGGATCCCACCCCGCGGCAACTCGGCTCGCTTCTCTAACGTGATCGTCAGGTCGAGCGTTTCGGCGCGCGGCGCCTCCTGACGAAGCGTGCGGTAGCCCGACCGCGACACGCGCAGGCCGAGACCCTCGAAGCTCGGTGCCCGCTCGAAGAGAAAGCCTCCAACGCCGTCCGTCTTCGTCGTCCACTTGCCGAAGCTCGTCGCATCGTTCGTGTCGAGAGCGCGCAGAAGCCGATTCGGGATCTCGACCTTCAGCTCGACGCCCGAGATCGCCTCGCCGCTCTCATCGACGACATTCCCTCCGATCCCCACGCTCGGACAGGCGACCAAGATCGCCTCGTCGAGCTCCGGAACGATGGTCGCCTCACCGATCGTGACCCAAGCCGGATCGGCGACCTCGAGCCGTGCACCGAGCGGCACCGACTGCGAGGACGTGAAGCGCCCGGAGCCATTCGTGCGGCCGACGACGACCGACCGCGAGTGGCTCTTCGTCGCGACGACGACGTCGATGACCGGAGCACCGTCGAGTCCGAGGACACGGCCGACCAGAGACGGCGCTTCGTGGGAAACGGCCAAACTCTCGTTCTTGCCCGAGGTAAGATCGGAGGGAGAGTCCGCTCCGGCACCACGACTTCGATCGAGCGGCTCGAGGCTCGGCGACGCGCGCCAGGCTGCCTTCTCCTTCGGCGCAATCGGAGTCGATTCTTCGACCGCAAGATCCTCCCGGTCGACGAGCGTCCAAAGGCCCGCTGCCAAGGCGAGCATCGTGATCGACAGAAGGACGACACTCTTGAGCGTACTGTTGCTGAGCACAGGGCGGCTCCCATCTCGAAGCTTTCGAGAGATTGCGCGCATCCCGATCCTCGCCGGTGCTCTGCATGAGAACAAATCTCGCCGATCGGCGCCATGCCGGACAGGCGGGGAGCCGGGATGCACCGGAATTCGCCGAGGCTTTCACCGTGCGAAAAGGTCGAATCGCGGGAGGGATTCCGTGGACCAGGCTTTAGCCTGTTGGGAGCTCGTGCGATCGGTCCTTCATCGATCGACTGCCGCCGGTCATCCGGCATCCCACTCACGGCTGGGCTTTCGAATGTTCCCCGTGCTCCAAATCGATCGAATGGCGCAAGGAGGTGCCGGCGTGGCGCGACTCGACGGTCGGGTCGTGTTCGTGCACGGTGCGCTTCCGGGCGAGCGCGTGCGAGTGCGGATCGAGAAGGACCGCGCACGCTTTGCCGAGGCGACGGCCGTCGAGATCCTCGAACCGTCGCTCGATCGGGTCTCACCGCGGTGTCCTCACGCGGGGCTCGGCGAAGGCGATTGCGGTGGTTGCGCTTGGCAGCACATCGACGCCGGCGCCCAGCTCGTCTTCAAGACCGAGATCGTGCGCGAGCAGCTTCAACGAATGGCCGGGCTCGCCGACCCTCCCGTGCTGGCGGCGATCGCCTCTCCTTCGCCCTGGGCCTATCGACATCACGTCCAGGTCGGCGTCGGTGACGACGGCCGCGCGGGCTTCAAGTCGGCTCGCAGTGATCGCGTCGTGCCGATCCGCGAGTGTCCGATCAGCGTTCCTGAGATCGTCGACTGGCTGAGGGTAGCGCCCGAGGAGCTCCGGCCGGGTCGACGATGGGAGATTCGACGGGGATGGGATCGCGGCGCTCCGCTCCAGGTCTGGACGACGGCTCGACCCGGACAGCGACCGGCCGGAGAGCCGGCCCTGATCGAGGTGTCGGGTCGGACATTCCAGGTCTCACCCGGGAGCTTCTTTCAGGTCAACGTACTGCTACTCGACACGCTGGTCGCCAGCGTTCTCGCGGCCGCCGACGTGCATCCGGGGGAGCGCGTGCTCGACGGTTATTGTGGTGTCGGTCTGTTCAGCGCCTTCCTGGCCGACAGGGCGAGCCGGGTGCTCGCGATCGAGTCGAACGGCATCGCCGTCGACGACGCGCGTCGGAATCTCGAAGGGCTTCGCGTCGACTTGCAGGTCGCACGCCTCGAGCAAGCGCTCCCGAAGTGGACGGCTCCGATCGACGTCGCGGTGATCGATCCGCCCCGGGCAGGATGCGTGCGCGCGCTCCCGGCCTTGTTGGAGAAGGCGCCATCGCGACTCGTGTACGTGAGCTGCGACCCCGCCACGCTGGCCCGCGATACGCGTCGACTCCTCGAAGGCGGCTACGAGCTGATCTCGGCGCAACCGATCGATCTCTTTCCACAAACCCACCACATCGAGACCATCGCCACCTTCCGTCGTTGATCGTCCTCGCCGAGACGTACCCCCAGGGTCGACGGCAGGCGCGCCGATCGGCACGGGGGCTGGATCATGTTGCCCCTTCGGGGCAGCGGGAGAACGACAAAGGCCGACGGCATACTGCCATCGGCCTTCGTCTTCGGTTCGATCTCGCGGAGCGCCTCAGCGGACGGCGGCGAGGATCTTCTCTTCCAGGTTCGGGAAGGTGCCAAGGTGGGCGACGCGTTCCTTCTTGAAGCGGTCGACGAAGCTCTGATACTCGTCCTGGCGGCCCTGCTTCTCGTAGAGCGCGCGCGGGCGGAGGAGACCCTCGTCACTCGCCTCGATGCCGGGCACCTTGGTTGCGATCTCGTAGCCGAAGTCGGGATCCTTCGTCCACTCGATGGTGCCTTCGGCAATGCCCTTCACGACGGCGCTCGAGTGCGGGATCCTGACCTTCATCGATCGGTCGTCGCCGTCTGGACCACCGACGCGGCCGGTGTTCATGACGTAGACGTCGATCTGGTTCTTGCTCATCAGCTCGAGGAAGCGGTTGCCCTGGAAGCCGTGCAGGAGCGGAAAGAACGGGTTCGTGCCGGGCACGCGCAAGTTCTTGCCGGCCTCCTCGGCGCCACCGGCTGACGTTCCCTTCGTCTCGCCCAACATGAAGTAGGCGGCGGCTTGCTCGGGGTTGAGGCGAGCAACGGCGGGGATGATGTTCTCGTTGCGGTTGAGGATCAGCAGGAAGTCGGCGCGGTCGAGCTCCCGCGCATCGCCGGCACCATCGACCTTGTCCATGCCGAAGACCGCGCGGCCGTTCTGCGTGTGCGAGGTGTCGAAGAAGTCGATCTTCTCGCCGTTCTGCGACACGTTCTCGAGGAACGAGTCGGCGCAGGTGACGGCCTTGTGAATGGTCGGCTCGTACTTCGGATCGAGCCCGAACGTCTTGGCGAAGCAACCGTTCTCGGTCGCGACCACCTTGCCGTCGGGCATCCAGGCGACGAAGTCGTCCTGCACCGGCTGCGAGCCGTTCTGCGTGGTGAAGGTGGTCGTCGTCTTGCCGGTGCCCGAAAGCCCCACGATCATGCCGACGCGCTTCTTGTCGCCGACCGGAATCACCTTGCAGCCGGCGTGAAGCGCCAGTCCACTCTGTTGGTAGATGAGCTGATTCCACATCCGCAGCCCGCCCTTCTTCGACTCCCCGAAGTAGTCGGAGTTGAAGACGCGCGTGACGTACTGGTCGAGGTCGACCGCGATCAGACGATCGTTCGGGTAGCCTTCCATCTTCAGGTTCGGCGTGTAGATGACCTGAAGCTTGGGCTCGAAGCTCTCGAGCTCTTTCTCGGTCGGCGTGAAGTAGAGCGTCTTCTGCATGGCCGCGATGTTCGCGTTGCTCGCCTCGATGATCAAGCGCGCCGAGACGCGATACTTCGGGTCGTTCCCGATGAAGCCCTCGATGACGATCATCTCCTGCTCGCGGATATAGGCATCCTGCAGCTCGGCGACGCGACGGCCTTCCTCGCGCTTGATCGTCTGATCGGAGTGGTTCTCCGGATGATCGGTGACGACATAGGTGCTCGCCTTGCTCCGGGCGACGACCTTCGTCTGGACGTTGTAGTTCCCGAACTCCGTCCACTTCGCGTTCGGCATCTTCCCGATCAGCTCACCGAGCTGATCGAAGCTCGGGTTCCAAAGCACCGACTTGGGTGTGACGGGAAGGGATTTCTTGACGGTCGGCATCGGGCTCTCCTCGAGATCCTGGGAAAGAACCGGTCGGGGAGCCGACGGCTCCGCTCTCCGGAAATGATGGCGAGAACGGGCATTGGGGCCGACCGGCCGCTCCGTCGTGACCATCTGACAGTCGTGGAAAAAGATAGGGAGCTTAGCGAAATCCACGGCGTCTGCCCAGAGGGTGGTTTCGACGCCCGAGGGTCCCGAGAAAGGCAGCTCGGGCCGCCGCCGCGTGGTTACGGGCCGCCTCGATCCGGCGCGAGCCGCCTCACCGGCCCCTCGGTCCACGGCGCGCTCCTCGAGCGGACACCCACAACCGCCGTCGGGGCAAGAAGAGCGGCCCTTTTTCGTCTTTCCGGCTTCCGTGCACCAGGTTTATGCTGACCGGACGTTCCCGGAGTGACCGATCGGTCACCGAGGTGCCCACGACTCACCAGTCCGAGAAGGCGAGGAATTCATGTCGGTCGGAGGTGAAGTGCGCCGGGTCACGACCAAGACGCTGGCCAAGATGAAGGAGCTGGGCGAGCCCATCGCCATGCTCACGGCGTACGACTTCACGACGGCTCGATTGGTCGATCGGGCCGGGATCGACATGATCTTGGTCGGCGACTCGGCGGCCAACGTCTTCTGTGGTCACGAGACGACGCTGCCGATCACACTCGATCAGATGATCTACCACGCACAGGCCGTGATCCGGGGTGTGCAGCGGGCGATGGTCGTCGTCGACTTGCCTTTCCTGTCCTTCCAGGTCGACCCGAAAGAGGCGCTCCGAAACGCCGGCCGGATCATGAAGGAGACGGGCGCCGCCGCCGTGAAGCTGGAAGGTGGCCGCGAGATGGTCGAGACGGTCCACAAGATCGTCGCGGCCGGTATTCCGGTCATGGGACACCTGGGCCTGACGCCTCAGTCGATCAACCAGTTCGGAACCTATCAGGTCCGAGCCAAGAGCGAGACCGAAGCCCAACGGTTGATCGAGGACGCAAAGGCCGTCTGCGACGCGGGCTGCTTCGCACTCGTGCTCGAGAAGATCCCGGCCACGCTGGGTGCCGAGGTCTCCGAGCTGCTGCCGATCCCGACCATCGGAATCGGCGCCGGGCCGCAGTGCGATGGGCAGGTGCTGGTCGTCAACGATCTGCTCGGGTTGACCGAGTCGTTCCACCCCCGCTTCGTGCGGCGCTACCTCGAGCTCGGCGCCCAGATCCAAGAGGCCGTCAGCCAATTCGTGCAGGATGTCCGTAAGCGACGGTTTCCGACCCAGGACGAGAGCTACTGAAAGCCGACGACTCCTCCCGGGCGTCCCTCACAGCTGCGGGATGTCGACCTCCTGTCCGCGCCGCTCGATCGAGACGTAGCCGGCGTACATCGTCGCAACGGTATCGACGCCCAACGGGAGGTCGCTCTCCGGCGGGATCCCCGCCTGGAAGGCGGTCAGGAAGCCGCGGATCTCGTGCGGGAAGCCGTGAAACCAGTCCTCGTCGGGCGAGGGGCGCGACCACCCTTGCTTGGTGCCGATCTTCTCGACCACGTAAACGTCCTCGAGATACTCCTCTTTGGGGTTGTACATCTCGAGCGAGTCGTTCGGGTTGAGGTGACATTGTGCGCGGTGATTGTCGGCGAACACCGAGAGCCAGTTGTGCACGCCTCCGAGCGTCACCTCGTTGGCGAAAATGTCCGCCACCGTGCCGTCGTCGAACGTGACGTGCAGTGAGCCGAAGTCCTCGACGTCGTCGTAGTCCGCGCGCAGGTGACCGAGGTCCCGGAAAGAGTCGAGAGCGGTCAAGCGGTGCGCCCGTGCCGAGACGGTCTGCGGTCGGATCGCTTGACCGCATTGCGACAACCCTTCGACGCGCTTGAGATAGAGCGCTGCCGTCAATGGATGGCATGCCTTGCCGACGATCGAGCCTCCCCCCGAGCGAGACCAGATCCCGTAGGTCGGCGAGTGGGATCCCGAGTGCGCCTCGCATCCGTGAAGCCAGAGGATGTGGCCGCCGCTCTTGCGAATCACCTCGGCCTCCTTTTGGATCGCGGGCGCATAGACCCAGTTCTCGGCGTAGCCAACTGTCCCGCGGCTCCGAGCCTCGGCGTCGATCAAGGCACGACAGCCGGCAAGCGCCTCTTCCAGGAGAGCCTCCTTGCTCGCCGTCCAGCCGTCGAAGCTCGCGTCGTCCCTTGGCCCGAAGGCACCCGTCAGAGGCTTCTCGATGATCACGTGCTTGTCGGCTGCCAACGCGGCCAGCGCACACGGGACGTGCGTGTCGGGCGGAGCGCACACGTCGAGCACATCGACCTCGGGGATCAGAGCCTCGATCGAGTCGAAGGCCCGCACGCCGTGCTGGGAGGCGAAAGCCTCGCGACTCTCGGCAGAGCGAGAAGTGACCCCGACGATCTCGATCGGAGCGCCGTAGACCCGGCGATAGGCGTGGAGATGCAGGTTCGCGGCGAATCGAGCGCCGACGAGACCAATGCGCAGGGGGTCCTTCGAAGAAGTCATCACTCTCTCTCGCTAGCCCACGGACGACGGCTCACCGACCGAGCCGGAAGGCACAACATACTCGCCGAGTCGAAAGGGAACCACTGACGGTCCCCGACCCGGGCCACCCTACGCGCGACGCGACCCGATGGATCTACTTCACGACCGTCAAAGGAAGCCCCGGAGCCAGTAGGAATCGAGCGGGCGCCTCCAGCTCTTGCTTCCCCACCTCGAGCGCGGGGCCACGCAGAGGTCGAAACTCGATCGCCCCTTGCTCGAGAGTGACCCAGGTGAGCTCGCGCTCGGCGAGCTCGAGCAGCTCCGGCCAATCCGAATCCGGGGCGAGCGACTCGAGGGTCTCGAGAAGGGACGAGTCGGCGAGAGAGCCGGCGAGGAGAGTGAAGCGCGCTTCGGAGGCATGCAGCGAGCCGACCTGGGTCGTCACGATCGTGGGTGCCGTCTCGGGATGCAGCTCGACCAGCGTGCTGCCGGCCTGCAGCTCCAGCGTCGTCGACTGGGCACCGTTGAGAAACCGGAGCTTGGAGCCCGGAGCCGCCTCGACCGAGCCGTTGCGATCGATGAGGAAGCGCGCGGGTGCCGACCCGACCTCGAGCAAGGCGCCGCTGACGAACGGAGCGCCCACCGTCAACGGTCGCGGCCCACCGAGCCGATCGGTCCACAGAACACCGTCAGCCGGACCGTCGAAGCGCGGGGCGACCAGCGAGAGCCCGGGAGCGATCGTTCGGGCCAGGAGGATGCCGATCACACCGAGGAGCAGCGCGCCGGCCGGAACGATCCAGCCGCGCCAGGTCAGCTTGGGCTTCGGGGACGATGTCGTCATGAGTGCCTCGGAGAGAATCTGCTATAAGCGCCGCCTCGGAGGGGAACCCGCGCACAGAGCGGTGTCAATGGTCGGCCCGAGAGGAGGGTCGACCGGCCGCACCGTGACGCATCATCTCGAGGACGCGATCATGTACTGGCTCGTCGGTGGACCCGCGCTCCTCGGCTCGTTGATCTGGATCTTCGTCTGTCTCGAAGCCCTCGTGCGACGACCGGCCCATCGCAATTTCCTTTGCGAGGAGCCGGACTTCGAGCCCGGGCCCGAGTCGACGCTCACGGTCGTGATCGCGGCTCGCGACGAGGCCGCGCACATCACGCAGTCCGTGAACTCGCTCTTGGAGCAGGATCTTCCCGGTCTCCGCATCGTCGCCGTCGACGACCGATCGGTGGACGACACCACGGGGCTGCTGGAACGCCTCGCCGCCGACGACGACCGTCTCGAGGTCGTCACGATCCGAGAGCTCCCGGCCGGTTGGCTCGGCAAGACTCACGCTCTCCAGCGCGGCGCCCAGCGTGCGCAGAGCGAATGGATCCTCTTCACCGACGCCGATGTGCTGTTTCGTCCCGGCGCACTGCGGCGGCTGATGGGCTTTGCCGAGCGCCACGGTGCCGACCACGTCGTCGTCGGACCGGACGATCCCGAGCCGAATCGACGCTCGATCGGCGAGCGTATCTTCCTCTCGATGTTCACGATGCTGCTCATCCTGGGACGGGAGCCCTGGCGACTGGCCAATCCGCGCTCGCGAGCCTTCCTCGGCATCGGTGCCGGCAACCTCGTGCGCCGGCGAGCCTTCGAGGACATCGGCGGCTTCGCGCCGATCCGGCTCAGCATCGATGACGACCTCCGCCTGGGACAGGCACTCAAGTGGTCGGGCTGGCGGCAGATTGCGGCGTCGGGTCGCGACTGCATCGCGGTGCGCTGGCAAGAAGGCCTGCGAAACCTCCTCTGCGGGATCGAGAAGAATGCCTACGCTGCCACCGAGCTGAAGGCCTGGGCGCTCCCCTTGGGAATCGGCTTGGGATCGATCCTGTGCGTGGCGCCGCACCTCGGCGTTTGGGTCGGACCCACCTGGTTGCGCGCGATATCGGGCGCCGGGTTGATCGCGGCCGTAGCCTGGTACGCGCTCCTCCAACGCTCGACGCGCATCCCGCCCGTCTATGCGCTCGCGCTTCCCGTCGGCCAGCTACTGCTGGCGATCGCCTTCGTTCGCTCCGGGTGGATCACCGAGCGTCAGGGCGGCGTCGTCTGGAGAGGAACGCACTATCCGTTGGCCGAGCTGCGAGCTCACTTGCGCGAGCGCCGGATTTGGATGCGCGAACGGTGGCGGAGCCGACGGGCTCCCGATGAGGCCTCGGTTGCCGCCGGGCGTTCTCGCGCCTAGGATGCGGCCTCACCCCTCGTGCTCCTCATCCCCGGAGGTCCGACCGACCCGATGGATCGCATCTACGAAGCACTCGAGTTCGCCGCGCTCGCCCACGAAGGACAGTTCCGCAAGAACCCCTCGCGCCGCCTGCCATACTTCATTCACTGTGCGGCCGTCGGGATGACGCTGCAAAAGGCCGGCTTCGAGCGGACGACCGTGATCGCCGGCATCTTGCACGACACGCTGGAAGACACCGGAACGAGCTTCGAGGACCTCTTCGAGCACTTCGGCCGCGATGTCGCCGAGCTCGTCCGGGCGGTGTCGTATCCCGAGCCGGACCAGCCCTGGCGCGAGCGCAAGGAGCGCTACATCGAGCATCTCTCCGAAGCCGATCCTCGTGCGGTCGCGATATCGGCCGCAGACAAGACACACAACCTGCGATCGTTGCTGGACGAGGCCCCTCAGATCTTCGAGCACATGAACGCGCCCAAGAGCGAGCAGCAGTGGTACTACCGGACGGTGTGCGCGGCGCTCACCGCACGGCTGGGCGCCGACCATGAGCTCGTGAAGAGGCTCCAGCCGCTCGTCGACCGCTTCCTGGCGATGTAGATCGAGCGTCGCGAGAGTCTCGGCGCCTCAGCCCGAGTGCGAGGCGGCTCGGCTCCGGCGCCGTCGCGTCTTCTTTGGCAGCATGTCCGAAAGATAGCGACCGGTCACCGAACGGCGTTGCTTGGCCACCTGCTCGGGCGTGCCCGCGGCCAGGATGTATCCACCCGCCTGGCCACCCTCGGGGCCGATGTCGATGATCCAGTCCGCGGTCTTGATGACATCGAGGTTGTGCTCGATGACGATGACCGTGTTGCCGCCATCGACCAGGCGATTCAGCACCTCGAGCAGGTGTCGAATGTCCTCAAAGTGGAGCCCGGTGGTGGGCTCGTCGAGGACGTAGACGGTCTTGCCGGTCGAGCGCTTGGACAGCTCCCGGCTCAGCTTGATGCGCTGCGCCTCGCCACCCGACAGCGTCGGCGACGGTTGCCCGAGGTGGATGTAGCCGAGCCCGACGTCATGGAGTGTGGTCAGCCCGGCCTTGAGCCCTGGATGGTTCTGGAACAGCTCGAGCGCCTCATCGACCGACAGCGCCAGCACGTCGGCGATGCTCCGTCCGCGGAAGCGCACTTCGAGCGTCGCGTCATTGAAGCGTCGGCCTTGGCAGACCTCACACGACACGAAGACGTCGGCGAGGAAGTGCATCTCGACCCGGCGGTAGCCATCACCGGAGCACGACTCGCAGCGTCCGCCCTTGACGTTGAAGCTGAAGCGGCCGGGCTGGAAGCCACGCATCCGGGACTCGGGAAGCTTTGCGAAGAAGCTGCGGATCTCGTCGAACACCTTGGTGTAGGTGGCCGGATTCGAGCGGGACGTTCGACCGATCGGGCTTTGATCGATCGCGATCACCTTGTCGATCTGCTCGATGCCTTCGAGTCGATCGTGATCGCCGATCGCGCCCAGGCTCCGGTTCAGGAGAAAGCGCATCTTCGGCAGCAGTGTCTGATTGATCAGCGTGCTCTTGCCCGCACCGCTGACTCCCGAGACACAGATGAGCACTCCGAGCGGGAACTCGGCATCGATGCTCTTGAGGTTGTTCGCGCGCGCTCCACGCAAGACGAGCGATCGCTCCGAGCGCGGTCGACGCTCGGCAGGAATCTCGATGTCGCGCTGGCCGGACAGATACTGCCCCGTCAACGACCGCTTCGACTTCACGAGATCGGCGACCTTTCCCTTAGCCACCACCTCGCCACCGAGATGGCCGGCACCCGGACCGAAGTCGATCAGGTGATCCGCTTCCTCCATGGTCTCGCGGTCGTGCTCGACGACCACGACCGTGTTGCCGATGTCCCGAAGCCGCCGCAGCGCGGAGAGGAGCTTACGGTTGTCGCGCTGATGCAGACCGATCGACGGCTCATCGAGAACGTAGACGACCCCCGTCAGCTCGCTGCCGATCTGGCTCGCCAAACGGATGCGCTGCCCCTCGCCACCCGACAAGGTCGGTGCCAGCCGATCGAGGGTGAGGTAGCCCAGCCCCACGTCGAGCAAGAAGCCGAGCCGCGCCCGAATCTCCTTCAGCAGCTCTTCCGCGACCACGGCGTCGTTGCCCGTCAGCTTCAGCTCGGCGCAATGACGTGTCGCGTCTTCGACCGTCCGCTGACACAGCGCCGTGATGTCGACGTCAGCGATCCGAACGTGACGAGCTTCACTGCGCAAGCGCGTGCCATCGCAGCTCGCGCAGCGGTGTGGGCTCATGAACTTGCGATAGTACTCGCGAGCGCGCTCCGACTGCGTTTGCCCCATGCGTCGCAGAAGCGTCGGGATCACGCCCTCGAACTTCACCTCGAACGTGGCTTGTGCATGCTGCCGCTTCCAGCTCACCGGGACGCGGGCCTGGCCGGTTCCGTAGAGCAAGATCTTGCGCTGCTTTGCCGTCAGCTTGCGCCACGGCTTGTCGAGTGGGATCTTGTTCTTCTGCGCCACCGCGCGCGCAATAGCGCCAGTCCAGCCGCCCTTCTGCCCCCCGATCGTGCCCCAGTCCTCGATCGCGCCTTCGGCGATCGACTTGTCTTGATCCGGCACGACCCGATCCGGATCCATGTCGAATCGCGTACCGAGCCCGTTGCAGTCGTGGCACATGCCCTGCGGCGAGTTGAACGAGAAGAGCTGCGGCGTGAGCTCGGGGAAGGAGATGTTGCAATGGGGACAGGCGCGAGCCTCCGAATACAACCGGTCCCCCTCATCGTCCACGCCCGCCAGACAGCTCCCGTCCCCGACTCGCAAGGCGAGCTCGACCGCCTCGGTCAGCCTCGGCATGATGCCGGGCTTCAGGGTGACCCGATCGACGACGACATCGACCGTGTGCTTGCGGCGCTTGTCGAGCTGAGTCAGATCCCGAAGTGACACGATCTCGCCATCGACCCGAAGACGCGTGAATCCATCCTGACGCAGCTCCGCCAGCTTCTCCTTGTGCTCGCCTTTTCGGTTCTCGAGCACCCGCGCCAGAACGGTGACCTGCCGCCCTCCGCCTGCCCCTTCGAGGTCGCGAACGATCTGCGCCGCCGACTGTCCCGAGACCGGCTCACCGCAGCCGGGGCAGAAGGGCTGCCCGACGCGCGCGTAGAGTACTCGCAGGTAGTCATGGATCTCGGTCACGGTCCCGACCGTCGAGCGCGGGTTGTTGCTCGCCGCTTTCTGCTCGACCGAGATGGTGGGCGCGATGCCGCGAATGTGGTCGTAGAGCGGCTTCTCCATTTGGCCGAGAAACTGCCGCGCGTACGAAGACAGCGACTCGATGTATCGACGCTGGCCCTCGGCGTACAAGGTGTCGAACGCCAGGCTGGACTTGCCCGATCCCGAGACACCCGTGAATACGATCAGCTGGCGCTTGGGGATCTTGACGGTGATGTTCTTCAGGTTGTGCTGGCGAGCACCCTGAATGACGATCTCGTTCAGCTCTCGGGGCACGGTGCCGGGCTCCTCGCGGTGGACGTCCCCTCCCCGGGACAGCGACGTTTGAGCCGAGAGGTTAGAAAAAAGTTAGGGTCGGCGCAAGCGACGACTTCATCGACCGACGATCCGCGCCCGGGCTCCTCTCACCGCCCTCCATGGTTCACCCCTCCGTGCCCTCAGTGCCCTCCGTGCCCTCCGTGCCCTCAGTGTCCTCGGTGGTTCACTCCCTCGGTGGTTCACTGCCCCCGCACGATCACCCGAACCTCGGACGCCTCGGAGCCCGGCTGCACGCGCACGCCGCCCTGACGTTGGCTCTCACCGTTGCTCAGGTACACGCGGATCGTGTACGTCCCCGCCGCCAGGCCCTTGATCGTGAATCGACCGCCCTCGTCCAAGGGCACCTCGCCCGGCAGCAGCACGGTTCGACCGCGATCGTCCTCGAGGCCCACCAGGACACCGGCCAGCGACTCACCGGCAGCATTCGTCACCCGGCCGCTGAAGGAGCCGCCACTCGGCAGCCGCACTTCTCCGACGTCGGTCGCCGCTCCCGTCACGGTCACGCCCTCGACGATCTCGTGCCCGACGTCGCCCCGTCCCACGAAACCGGTCCCGCCCACGACGATGTCGTAGCGACCGGGTTGGAGACTCCGGAATCGAAACTCGCCCTTGCCGTCGGTGAGGGCTTGCTTGAGGCCGGCCGCGGCCACGGCGTCGCCTCCTGCGTCGCGGGCGAGCACGCGCACGCCCGAAAGGGGCTGGCGCGTCTCGGCCGAGACGACTCTCCCGAAGACCTCACCGCCGGGCAGGTCGAAGTCGCGCTCCACCGACGAGTCTTCCTCGGAGATCTTGAGCTCGAAGGGCACGAAGTCGCCGAGACCGGGACCGCCTTGCACGACGACCTGGTAATCCCCGGGCGCCAGTCCAAGCACCTCGAAGCGTCCCTTCTCGCCGATCATGCCACTGGCAGAGGGCTGCTGCTTGCCGACGGCCGTCACCATGATCAAGCCGCCTTCGAGCGGCTGTCCGGCCTGCGTCACGACGCCGCTCAAGCGTGCGCCTTCGGTCGTCGCCGCTCGTAGCTCGACGTACTCGACCTCGTCTTCCTCGAGCTCCACGGCCTGAGAGACCTGTCCCGAGATGGCCGCCATGATGTCCTCGGGCGACTCGGCGCTCCCGAGCATGGCGGAAACCTGATAGCTGCCCGAGCTGAGGCCCGTCAGCACGAAGGCGCCCTCCTCGTCGGTCGTGCTTTGCTTGAAGTCCATACGCCCCGGAATCGTGGCGAAGACCATGATGCCCTTCGCCGGCTGCCCCTCGAGATCGAAGACGCGTCCTTCGACGGTCGCTCCCCGAGAGAGCCGGATCTCGAGATCGTCGACGACCTCCCCCGCCGAGAGGCGTTGCCGGAGCGACGTTCCCGCGAAGTCGGGGTGCGTGATCGACACCGTCAGCATGCCTGCCTCGAGACCCGTCATTTCGAAGTGGCCGTCCTCATCCGAGACCGTCGAATCCTGCTTGTCGAAGACGGCCATGAATCGCTCCATGCCCGTCTTGGTCGTCAGCCGGACGCCGCCGATCGGCTCCCCGTCGGTCGTCAGCACGCGTCCCGCCAGCCCCGCGCCTCGCGTCAGCACGACGCGAATTCCCGAAGTCGTCTCGCCCGCAACGACCACGACCTCCTCGACCCGAGCCGAGACGTAGCCTTCGGCCCGGAACTTGAGCGACACGGTTCCGGGCTCGACGTCTTCGAGGAGAAAGCGGCCCCCGGCAGCGTGGAATTGCTCGGTGCGACCGGGAAGCTCCACGGTAGCCATCGGCGAGTCGACGCCGAGAGGGATCTCGATGCTGAACTCTTCCGCCGGCTCGAGCGGGTCACCCAGGATGACCGCGCCCGCGATCGCTCCCGGCAACGGCAATCGAATCACGAGGCCTTCGGTGCCGGCTTCGATGTCTTCCAACTTCAGGTCGGCATGACGATCGGCCGTGACCTCGAGCGAGTAGGTTCCCGCGATCAATCCGCGGCAGGCGAACAGCCCCGTGTCGTCGCTCCGCGTCGTTCCGACCTTGCGCAACCGAATGTCGCGCTCGATCCCCGACAGGTCCAGGAGGCCGCGCTTACGGACCGGCACGACGCGCGCGCCCCCGATCGGTTTGCCGCGAGCGTCGAGCACGATGCCGGCGATGTGCTCGCCGGCTTCGACCTCGAAGTCGACTTGTACGTCGCCTTCCTCGGTGACGTCGACCTTCTTCACCTCCGAGGGGAGCCAACCCGGGGCATCGACCTGCACGCGATACTCGCCTTCGGCGAGGCGAGGGATCTCGAAGCTTCCATCCGGCACGGTCTTCGTCTTACGCGTGCTCTCGATCCGACCGACGACGTCGAACGCCGACACGCCCTTTCGAACCGCCTCGACATTGGCGGCCGTCACGGGCTCCCCGTTCGCCAGCACCCGCCCGTGAATCGTGCCTCCCCGAGGCAGCACGAGGTCGTGCTCGACCGTGCCGCCCGGGCGGCACGTCCAGCCGGCTTTGACCAGCTTGGCGTAAGTGCGGGCCTCGATCTTGAGGTACTTCGCACCGACCGGCGGAATGGCTGCAAAGGTGAAGTGTCCCTCGCGATCCGTCTCGGTCTCGAAGCTCCGCATCGGCACCTGAGACCCCGTGGCGAACGACATCGGATCGAACTGATCGCCACACAAGACCCGCGCTCCGGCGACGCCCTGGCCCCGCCGATTGACGACGCGACCCGTCACGATCGCGGCCGGGTAAAGACGGAGCTGCACGCGCGGCGCTTCCGCGTTGGCCACGTCGATCGACGCGAAGTCCCGCTGATACAGTCCCCGTGCCTCCGCAGCCAAGTAGTAGGACCCGGAGCCCGAGACCGCGAGCTCGAAGTGACCCTGCGCATCCGTCGTCGTCTTCGGTGCGTCCTTGGGCGGCGGTGGGCTCATGCGCTCGAGCCCGTCGTCTCCCCGCACCTGAGCCTCGCCCGGGAAGGTGTCCTCGCCCGGACGAAACTGCTCCCACTGCACGAGATCCGCGAGCGTCTGCGCCGGCGGGCGTCGCAGAAGAACCACCGTCGCATTCGGAACGGGCTGCCGATCGATCGCGTTGAGCACGAGACCCAGTATTACCTGGTGCTCGGCGCCCTCGCCTTGACGGGCCGCCGGATCATCGCTCGGGCTCCCGGACTCGGAACTCTCGGGAGTCGCACCCGCTTCGCTCTCGAGCACCTCCGTCCCTCGTCCCAAGCGTTCGAGCGGCGGCGTGGCGATCTCCTCGGCACGGCCGACCAGCTGAGCGGTCGACTCCTCCCCGCCCCCGAGCGTGCCCGAGCTGATCAGCCACCAGGCGCCCCCGGCCATTGCCACGACGATCGCCCCGACCCACCACCACCCTCGACGCGACGCTTGCTCCACGGTCATGGATCGATTCCTGCACTCTTTGGGAGACCTGCCGGGATCACGCATCTTGCCAGACAGTCTCTCCGGAGCGTTCTTTCGAAAGCAAGCCGAGTTCAAACAAACGAAGGCCCGCTCGAAGAGCGGGCCTTCTCGGGGAGAGGAGGAGTGAAGCCTTCCAGTTACTGGCAGACCTGATTACGCCAGTCTCGAGCTCGTTCACGCAGGTCGTCCCGTGCCGCCGTCAAGAGCGCTTGCTCCTCGGAGGACAACGTGGCCCAAGCACTCTCACGACGCTCCTCGCGCAGCGATGAAAGCTCGCCGCGATCGGTGTCGGTCCCGAGGGAGAACCTATCGCGCGCCAGGCCGAGCGCGGCCTGTTGCACGGGAGCGATCGCAAACTGCTGGAACAGCGTCGGCGTCACGCCGGCCGCGATCACGTCGACGACGGCGTGCATGGCGGCCGGGCGATCGACCGGCTCCGCGTCCCGAAAAGCTTGCAGAGCGCTCTGCAAGGCGACGTCATCAATACCGGAAGCCAGCTGACACAAGACGTCCTGCCGCTGGTCGCGCGGCAGCATCCCGAAGGCGAGGATCGCGTCCCGAATGGCTTGCTCCTGCTCTTCGTCGAGGACGAGCTTCACCTGCGTCGCCCACTCGATGCCTTCGTCGAGAACCGCTCGGCGCAGCGGCTGCGCGATGTCCTGCTGATTCGCCGCTTCGCTCGCGACCGCGCGACGAAACTCCCGGAAGGCGGCGCGCGTGTCCTGATCGAAAGGTGGCTCGGAATCGCCGAAGCCCAGACTCCCGAAGCGTCCCGTCATCGAAACGACAACCTGTGAGCCGCGGGTCGTCCACTCGTGCCGCAAGCGCTCGCGCTGGCGAGGCTCGAGCTGCACGACTCCGTCGAGCCAGCTCAGCCCGGCGTCGACGATGGGCCAGACCACGGCCGTCAACGCCTCCGAATCGGTACCCGAGCTGGCGAGGGCATCGAGGAGAGCTTCCGGATCGAGATGCCCGCTCTCGGAGCGCATCAGCTCGAGGATGATCGGACGATCATCCGATCGCAACCGAGCGAGCTCTGCCATGAGGCGCCAGCGTTGCTCGCCATCGAGCTCGCGCATCAGGCTGCGGATGATCGGGCGCCGTCCACTCGTGGCGATGGCCGCCGAGGCGGCTTCGGGTGAGCTCACCGGAGCGGCCGAAAGCGTCAGAGCGGCAGCCAGCGCCAAGGGCAGGCAAAGCGACAAGGGTGTCGAAAGGGTCATGAGAACCTCCGAGAGAGGGAAAGGTGGTTTTGAGCTCGCTCCGGCGGTCGCTCGGGTTCGCTGCCCCGGGTTGGGGGCAAGGATGGTCACCGGGTGCTCGGCGCGGCTCGAGGCATGCCGGGGGAAACCCCACACCGCGGGCCGCGTTACAGCGGCCATGCGATCTCCGGCTCGGGAGATTTCTTCTGTAATGCCGACAAGGGAAGTGGGTTCTCGAGCCCGTCGCCCCGACTTGCCCCGACATGAGAGAGCCGTTTGAACGAGTGGATCGAGCAATGGGTCCTGACCACCGGACCGCGCGCCGTGAGCTATGCGATCTCGCTGATTCGCAACCGCTCCGTCGCCGAGGACCTGGTCCAGGACGCGCTCTGCGCGCTGCTGCGGCATCGCGATCGCTATGACTTGGAGCGCGACGGCACGAAGCTGCTCTTCACGGCGGTCACCAACAAGTGCCGCAATTGGGTCACGCGCCGCCGGCCAGTCGTCAGCCTCGATGCGGACACCGGTGGGCAAGGCCCCTGGGAGCTGGAGGATCGACGGGGCGATTGTGACCCGCTGGAGAGCCTGGCCGCGACCGAGCTGGGCGAGCTCGTCGAGCGAGCGTTGGAAGCCCTGCCGCTTCCCCAGCGGGAGGTGTTCCACCTGAGCGCGACCGGCTGGGAGATCCCGGACATCGCGCGGTCGGTCGGTCTGAAGCGAAACCACGTGCGCGTCTTGCTTCACCGCGCTCGACGAGCAGTGGCAAGGGCTCTCGAACCCTATCTCGACGAGGTGAAGGAATGAGCTCCTCCGACGAACGGCGCGAGCGAAGAGCTGAAGAGCTCGTCGGCGAGCACCTGCTCCGCCGCCGGTCCGCGATCGATGGCGCGGCGTTGCTGGCCCGGGTTCAACATCGCCTCGCCACCGAGCCGAGTGACCCTGAGCTCCCGCGCCCTACACCGAAGCCACGCCGTTGGCTCGCCATCGCCGGCAGCCTCATTGTCGCGTCCCTCTTGCTGACGCTCTGGATCATGGGTACCGGCCCGGGATCGGCCGCGGCCGCCGTTCGCGAGATCCTGCATGCGCATCGTCTGCCGGTCGATCGAGTCTATGAAGTGAGCTTCGAGCCAAACGCCGAGAGCCCGCTGCTTCTCCGCTTCGTGGCGCGACATTCAGCGCGACTGACGACGGCCGGCGACCGCTTCGTCGTCGAGCCCGAGACCGACGGTCGATGGCTCGTTTGGGGCAGCGAGGGAGTGGATACGGGGCTGTGGGCCGCCGTGCCAGGGCAGTTCGGCATCCGCGTGTCCTCGGAGGAGACTCGCAACCGCGTGCTCGAGCGCATCGCGGACCTGCGAACGCTCGATCTGCAGCGCGTGCTGGAGTCGCTGGACCTCGACTTCGAGCTCGAGCTCGAGGAGCGCGCTGACGGACGCCAGGCTCTGGTGGGCACACCGCGGCCCGGCTCGGTGCGGCCGAGCTCGGGCGTGCGACTGCACACGCGCCCCGACTCGAAGGTCGTCGAGGAGCTGGCGATCGACCTGAGCCGTGACGGCCGCCCTGTCGGGACATTGACCTTCAAGTGGCAAGAGGACGTCGAGCCGCGCGATGCGCGGTATCGGTTGACGAGCTTCCTCGACCCGAGCAACCCCGTCATCGATCGCACCGGGCTACCGTTGCTGTCGGCGTTGCAGGAGCTGGCGGAGCGATTGCGCGGCGAGTGACGATGGTGACGCCCCGATTGGGCCGGCATCGCTCCGCGGACGCACTCCCATCCCTCCGAGGATAGCCCTATTGGGCACCGGGCGTACTGGCCGCCCTTGAAGGGGCGCGATCGGCGCACGGACCGCTTGCGTCCCGCCCGCATCCTCGCGCGGACGCACTCCTCTGCTACCGCACGCCGATCTCACGGGTTGCCGTCGTACCCGGGATCACCGGTTGCACCCAGGCCGTCTCGACGTCGCCCTTCGCGAACGGGTTGGGGTGATTCTTGGACGAGAGCACGGTCGCGCGCACGTAGAGCTCGTCGCCTTTGAACCGATAGGCGGCCGTCGCGCCCTTCACCTCGGCGAGCACCTCGCCGACCTCGCCGGGCCCGTCGCCGCTGCGACGCGTGCCGATGAAGCGCGTCACATAGCTGACGCCTTGCTCGCCCTCGATCTCGATCTCCAACTCCGTCGGTGAGGCGCTCGTGCTCTTCAAGGTCACGCCGCTCGAGGCATAGAAGTCGCCTCGACGCATCGCCGAGACGATCTGATCGGCGTCCAGCGACTCGGCCCAGACCATCACCCAGCCGCGGCCCGGGTTGGTGAGGCCGACACCATAGCGGTAGTACTCGTGCGAGTCGTCGGTCGCGACACCGAAGAGCAGCCCGAGGTCGAGCTCGGTGAGTCGAAGCGTCAGCGCGCGGTCCCAGAGCTGCTCCATGCTCGCGTGCTCGGCGTCACCGTAATTGCGGACGCCTGAGTGGCCGTTGTAGACCTCGAAGAAGCGTTCGCCTCGGATCGAGGCGACGTCCTCGGGTGTCATCGCCCATTGGAAATTCGGATGATTGATGTGCGCGAGCATGGGCCGCCCGACGCGACGACTCTGCTCGATCACGGCGTCGACGCTGTTCTGCATCGTCTCGCGCAGTGACGCACCGGTCCGTGGCTTGATGAGCTCGGCGAGGTGGACGCCGTTCACGTGGACGGGGGCGCCTTGAAAGTCGCCCGTGATCTCCTCGCCTTGGATGAACAGGAACTCGCCCGGCCTTTCAAAATGCGCCCGCAGCTCGTCGAGTGTCTTGAGCCGCATCTTCGGCTGGTCGCCGGGGCGTTGAACGACCCAATCGTCGCCGAACTTCTCCGCGAGCTGATCGACCAGCTCCGGCGTAAGGCGGCTCTCGGGCTTGATCGGGAACCAACGCTCGCCCGTCGACAGGATGTTGTGGTCGCTGAGCGCGAGAAAGTCGTAGTCGTTCTCGACGTACCAAGCCGACACCCACTCGGGCGCGGCATTGCCGTCACTCCAGAGCGTGTGCGCATGGGTGTTGCCACGGAACCACTGAGGACCGGTGGCCGGTCCGACATCCTCGGTCGCGACTTGGAATGCGGCCAAGCCGCCCAGACAGACCACGAAGGCGACGACGAAGCGAATCATTTGAGTCTCCTCTCGAAGGGCGTTTCCGTGCCAGCCGACCCCAAGGTTTACCGGCTGGCAGCGCCGGACGCTAGCGCGAACAGGGCCGTCCACCGAGGTCCCCGTGACGAGAGACGCCGCGCCACGGTCAAGGCCGAGCTCGAGATCGCCCGAATGGAGAGAGAGGAGAGACCCCACGAAGTCTCGGTCAACCCGCTCCCTGGACGGATCCGCCGTCGACCGCGAGGACGGTCCCTTGGAAGAGTCGCCCCTCGAAGCGTCAGATCGGCGACCGATCGTGCTCTCTTCGGCCGGTGCGTTTCGGTGCGTCCGGGTCGAGGGTATAATCATGGTTTGGACACCACCCCGGCAGGGGTCGTTCGCCCGGCGTCTCGAGCATGAAAGGGAGCACCCAGATGGAGAGCATCGATTCCACCCCCGAGTTCGTTCGCGGAGTGTACGAGCGCCTCGAGGCCAACCTCGCGATCGTGCGTGAGCGCCTCGGACGCCCGTTGAACCTGGCCGAGAAGATCGTGCTGGGACACCTCGACGACCCGAAGGGCCAGGACATCGACGCCGGCTCCGCCTATCTCATGCTCCGTCCGGATCGCGTCGCGATGCAGGATGCCACGGCTCAGATGGCGCTGCTCCAGTTCATGCAGGCCGGTCGCCAGCAAGTCGCCGTTCCGACGACCGTTCACTGCGACCACCTCATCCAAGCGCACATCAGCGCGGCGGCGGACCTCGCGACCGCCAGCGTCAACAACAAGGAGGTCTACGACTTCCTGAGCACGGTCTCCCAGCGCTACGGCATCGGCTTCTGGAAGCCGGGAGCCGGCATCATCCACCAGGTCGTGCTCGAGAAGTACGCCTTCCCAGGCGGCTTGATGATCGGCACCGACTCCCACACGCCGAACGCGGGCGGCCTGGGCATGATCGCCTGTGGTGTGGGTGGCGCCGACGCCGTCGACGTCATCGCGGGCTTCCCCTGGGAGGTGCTGCAGCCCAACACCGTCGGCGTGAAGCTCACCGGTGAGCTCCAGGGCTGGACCGCCCCCAAGGACGTCATCCTCAAGCTGCTCAGTATCCTGACGGTCAAGGGCGGTACCAACCGCATCGTCGAGTACTTCGGTCCCGGCGTGGCTTCGATCAGCTGCACCGGCAAGGGCACGATCACCAACATGGGCGCCGAGCTAGGCGCCACGACCTCGATCTTCCCCTTCGACGATCGCATGGCGAAGTACCTCCGCGGTACCGATCGCGCCGAGCTTGCGACGCTCGCCGAGAAGCATCGCGCGTTGCTCACCGCCGATCCCGAAGTCGAGAAGAACCCCGAGAAGTACTACGAGCTGGTGGTCGAGATCGATCTCTCGACGCTCGAGCCGCACATCGTTGGTCCGCACACGCCTGACCTCGCACGTCCCATCTCACAGATGGCGAAGGACGTGCAGGAGAATGGCTACCCCGACAAGATCTCCGTCGCCCTCATCGGAAGCTGCACCAACTCCTCCTACGAGGACATCGCGCGCGCCACCGACGTCGCCGAGCAGGCGACCGCCCATCACGACAAGATGGACATCCCGCTACTCGTGACACCGGGCTCCGAGCAGATCCGCGCCACCATCGAGCGCGACGGTCAGCTCGAGAAGCTCTCCAAGGTCGGTGCCCAAGTCCTCGCCAACGCCTGCGGCCCCTGCATCGGTCAATGGAAGCGCGACGAGATCCAAGAGGGCGAAGCCAACTCGATCTTGACGTCCTTCAACCGCAACTTCCCGCGCCGAAACGATGGCAATCGCGCCACGCTCGCCTTCATTGCCAGCCCCGAGATCGTCATGGCCTATGGCCTGGCCGGTCGGCTGTCGTTCAACCCCTTGACCGATCCGATCACCGCCGACGACGGCTCGACCTACATGCTCGAAGCGCCCAAGCCGGCGCCCGAGCTCCCGGCCGATTCCTTCGAGGCCGGCGAGGACGGCTTTGTGCCGCCTGCTGCCGACGGCTCCTCGGTGAGGATCACGGTCGACCCGAAGAGCGAGCGGCTTCAGATCCTCGAGCCCTTCGCGCCCTGGAACCGGCAAGACGTCGAGAAGCTGCCGCTTCTCTTGAAGGCGCGCGGCAAGTGCACGACCGACCACATCTCGCCGGCCGGACCCTGGCTGCGCTTCCGCGGACACATCGACAGAATCTCCGACAACATGTTCATCGGAGCGGCGAACGCCTTCACCGGCGATACCGGCAAAGGCCGCAACCTCGAAACCGGGGAGACCGGTCAGGCCTTCTCCGACATCGCACGCAGCTACAAGGCCAAGGGCCTCCAGTGGGTGGTCGTCGGCGACGAGAACTACGGTGAAGGCTCGAGCCGCGAGCATGCGGCGATGGAGCCCCGGCATCTCGGTGCCGCGGCGATCGTCGTGCGCAGCTTCGCGCGCATCCACGAGACCAACCTCAAGAAGCAGGGCGTCCTACCGCTGACCTTCGAGAACCCGGCCGACTACGACCTCGTCCAGGAGACCGATCGCATCAGCCTGCACGGCCTGGCCGAGCTGGCACCGGGCAAGCCGGTGAAGGCGACGATCCATCACGAGGACGGCTCGACTCACGAGGTGACTCTTCGCCACACGCTCAACGAAGAGCAGATCGGCTGGTTCGAGGCCGGCTCGGCGCTGAATCAGCTCCGAAGCCAAGAGGCCTGAGAGCGGCCGACATCGGGGGCGGCCGCCGGGATTCCTGACTTGTGGTGGCGAGCACCTCGACCGGCTCAGTGCTAGAATCCGCGCCGAGGTCGTTCCAATCCCGAGTCCCGTTCCCTGGCACAAGCTCCTGACATGATCGAGTTCACCGAAGCTGCTCGCCGCAAGCTCTTCGAGATCGCCGCCGTCGCCGAGCCCGAGGATCAAGCCAAGGCGATCCGCGTCCGGGCTCAAATGGGCGCGAGCGGCCCTCGATACAACCTCGACTTCGATGTGCCCCAGGAGAGCGACCTCGCCATCGACCTCGAGCGGGTGCAAGTCGTGCTGGATGCGGAGAGCGCAGAGATTCTGAAGGGAGCGAAGATCCACTTCGCCGAAAAGGGACGCCGCGCGGGTGCCTTCCAGTTCCTTCTGCCACCCGACCCGAACGCGCCCAAGGCACCGCCGCCCGAGCCGACTGCAGAGACCGACCACCCACTTCTCCAGAAGGTGCAGCAGGTGTTCGTAGACCACATCAATCCGGCGGTCGCGGCTCATGGTGGATTCATCCAGCTCGTCAACGTGATCGGCGACGAGCTCTTCATTCGCATGGGTGGCGGTTGCCAGGGCTGCGCGAGCTCGACAGCCACGCTTCGCCGGGGCGTCGAAACCTTGGTCAAAGCTCAGGCACCCGAGATTCACACCATCACCGATCTGACCGATCATGACCGTGGCGAGAACCCGTACTACGCTTCCGAGGCCGGCCCGGCGACCTCGCCCGTTCCACCGACTTCCGAATACTAGTTCTCAATAGAGGAAGCAGCGTCATGCTCCAGTTCACCGACTCGGCCCGCGACAAGCTCAGTGAGATCGTGCAAAAGAGTGCCGCCGAAGATCAGTCGCGCCCCGTCCGCATCCAGGCCGCGCCCGGAGCGGGTGGCCGCCACCAGTTCGGATTCCAGTTTGACGAGCAGAAGGCCGACGACGTCAGCCTGACGGTCGGCGAGGTCACCGTGCTCCTGGGTCCGGGCAGCGCCCAGATCCTCGAGGAGGGAACGGTCGACTACGTCGTCCAAGGCGCCCAGGAGGGCTTCAAGTTCAACCTGCCCGAGACCGAGGACAACCCGACGCCGGCCGGAAGCGAGCCCGAGATCACGGCCGAGACGAATCACGAGCTGCTCAAGCGCGTGCAGGACGTGTTCGTGTCGGACATCAATCCGGCCGTCGCCGCGCATGGAGGCTTCATTCAGATCGTCAACGTCACGGACGACAAGCTGATCATCCGCATGGGCGGCGGCTGCCAGGGCTGCTCCAGCTCGACCGCCACGCTGCGGCAAGGCGTCGAGACGCTAGTGAAGGCCAAGGTGCCGGAGATCACCGAGATCATCGATCAGACCGACCACGCTTCGGGCGCGACTCCCTACTACGCGTAGTCGGCGCCCGCATGGAGTTCCACGCCACCACGACCTCGATTCTCCTGCGCCAGTTCATTCAGGACGAGCGAGCCGACTTGTTCGCCGAGATCGACCAGCGCTACCGGCCGATCCTGTTCGGCGCAGGATGCGGCGATCCTCACCACACAATCGCTGCAAGCGGGCGGGACGCCCGTGCTCTCCGGGTCTACTGGGGCCTTCGACGCCCAACGCGTGGGCTCGTGTCGCCGGCCGCGAAACGGGAGAACGCGGAGTGCGTCCGCGCAGCGAAGCCGTCCAGTTCTCTCGAGACCGCGAGATGCTGGAACGCGAAGCGAAGCTGCCCAGGCCTCCTTGACCGAACGCGCCGGGTGCCTGCATCAGCAGGCACAGAAACACGAACGAAAAAACTCGCGAGTCTCGCAACATGGCAATCGACATCGTTCTCACCTCGACAGCTGACCGCAGGACGGAGGCGCAAGGACGAATCACGCTCTCTATCTGGGTTAACGGCCTCTTCGAGAAACCTTGCAGTTGGAGGGCAGAAATCTTGGCAGCTGTAGAAGTGCAAGCAACCCGCCCGCGGTCTCAGGGGAGGCAGGCCTCTCTCCGTGCACCCCGTGCTCTCGGTGGTTCCTGATCACGACGCCTACGCCGTTCGAACTCCCCTCGGCATTCCATCGCGCTGATCTCGCCCAGCCGCTAACATGGCTCCCCTCCGCTTTGCTCGCGGAGCTCTCGTTCACTCCTCGACCCAAAACGATGTCCCGCAGCTCTCAACCCACCGAGCTCGCGCCCGAGACGCACGACGACTTGCGCATCGTCCAGGGCGCGCTGCGGGGTGAGCCGGGCGGGATGGAGAAGCTCTTCGCGCGGCTGCGCTGCGTGCCGCGCATCTTGGCCGCCATCAATCGCCGCTTCGGCAAGGCGCTCCAGGATGCCGACCTCGCCGATCTAGCGCAGGAGACGTTGACCAAGATCTGGTCGAAGCTCGATCACTTCCAGGGTACCGGCCCGCTCGATTCCTGGGCCTACCGCTTCTGCTTCCTCGAGCTGATGAATCGGCTGCGGCACCACTACCGATGGGGGAAGCTCGTCGGCGGCTCGCTGGACGGCGTCGATCCGGCGGTGGCCTCCACCGCGCTCGAGTATCAGGAGGTCGAGGAGCGGCTCGACGAGCTGGGACCTCCCGAAGCCGACGTCGTGCGGCTCAAGCACCTCGAGGGGATGACTTTTCCCGAGATCGGTCGATTCCTTCAGGTCTCTCCGAACACTGCCAAGACGTATTACTACCGAGGCATCGACTGGCTCCGCAGTCGACTCGCCCGAACTCGATCGGAAGGGGAGTCATGAGCTCGCAGCCGCGGGACATCGACCCGCTGCTCGCCGACCTCCTCGCGGGAGACCTCGACGAGCACGACAGCACCGTCCAAGAGCGCTTCGCCGCCGAGCCGGAGCTCGCCGCCCGTTGGCACGAGCTGCAGCAGGTCGTCGGCGTGCTCGAAGACAGCGGCCAACTGAAGGACGACATCCTCGCCGAGGCCCGCACCGAGCAGGACGCCCCCGGTCTCGATCGACTGGACTCGTTGCGCCGGCGCTGGCAAAGCGCCAGCACGGACCTGCTCCTGACGCGCCCCGAGCCGCGGCGCTGGCCGAGTCTCGCCATCGGAGGCTTGATTGCGGCGGCCATCCTCCTCGCCGCCGTCGCATACTGGCTCGCCCAACAGACCGACTCCGATGGCGATCGCCAGCAGCGGCGCGAAGAGCGCACCATCGGCGGCGGCTTCCGCGCCTTGAAGCCGGAGGGTGCGCTGGCGAGCTTCGAGACGTTCTCTTGGGAGACCCCGGCACAGCCCGGCAGCCAATTTCGCGTGATCGTCCAGGATGCCGAGTCCCGACAGGAGATCGATCGATCACTCGATCTCGAGCAGCCGCTCTGGCAACCCGACGAGGAGAAGCGTGCCTCATGGCCGCCTCGGATTCGCTGGCAGGTCGAGGTCTGGACCGAGGGCATTCGCGTCGCGCGCTCGCCCTGGATCTCGGCCTCGCGCTGATGCGCGGGGCTCGCTGATTACTTCTCCAGCCCGGCCGCCGCCGCTTCATCGAGCAGCAGCAGCACGTCGCCTTCGACGCGCGCTATCGGGAGCTCCGGCGCACGGCCGCCCACCCAACCCGCGATCACGTCCGCCTTGTCCGCACCGCTCGCCAGCACGATCTTGAGGCGCGCGGCGTTGAGGATTCGGAGCGTCAACGTGATGCGGTGCTCGCCCTGGCTCTCGGACCAGACCGCCTCGACCCACTTCGCCGACTCCAGCGCCGGGGACCCTGGAAAGAGCGAAGCCGTGTGCCCGTCGGTACCGACGCCGAGGACGGCGAGGTCGAGAGGCCCGTCAACGCCAAGCACGTCCTGCAGCTCGGCCTCATACAGCTCCGCGGCTTGCTCGGGGGGCTCCTCGCCACGAATCCGATGAGCGTGCGCGGGAACGTGCGACAGCAGTGCCTCGGAGGCCATGCGGTAGTTGCTGCGCTCGTGATCGGGGCCGACCGCTCGCTCGTCGCCGAAGAAGAAATGCATCGACTCCCACGGCAGGTCGGCTTCGACTAACCGCTCGTACGCCCGCCGCGGTGTGCTGCCGCCGGCCAAGGCGACGGTGCGAGGCTGCGACTTCGTGACCTCCTCGACGAACGCGGCGGCCAGGTCGTCACAGACGCGGATCCTCACGCCAGCCACTCCGTGTGCACCGACTCACCGTCGGGGTCGTCGATCCGCTGATAGCCGTGAGCGCCGAAGGCATCGCGCTGGGCCTGGATCAGCGAGGTCGGTAGCCGATCCGTGCGGACGGTGTCGTACCAGGCGAGGCTGGCGCTGAAGGCGGGCATCGGGATTCCGGCGCGCAGAGCAGGTCCGACCACCTCGCGCAGCGTGCCCGGGACGCGCTCGCGCAGGTCATGGTCGAGCACGAGATTGGAGAGGGCCGGGACCTCGGTCCAGGCGCGCCGCAAACCGTCGAGCAGGCGAGCGCGAATAATGCAGCCGGCCTTCCAAATCCGTGCCACCTCGGCGAGGTCGATGCTCCAATCGTGAACCTCGGAAGCACGCTGGATCAATCGCATGCCTTGCGCGTAGGCGATGATCCGCGCGGCGAGGAGCGCTTCGCCCACCGCGTCGGTCTCCAGCTCGATCGTCTCGGCGTCCGGCTCGGCCAGGATCTCGGCCGCGGCGAGCCGCTCGTGCCGATCCGCCGAGAGAACGCGCGCATCGACAGCCGCTGCGATGGTCGGAACGGCCACGCCCAGCTCCAATGCCACTCGTGCGGTCCAGCGCCCCGTGCCCTTCTGCCCGGCTTGATCGAGCACGCGGTCGACAAGCGGCTTGCCAGCCTGGGTGACTCGCAGAATCTTCGCGGTGATCTCGACCAGGTAGGACTCGAGCGGACCCTCGTTCCAACCCGCGAACACGTCGGCAGCCTGCGCGGCCGTGAGCCCAAGCCCTCGGCGCAGCACGTCCGAGGTCTCGGCGATCAGCTGCATGTCGGCATACTCGATACCGTTGTGGACCATCTTGACGAAGTGGCCCGCCCCATCCGGACCGAGGTAGGTCACGCAGGGGCCGGACTCGCTGCGGGCTGCGATCGCCTCGAGGATCGGTTGGACGCGCTCGTAGGCGGCAGGCGTGCCGCCCGGCATCAGCGAGGGTCCGTGTCGCGCTCCGTCTTCACCTCCGGAGACACCGAGCCCCAGGTATTGGATACCCGCGTCCGAGAGACTGTCGGCACGCCGCTGCGTCTCTTCGAAGTAAGAGTTGCCGCCATCGATGAGGAGATCGTCGGGCTCGAGAAGAGGTCGCAGCTTGTCGATCAGCTCGTCGACCGGGGCGCCAGCCGGCACCATGAGCAGGAGGCAGCGCGGTGTCGCGAGCTCGGCGACAACGTCCTCGAGCGTCGCACAGGCGACGAAGCGCTCACTCTCGGTGGCCAGCTCTTCCGCCTTCTCCGAGCTTCGATTCCAGAGCGCGACATGGAAGCCGTGGTCAGAGATGTTGAGGGCCAGGTTGCGGCCCATCGTTCCCAAGCCGAGCACGGCGATCGGAGACGACATCACAGACTCCTCCACTGTCGACCGTCTTTTCGCATGAGCTCTTGGGCCGCCACGGGTCCCGACGAGCCGATCTCGTAGGTGTCTGGCATCGATGGCGCCAGCAAGGGCTCGACGTACTTCCAGGACGTCTCGACGGCGTCGCGGCGCATGAAGAGCGTCGCGTCGCCGCGCAGGCTGTCGAGCAGGAGCCGCTCGTAGGCTTCGGGGATCCTCGCCGACAGATCGCCATCGGCGTAGTCGAAGCTCATCGCGACGCGGCCGACCGACAGGTCGTCTCCGGGCACCTTGGCGATGAACTGGACGGTGATCTTCTGCTCGGGCTGGATGCCGATGGTGAGCACGTTGGGCTCGACGCGCTGGCAAACCTCCTCGGTGCCGAAGAGGCAATGCGGAATCGGGTCGAAGTGCACCGAGACCTCGGAGACCTTCTCCGAGAGCCCTTTGCCCGTTCGGAGGTAGAAGGGCACGCCCTTCCAGCGCCAGTTGTCGATGAAGACCTTGGTCGCGACGTAGGTGGGTGTCTTCGAACCGGGCGTCACGCCTTTCGTCTCGCGGTAGCCGGCGTACTGTCCGAAGACGGCACGGCCATCGTGAGGGCGCAGCGAGCGCAGCAGCTCATGCTTCTTGTCGCGAATGTCGTCGGCCGCGAACGAGACCGGCGACTCCATCGCGACGTGGCTCAGGATCTGGAGCAGGTGGTTCTGCATCATGTCGCGGACGACTCCGGTCTGATCGTAGAAGCCGCCGCGGGTGCCAATGTCGTGCTCCTCGGCAACCGTGATCTGCACGTGATCGATGTAGCGGTGGTTCCAGACCGGCTCGAAGATCGCGTTCCCGAAGCGGAAGACCAGCAGGTTCTGCACGGTCTCCTTACCGAGGTAGTGATCGATGCGATAGATCTGCTCCTCGTCGAGCACGTCGAGCGCGAGCCGGTTGAGATCGCGCGCCGAGTCGAGGTCGTGGCCGACGGGTTTCTCGATGATGACCCGGTGCCAAGGGCGTCGCGCACCTTTTTGGATCACGCCGGCCCGCCCGAGCTCGGCGAGGGTCGCCGGAACGACGTCCGGGGGAAGCGCCAGATAGATGAGTCGGTTGCCCTGCGTTTCGCCACTCGCCTCGAGACCCCGGAGCTCGGTGGCCAGCCGGTCGAAGGATCTGGCCTCGCGGAGATCGACGTCGATCGGATGGACCGGGAAGGGCGTGTCGGCCTCGAACGAGGTCGCCGAGCGGCTCACGCCGGCCACCACGAGGCCTTTCGGAAGTGCCCCGCCTCGAGTGAGCCGAGCCAGGCTAGGCAGCAGCTTCTCCCGGGACAGGTCCCCGGAAATCCCGAAGATCGTCAGCACACAAGGCTCGGGGCGACGCTCCTTCAGAAGCGGCCCGCCCTCCAGCTCCTGATACTCGGTCGGCTCGGCATGTCGTTCCATGCCCGCGTCCTATCGCAGCCGGCCGGTCGCCGCAAGAACCATCCGGGCCACCGTTCCCCAGGCTCACGCCTGGGGGATCGGGGCCATCATTTCCTCATCACGCCCCCCGACGTGGATCAGCGAGGCCCGGAGGGCCTGGCCCGGAGGGCCGACAGAGCGTTTCTGTCGCCCCTCGTGCCTCGGGGCTCGGCCGATGCAGGGACGACGACGATCGACGTTCGAACGACGATCGCGGGGCCCGCAGGACGACCTTCGTGAGGCCGGCAGGACCGGCAGATCAAAGCCCGAGGCGTCGGCCTTGGGGGCCTCATCGCCCTTCGCGTTGCTTGCGCAGTGCTTCTCGGTACTCGCTCTCGCCGATGTAGCCCAGGCTGCGGAGTGATTCGAGGGTGGCGGCGTCGAGGGTTTCGAGGCGCTCCGCGGTTCGCGCGGGCGCGTCGGCCAAGAGCGCACGGCGCCACTTGAACAGGGCGGCTTGCAGATGCTCCTCGATCGGCAGCTTGCGGCCGGCCAGGTTCTCCCGCTCGCCCGGATCCTTCTCGAGGTCGTACAGCTCGCGCGCCGGGCGCGAGCGGTCCTGGGGATCCCGATTGCGGATCAGCTTGTGATCCCCCAGCCGCATGCTCTCCAGATTGACGCCGCCCTGATCCATCTCGGAGTAGATGTATTGCAGCGCCTCGGGCCGCTCGCGGCCCTTCCAGAGCGGCGAGAGGTCGTGGCCCTGGAATTCGCGCGGCTTGTCGATGCCGGCGAGGGCGAGCAACGTCGGGGCGAGGTCGATCAAGCTGACGGGCTCGTCGATGCGGCGGCTGGCCTCTTTCGTCTGACCCGGCAACCGGATGAGCAGAGGCACTCGGATCATCTCTTGGTACAGGTCCGTGCCGTGCGCGCGTTGACCATGATCCCACAGACCTTCTCCATGGTCGGCGGTCACGACGAGCAACACATCCTCATCGGGCACCCCGAGCGTCCTCAGCCCGACGACCAGCCGTCGGATGCACTCGTCGGCGTAGCGCACTTCACTCGAGTAGAGCTCCCGAATACGCTCGCGGTCGGCGTCCGTCAGATCACCGGCCGCGACGCGATCCATCTCTTCCAGGTCGGTGCGCGATCCATCCCAACGGCCTTCGCCATTCGGCTCGTCCACCAAATCGGGATGCGCGAAGTAGGGATCGTGCGGATCGGTGTAATGCAAGAAGAGGAAGATGCGCTCATGCCGAGATCGATTCTCGAGCCAGGCGAGTGCCTCGTTGGTGACCGCTTCGCCGGGCACCATCTCGTAGTCGTTCGGGTAGCTCACGCGCGCGTCGGGGACCCAGAACTCCTGAAAGCCCTGTGAGAAGCCGATCGCCGCGCCCGCATTCCCGTTGGTCGAGATGCCGGCCGTGTGATAGCCGCCCAAGAGTGCGAGCTGTGAAGCGAGTGTCGGCAAGCCGGGCGCGAGCGTGTCGGTCCGACCGAGGATGCCGAGCGCGCTCGGGTAGCGGGATGTGAACATCGAGGCGACCGACGATCGCGTCCACGACGAGGTCGCGGTCGCGTTCTCGAAGACGAAGGCCCCTTTGGCCAGACGGTCGAGGCTCGGGGTCCGATCGCTGGTCGGATCGAAGGCGCCCACATGATCCCGTCGAAGAGCATCGATCAGGAGGAACAAGATCCAGCGTGGCCCGGCGCTCGCCACCAGAGCCTCGCCGCCCGCCGCAAGCGGCACGAAGGGCGGATCCGGCACTCCTTCCAGACTCGAGGGCGGCGCTTCTCCACAGGCGGTCAAGCCGAGGCCGAGCACGGCTCCCAACACCCACGAGACGGGACGTCGAAGGTCACGGCGAGATCGAAGTGCGGGCAGATTCATCGGGCCGAGTATACCCGCGCGCGCGGCTCGGTTCTTCGGTTTCTGGGCGGGCCGGCCAGCGGCAATCGCGCGCCGAGCCCCAACGGGAATCAAGCAGGGTCTGGACACGATCCCGATCCTCGAAGACATTTGATCCATGCTGCTTGTCCTCCCAATCACCATTCTCCTGACACTCGTCGGCGGGCCGCTTCACGATCTGCCAGGGCGAGGCGTCTCTGGCTGGCCGGCGGACGTCACGGAGATTCGAGTCACGAGCTCGCTCGATGGCCACGATCAGCGGGTGCTGATCTACACCCCGGAGGTCGAGGGGCCAGTCCCGCTTCTGATCGGGCTGCACACTTGGTCGGCCAACTACCTCCAGACCAACGAGACCTACGGCGCGCCTTACGCCGAGTGGTGCATCGAGCACGGTTGGGCGTTTGCCTCACCCAACTTTCGGGGTCCCAATCGGCGTCCCGAGGCAGCCGGATCCGACGCGGCCCTGCAAGACGTGCTCGACGCCGTCCGGGCGGTGGAGCGGCGAACGAACATCGACAGCGACCAGATCGCCCTGGTCGGCGTCTCGGGCGGTGGGCACCTCGCCCTCTTGCTCGCCGCTCGCTTTCCCCATCGCTGGTCGGCCGTCTCGGCCTGGGTCCCGATCACCGACCTCGCGGCTTGGCACGCCGAGACGAAGCGCGCAGGGCAACACTACTGGCGAGACATCGAGGCCGCTTGCGGAGGACCTCCGATCCAGGAAGAGGCGATCGTTCGAGAGTATCGCCGACGCTCACCGTTGACCTTGCTCCGTCGAGCGCGGGGCCAGGTCCCGATCGACATTCACGCCGGTATTCGGGACGGCCACAGTGGCAGCGTTCCGATCAGTCACTCGCTGCATGCCTTCAATCTGCTGGCGGCACCCCGCGACCGCATCAGCCAGCGAGACATTCGAGTTCTCGTCGATACGGCCGAGGTCCCGCTGTCCTTGTCACACTCCTGGTCCCCACGCCTCGAGAACGGCCGCCGAGTTCTCTTTCGGCGCCAGTCGGAGACCGCGCGCCTGTCGATCTTCGATGGCGGACACGAGATCGTGACGGCTTCCGCGCTCCAGTGGCTGGCGGGGCAGATCGCCCCCGAGGAGGACGGGCGGTGAGGTAAGGCGCCGGGCGGGGCTTCTACTTGCGATCAATCCAAATCGGACTCGACCACGCCCTCTCGCCGTCTGCCTGGAAGAGCTTCACATTGTAGGAAGAGCGTTTGGAGTTCTCGGGAATCTCATGCTCGAGGGTGACGATCGCCTTGCCCGGGTTCCACTCGCGCACGATCTCCTCGCCCGAGTAGAGCAAGACGCGCACGATCGGGGCAGTTCCGAGCGCTCGGATCTTGAGCTTGGGCGTCGTGTCTGCACGCTGCACTTCGGAGCCCATCCAAGCCACTGGATGATCCTTCTGGTGCAGGCTCGAGATCAGCACAATTCGAGCTCCGGTCGTGCCCCAGGTACGTCGCTCGGCGAGCGCTCGAAAGACCTCTTCGCGTGTGTTCGAGGCGGCCAAGACGCCAGTCAGCCCTCTCAGAGCATACCGAACGGAGCCACTGATCCGAACTCCCACCGACGAGCCGGGCAATCCGAGGTGACCGTCGGTACCGGCGATCGCGCCCAGGCGCCAGCCGCGTGCGAGCAGCTCCTGGTAGTACGAGCCATGGCCACACCGACGGTTCTTTTCCGGGCTCCCCTGGATCGAGAGCTCTGGTGGACAAACGTCTGAGAACCCGTGCCATGAGTACACCTCGAAGAGGCGGAGAAAGGCGTTTCCAGGAGCCTTCTCCACTCCAGCCCAGTAGTGGTCGACTGGGTAGCCCTCGTTGGGTCGGAGCCAGGCCGTGTGGTGTGGAATGATGAGGCACTCGCGTTCGGCCAGGTCGCGATAGACCGTGCCGACGTCGGAAAACTGGTACGACCCGCTATAGGAGGTCACCATTTCTGCCCCATTCGGAAACACGACATGCCGATGGCTTTCCGGTTCACCTTGAACCTCAAAGGCCGGCAAGGTCACGAAGCGACCGGGCTGATTGAACGCGTCTGCGAGCGTTCGCTGCTGCTCGATGTCGAAATGGCCTCGCAGGTTCTCGTGCTCCGTCATGGAGATGAAATCCCAACGGGCTACGTCTCGCGCATAGGTGAAGGCCTTGACAGTCGTCGACGCCGCGTGTCCACCGATGGCGGAGTGGTTCTGAAGAGCTCCCCAGAGGATCTTTCTTCCGTCAAGTCGAGCGTCGGGCAGCGCCACGACTCGATTGCTCACGCCGACGGTTTCTCCCCGTCTAGCTACAAGTCGCTGAACGCCAAGATTCTCGAGCACCACAGACACAGTGCGAAGACCCTGGTCCTCCGCGTCGAAGGTCACCGGGTATCGGTGACTCCCGACCGAGAGCTCGACATCTCCCACGAAGACCCGGTTCAGGAGGCGGCTGCTCTCGTACCCATGCCGGCCTTCGATGGCTGCGATCGTCACCTCGAAAGGCTGGCCGGGCTTCACCAAAGAGGGTGCGATCAATTCGAAGGAGTCGAGGCGAGTTCCTGTGACCTTCAATTCGAAGCGACCGGCGATCCGAAAGTCGATTGGCCCCTTCGAAGGCTTGATCCACACGCCCCAGCCGTAGTCAATCGGGAAGGGCGGCACCAGAAACTCTCGAAACCGGAACTCCGTAAGCTCGCCGGCCGGAACTTCCTGATCGAGCTTGAATGTAAAGCCGCCTTGCTCGAATGAGAAGGTCCCCGCTCGATCGGCTGAGATGGAATTGGGTTGTTGAAGGTCCGTCTGAAGCTTCGGCCAGCCATACCGGAGCCCGTTTCGAAACGGCTCCTCGTCTTTCGACAGCCACTCGGCCTGCCCGATTCGAATCGCCCCCCCCACTTGTATCCGCTCTGCAGCCCTCAAGCGCACCTCGAAGTTGGCAAAGCTCTTGAGCTCATCGGCGCAGTCTTCAATCTCCACGTCGAGACAGTCGTGCGTCGCCTCCAAGAACACCGGTCCCACGTATTCCACCGAGTCTTGGCTCGGACGCGCGGAGGGCGCACCAGACAAGACCACCAGTAGGAGATACACCGATGCAGCCATACGTCGCACGAAACGTGACATGAGGGCTCCTGACCTCTTCCAAACACTTGAGTACTACAGCACTCGGACCGGGTCGACAAGTCCCGAACGGCCGATCGAATCGCAGCGCGTTCGTGACCGTGGAGTAGTCGATCCCTGCTGGACACCATCCGCTCCATCGCTAAGATTTTCGTCATGGAACATCAACCGATCGGATTCTCGCTCGTCGAGGATCTCCCGCGATGAGCTTCGATATCGGCGAGCCCCGCGCACCGAGCTGTCCTAGCTGCACCGAGCCACCGCCGCTCGACCAAGGGGTGTGCCCGGCCTGCGGAGGTCGATTCGTTTCGGGTTCCGAGCTGCCCGCAGAGGCCCGTCCGCTGCTGGAGAAAGGTCGGCCGATCCAAGGAGCGAGATCCCTCGACTGTCCCGATTGCGGGAAGCCGATGCAGGAGGTCGATTGCCGAGGGCTGCTGGTCGATTGGTGTGCGGCCTGCTCGGGTCTGTGGCTCGATGCGAGCGAAGCGGCTCCGGGCGAGCTTTCACCGCTGGAGCGAGCGCTGTTCGCGGTGTCGCTTCCCGAGCGCGCGCTCCGTGGTGTGATCGGCAGTGCCGCGGGCGCCATTCACGAGACCGCCAGCATCCTGCTTCCGAGCTCTGTCCGAAAGACGCGCTTCTTCCACTCCTCGGTGACGAAGGGGCTGCGCTTTCTGATCGAGGACATCGCCGGCGTCGCGAATCGCTTCGAGGGCACGGAAGGCCCACAGCTCGACGTCACCCGCGCCGCCATCGGGGGCGTGATCGACAACGCCGGCCTCATCTTCCTCCACGTCTCGCCGCTGTGGATCCTGGCCGCGGTGTCCGACATCGCGCATGGGACGAAGACGTACGTGCGCGCGCTCCAAAAGGAGCTCGTGCTGCAGGGTGTGATCGAGGAAGGGACGGTCGTCGATGGCGTCGACGACTTGCTCGAGCGCCTCGAGGGTGTCTCGGGTCGCCTCGCCGAGAGCGTCGATCAGCCGCCTCTCTCCATCGCCGATCTTCGAGGCAGCCTCACCAAGATTCGTGACGAGCTCCGGATCGCACCCGCCGAGAAGCTCTTCCCGCAGGCCGAGGTCGAGGCCACCTGGAACGAGATGCAGCAGGTCGCCGAAGAGGAAGACCGCTCGTTGTTCGAGGTCTCCAACCTCGTCACCCTCGCCGGCGAGGGGCTGGGCAAGATCGGGCGCACGGCGGTCGCTTCCGTGACGACGGGCGCCGATCTCCTCTACGAGGGCGTGCTGCGGCACTACCGCGACACGCTCGGAGAGATCCACGAGAACGGATACATGGCGACCTTGCGCGAGACCGTCACGCCGTACCTCGACGCCGCCCGCGATCAGCTCACGACCTCGCAAGAGTCGTTCACCGAGCGCATGCTGTCGGGCCGCTTCTTCAAGGATCTGTGGAAGCGCTGGCGACCGAAGTGATGACCGCGGCACCCGCGGCGAAGCGCTGGACGGCCTTGGCCGTTGCCACCGTCGTCCTGTCGCTTTCTCTGAACGCCGCGCTGCTCGTTCGCGACGATCGCCCACTCGGCACCGACGAGGCCTTGCACTACCTCACGAGCCTCGAGCAGGTGGAGATTCTCGAGGGACCGCTCTCGAGTTGGAGGCTCGCACTCCCGGAAGGCGCGCTCTACCCGCCGCAGCAGTACCTGCTCGGAGGACTCGCGATCCACTTTATCGGAGGCCGCGATCCGAAGCCCATCCTCGCCCTCGTCGACGGCGGCTTCTGGATCTTGCTCCTCGCCAGCGTATGGAGCATTGCTCGCCGGGCTGCCGGGACGCGCGCCGCCGCGGTGGCGATCGTCTTCTGCTGCACCACGCCGCTTCTCTTCACGGCGGGACGATCGTACTTCCTGGATTGGGGCCTGACGGCGTGGATCTCGCTCGTCATGGCCTTGCTGATGCGCAGCGACGGCGGTCGACCAGGTCGAGGCTTGACCTGGGTCCTCGTGGCCGTGCTCCTCGCACTGCTGCAGAAGTGGAGCGCGCCCCTCTACTTGATCGGACCCGCACTGGGTGCGGCGGGGTCGCTTCGACGACGCACGCTCGCCGAGCGGCTGCGAGCGGTCGGCGCCGGCGCCGCGACGATGGGCGTCGCCATCGTCCTGTGGTCGCTCCTCACCGACACGGAGCGGTTTCTGTCCTTCACCGGAGAGCTCCAGGGGGCAACCGCGGCCATGGGCCTGCCGGGGCCTTTTGAGCTGGGAGCTTGGATCGCATATGGCGAGCGCTTCGTGCTCGGCAACCCGGTCGGGTGGGGACACCTGCTGGTCGCCGTGTTACTTGCGGTTCCCATGATCCGTTCCCGCGCGCCGGGCGCCGGTTGGCTGGCGACATGGCTCATCGGAGGCTGGATCGCACTCAGTGTTTTCGGTCGCAAGGATCCGCGGTACCTGCTGCCCGTGCTTCCGGCGCTGGGGTTGTGGATCGCGCTGGGTCTCGAGGCCCTCGCGCGCTGGCGAAGCGGCTGGGGCCGTACGGCGACCAGGCTATTCGTGCTCTCGTGTTTCTGGCAGCTCGGCGCCACCGTCGGTGTGCTGCCCGCGCCCGTGGTGATCGGTTTCGAGGCGCGGCTCGAGGACGACGTCCCAGCGCCGCGCTTCGACCACCCGCAAACGCCGGGGCAACGATGGTCGCTCGAGGACGTCGTCGGGGTGATCGCGGAGTCTGCCTTGGAGCGGCCGCGTGTGTTGGTGATCGGGCGCATGCGGGTCGTGAACTTCAACACCCTACGGTGCGAGTTGGCGCGTCACGAGATCGCGGCCGAGGTCTCGCTCCCGGGCGACTCGATGGAGGCGGCGCACGATCGAGCGCGCACCTGCGATTTCATCTTGATCAAGGATCCCCCCCGCGAACCGTGGTTCACGGCCCGCACAGGCGAGCGCGAGGCCGGTCGCCGGGCGGCATTGTCAGTGCCGTTCTTCGCGCCCGAGAGGTACGTCACGCGCCTGATCCGCCGGCTGCCGGATGGGACGCATCTGACCTTGCTCGAGCGCCTCACGACACCGCGCACGCTCGAGACACTGTGGCGTGGCGCCGCGTTCCCGTGGCCGAAAGGCGAGGTTCTCGCGAGCGACGGCCGGCGCTTCGTGACTCGCGTGGGTGACGAGATCGTGCTCACGGGGGGGACGAAAGGCGAGTTGCGTTGGAGGTCACCGACGAAGGAGACGAGCTTCGACGCGGTCCTCGATCCATCGGACGATCGCATCTTCTTGAAGGACCGCTCGAATCCGCGACTCTTGATGTTGGCGGAGGCCGGGGAGGTCGATGTCCGCAAGGTTGCAGAGCTCTCATTCTCGATACGCTGGATCGTTCCGCACCCATGGGGAGTCTGGCTGGGAAGCCCCGGAGGTCTCGCGCGATTGGACACCTTCCCTCGAGACTCGGTCTGGCGTGTCGAAGGAGCCGGCGGCGGTGGCATCTCGGGACCCCCGTCCGGCTCAATGCAAGTCGGATCTCTCTTGGTGCTGCGAGGACGACGATTGCGGTTGATCGAGTCGGGCTCTACGACCGGACATGCGATCGGCGCGGACGATCTCGATGGGCCGCTGCTCGCGAGCGCCCTCGACGACGAAATCGACAGCGCGGCTTGGGTCACCGAAGGGATCGGCGGCCTCGGCGATTGGCGCTTCGAATGGTTCGATCTGAATGGCCGGGCGAGCCGCGTCCGTTGGGACATCACCTCTCCGATGCTGGAATCGGTCAGCGACGTTCGCATGGCTCTTCACGGCGATCAGTGCGCCGTCCTGACGACCTTCAATGACGGCACGAGCGAGCTTCGCGCCTTCCGATCGCGAGACCCGCTGCCCGCTCTCCGAACGATCTTCGAGGAGCCGGTGATCGCATTCGGCATCGACGAGGACGGGAAGCTGATGTTGGTCACGAAGAGCGACGCCGGACTGCATCGGTGGCACCGCTGAGAAAGCGCGAAGCCGAGCCGCTCGGTCGGTGCCGGCGCGCGATCGGCCGTTCGAACGATTCATGTGCTCGCCGGCACGCACCGCTCGCTCGGCCTTCGTTTCATTACGCGAGACGAGCGCCCGCATCGACCTACGAGTCACGGCATCGCACGTGACGAATGTCGGTCGCGGCTCCGCGTCGGACGCTCGGCTCCGTTTGTTAGATGTGCTCGATAATCCAATCACCCACCTCGCGGGTCCCGAGCGAGCCGCCGACGTCGGCGGTCGTCTGGCCCTCTTCGAGGGCGAGCTTCACGGCGTTGCCGATGTCGCGCGCGGCCGCGGTGTGGCCCAGGTGATCGAGCATCATCTCGGCGGTGAGGATGGCGGCGAAGGGATTGGCTATGTTCTTTCCCGCGTACTTCGGAGCCGAGCCGTGGACGGGCTCGAAGAGCGAGGTCTTGCCGGGGTGAAGGTTGCCACTGCCGGCGAGGCCGAGGCCGCCTTGGAGCATGGCACCGATGTCGGTGATGATGTCGCCGAACATGTTGTTCGTCACGATGACCTCGAACTGCTTCGGGTTCTTGATCATCTGCATGGCCAAGGCGTCGACGTAGAGGTGTTGCTTCTCGATCTTGGGATACTCGTCGCCCACCTCATCGAAGGTACGGACCCAGAGATCGTGTGCGAAGCGGACGGCGTTCGACTTGTCGGACATCGTCACGGTGCTCTTGCCGTGCTTCACGGCGAACTCGAAGGCGGCGCGGATGATCCGCTCGACACCCTTGCGAGTATTCACGTCCTCGTTGATGGCAACCTCATCGGGCGTGCCCTTCTTGAAGTTGCCGCCGAGGCCCACATACAGCCCCTCGGTGTTCTCGCGGAACACGGTGAAGTCGATGTCGTCGGCGCCGAAGTTCTTGAGTGGGCACAGCCGGTCGGCCAGGCACTTCACCGGGCGCAGGTTGATGAAGAGATCCATCTCGAAGCGCATGGCGAGCAGGATCTCGCGGCCGTGGCGCATGTCCGGGATGCGCGGATCACCGAGAGCGCCCAAGTAGATCGCGTCGAACTCCTTCTCGAAACGCTCGATCTCGCCTTTCGGCAAGGTCGTTCCGTCCGTCAGGTAGCGCTCGGCACCGTAGTCGAGGTGCTCGAGCACGAGACCGAGCCCATGCTTCTCGTTGACTGCCTGAAGAACCTTGACGGCCTCGTGCGTCACGTCGACGCCAATGCCATCACCGGGAATGACCGCGATCTTGCCCATCGTTGCGAACCTCGTCTTCCTTCTCGTGAGTCAGGGGTGATTCTTGCCGGGCCGAGCCGGAAGCCCTTCCGGCCCCGTGAGCCGATAGCCGCGCTCGCTCAGACCGGACTCGATCTGTGCGACGTGCTCGCGGTCCCGCGTCTCGAGCGTCAGCTCAACGAAAGTCTCGCCCAAGGCAGCCTGCGCGAAGCTCCGGTCGTGGTAGATCTGGAGGATGTTCGCTCCCAGATCGCCGAGCGCCGTCGTCAGCGCCGCCAAGGCACCGGGCAGGTCCGGGATCACGACGAACAGCCGCATCTGGCGTCCGTCGCGCACGAGCCCGCGCTCGATGATGCGGGCGAGCATCGTGACATCGATGTTGCCTCCGCTCAAGACCAGGGCCGTCCGCTTCCCTTTCAGCTCTGGCAACTGCCCCGTCAGCAAGGGAGCCAAAGCCGCCGCCGCCGAGCCTTCGGTGACGGTCTTCTCCTGCTCGAGCAGCATCAGTACGGCGACCGCGATGTCCGACTCGGCCACCGTCACGACTCGATCGATGACCCGAGCTGCGAGGGCCAAGGTGATCTTGCCCACTTGGCGCACGCGGATCCCGTCCGCGATCGTCGGCTGAGGAGGCACGGTCACTGGATGCCCGGCCGAGAGCGCGCGCGTCAGAGACGGCACGACCTCCGGCTCGACGCCGATCACTTGGAGGTCGGGCTTGTGATGCTTGAGCGCCAAGCCGACACCCGCGATCAGCCCGCCACCACCGACCGGAATGATGACGGCCTCGAGCTTGGGAAGCTGCTCAATCAGCTCGAGACCGAGCGTGCCCTGGCCCGCCACGATCTCGGGATCGTCGAAGGGATGCACGAAGACGAGATCGCGACGCTCCCGCTCCTCCTGTGCGGCCACGAAGGCCTCTTCGAGGTTGCTCCCGAAGAGCACCACTCGCCCTCCGAAGGTCGCCGTTCGCTTCCGCTTGATGAGCGGCGTGCCTTCGGGCATGAAGATCGTCGCTTCGATGCCGAGCCGCGTTGCGAAATAGGCGACAGCCTGGGCATGGTTGCCCGCGGAAGCAGCGATGACGCCCCGGCGACGCTCCGACTCATCGAGCGAGAGGAGCTTGTTGAGCGCGCCGCGGTCCTTGAAGGAGCCGGTTGCCTGCAGATTCTCGAGCTTGATGTAGCAGCGTGTGCCCGTGAGCTGACTCAAGCCTTGGCTGTAGGGGCAGGGCGAGCGATAGATCGGCTCGCGCTCCCCACCATCTCCGAGCAGCTCGGCCGCTTGCTCGAAACGCTGGCGCGCTTGAAGGATCTTCTCGTAGGTGACCTCATTCATCGGCGGCCTCGGCGTCACTCCGGCAGGGAGTCGGACTCGAAGCCCGCCACCTCGACGGAGAACCAAACGCAAAGGCCGCTCCCCGGAAGAAGCGGCCTCAGCAGAGCGTTTTGGAGCGGGTGATGGGAGTCGGACCCACGACAATCACGTTGGCAACGTGATGCTCTACCACTGAGCTACACCCGCGCATTTTCAATGCGGCTAGAGAGCATATCATCTGCGTTTGGGCTGTCAACGTCTATTCTCCTCACCGCCACCCTGCCACTAAATCACTACCATAAATACCTTTATGGACCTTCATCCAACCGAGCTCTCGCGCCTCCGACCCGGCTCGTTCAGACTCGAATTCTCGACTCAGGCTCTCAGGCTCGGCTCGCCGAAAGAGGGAGGACGTGCGCATCCGGTCCCGGCGGACCCGAGAGGGATCCTTTGCCGCGAAGGACCAGGGCTCGCATCGGCTTCATAATGGGGTAAACTCTAGTTCTGTGCCGATCTATCGCACCTACTCCCTCCCCGACTCGGGGGGCCGACTCGGGCCCTTTGCCTTCTCCGTTCACCGTGGAATTCCGCCCACGGCCGGTTCCTGGTTTCACGACCGGACCCCTTCCATGACCAAAACCACCACCGAATGCTTCCTCAGCTCTTGGACTCTGCCGAACGCGCGGGGCGAGGAGCAGACTCTGCCACAGCTCTTTGCTCGAACGAGCCAGGAGAACCGAGAGCGCGTCGTGCTGAGGCGTCGATCTCCTTCGGACGAGACGCCCGTGACCTACGGCGAGCTCAGCCGCGAGGCTAGCGTGGTGGCGGAGGCCATTCTCGATCTCGGAGTCGAGCCCGGAGCCCGAGTCGGGTTGTTGGCGGACAACTGCGTCGAATGGCTGGTCGCCGATCTGGCGACGTTGACGGCCGGCTGCATCGACGTCCCGCGCGGCACCGACACCACGCTCGACGAGACGCTGTTCATTCTGAAGCACTCGGGCTCGCGGGTGGCTTTCGTCCAAGGTCGAAAGCGCTTCGAGGAGGTCCGGGATCAGCGGGAGTCATTGCCAGAGCTCCGATGGCTGGTTTTGATCGGCGGGCGAGTCGAGGGTCCGGGGCAGGAAGGCCTGACGGATTGGGACTCGCTGGTCGAGCGAGGCCGGGTTCTCCGAGACCGTGGCTCACGGCGGGTCGAGGAATCGGCGGCTGCGATCGATCCCGACGATGTCGCGACGATCGTGTATACCTCCGGGACCACCGGCGACCCCAAAGGGGTGATGCTCTCGCACCGCAACATCCTGCACAATGTCCGGGCGATCCGGAAACGAGTCCCGGTCACACGCGACGACGTCCTGCTGTCGATCTTGCCTTGCTGGCACATGTTCGAACGCGTTCTCGAGTACATCGTCCTCGATCGCGGTGCTCAGCTCGTCTACACGGATCGGCGCCGATTCCGGAAGGATCTGAGCGAGCAGGCTCCGACGATTCTCGGCGCGGTGCCGCGAATCTGGGAAGCCCTCCACTGCTCGATCGACGCGCAGCTCGAAAAGGCTCCCGCATTCCGGCGGCTGCTGGCCCGCCGCTTTCTCGGCAGCGCTCAGCGACAGGCGCGACTCCGCTGCGGGGAGGCGGCCCGTGCGCTCGGGAACCGACCACCGGTCGGCTGGAAGGAGCGGCTTCAGAGCCTCTTCGATCGCCCGATGGCTCGCCTCGGTGACCGACTCGTCTTCAGAAAAGTCCGGGCTGCGCTCGGCGGAAAGATGCGCCTCGGCATCAGCGGCGGCGGCTCTCTGCCCGAAGGCATCGACGTGTTCTTCCAAGCCATCGGCATGCCGCTGTTCAACGGCTACGGCTTGACCGAGACCGCGCCGATCGTCTCCGTACGCACATTTGATCAAAACCTCATCGGCTCGATCGGCCGTCCCTTGGTCGACACGTATCTGCGCGTCGTAGATCCCGAGGGTCGCGAGCTCGAGCAGGGGCGCATCGGTATCCTCCTCGTGCGGGGACCCCAAGTGATGAAGGGCTACTTTCGCAACGAGCGAGCCACTCGCCGTGTGCTCGACGACAAGGGCTGGTTGTCGACCGGCGACCTGGTGCGAATCGCACCCACCGGCGAGCTCGTCATCGTGGGACGCTCCAAGGACACCATCGTCCTCTCGGGTGGAGAGAACGTCGAGCCGGCGGTGGTCGAGTCCGAGATCGGCACCAGCCCTCTGGTCGCGCAGATCCTCGTGGTCGGTCAAGATCGCAAGCAGCTCGGAGCGCTCGTCGTGCCGGATCAGGAAGGGTTCCTCACCCGTGGCATCGACCTCACTCGCCTCTCGAGCACCGAGCGGATCCTCCCCGACGGCCCGGTCGGTCGCGCCATTCGTGAGGAGCTCGAACGCCTGACGAAGCGCCTGCGCCCCTTCGAGCGCGTCGCCAAGATCCAGCTCATGGACCGTCCGTTCACGATCGAGACCGGCGAGGTCACGCCGACGTTCAAGCTGAAGCGTCAAGTCATCCTCGAGCGTCACGCCGAGCGCATCGATCAGCTGTTTCGATGATCGACGAGTCGGTTGCAAACCGACCCCGAATGCGGGCGAGCCGCCCGCGGTCCCAGGGGCAGAGACGGTATCGCGGCAGTCCGACAGAGCCCCGCACGATGACGCGGCAGTCTGACAGTGCCCCGCACGGTATCGCGGCAGTCTGACAGAGCCCCGCGCGATAACGCGGCAGTCCGACAGAACCCCGCGCGATAACGCGGCAGTCCGACAGAGCCCCGCACGATAACGCGGCAGTCCGACAGTGCCCCGCGCGATAACGCGGCAGTCCGACAGTGCCCCGCACCAATGACGCGGCAGTCCGACAGTGCCCCGCACGGTATCGCGGCAGTCCGACAGAGCCGCGCACGATGACGCGGCACGACGCCCCGCGAGCAGCCAAGTTCAATGAGGCGCTCGATGGTGTCCGAGAAGACCGGACCCAGTAAGCGGGAAGCCTCCAAGGCAAGCCTCCAAGGGAAGCCTCCAAGGCAAGCCTCCAAGACCCTCTAGAAACGGTCGAACGCGAATCGAGGATGCGGTGCCTCCGAGGCGCGACCGGTCACGCGCTCGGCAATCGTTTCTCCCACCCACGGCCCGAACTTGAAGCCGTGCCCCGAGAACCCGGCCGCCACGATGAGCCCATCCAAGCCGGATGGCGAATCGATCACGAAGTCCCGGTCCGGCGTGTTGGTGTACAAGCAAGTCTCGATGCGAACGGGCTCGGGATCCAGGCTCGGGAGATGCGTCACGACCCAGCCTCGCAGATGAGTGAGCGCGGCCTCATCCGGCTCGAAGGTGCGCTCGTCCGCCGTCGTGACCGGACCGCCGTGATGCAAGGCGATCTTCACGAGGTCGCCCTCGAAGCACGGGAACCCGTAGACGAACTCCTCTTCGTGACGAATGAAGACCGGGAACCGATCCGGCTGGAAGGCCTCTCCGTGGCGCGGTCGAAAGTAGGCGACTTGCTCTTGAGTCACTTCGAGAGGGAGCGCCCGCCCGAGCGGCTCGAGGAGCGGTCCCGTCCAGGGGCCCGCCGCAAGCACGACCTGGGGAGCGGAGTGCTCCTCGCCGTTCTCGAGCCGGAGGGAAAGGCCATCATCCTGAGGCTGCAGTGCGACCACCCGAGCGTCTTCAAGGAGGGTTGCTCCCCGCTGACGAGCCGCTCGGACGAGGGCGGACACGCAGCGCCCGGCGGGCAGGATACCGGTGTCGGCCTGCCACAGACCGATCTCGTTGTCCGGTACGGTGAACTGCGGGAAGCGCCGCCGCAGATCGGTCGAGGTGAGAGTCTCGAAGGGGATCTCGAACTGCTCGAGCGTGTGCCGCGTGTCGTGCCAGGACGGGACGTCGGGTGAGCCGAGATCGATGCCACCCACTCGATGGACGAGTCGGCTGCCCGTCTCCGACTCGAGCTCTTCCCAAAGCGCGTAGGCCCGCGGCATCCGCTCGGTGTAGAGCGCCTCGTCGTAGCTCAGTCGAATGATCCGTGAAGGGCCGTGCGAGCTCCCGCGCTCGTGACCGACCGCGAACTGCTCGAGTAAGAGCGTGCGCAGTCCGGCGCCCGCCAAGCGCCAAGCAGCGGAGCCTCCCATGACTCCGGCGCCGATGACGATTGCGTCCCAGCTTTTCGACATGGCCCGCTCCTCGATCCTCAGCGGCCTCAGTAGCGGTACTTGTCCAGAAACATCCGCCCGAGCCGCACGCTCTCGGGCGCGACGTCGCCGTCCAATCGCAGCACGCGCTCGGTCGACTCGCCGAGGAAGGAGCGTACGATCTGAAAGTCGATCGTCCCGCTCCCTGGCGGTTGGCCCGGCCGCGCTCCTCGCCACTCGTTCAGGTACACGCCCACCAGCCGCCGTCCAAAGAGGTCGAGCCAGCTTTCGCTCGAGCCCTCGCCGAGACGATGTCGCATCTCGATGGCGGCCGTGTCGTGCCAGTATCCCAGCTTCTGCCGTCCCAAGGTCTCGAAGACGTTCTCGAGCTGGCTCAGTGTGCCGAACTCACCGGGCCAGGCCCCCGGGCAGAGGCACCACTCGACCTCGGGCTCTCGACGACAGAGCTCGAAGAGCGCTCGGCAGAGGCGATCCAGGAAGGCCATCTCTCGATCACGGACCCATCGGCGGAATCGCTCGACCTCGACCTGGCACTCCTCGGAGGAAGCACCCACGTCGACCGCACGCGCCACGCGCGCTTGGGCGTCCGGCTCGTCGGAGATGATCCAACCGGGACGCAGAATCACGCGCGGGCAGCCGGCCGCTTTTGCGGCGAGCGCCGACTTGTGAGCTCGCTCGAGGCTGCGCTCCCGAGCGGTGTCGTGGGGGGACCCCAAGTGCCGGCCATCTCCCGATTCGCCGGCCGGGACTCCGGCAGTCGGATCCTCGATCGCGATGAGGTGTTTTCCGTGTCGCTGAAACGACTGGGTCAGGCCACTGGGCCAAAAACCGAGTGTGCCGGCTGCGATCTCGAAGGCCGAGAATCCGGTCGCATCGGTCGCGGTCAAGAGCTCGTCGGCCAGCTCGAAACGACGGGCAAACCAGGCAGTCGAAAGCGCGAGCGGCATGATGAGGGTTCCGGAGGAAAACCGTTTCGAAGACCACCGCGCGACATCGTAGGCGCCGGCCGTGCAACGGGTCAACGTTCCTGGAAGGGGAGGGCGCCGAGTTCGTGACTTGGAGCGGCCCGACGGCTAGAAGGCGGTGGCCCGAGCTCCCTTTCCATCGTGGCGAGGACCGGGGAGCCTCCCGGTCTGGCTACCTTTCCGGCGAAACGTTAGGCTCTGCGGTTCGGTCCCGCCCCGCGCGAGTTCGGGATCGATCCTTCTCCCAATCCGACTGAGGACACGAGTGCCATGACCATTGCCTTGCCTCGGATCACTGCTCTTCTTTCCGGGCTGCTGCTGATCACCGCCTGCGATGCCGCCTCCACGGATGAGGTCCAGATCGACCTCGGCATGTCTGAGGGATACACCGCCGTCGTCGTTCAGGACGGACTCACGAACCCCTCGGGCATCTCCTTCAGCCCCCGCGGCGAGCTGACGATCTGTGACAGCGGCGCCGGCCGCGTGATCGTAGTGCAGGACGGTAAGGCCGTCGACTATGTCACGGGGTTCGAGACCGAGTATTGGAAGGTCGGTGCGGACGGAGCACCCGATCGCTTCAAGCTCGGCCCGCTCTCGGCGATTTGGAACGGGGACACGCTGGTCGTAACCGATGCCGGAAAGAAGGACGGTGCGGAGACACTCGTCTTCTTCAGCGCCAGCGGAGCCGCCAGCTCTGGCAAGGCCTCGAACTCGATCCCGCCGACCAGTGACGACGCAGCGGACAAGGGCGAAGGCAACCTCACCGGACTCTCGATCTCACCGGACGGAAAGACGATCTACGTGGCCGGACAAGGCTCGGATGCGATGACCTGGGTGCTTGCCTGCGACGTCGCCACCCGAAAGCTCGAACCGATCTTCTCGGCGGACGAGCATGGCATCACCGTCAACTCCCCGATGCAGACGCATGTCTTGGCGAGCGGGGCCGTCCTGGCGCTCTACTCGGGCGCCGGTGGCAAGGAGGACGGGCTCCTCGTGCAATGGAATCCCGAGACCAAGCAGCCCGACCGCATGTGGACCCTGCCCGGTCTGATGGATCCGATGGGATTCGCCGCCATTCCGGGCACGTCCGACTACGCCATGGTCGACAACAACTGGTCGCTGACCGAGGTCCAGGCCGGAAAGCTCGCCCGCGTCTCGTTGCCCGAAGGCGGCGGTGAGGCCAAGGTCGAGGTGATCGGTACCAAGCTGCAAGGCCCGGTCTCTTGCGCCTTCGGACCAGATGGTCGCCTCTATGTCGCGCAGCTCGGCGCCGAGTTCGACAAGGGCGTCGGAAGCGTCGTGGCGATCGACGGCTTCAAGTAGAGAGTCTTCGTCGCCCGCATTCTCGTCCTGCCCGGTCCCAACGAACAGAGACCCGAACGGAGTCCGTCACGTCGAACGTGGAAGTTCAACGCGCCCTGGCGGGCTGCAGGACCTTCGCCTCACATTGAAGAGAGAGCGGTCGCGGGTCCCAACGAACAGAGACCCGAACGGAGTCCGTCACGTTGGACGAGGAGTCGCGTTCAGGCTGCGGGCTCACTCGGCGGTTCGGCTCGTCGTCCGAGGTCACGCGCCAGGCGAAACGCCAGGACGGCCAGCCCGACCATCATGAGTATGATCGCCGTTCTCAGCCCGGTTCCGCCATGCTTCCAGGCGGCGACGGCTTTCAAGTGCTCGAAGCCTTGGTTCGGGATACCGGTAAGACTTCGCTCTCGCGGCTGGATCGGTGGCCCGGCGGCTCCGAAGAGGTCTTCGGCGTCGAACGTCTCCGGGCGCGGCCAGCGGAGCTTGACGGCGAGCATCTTGGCGTGGATGCGCACCGGGCAGAAGAGCGGATCCGACATCAGAACGCCCAGCCAGAGATCTTCGGGCTGCTCGGCCCGTTGCGGATGCCGACGTTCAGCCCCCCTCAACGAAACCTCAATCGCAGTGCCGTAGTGAACGGACACTCCGAGGATCTGAATGCCCATGGAAAGACCGAGAAGGACTCCGATGGCCCAGCGTCGCCCACGACGTGCGGCCGCCCACTCGAGCGTGGACATCAGCGGGAGCGTCAGAAGAGCGAGTGCTGGCAGGAGGTATCTCGGTCCCCAAGTCCACGCCCCGTGCCAGCCTTGGATCTTGGCATGAAAGGCCAGGTAGGCGAGGAAGAGCGCGCCGACGGCGAGGGCCTCGGCACGACGGTGGCGAGCGAAGCGTAGGATCCCCGCCAGGCCGAGCACGGCAGGCAAGGCGTAGATCAGCAGACTGCGCGCGGGGGAGGCGATCTGGTAGACCAGCCCCCAAAGGAACGGGAACGAGAAGAACCCGCCGCTCGCCACTTCGCCATAGCCACTCTCGAGCGGATCGCCGAAGCGGGCGGCGTTCACCCACAGCAGCAGGCCGAGCACGGTCAGCGCCGGAGCCGCAAACGCCGCGACCGCGCGGACGTCCCGACGCCGAAAGAACACGAAGAGGGCATAGGCGCCCAGCACGAACGCGCCGAGTGCCGTCGGCCATCGAATCGCCACACCGACAGCGAGCGCCAGACCGGCTGCCGCCGCTCGCCAGCGTCCTCCGCGCTGTCGATACGTGATCAGTAGGAGGAGGGCCAACGCCAGTGCTGCCGTGCACGCCGTGCCCGGGAAACCGCCGCGCGCATGCTGCCAGGCGAGCGTGGCCGCTCCGTACGCACAAACGGCGAGCGCCGCGATGCGTTGTGTCGCGCCGAGCCGACGGCCGATGCGATAGAGCATGGTCACGACCCAAGCCCCGATCACCGCATTGGTGAGGCTCACCCATAGGCGAGACCATTCTCCGACCGTCAAGGTGTCGGGAAGGAGGCCAGCGCAGAGTTGCCCGATCCAGTACCCGGGCAGACCGAGCAAGGCATGCCCGACGCCAAACCAGGAGTAGAAGCGGCCATCGAGGCCTTCGCGAACGTCGAAGCCCTGAGCAATGATGAACCGCCCCTGCGGGGTATCACCGATCGCGAAGCTGCCGTCCTCGGCCACACTGCGCGTGGTCTGGAACACGACCTCGAGGTCCTCGTTGTCGAGGCGGCCGTAGCTCGTGAGCACGTACAGGCCGAGGAAGAAGAGGAACAGCCGCAAAGCCATCGACACACCCTTCGCCGGGTGAGATGCGACCGCTCTCCCTTGCCATCCCGGGCCGGGCGCCGGTCGCTGCAACGACGCGCCCCACCATAGAGATCCAGGTGCCCTGCCGAAACCGACTACTCCAATTCGCCCGGGCGCCGTCTGGTCGAACGCGAAAAGGCGAAGGCCACGACGTGTACACACCGAGACCACTTCGGCAGAATGGCGAGCTTTCGCCGCCCTTCGAACGGTCCTTTCATGATCCTCGAAAGCCTGCGCATCGCCCTCCGTCAGTTCTTGCGTCGACCAGTGCGCTCGCTGCTGGTCCTTCAAGGCACCACCTGGGGTGTCGCGTTGGCGGTGTTCTTCCCGGCCCTGATCGAAGGCAGCCGCGAGAACGCGCTCGAGCGCGCGTCCGAGCTCGGGCTCGATCGCCTGGTGCTCGAAGCGGATCCGACCGGTCGGCCGCTGACTCGCGCCGACTTCGAGAGCTTGCAGACCGAGCTAGCCGGCGAGGTCCAGGACATGGCGGCGGCCCGAGTGATCGCCGTCGAGGTGCAGAGTGGCGCCTCGGCCGGGAAGCTGTGGCTGATCGTCGAGACGACGCCCGGCTATCCGGGAGCGCGCTCGTATCCGGTAGCGCGCGGGCACTTCCCGACCACATCCCCGGAAGACGCGACGATCCCGGTGGCGATCGATCCGGCCTTGGCGCGCGAGATGTACGGCGAGAACGAGGCCCTTGGCCGAGCCCTGACCGTCCAACTGTTCGACACGACCGAGGACGAGCCGACCGGCGTGCCGCGGACGCTCCGAATCGTCGGACGAATGTCCCAGCGCACCGAGCAAGCGTTGAGTGCGAACGACCTGGGGATCGACGAGGACCATCGCCTGGCCGGCATCGCCAAGAGCATGCTGCGGAGCCTCGGTATCGCGATGGACCGCGACGACTGGAAGCAGTCGGATCACATGCTGTACCTGCCGCTCGACTCGCTGGCTCCCGAGCAGCCGTTGAGCGAGATCGTTCTGCGCGCACCGCCCGAGAAGATCGATCGCCTCTCGGATCGAGCCCAGCTCCTCCTGGCGGATCGCGGCATCGTGCCGCTCTCTTTCTCGAATGCTGGCTTCCGCGTGATCATGAACTCGGAGATCGACCGCTACGAGCCCTTGAACATCGCGCTCTTCACGACGGTGCTGGTGATGGGTGCCTTCATGATCGCGAACATCACGCTCTTCTCGGTCATGGAGCGGTATCGTGAGATCGCGATTCGGCGTGTCGAAGGCGCCACCCGCCGAGCGATCGTCATGCAGTTCCTGTTCGAGGGCCTCATCCTTTGTCTGATCGGGGGCCTGATCGGCGTGCCTCTCGGTGTCGGGTTGGCGAAGCTGCGGGCGCTGCTCGATCCGGGTGTGGTGATGACGGTCCACGTGCCGGTCGGGCGATCGCTGCTGGCGGTCGCGCTGGCGACGCTCTCGGGAGTCCTCGCCTCGATCCTTCCGGCTCGACGTGCGGCGCGCATCGAGCCGGTGGAGGCGCTTCGCCATGAGTGAGAGCCGCGGCTCCTATGTCTGGGACATGTGCCGCCTCGGCACGCGCACGATCAGCCGCCGCCCCTGGCGAGCGCTCCTGACCTTCTTGACCATCATGCTGGCGATCGGCTGTGTCGTGTCGACGGTCGCGGTCCTCCAAGGAGCCACCGCGCAAGTCACGGACGACATTCGCGGCTTCGGAGTGCACTGCGTCAACATCTATAGCCCGCAGATCACGAACCCGATCGCGATGATGTCGGGACAGCGGGCCAACCCCGAGGTCAAGCCGCTGACGCTCGCCGACAGCCGGGCTCTCGTCCAAGGCATCTCCGGAGCTCGGTCCGCTCCCGTGCGCTTTCAGCTCGCGCGCATCGTTGGCCCGCGGTCGACTCGGCTCGGGCCTGCCATCGCGACGACACCCGAGTTCCGCGGCACATTCGACTCCCAGCTCCTCGCCGGCCGCTTCCTCGAGCCATCCGACATCGAGCAGCAGCGACCGGTCTGCGCGTTGGACGTCGCGCTGGCGGTCGATCTGATGACGTCGACGGAGTCGACGTCCAGCGCCGAGACGGAAGTGCGAGAGATGATCGGTCAGGAGATCGAGCTCCGCCTGAACGGTGAGGTGCGGCGCTTCGAGGTCGTGGGAATCTTCGAGGATCCGATCAGCCTTCGCGACCAGCTCAACGCCTTCGACAACGACAGCGCCCGACTCCCTTTGGCTCGTCTGCTCTCCTTCAAGAACGTCTACCTCCCCCTCACGTGGATGATGCAAAACGGCGAGTCGACACCGCTGCAGGCGATCTATCTCGACCTCTCGGGCACTCGCGACCTCGATCTTGCCGCGCGCGCAGTCCGACCGCTGCTCGAGAAACGCGGTCACGAGGAGCTCGTGATCGTGCTCCGCCGGGACTGGATCGACTCCGTCGTCTCGGGCATCCGCACCATGAGCTCTCTGGGCAACATCACCTGGATCGTGACGTTGATGATCGCTCTGATCATGACGGCGACCATCTCCTTGGTCGCGATTCGGGAGCGGCTTCCCGAGGTCGCGTTGCGTCGTGTCGAAGGCGCGTTGCGCCGAGACATCCTCCTGCAATTCGTGACCGAGAGCGTGATCGTCTCGGGGGCGGCGGGAGCAGCGGGGATCGGGCTCGGGGTGCTCGCCACCCGGGTTCTCCTCGCGACGGTCTTGCCCTGGGAGCCCTTGATCACACTGGGCAGCTTCGTCCTGGCGGCGCTCCTCTCCGTGGCGGTCGGAGTGCTCGCCACCGTCCTGCCCGCCTATCGGGCGACCCGACTCGACCCGATCCACTTCCTGAGGAATCTGTGACTGGCATGTCCGAATCGAACCATCCGCTCATTCACCTCGCCGGCGTCGGCAAGACCTACCTCATGGGTGAGCAGACCGTCGAGGCGCTCTCGAGCTTCGACCTCGATATTCAGCGCGGTGAGATGGTCGCGATCACGGGACCCTCGGGCTCGGGCAAGTCGACGCTCCTGCACGTGCTGGGCTGTCTGGACCGCCCCACCACCGGGACCTATCTTCTCGATGGCCAGCGCGTCGATCAGCTCACCGATCGGGAGCTGGCCCGACTCCGAAACTCCGACATCGGCTTTGTCTTCCAGTCGTTCAACCTCCTGTCCGAGGAGAGCGCCCTCGAGAACGTGCTGCTGCCGCTGGTCTACGGACGAGTTCCTGGGCGTCGTGCCAAGGCCCGCGAGGCCCTCGAGCGCGTCGGGCTCAGCCACCGCCTCGACCACCGTCCCGCCGAGCTGTCGGGCGGCGAACAACAGCGGGTCGCGATCGCACGCGCCCTCGTCAAGCAGCCGCGCTTGATTCTCGCCGACGAGCCTACGGGCAACCTCGACAGCGCCTCGGGCCAGTCCATCCTCGACATCTTCTCCGAGCTACACGCCGACGGCATCACCATCATCCTGATCACCCACGATCCCGACGTGGCCGGCCTGGCGCAACGCGAAGTGCGCATGCGGGACGGACGTCTGAGCGAAGATCTCGTGCGAGGACGAATCTGATACATCCGCGCGCGATGGCGCGGCGCGAAGTCCGTCCATGAGGCGTGTTCGCGTGTACGTCGGCGCCGGGTGGATCTGACGCATTGAGCGGGGTGGGTTTTTCCCGCTTACTCACCCAAGGCCCCTCGACGCTGGCCGGCCGCCTTCGATGCTCGCCTCCACACATCCCAATGCTGATCGCCGTGCGCGGCTTGGTTCGTGTTTCCGGGCGATTCTCCTCAAGTCTCGGTTGGGCGGAGGCAGATGAGAGGGGTTGGACCGAATCCGTGAACTTCGGAGATGGTGCAGATGCGCCGGCGCGAACCAAAACCCTCCGCTTGGACCCAGCAGCTCGGACCTCGGGACGCTTTGATCGGCCTGGGAGTCATCGCTTGCTTCATCCTGGTCTTGGCGCCGATCGTCCACAACGAGCTGGAGCGCGACGCCACGAAGCAAGCGCAGCTCGCCGTCCGGAACCTCGCCGGCGCCCTGCCCCTGATCGCCGATCTTCCGTCGAGCGACCAGGTCCTCTTGGCCGGAGACGGCCCCATGCCACATGTGGCCGGCGGTGCTTCGACCCAGCCGCTGGGGAGCGCTCTCAAGCCCCCTCGACGCGTCGGCCGCGATCCCTGGGGCAATGCCTATCTCGTGCTCCGCTTCGATCCGAGCTCGCCCGAGGACCTCTGGGTTCTCTCGGCAGGCCCCGATGGTCAGGTCCAGACGACACGGAACAGCCGCCAGCCGAAGGGCGACGACGTCGGACTCAGAGTCCGCGTGCCGACCGCCCCTGGTCGCAACTGAGAATCCCGGCGATCAATTGCGTCTTCGACGCGGGAAGGCATTAATGACGCAGCCCGCCCAGGGAGCGTTCGAGCGCTGCCGCGCTTTCCCGGGGAGTGGGCTCGTGTGTCGCCCGATCGACCGAGGAGCCTTCGCTGTCGATGACGTCCTCTCGCCAACTCGCCATCGGTGCGATCTTTGTCGGCCTGATGTCCGTCTCCTGGTCGGCCATCCTGGTGCGGCTCTGTGTCGCCGAACCGATCGTCATTGCTGCCGGACGGACCATCGTCGCCACCGCCCTGCTCCTGCCGCTGTTCTGGCCACGCCGCGGCGAGCTCGCCGGCCTCGACCGAGGGGACTGGTTGGCGGTCCTTCTGGCCGGCCTCTCCCTGGCCGCCCACTTCACGGCCTGGAATGCGGCCATCCAGAGCACGACGCTCGTCAACGCGGTGTTGCTCATCAACGTTCATCCCGTGTTCCTCTTGGCGATCGAACGTTGGCTGGGCCAACGCCCCTCCCGACGACGGCTGCTCGGTACCGCTCTCGCCATGGTCGGCGCCATGGCGATCGCTTTCGGCTCGGAGAGCAGGGGAGCACACGGGCTCACCGGCGACCTGTATGCCGTGATCGGAGCCCTGACGTTCGCGACCTACCTGCTGCTCGGTCGTCGCGTCCGGAGCCGCCTCTCGTTGGTCGGGCAAGTCAGCCTGATCTATGGGACCGCGGCGGTCGCCCTCCTCATCACGGGCGGAATACTCGGGGCGACTCTCACAAGGCTGACGCCGGCGACGTATGGCTACCTGTTCCTGCTCGGACTCGTCCCGACCTTGGCCGGCCACTCTTCGTGGAACTACGCCACCCGTCATCTGGCCCCGTCGATCGTTGCCGTGTGTGCACTCGGCGAGCCGCTGGGTGCCGGCTTTCTGGCGTTCCTCATCTTCGGAGAGAGCGTCGGGTTGGCCGTCTTGATCGCAGGGGCGGTGCTGTTGGCTGGCCTCTTGTTGACGATCCTACCGGAAGCTCCCGCATCGAAGGGATCGGCCAGCTCCGAAGAAGCGAGCGTTTCCTCCGACTGAGTCGGATCGATGTCAGGACGATGGCGACCGGATGCCGAATCCGGGAAAGATCAAACAGCGCCGGCTATCCAGCCGGTATCATCCACTGCCTAAATCAATGCTGTTCAGGCAATTATCAGAGAAGCGATTCCTCCCCCAATCCCACGCGCCAGGATCTGTCAGGAGACTCTAGATCATGATCTGGAAGAGACATTGGTTCCTTTCCGCCCTCTGGCTGCCGCTGCTCTGCGGCGCCTTGCTTTCGAGCGATGCCCTGGCACAGAGCCGGCGCTCTGACGATCGCTCTCAGGAGATGCGGGAGATCGAGAAGCGCATCCAGGAGCTCCAACGGGAGCTGGAGCGCATGGCGAGCCGGCGCGCCGCGGCGGCTGAAACCCCTGAGCCTGAAGCTCCAGCCGAAGCCGGACAGCGTGGGTTTCTCGGGGTTTCCCTCAGCGACGAGGACGATGGCGCTGAGATCATCGACATCGTCGACGGCAGCCCGGCTCAGAGAGCCGGCCTGAAAGACGGCGACCGCATCCTCTCGATCGACGGCGACTCCGTCGAATCGACCGCCGACGTGGTCCAGCAGGTCCAACGGCGACGCGCCGGACAGTCCATCGATCTCCGGATCGAGCGCGACGGCGAGGAGCTGATCAAGATCGTGCAGCTCGCCGGAGCCTCGAGCGCCGGAGCTGCCGAGGCTCCGGACGAGTACGTCGAGCTCGAGGAGATCATCGAGGACGAGCCGATCGAGGACGAGGAAGCCTCTTCGGACCGTTCGCGTGGCTTCCTCGGCGTCTACCTGACCGACGAAGATGGTGTGGTCTCCGTCGACGACACGGTCGAATACAGTGCGGCCGCGAATGCCGAGGTGAAGTCCGGAGATCGCATTCTCTCGATCAACGGTCAGGAAGTGCACACCAGTGAAGAGCTGAGAGAGGCCATCGGATCCAAGCGATCTGGTGATCGGATCAGCCTCCGGTACCAGCGGGGCGACCGGATCATCGAGAACACGATCAAGCTGGGCGCAGCCCCCACCGAGGACGTCGAGTTCCCGACCCCTGAAGACGCTCATGAGATGGACGCCGAATGGGATCAGGAAGACGCCGCGAATCTCATTGAGGAAGCTCGCCGTCAGCGAGACCGGGCACGCTCCCAGGTCGACCAAGCCCGCCAGCAAGCTCGTGAGATGGCAGAACAGACTCGCCAGAATCTGCGCAACGCCGAGGAGCAGCGCCGTGCCGCCGCTCGTCAGCGCGAAGACTTCGAGCAGCAGCATCGAGACGCCGAGCAGCAGCGCAAGGACTTCGAGCAGCAGCATCGAGATGCCGATCGCCAACGAGCAGCCGCTGCCGAGCAGCGTCAAATGGCCGAGCGGCAGCGAGCCGAAGGGGGCGAGCAACGCCGCATGGCCGCACGTCAGCGAGCGGAGGCGGCCGAGCGCCGCATGGCCGAGCGCCGCATGGCCGAGCGCCGGTCAAACGACGATTCTCAAGATGACTCGAGCAATCAACGCCGCTCCCTCGAGAGACTCCGTCGCGAGTTGGAACAACGCGCCCGCGAGCTCGATCGTCGCGAGCGGGAGCTCCAACGCATGATGGAGCGCCTCGAGCGCGACCGTGAGCGATCCAGCTCGCGAGAGCCACGAGAGCCACGAGAGCCGCGGGCTCGCCGAGAGTCGAATGAGCGTCGTGACAGTCGACAGAACGTTGAGATCGACCACGATGGCATTCGCGTCGCCGTCGAAATCGATGGGTCCGGCGGCAACGTCACGGTCCGAGACGGCGAAGGTCGAGTCATCCAACGTCGCCAGATCGATCGCGGCGACACCGAAGACGGCCAGATCGTCATCGAGTTCGAACACGATGGCGAGAACGTTCGCATTCCACTCGTCATCGGCGGGCAGGCTCACCGCGGCTTGCCGGGACGCTCAGACGGTCACAGCATGGCTTTCGCCCTCAAGGGAAACAACGTCGACGAGCTCCGCGATCGACTGAGCAACATCGAGATCGACGGACTGGAAGGCCTCAACCTCGAAGAGCTCCATGAGCATCTCGGCAACATCGAGATCCATGGCCTCGAAGGCCTCGACCTCGGAGAGCTCGAGGACATGGACATCGAGATTGGTGGGATCGGTGAGCTTGGAGGGATCCGGATTCGGGGCCTGGAGGGCCTCTCAGAACTCAAGACTCTCGGAAAGCTCAAGGGGCTCCACAAGCTCGAAGGACTCAAGGGGCTCAAGGGGCTTAAGGGACTCCACAAGCTCAAGGGATCCGACGTCGATGGCAGTCACGGCAAGATCATCATCAGGACCGATGATGGCCGCGTGATCGAGCGCGTCTTCGAGCACGATGACGAGCACGGCGACGACGAGCACGAGCACGACGACGACGAGCACGAGCACGAGCACGAGCACGAGCACGAGCACGACGAGATGATCGAAGAGGCCATGGCCGAGCTTCACGAAGCGCTCGAGGACATCGACGTCGACGAGATCATCGAAGAAGCGATGCACGACGTCGACATCGAAGACATCGTCGAGGAGGCGCTCGAGGACATCGACATCGAAGAGATCATCGAAGAGATCATCGAAGAAGCGATGCACGACATCGACATCGAGGACCTCATCGAGGAGTCGACGGGCCGGATTCAGATTGCTCGCCTCGCCCAGCCCTCGACCTCGCCGCAGGTCATCGTGCTTTCCGACGATGGCGCTTGTCGTTGCGAAGGGCAAACCGTCACCGTGACCTCCCGACCCGGTGTGTCGGACCTGCTGTCGCGAACGGTCTCCACGACCACTGCGCCCGCAACCGGCGTTGCGCTGGTGGAGGACTGCAGCGACGCTTCGAGCAACGCGATCCGGATCGGTCGAGTCGCTTCGATCCCACCGATGGCGATCGAGGTGCCTGCCGTCTCCACGGTTCGCACTGTCACGCTTCCCGTGACGTCGTTGCCCGAGGTCGTTGTCCCGATGATCGCTGTCAAGGCTCCGCGTAGCAGCTGCTGCTGCACGTGCGGAGAAGAGCAGCCGAAGCCGCAGCGCAAGCTCGACTGAGGCGACGACACGAGAAAGATCGAACGCCGGCCGTTTCCTCCGAGACGGTCGGCGTTTTTCAATTCCACCGCTCGCTCGACACTCGAGTCACCTCGCCGGCCGGCCCGGCAAAGCCGCACGTTCTCGGACGCCTCAATGACGAATGTCGGTCGCGGCTCCGGTTCGTGGCTCAAACGCGCAGCTCGTCGGTGCTCGCCTCCAAGCTTGCGTATCGATCGAGGCACGGTTGCACTTCGCGCTCCAGGAACTCCTGCACCTGCTGAGGTGCACGGCCGACGTAGCGCATTGGATCGAGCGAATCACCCAGGCGCTCGCTGATCGTCGCGAACGCGGCGTCAGCCTTCAAACGATCGACGAGATCGTTGGGCTCGCCCTGCTGCATCTTCTGGAGCGCCGCGATCGAGTGCTGTCGAATGCGCTCATGGAGGTCTTGACGGTCGCCGCCTGCTCGCACGGCCTCCATCAAGATGTTCTCGGTCGCGATGAAGGGGAGCTCGTCGGCCATCTCGACTCGGTGGCGAGCCGGAAAGACCTCCATTCCCGAGATGACGTTTCGGTAGAGCGTCAGCACCGCATCGGTCGCGATGAATGCCTCGGGGATCGATAACCTCCGATTGGCCGAGTCGTCGAGCGTGCGCTCGAGCCACTGCTGCGCATGAGTCTGTGCGGCGTTCGGTGCCAGGTTCATGACGAAGCGAGCCAGCGAAGCGATGCGCTCGGAGCGCATCGGGTTGCGTTTGTATGCCATCGCGGAGGAGCCGATCTGCTTCGACTCGAAGGGCTCGCTGAGCACCCGCTTGTTGGACAAGAGCCGGACATCATTCGAGAAGCGATGCGCGGACTGCGCGATCGACGACAGCAACGAGAGCACTTGGTAGTCGACCTTGCGCGTGTAGGTCTGGCCGGTCACGAGGAAGCGTCTCTCGAAGCCCATCTTCTCGGACACCCGACGATCGAGCTCCTCCACTTTCGAAGCATCACCGTCGAACAGCTCGAGGTAGCTGGCTTGGGTGCCCGTCGTTCCCTTGGCACCTCGAAAGCGGAGCTGCTCGAGGCGATGCTCGAGATCGTCGACATCCAGCAGCAGATCCTGGAGCCACAGCGAAGCGCGCTTGCCGACGGTCGTGAGCTGAGCGGGTTGAAAGTGCGTGTAGGCGAGCGCTGGCTCGTGCGCGTGGCGATCGCAGAACTCGGCCAGCGGGCGGACCACCGCAATCAAAGCCACACGGATCTGACGGAGCGCGTCTCGATGGAGGATCAAGTCGGTGTTGTCGCCGACGTAGGCGCTGGTCGCTCCGAGGTGGAGCACACCGCGTGCACCCGGACACTGATCACCATAGGCGTGGACATGTGCCATGACGTCGTGTCGGAGCTCCCGCTCGTAGCGAGCGGCCGCCTCGTAGTCGATGTGATCCTGATGTGCCCGCAGCTCGGCGAGCTGCGCCTCCTCGATGGGGAGGCCCAGCTCGCGCTCCGCCTCCGCCAGGGCGATCCAAAGTCGGCGCCAAGTGCGAAACTTGGTGTCCGGGCTGAAGACACGGCTCATGGTCTCGCCAGCGTAGCGCTCGACCAACGGGTTCTCGAATCGTTGCTTCTCGATCATCGTTTCGGTCCTGAGCCTCCGTTCGTGTCGGCAATCAGCAAGGCGATCGCATGGCAAGCAATGCCATCGCTGACGGCGAGCCCTTCGGTCGTCTTCCCCTTGATGTTGACGTCTGCCGCGCCTCCCGCCAACTCGAAGATCTCACCGATGCGCGCTCGCATCGCGGCGCGGTGCGAAGAGAGGCGAGGGCGGTCCGCGATCACAACGACATCGAGATTGCCGACGCGATAGCCTCGACTTCTCGCACGGCAGACGGCCTCGGCGGCGAAATCCGCGCTGGCACGATCGCGATGACGCTCGTCGTCATTGGGAAACAGCGTGCCGATATCGTCCTCGCCGAGAGCGCCCAGCACCGCGTCGCAGAGAGCGTGCAGCACGACGTCGGCGTCCGAATGCCCACGCAGCCCGGGAGCTCCCGGGATCTCGACTCCTCCCAACCACAAGGTCCGACCGGGTGCGAAAGGATGGCTGTCGAAGCCCAAGCCAACCCGAGGAGCTCGAGAATCAGACATCGAACGCCTCCCGATCCGTTGCGGCGGCCCAAGCGGTCGCGAGTCGCCAGTCGTCGGGTGTGGTGATCTTGAAGTTCGTCGTGCAAGAATCGACCAGGCGAACCGAGTAGCCCAGCCCCTCGAACAGGGCGGCCTCGTCGGTGAAGTCCTGCTCGAGGGACTCGCCGACCTCGAGCGCCTCCTTCAAGAGGCCGGCTCGAAACCCTTGGGGTGTCTGCGACAGACAAAGTGCTTCGCGGGGCACCGTCCGCTGAACGAATCCTCCGGCTCCCTCCTTGACCGTGTCCGGGATGGGCACGGCCGGAATCGCTCCGCCGTGCTCGAGCGCCGCCGCGATGATGCGCTCGACGAGACCGCCGGGCACAAAAGGACGCGCGGCGTCGTGCACCAGGACGACCTCGGTCGCGAGGGACAGGGCCTCGAATCCGATCCGGACGGACTCGCTGCGGCGAGCGCCTCCGGCCACGACGGCCCGACAGGTCACCGGGAGCCCGTTGCATTCGCTGGCCGGGCCAGCCCGCTCCTCGAAGCCGGGTGGCACGACGACGACGACCTCGTCGACCTGGCCGCCCATGAGCAAGCTGCTCAGAGATCGCGAGAGGAGCGAGCGCCCGGCGAGCTCGAGGAACGCCTTGGGTGTGTCGGCTCCCAAGCGCTCTCCCCGCCCAGCAGCCACCACGATCGCCGAGACGTGTCGGCCCATGCCCCCGGTTCCTCCTCCGGGCCACGTCCCGGACCGCCGGTGTTCCTGCTCCGAGCCCACCGGTCCCACGCCGCCCCGCCGCACTTCGCGCAGGGCCGCCGTCAACTCTCACAAGTCCGCTATTCTGAAGGAGCTTGCACGATTTCGAGCGAGGCCCATATAATACGAGGCCACGCGAGTTCGGGCAATGGCCGGACCGCTAGAAGCGTTCGGAGCGGGCGACCGCGACGACCCAGGGAGGCGATATGCGGGTGATGGGGGTGGACCCGGGAACGTGGTCCTTGGGGTACGGCGTGGTCGATCTCGACCAGGGCCGGACGACGATGATCGACTACGGTGCGATTCAGAGTCGGCGGGGACGCAGCCTGGCGGAACGTCTGAACGCGATCTTCGAGGGACTGACGCAGCTCATCGAGCAGCACCGTCCCGAGTGCGTCGCAATCGAGGATGTCTACCATGGCCCCAACTTTCGTTCGGCGGTCCGCATCGGTGAGAGCCGAGGCGTGGCGATTCTCGCGGCTCAGAGGTTCGAGCTTCCGGTATCGGAGTATGCCCCGGCGGTGGTGAAGAAGTCGGTCGTCGGAAACGGAAACGCCCACAAGGTCCAGATCCAGCAGATGGTTCGCAGCCTCCTCGCCCTGTCGGTGCTCCCGACACCGGACGACGCCGCGGATGCTCTCGCCATCGCGCTGTGTCACTGCCATCGGCTTTGAATTGATGACGCCTCCCCAACGAAGCTCGAAGCGACGCGGCGATCTCCTTCTCGCGATGCTGCTCCTCACCGTCACGCTCGCTGCCCGCCTCGCCCCGCCGCCTCCATCGCTGGACGAGGTCACGCGAGCTGCGGCTCATCAGATCGACGTCACGTGCGCGACGGCTGCCGAATGGCGCTCGCTTCCGGGACTGGGCGCTGCTCGCGCCGAGGCTCTCGCGGAAGCGGCTCGCCGCGGCGAGCTCCGGGCTCCCGAAGACATCATGAAGGTCCCGGGAATCGGACCGGCGACTTGGGAACGACTGCGACCCCATCTGGGCCCCGATGGGGAAGCGACGCGATGAGTGAAGAGACTCGCCTCACCCCCGAGCTGATCGAAGCGGCCGTGCGTGCCGCGCTGGCGGAGGATCTCGGAACCGGTGATCGCACCACCGAGGCCCTGGTCCCCGCAGCTCTGCCGGGTCGAGGTCGAATCGTCGCGAAGGACTCCGGTGTTCTGGCCGGGATCGACGTCGCACGCTGTGTCTTTCGCCAGCGAGATCCGGAAGTCCGCCTCACCTCGAGTCGATCCGACGGAGACCGACTCGAGGTCGGAGACGTGGTCCTGGAGATGGAGGGGTCCGCCCAGGGGCTGCTCACTGCCGAGCGAGTCGCGCTGAACTTCCTGCAGCGTCTGTCGGGCATCGCGACCACGACCGCGGCCTACGTGAGCGAAGCCGCCGGATCGACCGCCGAGATCTTCGACACGCGCAAGACGACTCCGCTCCTGAGGCCGTTCGAACGCCACGCGGTCGCCATGGGTGGCGGACGCAATCACCGCTACGGGCTCTCGGATCAGATCCTGATCAAGGAGAATCACTTCGCCCTCTCGGGGCTCGGGAGCGGCCGCGCCGGCATCGCGGCCGGGGTCGCACGTGCCCGCGAGGTCGCCGCCGGGTTGATCGTCGAAGCGGAGGTCCGGGATCTCGACGAGCTGGAAGGAGCGCTCGACGCGGGTGCCGATATCGTGCTGCTCGACAACATGGGTCCCGAGCTTCTCGAGGAGGCCGTTCGCCGCGCTGGAAACCGCTCTCCGCGCCCTCGGCTGGAGGCTTCGGGGGGCGTGAACCTCGAGTCCGTGCGCCGCATCGCGGCCACGGGAGTCGACCGAATCTCAGTCGGGGCCTTGACACACTCCTATCGATCCCTTGATCTTTCGATGTACATCGAAGCGACCCCCAGTTAAGGGACTGGCATGGCTCGACCTCAACCTCAACGAAGCCGCGAAGCCCGAATCAGCATCGCGAGCGACCTGAAGCTCGTGAAGCTCGTGCGGCGATTCGTCACCGATCAATGCGCCCGAGCCGGCTTCGAGGAGCGCCAGCTCAACGAGATCGCGCTCGCGATCTCCGAGCTCTGCGACAACGCCGTCGAGCACGGGAGCGGCTCCAAGGAGGCCCAGATCCACGTCGAGGTCGCTCAGCTGGCCGACCGCGTGCGCATCACCGTCCGCGATTCCGGGAGCCCGACCGACCACAGTGAGAGGCTCGTCGATGCCGTGCACCAGATGGAAGACCTCCCGGCCGCCGAGGCCATTCGGGGGCGCGGCCTGTTTCTGGTGAACTCCTTGGTAGACGAGATCGACGTCCAGCACCTGCCGAACGGTGGCACCGAGATCGCCATCGAGAAGCGGAAGTGAGCACGTTCCGCCCGGCTCGTCATGAGGCGTGGCTCTGGCTGATCGCTGCCTCGAGCTGGATGGCCCTGATCTTCTGGTTGTCGTCCGGGACGATCGACTCCCCGCTCCCGCGTCACCGCTGGAGCTCCTTCGTCTCGAACTGTGCCCATTTCCCGCTCTACGGGGTGCTGGCGAGCTGTTGGCGCCTCTTCTTCGTCGCGACCGACTCGATACGGGGGAGCCGCGCCACTCTGATCGCGATCGCGATCGCCGCCCTGTATGGGGTGAGCGACGAAGTCCATCAGTCGTTCGTGCCCGGTCGCTCGGCGTCGGTCTACGATGTCATGACCGATCTCGGGGGAGCGGCTTTCGGCGTGTTGCTCACCGAGCGCTGGCGACCCGGCCGCGCTCGCCTTTCCGGGTGGGCGTGGCTCGGAGGAGCGATCGGCCTGCTCGGCGCAGCCCTTGATACCTGGGGCGCTCGCTGAGTTTACGAGTGGTGGCCGAGGCGATCCAACCCGGTCGGATGACCGAGTTTGTAGTTGATTCACACGGAGGGTCTTTTTAGGATCCTGGGATTCTCGGCCCGTCGGCGTGGCGAAGGAGGCGACGCCCGGGGAGGGCACCGTGGATCGCCGCTTCGTTCCAAAGCGGCCGAACTCCACCGAACTCGAATGAGCCGTTCAGTATGAAGGTCACTTCGGATCGTCGCGCATCGCGACGTTTCGGGCCTCTCCCGATCGAGCATCCCACCCGACCAACTCGTTCGGCCGAGGACCACTCGGGAGAGTGCGAGTGACATTCAACGAAAAGGCAGAGGTCCTCGGACTTCGATCGGCGACCTCCGAGGTCAGCTCCCCGACCCGGTCGCGGGTTTCGGGCACGTCGTCGGCTCCCTGGACGAGTGTCCTGGATCCGATTCCGGCGAGGCCGTCCCTCGAGATCGACGAGTCGCTCGACCTGCGCAGCGGTCGCCTCTTGTTGTCCGGGCTGGATGCCGGGCTGGCCATGACTCTGCTGGTGATCGTCTATCGGCTCTTGGTCGGCCGCATCTACTTCGAGATCGGTGAGATCGAGGTCAGCGTCTGGCAGTTCCGGAATCCGTGCACGATCCTGGTCTTGCTGTATCTGGCTCGCCGCATACTGGTCGCTCGCCTCCTGCGTCGCGCGGTGCCCGATCTTCCTCGCTCACTGCATGCGATCTCGGGAGCACCCGTCTCGCTCCAGATCATTCCGACGAGCCAGTCGCCGGGCCGGCTGCTGGTGCTGGTGGGCGGATTGCTCGTGAGCGTGCTGCTGACGTTCAACTCGTCGACGCAGGACATCGAGCGCTACTGGTCCCGTGCGGGCGAGATCCTGACGCACGAGCACTCGGAGGCCTTCGGCCCCGACTACCGAACGTTCATGATGTTCATCGAGAAGTGCCAGGACCAGATTCCCGAGAATGAGGGAATCTTCTTGGTCACCGACCAACGCCCCTTCCACCTGAACTACTACTTGCTTCCGCGGCGCGTTTACCTTCCGCTCGACTTTCAGAAATCGCTCGACCTACGCAACACCTACGGTGAAGACAAGGAAGGCCCTCTTCCCAAGCTGGACGGAGTGGCCCGCGCGGCGTTCTTCAAGCAGATGGGCGTCGAGTGGATCGTCCACTGGTACGGCCCCCGATCCTCGCGGAATCGAATCGAGCGCGTGCCCATCACCCTGCGGTGATTCTTGCACCCGATTCTCCGAATCGAATCCTCCCACTCGGAAGCCACACCCAGCGCCCATGACCATCGTCTACCTCTTGTCACATATTGCACTCGGGCTGGCGATCTACCGGGGTCTGTTCTTTCGGCGGCCGGAGCGCGAGTCGAGTCGGCTCCGAACCGTCACGACGGCGTTCGGCATCGGCATGGGCTTTTCGTACTGGCTCGCTCTGCTGGCCTCGGCCGGGGGTGAACGGTTCGTGTTGGGTCTGGGGCTGTGGCTCGGGCTGCCGGCCGTAGCCCTCGTCGCCTGGCTCGGCTGGCGAGGGCGGAGGACGAAGCCCATCGCCAACGGACACACCAAGCGATCTGTCGACGCCTGCGAGGCCGTCCTGATCGGGATGCTGGTCGTGCTGTCGACGACCGTCCTCGTGCAGGCCGTCACGGAGCCGCTCAAGAGCTGGGATGCTCGGGCCATCTACGGGACCACCGCCAAGATCCTCTACCACGAGGGCGGCGTGCGGGGAGAGTCCATCACGAGCCCCGACCGCATCCACTACCACCGCAACTACCCACTGCTGATCGCTTATCACGAGGCTTCGATCTGGGAGGCGCTCGGCGACGTCTCCGAGCGACCGGGCAAGGCCATCTTCCCGGCGTTCTTCATCGGAATCGTCGGCCTCGTCTACTCCCTGTTCCGCAAGCGCCTGGGCCGGCTGCTGACGTTGCTCTTGGTGGTGAGCTTCGCGTCGCCTCCCTTCTTCGCCTTCTATCACGACGGGGGAGGCATCTCCGGCTATGCCGACGTCCCGTTCGCCTTCTTCTGGGGTGCGGCCGTCGCCTACCTGTTCTTGTTCTTCGGCGACCGGGACTGGCGCTACGTGCTCATCGCGGCCTTCTTCCAGTCCTGTGCGATCGCGACCAAGAACGAAGGCTTGCTGCTGACTCTGCCCCTGGCCGTGATCTTCGCGGCGGCGCTGTGGATTCGGCCCCTGGTGCGACCTCGCTGGCGCCGGCTGGCACCGGCCGCCGGGCTCATGCTCGCCGTCTTCGCGTTCAGCGCCCCCTGGCTCCTGATCCGCGGAACGCTCCCGAGCTTTCTCGACGAGGGATACCTGCACCGGATCTTGAACGACAACCCGCTCGATCGGCTCGCCCAGACGCCCGAGCTGCTTCAGGCCATCCTGCGCGATGGCTTCCAATTCGAGCATTGGGGCATCGTTTGGCTCGTGTATCTCGCCGCACCGTTCGTGGCGTGGCGAGCCGGTCACCATCGCGTGACCCTCTTTCTGGTCGCCTTGGCGGTCAGTCAGATCCTGCTCTACTTCGTGGTCTACCTGTACTCTCCGCACGACATCGGTTGGCACGTCGATGTGTCGTGGAACCGGCTGCTGATTCATGTGCTGCCGGTCGCCGCGCTGACATGTGGCGTTCAGCTCGCCGCACTCGTCCGACGCCCCGACCCACCGGCCATGACCTGAGTGCCGGAGCTTCGACACTCGAGCCCTCGAAGCCCCGGTTGCCGGGGCTTTGATTGACTTGCCGGTCAGCCCTTCTTAGACTTCAGCCGCTGTCGACGACGCGGGGAGGATGGCCCCCGGCTTTCCAAGATCGGAGGGGAATCGCGAATGACGGGCGGTTCCGAGGACCCACAATCCGAGCTCCCGGTGACTCCCTCTGCGCGCCAGACGCGAGTGCCGGGATGGCTGCTCTCGGTCTTGCGCCCGGCTGCCGTCGCCCTGATGGCGCTTCTGGCCTACCAGATGTTCGCTGCCGAGACCGACGAGCCCCTGCGCCCCGCCGAGATCAACTGGATCACGGCGGGAAACAACTACTACCAAAAGCTCTTCGTCGACGGTGAGCGCCAGGCCTCCGACTGGGCGGTCGCCCCGATTCCCCGTCCCGATTCGCCCTGGGGCCACGCGAGCCCACCGATCGCGAAGTACCTGTATGGCGCCGCACTCGAGATGTCGGGACACTCGTCCCCGCGCCTCGAGGCCTTTCACGACTTCACGGTGCCGGAGTCGGCGGCCTCTTCCGAAGCGGAGGTCTCGCCGCAGCAGCTGGCAACCGGACGTCAGCTGTCGGTCTGGCTCGGCGTGCTGACTTGTCTCATCCTCTTCGCGTTGGTGAAGGGGATCTGGGGCTTCGGTGCCGGGCTCGCCGGAGGCTTGCTGCTGGCCCTGAGCCCAGCAGCCGCCCGCTCATTCTCCATGGTGGACGATACGGCTCCCTGGCTGTTCGCGATCACGGCGACGGCCGGAGCCGCGGCGCTCGTACATCGACAGCTCCGACGCCAGGCGAGCTGGGTGAAGCTCCTCCTCGCCACCCTCCTGTTCGCGCTGCTCTGCGGTTGGGCCTCGGGGACGCGGCTGGCCGGCGCCCTGACGCCGCTGCTCTTGATCTTGCCCCTCTCGTATCGCCTCAAGCGAGTGGGCTGGAGCGGCGCGCCACGCATCGGGTGTGTGGTGCTGATCGTGTTGACCGTGGCCACGGTCAGCTTCTTCGTCCCGGCGCCCTACCTCCACGAGTCACCGCTGGAACGCCTCGACGGCATGCTTCACAGCCAAGAGGAGTTTCGCATCTTCGATGCTCGAGCGCTTCCGAACAAGACGCTCGAGTCGCTTCCGGAACGCGTGTTCGCGATGGTCGACGCGGTCCTCTTCGTCGGTGATCCCTTCTTTGCTCGTCTGCGACTTCCGTTGGGTGCCCTCTTCTTGCTGATCGGCCTGTGGGTGATCGCGCAACGCTTGGTCGCTCATCGCAACGAGATCGATGACGAGGCCGACGCGATCGTTCCGCTCTCGGCCATCTCGGTCGCTGCGGCCGCCACGTTGGCCCTGGTGCGCCTCGATCGTGAGATCGACTTCTTGCCGCTCATCGTCTCGGCGCTCCCGATCACGGCCGTGGGAATCCACCAAGCGGTCTTGCTCTCCCGGGGCATTCTGCGAGCCAAGTCGGTCCGCACTTCGCCCAGCGATCCAATGACGCTGCAGCGCTCCCTCGCGGTGGGTGTGCCGGCGGGTGATGCGGCCGCCATGACGTTGCAGGAAGCGATGGCGACCGCCCGGCTACCCCGGCACTTTCTCTCTGGATCGATCAAGTACCCGTTCTTTGCGGGACTGATCGCGATCTTCATCTTCGCCGCCTTCAACCTGCACGGCTCTCTCTCCGGTTCCCGTCGATTCACCTACAACGTCGTGCTGATCTCGATCGACGGGCTCCGAGCCGACCATCTGGGCTGCTACGGGCAGGAGCGCAACCTCACACCGAACATCGACCTCTTCAGCCGCCAGAGCGTTCTGTTCGAGCGTGCCTTCTCGACCACTCCTTCGGCCACTGCCGCCTTCGGATCGGTGGTGACCGGCTTGCCGCCCCTCGTACACGGCTGCTGGATCGAGCGCGATCCGACGGCCTTTCTTCCCGGATCCGTAACCACCCTGGCCGAAGCCCTGGCTCAGCAGGGCTACGAGACGCGATCGATCAGCTCACAGACTGCCCTCATCGATCGCGGCTTCGATCAAGGCTTCGTCGCCTTGGACCACACCGAGATCGGGTCGGAGGAGGAGGCGAGCTGGGAGACCGCTCGCGGCCGCGACGCGGACGTGACCGCCACCGCGATCCGTTGGCTCCGTGAGGAGCGGCGCCGGTTTCGGACCGGAAAAGACCGATTCTATCTTCGCCTCCACTACTCGGTCCCTGCGTGGGTTCCCAAGCACCCGAACTGGGCCGAGCCGGCTTCGGAGGAGCGGCTGGCCGACCCCGACCGGGAGGACGAGGTCGACGTCACGGCGATCAACGAGGCTTTTCTCTCCGAGATCGAAGATTGCCGCGCCTGGTATGCACAAGCCGTCCGCGCTGCCGACTTCGAGGTGCGTCGCGTCCTCGAGCTGATCGAGAACTGCAAGCTGCACGAGAACACGCTGGTGATCCTGACCGGTACCAACGGTCAATCCCTCCCGGCACCCGCCACCGGTGAGCTGGGTGATTCGCTCGAGCGAGGTGCGGTCCAGATCCCGCTTCTCATCTACTGCCCGGGCGACTTCGTGCTGGCCCGTCGACTCCAAACGGTCGCACGTCAGATCGACATCTTACCGACGACCCTCAACTACCTCGGCATCGCCAGCCCGTCAGACTGCCCGGGACGCAACCTTCGCCAGACAGACGATGAGGATCTGCTCGCGATGGTCGTCGATCCGAGGAACCCGACTCGCCTCAAGGGGATCGACGGTCGCCAGGCTCTGCTGACGAGCTTGACCGAGCCCGACCAGAATCGACTCTATGATCTGTTGCTCGATCCTGACGAGCGCACCGACATCCTCGCCGACAATCGGGAAGACGCCAATCGGATCGCCACCGAGCTCCTCCGGGACTTGCGACGCGACATCGAGCTCGCGCGAACGATGCGCCCGGGTCCCCTCGAAGACTCGCTCGAGATCGCTCTCCGCGTCCTCAACGAGAAGAAGTAACGCTTCGTCGGTCGCTCAACCGGTGTTGCGCATGCCGGCCGCGACTCCGTTGACAGTGATGAGCAAGGTGTCGAGTAGATCCTCGTTGTCGGGCTCCGCGCGCAGGCGCCGCAGCAGCTCGATCTGGACCAGGTTGATGGGATCGACGTAGGGATTTCGCACGTCGATCGAGCGTCGCAGAACCGGGTTGTTGGCCAGCGGACGCTCGCAGCCCAAGAGCTCGCACATCAACCGGATCGCGCGCTCGAGACGCCCGCGCAGGTCTCGGCCGATCGCCTGACCCACCGGCTCGACGAGGCGCGCATCGTACTGGGCCGCGATCCTCGGGGAGGCCTTGGCCAACACCATGTCGACGAGATCAAAGGTGGATCGAAAGAACGGCCAACGCTGGACCATCGCACGCAGGTCGTCGAAAGCTCCTGCCGCCCGCGCCTCCTCGAGCGCCTCGGTCACGCCCAACCATGAGGGCAGCAGGAGCCGCGTCTGCATCCACGCGAAGACCCAAGGGATCGCGCGCAAGGTCTCCACTCCTCCGCTCGCCCGGCGTCGTGCGGGTCGGCTTCCGATCTTCAGAGAGCTCAGCTCCTGCTCGGGCGTTGCCGCTCGGAAGTAGTCAAGGAAGTCCGGCGTCTCGTAGACGACCTTTCGATAGGCGCGGCGAGAAGTATCGGCGATCGCTTGCATCCGAGCGCGCCAATCGGCCTCCGGCGGCGCGCCGGGCCGCAGCGTCGCTTCGAGCACGGCCGTCGTAGCGACCTCCAGGGTGCGCACGGCAATCCCGGGAAGACCGAACTTGGCATGGATCATCTCGCCCTGCTCAGTCACCCGGAGCGTCCCGTCGATGGAGCCGGGCGGCTGCGACTGGATGGCCAAGTGAAGGGGTCCCCCTCCCCGCCCGACCGTACCGCCCCGACCATGGAAGAAGGTCACGGCGATCGAGCTCTCGTGCGCCGCCGTGACGAGACGCTCCTGTGCCTGAAAGAGCTCCCAGGCTGCTGCCAGGCGCCCCCCGTCCTTTGCGGAGTCGGAGTAGCCCAGCATCACCTCCTGGCGGCCGCCGATGCGCTCGCGATAGCCGGGGAGTGCGAACAAGGCCCGGCAACATTCGTCGGAGCTCGCCAGGTCGCCCACCGTCTCGAAGAGCGGAACGACGCGCAGCGGCCTCGAGATCCTGGCCGCTCGCTGGAGCACCTCGACGCACAGTACGTCCGAAGGTCGGCTCGCCATCGAGATCACGTAGGCGCCCAGGGATGCAGACGGGATTCTCTCGATAACGAGAAAGGTCTCGAGCACGTCCCGCACCTCGTCGGAGAAGCTGTCGAGATCACGGAAGCACGGCTCCAGCTCATCTCCATCGCGGGCGATCTGCTCCACCAGGAAGTCCTGGCGCTGCGACTCGGTCCAGCTCAGATAAGACCCACGCCCGATGCGGAGCGTCAGGGCATCGAGCGCTTCGGCGTGGCGCGTCGACTCCTGCCGCACGTCCAGCTGAACCAGCGTCAGGCCGAAGCACGCCACCCGTCGCCGCACGTCGAGCAGGCGCCCGTCGGCGACGAGACCCGCGCCCGTCTCCTGGAGTGATCGGTGACAAAGATCGAGGGGCTCACGGAGATCGACCTCGTTCCAGAGCATTCGTGACGCGTGCTCGGGCGTCGGGGAGTCGTCCTTCAACAGTCGCTCGATCCCTTCTTGCGTCGCACGCAATCGGACCAGGAGCTCTCCGAGCACGACTCGATAGGGCTCGCGAGTCGTGCCTGCGCGCGCTTCGAGCTCCCGCGATCCGCGCGCGAGCGAGAGCTCGCTTCGGAGGATGCCCAGCTCGCGCCGATAGAGATCCGCTGCCATCCAACGGGCCAACCAGCACGCTTTCGGCGTGATGCTCGGCGTCACGTGAGGATTGCCGTCGCGATCCCCTCCCATCCAAGAGCCGAAGCGGATCGGCACCGTCTCCACCGACAACCGCTCGCCCGTCGTGCGCTCGAGAGCCCGGTCGAACGTCCGAAGCCAGGTCGGCACCGCCTCCCACAAGGTCTGCTCGAAGACGACCAACCCTTGCTTCACCTCGTCGAGCGGCGTGGGCTGCTGGTGCTGCACCTCGTGCGTTCGCCACATCGTCAGGATCTCTCGACGCAGCGCATCGAGGAGTGACACGCGCTCTTCGGGCAAGAGATCCTGGCGATCGCGCTGCTCCAAGAGTGCGGCGATCCGGCCCTGAGACCGTCTCAAGGTCCGCCGCACGACCTCGGTCGGATGCGCCGTAAAGACGAGCTCGATCTTCAGCGTTCCGACTCGCCGAAGCAGCTCTTCACTCGAGACACCGGCCGCGAGGAGTCGAGCAAAGGACTCGTCGAACGAGCCGCGTTGGGGCGGTGCCTGAGGGTCGCTGCGATAGGCGCGGCGGCGGCGGATGCGGTGGTGCTGCTCGGCGATGTTGGCGAGGGTCAAGAAGTGGGCGAAGGCCCGAGCGACCGGGAGGGCATCCGGGAGCGCGAGGCCCTCCAGCTCCTGCCCCAGCTCGGTCAAGAGCGTCGCCCCGTCCTTCTCTCGAGCCCGCTTCGAAAGGGCCCGAACGCGCTCGACGGTCTCGAAGAGGGCCGTGCCTTCCTGGCTCCGAAGGGTCTCCCCGAGCAGTCGTCCGAGTAAGCGAATGTCCGCGCGCAGCGGAAGGTGAGGATCGTGCTTCATGGCCGCAAGCTTGACGCTCGCGCCGAAGGCCGTCAATCGACTGATTCTGTCGCCCTCTCCGAACCAGGGCCTCGCCCCGGTCTCGCGCGACGTTGCCGCCGAGGGCGAGGTGCCTCGCTATGCGAGCACCTCACGAATCACCCGACCCGCGACATCGGTGAGGCGGAAGCGGCGGCCATTGTGGACGTAGGTGAGCCGCTCGTGATCGAGGCCGAGGAGGTGCAGGATCGTGGCGTGGAGATCGTTGACGTGATACCGATCGACCTCCGAGCGAAACCCGACCTCGTCCGTCTCACCGTAGGACACGCCGCCCCGAACGCCGCCGCCTGCGAGCCAGAATGTGAACGCGTGCGGGTTGTGGTCTCGCCCCGGACGCTCCGAGATCTGTGCGATCGGGAGTCGACCGAACTCGCCGCCCCACACGATGAGCGTCTCGTCGAGGAGCCCTCGCTGCTCGAGGTCGGCGAGCAGGCCCGCGATCGGTTGATCGGTCTCCTGAGCGAAGCCGCGGTGATTGCCTTCGATGTCGCTGTGCCCGTCCCAGGAGCGCTGGTTCTCCATCCCGCCCGAGTAGATCTGTACGAAGCGAACGCCCCGCTCGACCAGCCGACGCGCCGTGAGGCACTGGCGAGCGAAGTGCTGGCAGCTCGGGTCATCGAGGCCGTAGAGCGCTCGCACATGAGCCGGCTCCGCCTCGAGGTTCAGGGCTTCCGGCGCGGAAGCTTGCATGCGATAGGCGAGCTCGAAGCTGTCCAGGCGCGCCGAGAGCTCGGAGGCCCGCGCATGCGCTTCGAGGTGTTCCCGGTTGAGATTCGCCAAGAGATCCAGCTGCGCCCGCTGCTGAGCGTCGTTCATCTCCCCCGGCCGCTCGAGGTTCTCGATCGGGTCACCGGTGGGCTTCAGCCACGTACCTTGGTAGACACTCGGCAGGTAGCCGGCACTCCAGTTCAGTGCGTATCCTTTCGGAAGCCCTCGGCCCTTGGGATCCGACATCACCACGAAGGCAGGCAGATCGCGGCTCGAGCTGCCCAGCCCGTAGTTCACCCATGACCCGGCGCACGGATAGCCCAGTCGCGGTACGCCACAGTTCATCATGAGGAGCGCCGGTGAGTGGTTGTTCGACTCGGTGTGACCCGAGTGCAAGAAGGCCATCTTGTCGACGTGCTCGCCCAGGTAGGGAAAGATCTCCGAGACCCACTTGCCGCATTCGCCCCGCTGCCGAAAGCGGAAAGGCGAGGGCATCAGCCCGCCGACCGCGTCCGCGAAGAAGCCCGTGTGCTTGTCGAAGTCCGGTAGATCCTGCCCGGCGTGCTTGGCCAGTGCCGGCTTGTAGTCCCAGGTATCGACGTGGCTCGGGCCGCCGTTGATGAAGAGCCAGATCACCGACTTCGCCGAGGCTGGGAAGTGGGGCGACCTCGCCCTCAGAGGATCGATCGAGTCGTCGATGGCCAGCAAGCCCTCTCGCTGCAGGAGCGATAAGAACCCCAGCCAGCCCAATCCGCCGCCGGCGCGTCGTAGGAGATCGCGGCGGCTCCAGAGACCGGGCGCCGTTTCGTGGGGGTCGGTCATCGGGTGGCTCCTCAATCGACGTAGATGAACTCGTTGAGAGCGAACATCGTCTGGGCGAGGTCGACCCAGGCTCCAGGTCGTGCGCTCTGCCCCTCGAGGAACGCTTGCACCGCCTGCTGCTCCGCCGGCTTCGGATCCCGAGCCAAGGTCCGGCGAAAGGCCTCGACGACCGGTTCTCCGCTCTCGGCGAGCTGCTCGCCGAAGGCCCGAGCCAAGCCGCGCACGTTCTCGTTGTTCAAGAGCAGGAGGGCCTGGGGGGCCGTGGTCGTGGTCGATCGCCGACCGATGCTGACCAGGTGCTGCGGCGCGTCGAACACCTGCATCATCGGCAGCAGGCGTCCGCGCTTCTGGAAGAGATACACGCTGCGCCGGGCGTTGCCCTCGTCGAGCGAGCCCGGCCCGAACATGGTCGTGTCCAACCTTCCCGTGACTTGGAGCAGCGTATCGCGAATCGCCTCCGCCTCCAGCCGCCGCGGTGCGCGATGCCACCAGCTTCGATTGTCGGGATCGATCGCGCGGCGTGTCTCGTCGACAGCGCCCGATTGTCGATAGACGGCGCTCTCGAGGATCAACCTGTGGATGTGCTTGAGCCGCCAGCCGCTCTGCACGAGCTCGACCGCCAGCCACTCGAGGAGATCCGGGTGCGTCGGCGGCGCACCTTGCGCGCCGAAGTCATTGGGCGTCGAAACCAAGCCGCGGCCGAAGTGGTGATGCCAGATGCGATTCACGACGACTCGGGCCAGCAAAGCCCCGGCACCCTGATCGATGTCGGTCATCCAGGCTGCCAACGCGCTCCGCTGCCCCGGGCTGCGACCGCTCGGCGGTGGTGTCGGCGGCCAGCGATCGCTCGCCTCGGGATCGGTCAGAACTTGGAGAAAGCCCGGCTCCACGACCTCGCCCTTACGATCGGGATCGCCTCGCTCGAGCAAGTGCGTCTGCGGATAGAAGTGCGGGAATCCACGACCGTCCGCATGATGAGGAATCGGCTTCACGCCCTCGGAAGCGGCCAAGACCGTGACCTTTGAGGAGCGAGGCTCGCGCGCTCGAAGCGCTTCGACCGGAGCCGCCAGGCGTCGCCAGTCCGGGTCGCGTTGGATCCACTCCTTCCAAAGCGCGGCTCGCTGACGCGGGGTCAGCGGCTCTCCGTTCGTTAGTTGGCTCCCCAGTGCGACACTCCAACCTTCGAGCGTCGACTCGGTGATGTCGCCGAACGAGAAGCCGTAGCCCCCCCCGAAGTTCACGACCTTCATGAGCAGCCGATTCGTGCCCGCTCGCAGCGTCACCTCCACCGGGTCTTGGCCGACGGTCAGGCCGCGCGGCTGCGTCTGCTCGTGAACGAGCTCGCCGTTCAGCCAGATGCGAATGGCGTCGTCGCTTCCGACGCGAAACGCGAGACGACGCGGTGAGGGAGCATCGATGCGGCGGCGAAGATAGGTCGCGGCGATCTCGCCTTTGAGCGGGTACCCCTTGCCATCGACGAGATCCGAACGGTCGGTCCAGGCATCCGAGCTGCCATGGGGCTCGGTTCCGCCGGGCTCGGTGACCCAAGCCGTCTCCAGAGCGCTCGCCCGATCGGGGGCCTCGAAGGGTCCAGCGAGCTGCCAGGCTCCGAGCCGGCTGTCGACGCCCCAGCGCGGGTCAGGCTCCGAGGTCACCGCGACCCGCAGTCGACCCATGCCATGCCCAACGTTGTTGGCGAAGCTCAGTCGCACTTCGAGCACGGCGTCTTCCGGAAGTTCGAGCGGACGACGGAATCGGTAGACCGCGGCATGGTCCTCGCCGAAGCGCGGGTCGATCGCCCAGGCCGAGATCGGATCGTCATCAATGGTTGCCGACACGGGCAGCTTCGCCTGCTCGAACGATGCCTCGACGACCGTCATCGGTACCGGAGTCCGCTGACCCGTCGCAGAACGAACGGCCAGCCGCAGATCGCTCAGCGCGAAGTTCCCGTTGGTCGCACGGCCCGGACCAGCGCGCACGAGAGCGTCGTCTGCCAACGCCTCGAGACGCAACCCCGTGATACGTCCGGGGCTCGACCTCGCGACCAGCTCCCACGTATCGTGATCCGGATTGGCTCCCGTCGCGACCCAAGAGCCATCGGGCTCACGCTCGAGGTGAGCTCCCCCACTCGAGGTGGCCGAGGTGACGTCGAGGATTCGCCAGCGTGGTTGGGGGTCTACCGCCCGCTCCGCGAGCCAGCTCTCGAATCGGCCCGCGAGCACGGTGCGCTCGAGCTCGGCGAGGCGCGCGGCGAACGGCTCGAGCTCGGCCTGCCAAGCCTCGTGCCGCGCCTGGACGCGGGCGGCGTCCGCCTCGAGCTCCACATTGCTTCGAATGGTGCCGGTGAAAGTCGCGACGAGACGATAGTAGTCGCGAGTCGGAATCGGATCGAACTTGTGATCGTGGCAACGAGCACAGCCGATCGTCATCCCGAGCATGGCCGTGCCGAGCGTGCCGACCATGTCGTCGAGCTCATCGTAGCGCGCTCGCTCGAACTCGCGCTCGGTGAGCTGGGTCGGGAACGCTCCGGCGGCCAGGAATCCGGTCGCTCGCCAGGCTTCGGGATCTTCGGGTGCGATCTCGTCCCCTGCGATCTGCCAGCGAATGAACTCGTCGTAAGGCTGATCCCGATTGAAGGCCCGAATGACGTAGTCTCGGTAGTGATGCGCATTGGGACGATCGTAGTCCTGCTCGAAGCCGTGGCTCTCGGCGAAGCGCGCCGCGTCCAGCCAGTGCCGGGCCCAACGTTCTCCGAAGCGGGGGCTCGAGAGCAAGCGCTCGACCTGCCGCGACCAGGCGTCGGCTCGGGCGTCGCCCACGAAAGCGGCCACGTCCTCGAACGTCGGTGGCAAGCCGAGGAGCCCGAAGCTCGCGCGACGCAGAAGCGTTCGGCGGTCGGCGGCGGCATTGGGTCGGAGCCCCTCGGTCTCCTGCTGGGCCAATATGAATCGGTCAATCGGCGTTCGGCACCAGCCCTCGTCCACGACGGGAGGCGGTGCCGTGGGATGCAGACGGCGGAAGGACCAGTGATCGCGATCGTCATCGCTGACCTCGGCCGCTCCGACCAGAGGCCCAGGCAGCGAGGTCTCCTCGTCGTCATCGAGACGGTCTCGGTCGTACGGCGCGCCCAGCTCGATCCAGCGCCGGAGCTGAGCCCGCGCATCGGCCGAAAGCTGCTTGCGTCGCCATGGCATCGCCGGCTCGCGCTCATGCTCCACGAGCTGAATCAGGAGGCTGGCTCCCGGGTCGCCGGGCACGATCGCCGGGCCGCTTTCCCCGCCCTGGAGGAGTGCCTCACGGGTGGCCAAGTCGAGCTCGCCTCGGAGACGTCGACCCCCATGGCAGCTCAGGCAAGACTCGACGAGCAAGGAGCGCACCGACCGCGCAAACAGACGCCTTCCTTCATCGGCGTCGTCCTGCGGCGCCGCGTGTGCCAGGGTCGGAGAGGATAGCAAGACCAGCAGACACCAGAGGGGAGCTCGGGATCGCAGCACGTCGGAGACCTCGTCACAGAAGATGCCATCGTCGGAAGGCCTCCGAGTATACCGAAGTCGCCGCGTGCAGGGCGGCTCTGCCTACTGTCGGCTTCGCTCGATGGCCTCGCCAAGGAAGCGATCGTGCTCGGTGATCCGAAAGTCGGCTTTCACAGCCGCCTGAATGATCCCGTCCTCGCCGATGAGGAACGTCGCACGACGCACGCCGAGTCCGAGCGGTCCGGCGACTCCAAACGCCCGGATGACCTCGCGGTCCGGATCGGCGAGCAGGCGGAACGGGAGCTGGTAGCGGTCTCGAAACTCTGCATGCCGCTCGCTCGATTGTGGGCTGATTCCCACGATACGAAGCCCCGCCGCCAACACGTCCTCGTGCCGATCTCGAAAAGAGCATGCTTCCTTGGTGCAGCCCGGTGTGAAGTCAGCCGGGTAGAAGTACAAGACGAGCGGGCCTTCCTGAAGCAGTGTCGACAGCCGAGCCTTCTCGCCTCGATCGTCCGCGAGCTCGAAATCCGGCGCGCGATCTCCGACCTTCAACATGAGAATCGTCCTCCTGAGCGTTCGTCCCAGTGCTCCCGAGTCGACTGCTTTCTAGTGGCTCCCGACGATTCGCGCCGAAGCGCGTCCGCCAATTCCACGAAGTGCATTTCCCGATCGATGCCGGTCGGGTGACGGGTAGACTGCGGGCAAGCCTGAAGGAGATGATGGAATGCAGTGCCGTTTCGAGCCGGCGGGTGAGCCCGAGCTCGGCAACAGTGTTCGTCGAGGGCAACGATGAAGGGCGCGGCCATCGTGACGCGCGTCGTGCGCCTGATTCTGCGAGCGCGCTATCGCATTCGGCTCGAAGGATCGCTCCCTCCCTCTCGAGACAAGGGGGGGTGGCTGATCTTGCCGAGCCACCCGACCTATCTCGATCCATTCGTCGCAACGGTCGCGCTGTGGCGAGGGTTGCAGCCGCGTCCCGTCTACGAGCGAGAGATGGTCGAGCATCCCCTCATCCGGTGGCTGCCGCGCACCTTCCATGGCATCCCGCTTCCCGACCTGACACAGCCCTCGCAGACCGCCCGCGCCGAAACGGTCCGCGCGATCGACGCCATCGTCGCAGCGTTGGAGGCCGGTGAGAACGTCTTGCTGTGGCCAGCGGGTCGAGCACAGCGCTCGGGTCGAGAGTCCCTTCGAGACACCTGGGGAGCGGCCGAGATCTTGTCGCGTGCTCCCGACGCGGGCTTGATCCGCGTTCGGGCACGGGGGCTCTGGGGAAGCCGATTCAGCTATGCCTTTCATGGCCGAGCACCGCGCCCGGCTCGACAGCTTCTCGAGGGCGCCCTCGCAGGGCTCCTATCGCTGGCCGTGTTTCTGCCGCGTCGACGGGTCGTGCTCACGGTGGAGGCGCCACCACGAAGCGCTTGGCCGCCGCTCGAGCCGCGCTCCCTGAATGAGTGGCTGGAGAGCTTCTACAACTCGCCAACCGCCGAGGAGCCGACCTTCGTGCCGATCCACGCACTCGTCGGGCCTCGAAGCCATGTCTTCCCTCCGGTACTCGGGGCGCCGACGCCGGACGCAGCGGAGATCGCGCCCGAGATACGAGCTGGTGTCGCCGACTTGATCGCCGCGGCGAGTGAGACGCCGATCGATCGGGGCTCCCTCACGGGGCAGCGCCGGCTCGAGGCGCTGGGCCTCGACTCGTTGGCGCGCATGGACCTCACGATTGCGGTCGAGAAGCGCTTCGGACACTCGGTGAGCGCCGTGCCCGAGACCGTGGGCGCGCTTTGGCTTCAGGCCTCAGGGCAGGGCGAGCCGACCCTTCGAGCGCCCGTCCCCGCAGCCTGCTTTCGCCCGGACAGCGGCGAGTCGATGGAGCTCGAGTAGTCGTCCCATGCCTCAGCGCATCTTCGAGTCACCCTGGAGCTGGATCACGGAGAAGCCGGCACCGTGAACGTCGGCGAGCATGGCAAGGCGGCCGACGGAGATGTCGAATGCCGGTACGTTGACGCGTCCACCGAGCTCGCTGGCGCGCGCGACGGTTGCATCGACGTCGGCGACGCAAAAGTAGACCGTCCACTGAGGAGGGATGTCGCCCCACTGCTCGTTCATCTCGAGGATGCCGCCCTTCTGCTCGCCACCGATCATGATGATGTCGTAGGGCGATGGGGAGTCGGGATTCGGCTGGAAGTCCCAGCCCATGAGGGAGGAGTAGAAGGTCCGCGCACCTTCCCGGTCCCGCGTCGCCAGCTCGTTCCAAGTCGGCGCGACCGGCTCATCGACCAGCGAGGAGCCACAGTGCTCGCCGGCCTGCCAGATGCCGAAGACGCCTCCGGTCGGATCTTGGAGAAACGCCAGCCATCCAGCCTCGACGACCTTCATGCCAGGCACGATGACCTCGGCGCCGAGCTCGGCCGCTTGCGCGACGGTCTTCTCCACGTCCTCGACGCTGATGTAGGTGTTCCAGCTGGGCGGTACGCCTTGGGACTTCATCACGTCATTCATCTCTCCCAGTCCAGCGACCTCGTGATCGCCCGACTTGAAGAGGCTGTACGGCGGCCCGCCTTGAGTGTCCTGCTCCTCGGCCGTCCAGCCGAAGAGATCGCGGTAGAAGTCCCGTGCGGCAGCGATGCCGTGGGAGGCGAGGTCGACCCAGCAGAACTCACCGGGTGCATAGCTCGTGCGAACGGTCATGCTTTGCTCCTCGAAAAGAGAGAGGCCGCGCCAAGCGGCGAGCAAGCCCGATCGCCGCTGCGTCCTCGAGTGCGATGTCTTGGAATCAGGTCGCCGGCTCACGTTTCCGATCGAGAAGCTCGCGGACTCGGGCGAAGAGCTCCGACGGCGAGAAGGGCTTCTCGATGAACTCGCAGCGTTCGCTGAGATCGTGAGCTCGCAGAGCTTCCGAGGCATACCCCGAGGAGAACAGAATACGCAGATCGGGTCGAATTGCCATGAGCGACCGCGCGACCTGGATGCCGTTCAAATCGGGCATCACGATGTCGATCAACGCCAAGCCGATCGGAGGCTCTCCTCCCGCGACCAGGGCGAGCGCCGAACGACCGTCGGCACAAGGCTCGACTCGATAGCCCGCTCCGATCAACGAGCGAGACAGCGAACGGCGCACGGCTTCGTCGTCGTCACACACGAGGATCCACTCTCCTCGCCCCGGCCGATTGATCGAATGCGGAGCGCGGGATTCGGGACTCTCCAAGTCGACGGGAGCTGCCGCCGGTAGGGAGATCTCGAAGACGGCGCCCCCATCGGGATGGTTGCGCGCCTCGAGAGTCCCGTCGAAGCGTCGAATGATCGATTGCACTGATGAGAGGCCGAGCCCGGTCCCTTCTCCTACCGGCTTGGTCGTGAAGAAGGGCTCGAAGATCTTCGGAAGCACGTCGTCGGGGATCCCGGGCCCCGAGTCCCGGACGGACAGGAGATGACACCGGCTGCCGGGCTCGGTGGGGTGGGAGGAGCGCTCGAGAGTCCGGAGATCGATGTCGAGGAAGCCACCATCGGGAAGCATGGCGTCACCCGCATTGATCGCGAGGTTGAGAAGCACCTGCTCCAGCTGGTGCGCATCGGCCTCGACCCAGGCCGTCTCCGGTGTGATCTGGGTCCGGACGGTGATGTCTTGACGAGTGATCCGTCGAAGCAAGCCGTCGAAGCTGCGAAGGAGCTCGGCGAGGTCGAAGCGCTGTGGTGAGTAGCCTTGGTGGCGCGTGAATTCGAGAAGCTGGCGCGTCAGGCCGGATCCCCGGAGCACGGTCTCGCGGATCTCGTCGAGACGATCGCGCTGGTCGGTGTCGACGAGCGACGACGGGCGATCCTCCGCCAGCGGCTCGGTCTCGGCGAGGAGTGCCGTCAAGATGTTGTTGAAGTCGTGGACGATACCGCCCGTGAGCCGACCGATCGTCTCGAGCTTGATACTCTGGTGGAGCTGGTCCTCGAGCCGCTGCTTATCTTGCTCGACCTGCTTGTGCTCCGAGACGTCGAGGCTCAAGCCGAGGAGCCACGCCGGCGCCTCGGCCGGAATGGGAACGAAGGAGCCTTCGAAGCTTCGCCCGTCGGGCGAGCTGAACTCGAACCGGGCGATCTCGCCGGCCCGCGCTCTCTTCAGTGCTCCGCCGATTCGGTGTCGATCTCGCTCGGCGACCGCCATCAGAAACTCGGGGGCCTCTCGCCGCTTGCCGTCCGGTGCCCAAAGAGACTCGCCAGCCGGGTTGGAGCTGAGTACCCGAGCTGTCAGATCCATCTGATGAATGCCGAAGGGCGAGAACTCGACGAGCTCACGGAAACGCGCTTCGCTCTCGAGCAGATTCTCGTAGGCGACGGCGAGCTCTTCGGTGCGCTGCGCCACTCGCTGCTCGAGGTCCGTCTTGGCTTGCCGAACCTGGCGATTCCGTTGCACGATCTGGATCGCCTGCCAGAGGAGGATCACGAGAGCCAGCACGAGCGCGGATCCGACCAGCAGTCGACGCCAAGGCGGCACGACTCGGAAAGGCCGGCGCAGCAGGCTCGACCGATTGAGGTCGGCGTCGATCGCTTCCGCTTCGAGAAAGTAGCGACCTGCCGGGAGTGATCCGAGCTCGACACGCCCGTCGGGACTCCATCGCCACTCCTCGACATGACCAGGCACTCGATACCGATATCGGAGCGCCTCGGGCCGTGTGCGATGGCTGACTGCCCGCAGCTCGAATGCGACCAGCGACTGGTCGGACGTGAAGGTGAACTCTCGGGCGCCGCTCTCGAGCTCGCCCGAAACCGGCTCGCAGCTGAGCAGGATCGGTGGCGTCCGTTGACGCCGATACCGAACGACTCGAGCGTCGCCCAGCATCCAGAGCTGATCGTCCGGTCCGAAGGCCAGCCGGGTCACGAACGCGCTGGGCAGCCCGTCGTCGAGCGTCAACGTGTACCGCAGGTCCTCGAAGATCAGGGTGACGCCTTCTTGCTGAGCCGACGCGAAGCAGAGGCGACCCTCACTGTCTTCTGCGACGCTGACGACGCCTCCCGGGCCTTCGCGCGACCAGCGCTCGGAATCGAGCACCCAAAGACCGTCTCGGGCGCCGACCCAGATGCGCTTCCGACTGTCCTCGAACAGGCAGCGAACACCCACGAATCCAGGCTGACCAGCGCCGGGGACCTCCGTCTCGAGGCGGCCGTCGGACCAAGTCTGAAGACCCGAATCCGAGCCCAGCCAGAGGCGGCCCTGGGAGTCCGCCAGTAGGAATGGGATCCGGTCGGAATGCAGGCCATCGGCCGTCGTCATCGACGTCCGGTCGTCACCATCGAAGATCTGAATACCGAAGGACGTTCCGACCCAGACTCTCCCTTGGTGATCCTCCGCAATCGACAGCGCCGGCACCACTCCACTCCCCGAGTTGGCCAGGTCCTCCCAACCATCCTCCGTCAGCCGCGCCAGGCACCTGTAGGTTGCCACCCAGACTCGCCCCTGACGATCGACATGGGTGTCCTCGACTCGCCCGAAGCGGTCCCAGAGAGACTCCGCGGCGGGCAAGAGGGCACCGTCCGTGACTCGGTAGAGAGCGGACTCGCAACCGACCCAGGCATCCGATCCCAGGATGTCGAGGCTCGATACATCTTCCAAGATCGGAAGCGGCCGAATCAGCGCGTGGCGGTATCCGGAGACGCCCGTGGCTGTGCCCACCCAAATCGTGCTCTCTCGATCGCAGTACAAGGTGAGGATCAGCCCGTCGCCCCGACCGACTTGGAACCGGGGAAAGAGCTCCTCCTCTCGGTCTTCCCACTGTCGCAGGATCTGCTCAGCGGTCGCGACCCAGACCGTGCCCGCAGCATCCTCGACGATCGACAGGACGCCGCCCTCGATCGTCAGCACTTGCCACGAATCGGAGCCCGGGTGTAAGACATGGCAGCCTCGGTATCGGCTCCCGACGTACAGGCGACCGTCAGTGGACTCGTGAACCTGTTGGACCTTGGAGAGTGGCGTATCGACCCAGCTGAACTCCTCGTTCCGATGACGAAAGAGCCCGGACTCGGTCGCGATCCACATCGAGCCGTCGTGGCTGGTCGAGAAGTCGAACACCGAGCCGATGGGAGCGCCGACGTCGACTCTTTCGAGCTGGCCGTCACGCCAGCGCTGGAGCCCGTTGAGTGTGCCCAACCAGAAGCAACCCTGGGGCTGCTCGTGTATCGAGAATACCGGCCCACCGATCAGGCCCTCGCGGGGCGACATCGAGAGCAGTCGGCCATCTCGGATGCGATGGACCGCCTCTTCCGTACCGACCCAAAGTGCCCCGTCTCGCGCGACCGTCAAGCAACGGACCGCCCCTCCCACCAAGCCCGAAGACTCGTCGTAGCGGGACCAAGTCCGACCGTCATAGCAAAGGAGTCCCGACGAGGTGCCCAGCCACACGTTTCCGGAAGCGTCTTCGACGATGGCCGCGAAATCCTCCGCTCCGAAACCGCCGAAGGGAACCAGGTGAAACCAATCACCGGAGAAGCGCTGCAACGCGGTCGTCGTGGACTGCACGGGCCCCAAGGAACGCTCGACGGGACGCTCGACCGACAACGCCTTCGAGATCGGCAAGCGCTGGCCGGGCTTCACCTCGATCGTCTCCGACCGAAACCCGGGCCGGCTCGAGTCCAAGCGGTATTGCCCCGGTGGCAGCGAGAGTGACCAGCTGCCGTCCTCGTCGGTGCGAGCGCTCAAGGCGTGCTGCCCGGACAACCAGGTCGGAATGATCTGGAGGGCCGCCCCCAGAACCGGTGCCCTTCCGGCGCCTCGGACCCTGACCGTGACGTCTCCCAGGGCCTGGCGGTCTCCCAGGATGACCTGACCGCGACGCCACGAATCCCTCGGCTTGTAGGCACCTCGACTCCAAGCGATCCAAGTGAAGTCGCCACCCCGTCCCAAACCGAGACGGCCGCGTTGCTCGAGCGGTCGATCGTAGTCACCGACGACGACCTCGAGACCGAAGACCTCACCGCTCTGGAGCCGGGCCCGCTGAGTCGCGGGAATCTGGCTGAGATCGATCGCCCATTCATAGTCCCGCCGGTTACCGGACTGCCGACTCTCGGCGTTCGCAACCACTCCGCTCGGGCGACTGGTGCCGTAGTAGTTGAATTGAATCGACGTGCGTCCCGAGCCGGGAGAAGGATCGAGAAAGAGCATGCAACCGTCCTGTGAGTCCCAAGTCGCGGTCGAGCTCGGATCGAAGAAGTGATCGTCGTCGACGACCTCCACGGCGACGAGGAGCAAGGATTTCTCGGGATCGTGCGCGACTCGAAACGAGGCCGTCAGATCTGCGGCGCTCTCAGGAGGGAGCCCCACTTCGACCGACTGGATGGAGTATCGGGGAAGATCCTGAGGCCAATCCGACAGGTCCCCGTCGAGCAGAATCCCGGTCAATGGACGCGAGACGGCGACCCTGCCGCTCCAGACCGGCGCATCGTCCGCCTCCAGCCGGTCCGAGAAGAAGAGCATCGCCAGCACGATCGTGAGCCAGCTCGAGCTCCCACACGCGACGCGTCGCTTGCCTCGGTGTCTCGGCTCGGGCCCCCTCATCGTCTGACCTCGGCGACTTCGGACGACGCGTCTCGCAACGGGTCGACACGCCTGGGTAGCAGCGGCAGTGACAACGTGACCGTCGTCCCCTCACCGACCCGAGAATGGAAGTCCAAACGGCCGTCGTGGGCGGCGACGATCCGCGCCGCGACGGCCAGCCCGAGCCCGGTCGCTCCTCCTTCGCGCTTGGTCGTGAAGAAGGGATGCGTGATTCGTGGCAGCAGCTCGGCCGCGATTCCGACACCCCGGTCGATGATGGTGATGGTCGCACACCGGGAGGCGTCGTCGATGCCGGTCTCGACCCGAAGCCGACTGCTCGGTTCCACCAACGCCTGGCAAGCGTTCAGTAGCAGGTTGATGACGACCTGCTGCAGGCGAGCGAAGCTCCCGAGAATCATGAGCGGCTCGCGGCAGACCTCGACCTCAAAGCGTTGAGTGCTCTTGCGAATCGTGCTGTGCAACAGGGTCAAAGCCGAGTCGACGACCCGATTCAAGTCGATCGGCTGCTGTGTGACCGGGCTCTCGCGGCTGACGTACCGGCGGAGCTCCGAGACGATTTGACGGATGCGCTGAGAGCCCTGGGATATCTCATCGATGAGCTGTGGGATCTCCGTGCGCATCTCGGTGTAGGTCAGGCTCGCGAGACGAAAGTCGGCCACGCGCCGGTCATGCTCGTCGAGGATCGGCTCGACCTCGCGCCAGATGTCGCGCAGCAAGGGTGCATTGAGCGAGATGAACTGATTCGGATTATTGATCTCGTGCGCGATGCCCGTCACGAGCGAGCCCAAGGCGTGCATCTTGTCGGTGCGCAAGAGCTCGTGCTCGAGCTGCCAACGCGCCGGCTCCTCCTCCGTGTCCGCACGGTCCGATGGGGTCGATCCTCTCGGCTCGGGGCTCGAGAAGCGCACCAAGATTCCACTCCAGAGCAGCCAGCCGCTGGTCCCCAAGAAGAGCTGGAGCTCGACCAGGCGGTCCCAAGAGCTCGGTCCGCCGAATGGACCCAAGCCAGCGGCGCCCAGCCCCGAGAAGAGTGCCGCGCTCACCAAGGTCGCCAGCACGGCACGCACGGGAGAATGGCGCACGAGCTCCCACGAAATGAACGGCAGCACGAGAAACACGAGCCCGAGGCGAGCCGGCTCCGGCTGGATCAGAGCACCGCTCAGGGTGGCGAAGATAAGCAGGCAGACGAGCATCTCCTCCCAGCCCGGCGCCACCGTGGCCCGACGCGGAGGAACGCGTCGGAGCAGGAGGATCACCGGCGTTCCGATCAGAAACCCGGCCGCATCCGCCATCCAGGGGCTCCCGAATCTCCAGAACTCGCCGAGATCCCCGGCGGCAAGTGAGAGTCCTGCCTGGAAGGCCAGGGGCAAGCCGATCGGAAGCGCCAGCCCGAGCAACACGACCGTCCCTGGACGACCGAGCCGCAGCGCCGGCTTCGAGAGCCAGTGAGCCATCGCCACACCGGCACTCACCTCGAAGAGGAGCAAGGCCGCGCGCAATGACGAGTCTCCGAGAGTGGCCGGGTCGCGGATCTGACTGAGCAACACGTACGAGACCGCACTGGCCGAGAGGTACAGCGCCGCGAGCCTTTGGGGCAGTACGAGGGCACCGCCCAGCAGGATCCCGGGCAGGAAAGCGATCGGAGCCTGTCCCCCTCGCCACTCCAGCCACGGGTCGACGAGGATCGCCAAGACGGACGCCCCCAGACAGCCCAAGCAAGCACGGACGTCCGGAAAGCGCGGGATGGGAAGTGTTTCGCTCACGAATCGGGCCTCTGGGCGGATGCTCTCGATCGAGCGGACTTGCCCTCGACGGCTCGTGGAGCATAGCGAGGTGGCACGCCAGCGGCAAACTCGACCTGGTTCCCCCGGGGTGACCGAATACCCGACGACAAGAGCAGTTTTGCGCGTCGGCTGGCGGAGTGTTACGCTTCGAGGACCTACCCCGCTCGTACCAGACGAGAAACAGACGGAACCCCGAGCCGTCTTCAATCCACGCCTTTTCGATTCGCCCTCGAGCCCAAAGCCTATGAACATTCCTTTCGATCGCCGGGCGCCGATCCTGGTCGTCGACGACGAGGAATCCGCGCTCCGGAGCATTCGCAGGACACTTCGCACCCACGGTCTCGAGAACGTCCTCGTGAGCTCGAAGGCCGAGGAGGCCGTCGACCTCGTGAAGACCCATGAGGTCCAGGTGCTCCTTCTCGATCTCATCATGCCCGGCCGATGCGGTGAGGACATCCTCGCCGAGATGAACCATCGCTTTCCCGAAGTGCCCGTCATCGTGGTCACTGCCGAGTACGACGTTCGAACCGCCGTGCGAGCCATGAAGCTCGGCGCGCTCGACTACCTTCTCAAGCCGGTCGAGTCCGATCAGCTGGTCGCGACCGTGCAGAAGGCTCTCGAGCAGAGTACGCTCCGCACTGAGAATCGACGGCTGCGAGAGCACTTCTTCAGTGACGCCCTCGAGCAGCCCGAGGCGTTCTCGGACATCGTGACCCAAGATCCCGGAATGATACGACTCTTCTCGTACCTCGAGTCGATCGCTCGCGGCTCACAGGCCGTCTTGATCCTCGGAGAAACGGGTACCGGCAAAGAGCTGATCGCCCAAGCACTGCATCGAGTCAGTCTCCGGGATGGTCCGTTCATCGCAGTAAACGTCGCAGGGCTCGATGACACGCTCTTTGCCGACACGCTGTTCGGACACTCTCCCGGCGCCTTCACGGGTGCGCTCGAAGAGCGACAAGGCATGATCGACCGCGCCGGAGGGGGGACGCTCTTCCTCGACGAGATCGGCGATCTGTCCGAGGCCTCCCAAGTGAAGCTCCTCCGTCTCCTGCAGGAGCGCGAGTACTTCCCGCTCGGCAGCGATACTCCGCGTGAGCTGCAGGCGAGGGTGGTTGCGGCGACTCATCGAGACCCGACTCAGCTGCGGCAAGACCTCTACTATCGGTTGCGCTCGTATCGGGTCGAGCTGCCTCCGTTGCGCCGACGCCTCGAGGATCTTCCCTTGCTCATCGCACGATTCCTCCAGGAAGCGGCCGACGACCTCGAGAAGCCTTGCCCGACGATTCCCTCCGAGCTGTTTCATTACCTGGCCAACTACGAGTTCCCCGGAAACATCCGCGAGCTCCAGTCGATGTGCTTCGATGCGGTCGCCCGGCACCGCGGAGGAGTGATGTCGATGCAACCATTCCTCGATCAGATCGAGGCGAGCGGTGCCCCCATCGCCGTCGAGCCACCGGGGAAGCTGGAGTTTCCGAGCCCGATGCCGACCTTGCGCCGGATCGAGCAAGCCGCCGTGCTCGAAGCCTTACGTCGAGTCGCGGGCAACCAGAGTGCGGCTGCCCGGATGCTCGGGATCTCTCGGCCGACCATCAGTCGAAACCTCCACCGAGCGGACGGCGACGAGCTCACGCGCGCGGCCGCAGAAGACTGACGACCCTCGCCCAATTCTTCCCAAACGGCACCAGGGCCGCAGGCCCAAGTCGCGATCGTGAAGGGGCTTCCGTCGCGCGCCAGGAAACTGTCAATAAACGTTCACCCCTTCCTCGGGCCCCGAATCGCCACTCCCGTAATCTTTGAGCAGAATTCAATGATCCGAAATCATGGGCTGAAGAGGTCTTAGGCGAGGGCGATCGACGCTCAGCCCACCCAGCTCGCCGGCTCGGGACCTCCGGTTGCTACCGGCACCGCGAGAAGAGAGCTCCCAGGTCGCCGACGGCGTCACTCGGGAGCTAGCCGCGCTCTCCTCCAGGAACGGGAACTCCGAGAAGAGGGCATCGACAACTCAGATCGCAAGCGGCTCGGATTCTGGGGTCGCGTCCGTTAGTCGTTCGTTGGGGGATTCTGCGAAGCGGCGATTGACGGGCGCCCCCCTTTTTCTATTGGTTCCCCGGCCTCGCACTTCGCAGGCGCTCTCAACGCGTGGCGCGCGTGGGTGCCTCTGCAGTCACGACGACACGGCCCGATCCCTTGCCCTCGGCGCGGCTCATGCGCCCGTCGGCCCACTGGACCTCAACTTCCCACGCCCCACCGTCCGCACCGAGCCCGAAAACCAAGTTGCGCTCGTGCATCGACAGGTACGACACGTCGCAGCCGGCGAAGCGTGTCTGGGGGACCGCCGCCTCTCGGCGCACACAGACTCGTGCTCCGAAGCGCAGCGCATCGGGAGCGGACAGCTCGACGGTCAACGACCTACCGGCGCTCGCCGTGTCGTTTCGGAGCAAGAGCAAGGCACCCCGATTGACGGTGATGGCCAGATCGACGTCCCCGTCTCCGTCGTAGTCCGCTGCCGCCAAGCCGCGCGCCACATGCTTCGAGGCGGCGACCGGCCCGGCGTTCGGTGAGAGATCGACGAACTGCTCGCCGCGATTCCAGAGCAGGAACAGCGGCTCGGGCTTGAGGCGGCCGGGGTCGTCGGCGAGCTCGAGCGTGCTGCCGTTGGCAACGGCGAGGTCGAAGCGACCGTCGAGGTCGAAGTCGACGAAGGCGCAGCCCCAGCCGACAGTATCGGTCGAGATCTCACCCAGTCGATAGCGGCGAGTCCGGTCCCGGTACTCGATGTGGCCCGCGCTCGTTCGGAACGATTGATAGAAGGCGTTCTCTTGAGCGACCCAATGGGTGATGAAGAGGTCGGGCAAGCCGTCGGGCTCGTCCCGGCCGCCGACATCCGCCACCGAGAGGCCCATCGAGCCCCGAGGATCCGCAGTGCCCGTCATCGCCGATAGATCGATGAACGCCAACGTCGACGCCTCACCGGACCGGTTTCGAAACAGCGCATTGGCCGAGACGTCGTTGTTGACGTAGAGGTCGAGCCAACCGTCTCCATCGAGGTCGCAGAAGGTGGCCGCCAAGCTCCGTCCCTCGGAGTTGTCGACGCCCAGCTCGGCCGCGACCTCCTCGAAGGTCCCATCCCCTCGGTTTCGGTAGAAGCGATTGGGCGGTGAGTCGAAGGAGTTGGGATTCAGGGCGAAGGGGATCTCCTCCCAGGTCGTCTCCATCTCGGTCGGGACGGCGCCCACCGAGAGGTCGTAGTCGAGGTAGTTGCACACGTAGAGATCGAGATCGCCATCGCGGTCGACATCTCCCCAGGCGACGCCTGCGGACCAAGAGGGGTCGTCGACACCGGCGGCCGCGCCGACCTCGTCGAAGGTCCCGTCCCCCCGATTTCGAAAGAGCCGGTTCGGTCCCCAGTTCGTCACATAGAGGTCCTGGTCTCCGTCGCCGTCGATGTCGGCGAAGGACGCGCTCATGCCGAATCCTCCAGCATCCCCGACGCCCGCGGCGTCGGTGATGTCGACGAAGCGCCCTCCGTCGTTTCGATAAAGTCGATTGGAGTCGGCGTCGCTCGGCCGCTCTGGATCGGCCGGGATGTTCACGCAGTAGAGATCGGGATCGCCGTCTCCGTCGACGTCACCCCAAGCGACACCCGAGCCGGTGTCCTCCGGCAGAATGCGGCTCCGCACACCGCGGCCGTGGAAGAAGTCGATCCCGGAAGCCGCTGCGACGTCGAGAAAGCGGACGCGGGGAGCGTCGTCGGGAATCACGTGGCGCAGCGACGCCGACACCGAATCACTGGCATCGGCCAGATCGGTATCGCGCGAGCGATCGATCCAAATGCCGACCGCACTCAAAGCCGCCAAGCCGAGCACGGTCCAGACCACGCTCCACCAGATCTTTCGAACACGCTTCGAGACACCCTTGAGATGCCTCATCAGTCATCTCCCTTCTCTTCCTCGGTCGGAGCCTTCGACTCGGGGGCATCGGCAGCCACGCGCACCGTCAGCTGGGACGAGGACTGCGTCAACGTCGGCTGAAAGACGCCGTACGTCTCCTCGAGACCGGGCAGTGCCGTATCGAGGAAGTCCTGCCGGTATCGACGGTACTGCAGGTCGGCCGAGATCTCGAGAGAGCCGCTCATGTCGTCGGGTACGACGAAGCGAAAGACCTGCGAGTCCGAGTACCGCGGGAAGATCACGCGCTTGCCCTTGCCGCCGGCCTTCGTCCACAGCTCGTGCTTCATCAGAAGCTCGCCGCGCTCGTTGATCGGCAGCGCCTCGAGGACGAGCGTTCCTTCATCGCGCGCGTTGCCGAGCTCGTGAAGCTGCCCCGGACGATCCATGATTCTTCGCGTCTCGGGATCGAGAGCCCCCCACTCACCCAGCACGCGCCCATCGGCATCCTTGACCTTCAGGTGGATCCACGAGCGGATGAAGTCCAGCGGACCCGTAATGTAGTTGTGACCCGCCTTGCGATTGGTGATCACGATCCTCAGCGTGAGCTCGTCACCCGGTCGTACCGCCTCGGGGCCTTTGACCTGCAAGGAGGTCACGGGCCCCTCCGGGTAAATCGATGCGATCTCCGGCAGCACCGTTTCGCCGCGAATCCACTCCTGGGTCAGCTTCACGTGCCGCTCCCAACCCGGTAGGTCGAGCAGCTCCGGAATGAAGACATTGGCCGCGATGAAGCCGTGGTGTCGGTGCGCGCCGTCGTCCTCGCTGCGTCGACGGTCGCCGCCCTCCCCGTGCCCCGGATCGGTCGAGTCGGGCACGAGACGCATGTGACAATCGCGGCAGCTCAGGTTCTTCTCGGGATCGTCCGAGTTCCAATGGCTCTTGCGCCACTCGTCATATTGATTCTGCCCCTCGACGAAGCCGAACCGATTGAGCGCCTCGGGAATGAACTGCTTGTGGCAGGAGCCGCAATACTCGGGCGTTCGAAGCACGTTGCGGTCGTAGTCGACCAGATGCTGCCGCGGGTAGGCGCGGATCAAGAAGTCCGAGAGGAACTTGCCCACGCCCGTCGTGCTCTCCCAGAGGTACTTCTCCGGCGGTGTCAGCACGTAGTCTGCGTTGCCACGCTGATCGACCTTCGAGATCGAGTGGCAACCGACGCACGAGATGCCTTCTTGCATGCCGGGAGCCGACAGATCGAGGTTGTGGATGTCCTTGGCGCCGGCGAAGAGCGAGATCGGGTCATGGCAGCCCGCGCAGTACCGCGTCTCTGCCGGCTCACGATCGGCGGCGAAGTTCTGCTGCACTTGCTGGAAAGGCGGATTCATCGCCGAGTAGCGATGCGCGCTCGGCTCCCATTCGGCCAGGATCTGATCGTGACAGCCCGACGTACCGCAGGAAGCCGAGTTCGCCAACAGGTCCGACTGAATGAACTCTTGACCTTCGGTGCGCGCGAAGCTGGGCGCAAACGGGTTGCCTCGGTACTCGTCGAACTGCTGCGAGAACTCCGGCAGCGTGTAGCCCTCGGGCGCCTCCAAGCGATAGCTCGGGCCCTTCAAGGCAACGGCCAGCCCACCGATCGTGATCGCGATGACCAACACCGAGACGAGGCAGGCTATCCCGAATCGCCATTGGGCCCTCGCGAGCTCGGGCGCCTTGACCAGCGTGCTGCGTCGGCGGAGCCAGGCCAGCGCGAGGTGAGAGACGAGCAATCCGAGCGCGGAGATGCCCGACACCAGGTGAACGAGATCCCAGAGGCGTTGAATCTTCGGACCGAACGTCGCCTGCCATGTCAGAGCGATACCGCTGACGGCTGAGACGAGTAAGGCGATCATCAAGGCGTAGCCGAGAACCATCGCAGCCGAGAGCTTCTGCCGATACCACACCAGCCAGTGCTTCACCTGGTAGTAGAGGTAGGGTCCCAGGAAGAGCAGCCCGAGCGCGGTGTGGATCAGCACCTGGACCTGCGCATTCACCGAGAAGGGCGCCAGGTAGATCCAAAGGCCCGTCAGCCCTTCGATGAGAATCCAGGCCGAGACCAGGAGCGCGAGCTGCGATGCCCAGCCCTTTCGGGCAAGCTCCTGAGGTGTCGGCTGCGAACGGTTCGAGGCAAGAGACTTGTCCGAAGAGGGCTGAGGGTCAGAATGCGTCATGTCGGGATCTCCTAGGGTCCGGGTTGACTCCGGCCACGATCGCAACTCGAAGACCGCAACCTTCGGGGGCCCGACTTCCCATCGGCGTGACACTTCGCGACCGCATCGAGGTCTGAATTGGACCGATTCACAAGCGCGAGACACCTGAGAACGACGGATCGGTCGTAGGGCCAATGATGATCGTCGGAAGGTTCACGACTTTTCTGAACGCCGTGTTCATCGGATCCTTCCGCCCCAGTCGATCCGAGCCCGGGAATGACCCGGAGGCATGGCGTTTGCCGGCCATTGCCGGTCTCACTCCACGGCCCATCCGAGGTTCGCCCGCATGACGACTCGCCGCTCGATCGAGGATCCCGCCCGCCTCAAGCTGGATCTGTATTGCCGAGGCTTGCAGCTCGATCCAACGCTGCTCGGCGATGACGGTCGTCCGGTCCTGCGCACGCGCGCCGGGCTAGGCAGCGGGCTCGAGCTCTTGCTCCCCACGGGCCTCTGGGTCAACGTTCCGGTGAGTGAGCCTTTCGCCAAGCACTCGCCCTATCGTCTCGAGCGACGCGCCGAGGCGCTCTTCCTCTCTCGTGACGGCGTCCTGGTCTCGCCGGTGCAGCTGGCACCGTGTCCTCCCTGGTATGACCAGAAGACGAGCAGCGGGCAGCCGATGACCCGGATCGGAACGCTCCAAGGCACGTATCTCGGCGTGTATCCGGCCAAGGTCTGCGAGTACTGGACGATCAAGCCCGACCGCGAGAACTGCCGCTTCTGCTCAGTCGGCCTGAACCTGGGCATGGACGACGCCGATGAGAAGACCGTCGACGAGGTGCTCGAGGTCGTGAAGGCCGCCCGCCGCGAGAGCGGCATCACCTACGTCGACTTCAATACCGGGCACTATGAAGGCGATACCTATCTCGACTTGCTCGAGCCGTTCATTCATCGCATCAAGGCCGAGACCGGTCTCCTGGTCGGTGTTCAGACTCCGCCGCATCGCGACCTCTCCCGCTACGACCACTTGCGCGAGATCGGCGTCAACCGGGTCTCTTTCTGCTTCGAGATCTTCGACCGCGCTCGCTTTGCCGAGCTCTGTCCCGGCAAACATCGCGAGTACGGCCTCGACCATTACCTCGATGCCATTCGCTACTGCGCGGCTCTCGGCAAGCGCGTGCCAGTACCCGGCGAGCCCTGGGTGACGAATGGCGAGATCATCGCGGGTCTCGAGCCGCCCGAGTCGAGCATCGCCGCCATCGATTGGATCACCTCGGTGGGTGCCATCCCCACCGTCTGTGTCTTCCGCCCACTCGAGGGCACCGACCTGGCCGACTGGGATCCGCCGGAAGCCGAAGACCTCGCCCCCGTATTCGGTCACCTCTACGAAGCCTGCCAGCGCCACGGCCTACCAATCGGGCTGGCACCCAACGTCCACGTCTCGCTGGTGCTCTTGCCGGAGGAGTGCCGCTCCTTGGCCCAGAACCCCGAGCGCTACTGGAGAGCCGAGCTGCGCCGCCGGCTTCAGGCACGAGTCTTTCGTTGGATGTTCGAGCGCCGACTGAAGCGCAAAGAGATGAGAGCCTGCACTCCCTGAAGAGGCGGGCCGCCCTCGAAGGACGAATGACCCGGCACTCGGCCCCTCTCCGGCATCGGTGCTGAGCGACCGCGGGCACTCCGAAATGGCGTCCGCTGAGCGCGGGGTCACGAGGTTTCGCTTACTCCTTGGCGACCGGCTGGCTCCGATTCAGGGTCAGCATCATGCCGGCCAGCACACCGATCGTCGCGATGACGGCCAGGAAGGGGAACGTCGGTGCTTCGCCCTGGGTCGGTCCGACCCAGAGGTACAGATCGAGCCAACGACCGGCGAGGATCGTCAAGGCGACCTGAACGAGCGTCGTTGAATGGCGCTTGGTGGCGGTCGGCAGCAAGATGAAGAACGGCACCACGAAGTTGAGGATCGGGCTGAGCCAAAAGAGCAGTGTCCAGCCGCCTTGCCATCGCACGGCGAAGTGCGAGGTCTCCTCAGGGATGTTGGCGTACCAGATCAGCATCATCTCGCAGAACCAGATGTACGCCCAGAACATCGAGAAGGCGAAGAGCATCTTGCCCAGATCGTGACGTTGCTCGGGTCGATCGAAAGAGATACCCAGCCAACGGCCGAGACCGGTTTGCGAGACGAGGGTGAGCACCGCGATGGCGCCCAGGAACAGGCCGGCGAACTGCGAGACTCCGACCATGGTGCTGAACCACTCGGGCTCGAGCGACATGAGCCAATCCCAGCCGGCGATCGAGATCGTGAACGCGAACGTCACGAGGAACAGAGCGGCCGTCCGCCGAGAGCCTGTCGCGGCGGATCCGCTCCCCAAGCTCCGGAGGAGTGCGCCGGTCATCCCGAGCCACAGCAGCAGCACGACGGCCGCGCGGGCCAAGAAGAAGAACGGGTTCAGCCACACCGACTTCATCTGAAGCAGCTCACTGTGAGCCACCACCTCGGAGTCCGCCCACGGGTAGAGGAACCAGAGCCCGGCGGCGAGGGTGGCGAAGATCACGCCGCACGGGACGACGAGGGTGCGGCCCAAGGTCGCGACGATCGTCCGAAGCGGATGCCACCAGCTCGCCCCGCACACCGTGAGCACGGCCGCCAAGAGCGGTGCTCCGAGTGCCAACGAGGCGCCGAAGATTCCCGCCACCAGCAACGCACCGAAGGTACGCTGGACGTCGAAGACCAGTCCCAGCACGAGCGCGAGACCGGCGACGGCGCTGGCCACGACCCAACGGAGCCGCGCCGTCGACTCCTTCCGAATCCAAGGGGATTCGATCATTTCGAGCCCTCCTCTGTCGTGCCTCCATCGACACCTTGCAGCTTGCGCAGATACAGCACGAGGAGCCAGCGATCCTCGGGTCGCACCTGACTGGCGTAGGACACCATGATGCCCTGCCCCCGACTGATGACGTGGCGGAGCTGGCCGTCTGGCATCGACCGGGCGTGATCGGCGAGCAGGCTCGGCGGATTCGGAAACGCACCGATCACCGGTCCGTCCCCATCGCCGGCCGGTCCGTGGCACACCTGACAGAACGTCTCGTAGAGGTGGCGACCTCGCGTCAGCTCCGCGACGGTACCAGTGAGCGGGTTCGTCAGCTCACGACCCGAGCGCGCCGCTTCCTCGGGACCCGGGCCGTAGCCATCGAAGGCGACTCCGAAGGGAACCGCTCCTTCCGGCGCCTGCCGCAGAGCACTGCCGGTCGGCGAGAACGCATCGCGCTCGAACGTGTCCACGGCCACCGACTCGACCATGTCGGGCAACACGATGTAGCCGGTTCGATCTCCTTCGGCCCCGCAACCGATCACGAGGACTGCCGAGAGCAGTCCACCCACCCAGAGTCGCCCATTCGACCGACGGTTCATTGCACCTTCCATCCTTCGATGACCTCCTCGACCTCGAGCTCGCGACAGGTCTCGACGAACCGTCGCGGATCGAAGCGCGCGTTGCGCTCGTCGACCAGGACGGCGAACCGATCATCGGTCACGCGCGAATGCGGCAGAGCGACACGCTCCCCTTCGAGGCGCGGATACAAGCCGCGGCGCCAGAGCAGCCCGAAGACGGTCGCGAGCGCCGCCGCGAGCACGATCATCTCGAAAGTCACGGGTACCAAGCCCGGCAACGCCAGATCGTCCTTGCCGCCGATGTCGATCGGCCAGTCGACGGTGTGCACCCAGATCTGGAACCAGAGTGCGATCAAGCCCCCCACGATACCGGCGACGAGAGTCACCACGCCCAGTCGAGTGGGACGCAGGCCCAGCTCCTCCTCGAGCCCATGAATGGGAAAAGGAGTGTGGACGTCGACGACGATGAAGTTGCGGGACTTCAGCAGTCGCACCGCTTGGACCGTGCGTTCCGGGTCCGAGAAGATCAAGGCGTGAATCCTCCGCGTCGGGCTCCACTCGCGCGGGGCCGTCGCAGTGGTGACGCCGCCCGGCTCAGTCGTGAGCATGTTCAGAGTCTCCCGATTGCTGCTCGGCGAGGGTGTGCTTGACCTCGTGGTAGGAGATCACTGGCGCGAACCGCACGAACAGCAGGTAGCAGGTGAAGAACAGACCGAAGCTGCCCAGGAGGATGCCCACCTCGACCCAGCTCGGCGTGTAGTGACTCCAGGACGAAGGCAGGAAGTCCCGAGCCAACGAGGTCGCCACGATGTTGAAACGCTCGAACCACATGCCGACGTTGACCAGGATCGAGGCCGTGAAGAGCACGGCGATCGAGCGGCGGGCGCGCGCCGACCAGAAGATCTGGGGCACGATCACGTTGCAGAACACCATCAGCCAGTAGGCCCAGGCATAGGGCCCGAAGGCCCGGTTGAAGAACGTGAAGCGCTCGTACGGGTTGCCGCTGTACCAAGCCATGAACAGCTCGGTGCCGTAGGCGACCCCGACCAGTGAGCCCGTTGCCAAGATGATCTTGGCCATCGCCTGGAGGTGGCCCACGGTGATGAAGGCCTCGAGATGCAGCACCCGACGCGTGATGATCAAGAGCGTCATCACCATCGCGAAGCCGCTGAAGAGCGCCCCGACCACGAAGTACGGCGGGAAGATCGTCGTGTGCCAACCCGGGATCACGCTGGTCGCAAAGTCGAACGACACGACCGTATGCACCGACACGACCAACGGCGTCGCCAGACCCGCCAAGAGCAGGCAAGCCTTTTCGTAGCGCTGCCAGGTCCGGGTCGAGCCGTTCCAGCCCAGGCTCAGCCAGCCGTAGATTCGCTTGCGGATCCCCGACGCCCGGTCGCGCACCGTCGCCAGATCCGGAACCAGCCCCACGTACCAGAACAGCAACGACACCGTGAAGTAGGTGCCGATCGCGAACACGTCCCACAGGAGCGGCGAGCGGAAGTTCAGCCAGAGTGCGCCCCGGGAGTTCGGATACGGAAAGACCCACATCGCCAGCCACGGGCGACCCATGTGAATGAGCGGGAAGATGCCGGCACACATGACCGCGAAGATGGTCATCGCCTCAGCCGCTCGCGCAATCGAGGTGCGGAAGCGCTGTCGGAGCAGCAGGAGGATCGCGGAGATCGCAGTGCCGGCATGGCCGATACCGACCCAGAACACGAAGTTCGTGATCGCGAAGCCCCACCCGACGGTTCGGTTGAGGCCCCACAGACCGATGCCGGTCCGAATCGTGTCGACGACCAGCCAAAAGCCCAAGCCGAGCATGGAGAGAGCGACGAGGAACGCCACCCACCAAGCCAGGCTCGCCCGGCGCTCGAGGGGCGCCGAGATGTCGCGCGTGATGCTCGTGAAGGTGGGAGTCCCCGTGAGGAGCGGCTCTTCGGCCGCCGCTTCGGTGCGCTGCTCCCAAGGAACCTCGGTCACTGCCATCGTCTCAACCTCCGTGCGGCTTCGAGCCAGACGACGAGTCCGCCTCACTTGAGGCCCTGTTTCGAACACGCGCCAGGTAAGTGATCGACGGCTCGATCCCCAGCTCCGCGAGCACTTGGAACGCCCGTGGCTCGTGGCGATCCGTGGCGATATCGCCCTCGGGATCGGTGGCGTCTCCAAATCGAATCGCCGCCCCCGGACAGCTCTGCTGACAAGCCGTCTGCACCTTCGGCGCGCCGGGCTGATCCGACTTGCGAGCCGTCAGACGGGCCGACTGGATCCGCTGCACGCAGAACGTGCACTTCTCCATCACGCCCCGGGAGCGCACCACGACCTCGGGATTGAGGACGAGCTGCTCGACCGGGTCCTTCGGGCGGTAGTCGAACCAGTTGAACCGTCGCACCTTGTAGGGACAGTTGTTCGCGCAGTAGCGCGTGCCGACGCAACGGTTGTAGGCCTGCTGGTTCAGACCGTCCGCACTGTGCGCCGTCGCCGTCACCGGGCAGACCGTTTCACACGGAGCATGGTCGCACTGCGCGCACATCATCGGCTCGAAGAGCACGTCCGGATCGTCCGCCTCCCCCATGAAGTAGCGGTCGATGCGCAGCCAGTGCATGTCACGATGATCGCGCATGCCCTGCTCGCCGACGACCGGGATGTTGTTCTCGACCTGGCACGCGACGACGCAGGCGCCGCAGCCCGTGCAGGCATCGAGATCGATCGACATGTGCCACTGCGGGGACTTCTTCTCCCGATCTTTCCAAAGCGAGGCGGCCGGGTGGTGCGGCGCGTGCACGGCCTCGTCCGGCTTCGAGACCTGATAAACGATCGGTCTCCCTTCCGTGCTCGACCACACCTGCATCAACGGCAGCTTCTCGTGGGCCCCGGTCTTGCGCAAGCTCGTGATCGCCACGGTCCACTTCATGCCCTCACCCGCGAGCGTCGTGAGACGGTAGGCGTTCCACGCCGGGTCCTCACCCTCGCCGCCGTAACCGATCGGCATGCCGACCACACCCTCGGCTTGACCCGGCAGGATACGCGCCGGCAGCCGAATCGAGCGCTCCTCGATCTGCACCTCGAGCTCGTCCCCGTCCTCGATCCCCTGGCGCTCGGCCAAGGCCGGCGAGATGCGAAAGACCGGTACCCAGGAGACACGCGTCAAGGGATCCGGCAGCTCGCGCAGCCACGGGACGTGGGCGCGGCGACCATCGCGCAACGCGACCTCGGCCAGGAGCTCGAGCTCCAACACGCTGGTGGCCGGTGCCGGGACCGCTGCGGCCGAACGCCGAAAGGCTGCCAGCGCGTCAGTCCAATCGAAGGACGGCGACGCCACTCCTTCGGACACCGGAAGCGCCGTCGCCCCGGCCGCGACGCTCTCGTGCCAGAACTGATCGAAGCCGACACCCTCGGGGCGAGGGACGTGCGCCTCCCAGCTCTCCTTCAAATGAGTGCGATAGTCGGTCGCGTCCGCCCCGCTCCACTGCAAGAGGTTCTCGTAGGGCGCACGCGATTCGAACAGCGGTTGGATCATTGGCTGCTGAATCTGGAGGCGGTCGGCCGTGCGCTGATGGTCGCCCCAGCACTCCAGCCCATGGTGCGCGGCGGCGACTAGCCGGCAGGCGCGCGTCGTCGCGGTGGGCCTCGCCGAGATCGCGACCGAGAGCGGCAGGGCGGCGATACGCTGCGCGACCGCCTCGCCGTCCGAAAGCTGACGCACCGGATCGACATCGATCGTCAGAATGCCTCCGAGCGACTCGTCCGCTAGCGCGGCCCGCAACGCCCCGACACCCGATCGCGGGCGCGACTCGAACAGCGGCTCCTCGAGACGAAGGGATCGACCGACCGCCCCGATCATGTGGTTGATGGCCGCGACGGCGAGCTGCTCGGTGGGGTCGTCGTCCCCACACACGACGACGCCCTTCGGACCGGCGGCCAGGAGCTCAACGGCCAGGGTCTGGGCTCGACGGGTGGCGACCTCGTCCTCCGAAAGACCCGACAGCGCGGCCTTGAGGGAGGTTGCAAGATCACTCTCCGAGGTGCGTGCCGCGACCTCTCCCAGCAACCGGAGCGCGAGTGATCGGCGCTCGTCGGCGTTGGCGGCCAAACGTCGATCGGCCGCGGCACCGGTGAGCGAGCGGCTGCCCTCGATCTGCACGTGAGTGAGCGCACCCCGCTCCTTCGCCTGCCGACGTCGATCCGCGACGCCCCGCGTGTTCGCCACCGGATCGGCACCCGCGCCCAGATAGTCGCTCGAGAAGCTGACGACTTGATCGACCTGTGACCAGTCCACGACGGGCTGAAGCCTCGATCCCGTGAGCGTCTGATAGGCTTCGATCGGCGCCTGCGGCGACTGTGGCTGCAGATCGATCTCGATCCACTGACCTCGATCCGTGACGAACGACTCGATCAGTCGTCGTGCCGTCGGGCTGGTCTCGCGCCCGGTGACGACCAGGAAGGAGAGGCCCTGCTCCCGCAGCTCATCGAGCTGGCGTCGCACGGTCTGATCGAGCGCGGTCCAGCTCGTGGGCTGTCCCCCCGCGGTCGGTGCGCGCAAGCGGTCCGGATCGTAGAGCGCTCGCAGATCGGCCTGACCCACGGCACACAAGCCGCCGCGAGTGCGGGGGTCGTCCGGATGGCCCTCGAGCTTGATCGGACGCCCATCGCGGACGGTGGCGAGCAGCCCGCAGCGCGCCTCGCAGGCGGTGCACGTTCCGGCGTACTCCACTGGCAGCCCGGCGCGGACGTGCTCCGGTGCGATGGTGAACGGCAGCACGTGGTGGACGGGCACCCGCTCGCAGGCGGCGAGTGAGGCCGCCGCTCCAAAGCCCAGCACCTTCAAAAAGCCGCGTCGATCGACAGCCAAACCGTCCTCGGGCGCCAACCCGGCGGCGAGTGGCTCGTCCCGGCTCGAAGAGCCCGACGCGTCCGAAGGCGAGTCGGTCGTCCAAGGTCTCTCGTTCACGTCTCGCGGTCTCCTGATCAGTGGTGACAGGACGAGCAGTCGGTCAGCTCGTTGCCTCGTCCGGCCGGTCGCGCGGCCACGCTGGCGGTCTCGATGCCGCCCCCTTGCCGATGGCAGTCGAGGCACCAGCCCATGGTGAGAGGTGCCCACTGCTCGACGCGGCCCATGGTCTCGACCGGCCCGTGGCAGGTTTGACAGGTGAGGTCGGCCGCCACGTGGATGCTGTGGTCGAAGGTGGCGTGATCCGGCAGGCGATGAACGCGGACCCATTCGATGGGACGGTTCTCCGCCAGGGCGGCCGCGACCTTCTGGACCTCGGGGTGCTCGGGCAGCACTTGCGCGTGGCAGTTCATGCAGATCGATGCGGGCGGTACGCCGGCGTATCGGCTCTCCGAAGCGCCGAAGTGACAGTATTGACAGGGAATCTGCATCGTACCGGCGTGCACGGCATGCGAGTACACAACCGGCTGCTCGGGCGCGTAGCCCTGATTGTTCGGCTCACAGGCCGTGCCGCAGAGCAGCGCCAGCCCGACGAGACCGAGCCCTCGTCGAATGGGGTGTGACGTCAGCAAGGACACTCGGCATTCCTCCGGGCGTAGAACCACCAGTTCACAACCAGACAGCTCGTGTAGTACACGGCGAATCCGTACAACGCGAACTCGGGAGTGCCTGCCTCGACCTGGCCCTTGAAGACGCGAGGAATGAGGAAGGCTCCATAAGCCGCGACCGCCGAGATCCAACCGAGGACGGGGCCGGCCTTCTCGGGCGGAAAGATGATCGGGACCATGCGGAAGGTCGAGCCGTTGCCGACTCCCGTGGTCACGAACAACAAGAGAAAGAGCCCCAGAAACGGAGCGAAGTAGTCCTGAGGAACGTCCGATCCGTTGGCGAGACGAATGTAGTAGGCCACGCCCAAGGTCGCGCCGATCATCACGACGGTCGTCCACTGCGTGACGCGGGCACCGCTCAGCTTGTCCGAAAGCCATCCGCCGACCGGCCGGATCAACGAACCGACCAAAGGACCCAGCCAGGCGTAGGCGAAGGGATTGGGCGCGTCGGGGTTGGGGGTCTTTCCATCGGCGAGCGTCCCGAACACGACTTTGATGAGCAGCGGGAACGCCATCGAGAATCCGATGAACGACCCGAAGGTCATCGTGTAGAGCCACGTCATGACCCAGTTGTGCTTGGCGCGGAAGATCCCGAACTGACGCTGAAGGTTTGTGGCGAGCTCACCCCGCAGCAGCTTCATCATGAGCACGGTGAGCACGATGGTGATCGGCAGGACCAGCCACATGCTCCAGCCGAGCCAGAGCAGCAGGAGCAGACCAGCGGCGGCACCCGCCAGGCCGATCAGCTCGAGACCGAGCACCTTGATAACGACCAGCGAAGACCTGCCGATCTTGAAGATCGGCAGGTTCGTCATGCCCCAAGCGGCGGCGATCGTGAGCAAGACCAGAATCGGCACCCAGACCAGACCCGAGTTCTGGATCCAGACCTTCGTCCCCTCCGGTGAGTCCCCGACGGCAGCCGGTAAGGTGAGCGCCGCGCCGCCGATGCCCAGCAGCGAGAAGGTCATGACCCACGGCAGCAAGACCTGCATGACGCTGACACCGACGTTGCCAAGGCCCGCGTTCAAGCCCAGCGCCACGCCTTGGACTCGCTTGGGAAAGAAGAACGAGATGCTCGACATCGACGATGCAAAGTTGCCACCGCCGATCCCCGAAAGCGCGGCCAAGACGTAGAAGACGGTCACGGGGGTGGTCGGATCTTGTAAGGCGATGCCGAGTCCGACCGCCGGAATGAGCAGCAACCCGGTGGTGACCGCGATCACGTTGCGACCGCCGCCGATGGCGATCATGAAGGAGTTCGGAATCCGCAGCGTCGCTCCGGTCAGCCCCGCGATGGACTGCAGCGTAAACAGCTCGCCATCGGTGAAAGGAAAGCCGAGGTTGCGCATCTGTACCGTGACGATCGACCACGACAGCCAGACCGCGAAGGCGACGAGCAGACACGGGATCGAGATCCAGAGATTGCGGTTCGCGATCCGCTTGCCCGTCGCGTCCCAGAACGCATTGTCCTCGGGTGTCCAGTCGGTGAGGGCCCCCCCAGAGCCCGTCTTGGCTCGAGGGTCAGAGGTGGTCGTCATCGCATTCGCGCTCCGCGTGCGTTTCGGCGCCGTAGGCTCAAGCGCCTCGAGAGCCGGGATAGTTTCGGTCTTACGGGGTCGGCTCGGTCGCCTCACCCGCCACATGGTCTTCGATCCGCTGGGCGAGCTCAGGAGCGCGCTGGCGCATCATCTTTCGGATCACGAAGTGCATCCAGACCAGGCAGCCGATCGACAGGAAGGCAAAGAACATCCAGCAGGTGGTCCACACACCGGTGCCCTTGAGGAGGTATCCGAAGAGGATCGGGCAGAAGAAGCCGCCCAAGCCGCCGAGCACGCCCACGATGCCGCCCACCACTCCGACGTCCTGGGGGAAGTACTCGGGGATGTGCTTGTAGACGGCCGCCTTGCCGATCCCCATCAGGATGCCGACGATGAACACCAGGGCCGTGAAGATCCAAATGTTGGCCTGGAAGTAGATGTGGGTCACGCCGCTCGCGATGAGGCCCTTCTTCTCGACCTCGTCTCCAACGGCGACCTTCGGCTCCTGCCAAAACTCCCAGCGCGGCCAGAAGAAGGTTCCTTCATCCGTACCTTGGACCGAGCCGGACGACTCATCCGGACGCTGCGTCAGGCCGTACTCGCGCTCCCCGATTCGAATCTGGCCGTCCTCGACCTCGTCCACCGTTCCCGCGGCCGCCGCCATCACGCCCTCGCCCGGTGCAAAGATGTCCATGCGCGGCACGATCAGGAGCAGGCAGCAGATGGCCGTGCCGCCCAGGACCCAGTACATCACGGTCCGTGCGCCCAGCTTGTCCGACATCCAACCGCCCAGAGCGCGGATCACCCCCGAGGGCAGGCTGTAGATCGCGGCCAGCAAGCCGGCCGTCGCGACCGAGACGGCGTAGACGTTGACGTAGTAGGGAATGAGCCACTGGGCGAGGGCGACGAAGCCGCCGAACACGAGGAAGTAGTAGAGGCCGAATCGCCAGACGCGAATGTTCTTGAGCGGCTGGAGCCGCTGGCGCAGCGTGTGCTCCTGGTTGTGCTCGACCTTCTTGGGAACGGTCAGTACCCAGAAGAGCACGGTCATCACGACCAGACACGCGGCGTAGATCTGCGGCATCCGGCGCCAACCGTCGAGGTTCTGACCGCCGTCGGTGAGGAAGCGGAGAAGCACCGGCGCGCCCATGCTGGTCACGGCCGCACCCGCGTTGCCGGCTCCGAAGATGCCGAGCGCCGTTCCCTGCTGATGGCGTGGAAACCAGACCGAGGTATACGCGATACCGACGGCGAAGGAGGTGCCGGCCAGACCGAAGCCCAGGCCGCAGATCACGAAGGTCCAAAAGCCGTCCGCAAAGCTGGTCACGTAAGCGGCCGCCGCCGAGAGCAGCATGACGATCGCATAGACGATGCGGCCGCCGTACTTGTCGGTCAGCACACCGACCGGCAGACGGAAGAGAGCGCCCGTCAAGACCGGGATGCCGATCAGCCAACCCATCTCCGCCTTGTCGAAGGCGTAGACCTTGTTGTCGACCAAGAACGTGATGAGCACGCCGTTCATCATCCAAACGGCGAAGCAGACAGTGAATGCCAACGTGTTCATCGTCAGAACACGAATCGCATTGGCTCGTTCGGTCATGCTCTCCCTCTCACGGGCGGCTCAGCGGCCGCCGTCTCTCGCAGGCGTTTCGAGTTGCGTTGGGCCGGGATACGACTCGAGTGCGAGGCCTAGTTGCCGGGTCGACGATGGCGTCGCTCTCGGTTCCAGATCACGAGCTGCACGGGGCGCCACAGATAAGGCACCGGGGCCACGAGCAGATGCACCAGCCGGGTAAAGCTGAAGAGGCCGACGAAGGTCCAAGCGCCCACGATGTGGATCCGCGCCACCAGCGGCAGCTCGACCACGCGCTCGATCTCGGGAGCGAAGCGGGCCACCGACCACAGGTACGGGACGGCCGTGTGCGTGTACCACGCGCTGCCCCAGCGGTAGCCGAGGGCAATCCACAGACCGGTGACGATCTGGACCATCAGGACCAAGTAGACACCGATGTCCGTCGACGAAGTGTTGATCCGTAGCCGCGCTGATCCGAGGCGCCGGACGATCAGCCCGACCAGACCCACCAAGGTCAGCAGCCCCGCGATCAGGCCGGATGCCTCGAGGATGAAGAGCCTCACCGGCACGCCGTTCCACATCGTGACCTGGCTCGGGAAGAGGAAGCCGATCAGGTGTCCGAAGAACAGCAGGACCAGACCGATGTGAAAGGGAACCGAGCCCCAGAAGAGCTGGCGGGACTCGAGGAACTGCGACGAGAGGCTCGAGAACGTGAACGGCTCCTTGCGGTAGCGATGGATCGATACCAGCAAGAACAGCACGACGGCCACGTAAGGCAGGACGGCGAACAGCAGCGTATTAAGCATTCGGCACCTCCTCGGCCGATGCGGGTATCCACTCCAGGTCCAGCTCGGCGCCGATCACGAGCGGAAGCTCCTCGAGCAGCGGAACCCAGGGGGCATCGTTCTCCTTCAGCGATGACCGGATCTTCTCCAGCGCCGGAAGCACGATGGCGGTGGCCAGCAGACTGGCGTCCTCGTCGGAGACCCGCGCCAGCAGACGCAGAACCTCGGGCAAGAAGTCGGGCAGATCATTGGTGACGGCGATCAAGCCGACGCGGTTCCGCTCGCTCACCAAGCCCGCCAGGAGCGCACCGCGGGCATAGGTGTCCTCGAACAGGTGATAACCAAGGTGCAGCGAGCAGACCGGATTGAGGTCGAACAGCCGCGTGTAGGCCTCCTCGGCCTCACCGATCGAAGCCTGTTTCAGCCAGCTCCCAAGCTCGCCGAGACGAGTCGCCAGCTCGGGTCGCCGCTCCGCCCAGAGAGCGGCGGCCCGAGTCGCCGTGTCGGCGCTGCCGCCGGTCGGGTAGAGCAAGCACTTCGTCAAGGCGTCGAAGCGGTCTTTTCGGTCGTCCATCTCACGCACCTCGCTCGGGACGCTTGCGGATTCCCATGCCGGCGAAGCCCTTGGCCTCGAGCGGCTCGTCGAGCATCTCGATCGCTTCTTCGCGATGCATGGGCGGAATAACAAATCGATCGTCGAAGGGGGCGAGCGCGGTCAGGTGGTAGATGCGATCGGCCTCCTCGGGCGTGCAGCCGGCCTCCTTCAGCAGGCGATCGGCTTGCTCCTGAGGGATGTCACCGGTCGTGACGGCGCGGCGGTAGTAGCGAACGGCCAGCTGCTTCCGAAGGGCGTAGCGCACCGGTGCTTCGTTGCCCGCCCCGAACATGCTGGCCATGTACTGCAGCGGCAGCCGGTACTGATCGATCGAGCCCAGAAAGTCGTCGTGGGTGGTGTCGTAGTGACCGTTCTCGCTCTTCTGGGCCATGACCGGCAGCAGCGGCGGCACGTAGAACAGCATGGGCAACGTGCGATGCTCGGCATGGAGCGGCAGAGCCAGGCCCCACTCGATCACGTAGCGGTAGACGGGCGAGCGCTGCGCGGACGCGATCACATCATCGGAGATGCCGTTGCGCTTCGCATCGGCGATCACTTTCGGATCGTTCGGATCGAGGATCAACGAACGCTGCGCATCGACCAGATCGTGATCCTCGGTCTGCGCCACTTGCTCGATGCGATCGGCATCGTAGAGCACCATGCCGAGGTATCGGATACGACCGACGCAGGAGTGGAAGCAAGCGGGTGCCTGACCGCTCTCGAGGCGCGGGTAGCAGAGAATGCACTTCTCGCTCTTGCCGGTCGACCAGTTGAAGTAGGTCTTCTTGTAAGGACAGGCGGTCACGCAGAAGCGCCAGGCGCGGCAGCGCTCCTGATTGAGGAGAACGATCCCGTCCTCGCCTCGCTTGTAGAGTGCGCCCGAGGGACAGGCCGCAACGCAGGACGGGTTGAGGCAGTGGTTGCAGATGCGCGGCAGATAGAAGAAGACCAACCGCTCGATGTCGAACAGCGCTTCGCGCTCCTCGGCCGAGACATTGGCGAGGTTGGGGTCATGGGCCGCGTAGTGCTTGGACCCGGCGAGATCATCGTCCCAGTTCGGGCCCGACTCGATCTCCATCGGCTTGCCGGTAATCATCGAGACCGGCCGCGCGATGGGCTGATCGGCGCCTTCCTTCGCGTCGAACAGGTTCTGGTAATCGAAGGTGAAGGGCTCGTAGTAGTCGTCGATGACGGGGAAGTTGGGATTGTGGAAGACCGTCAGCGCACCGCGCACCTTGCCGACGGCGCGGAGCTCGAGGCCGTCCTCCTTCTTCTCGAAGCCACCCTTGTACTTGCTCTGATCTTCCCAGCCCGTCGGATAGCCGGTGCCCGGCTTCGTCTCGACGTTGTTCCACCACATGTACTCGGCGCCCCTGCGGTCGGTCCACACGTTCTTGCAGGCGACACTGCAGGTGTGGCAGCCGATGCACTTGTCGAGGTGAAACACCATCGAGACCTGTGCTCTGACGTCCATTCAGCGACTCCTCGGTCTCAGAGTTCCACCTTGTCGAGCTTGCGAATACGGACCGTTGTGTCCCGATTGACGCCGGTCGGTCCCCAGTAGTTGAAGTGGTACGTGAACTGTCCGTAGCCCCCGACCATCAGCACGGGCTTGAGGCGCACGCGGGTCAGACTGTTGTGGCCTCCAGCGCGACGACCATTGCGCAGCGGGCTCTTGGGGACTCCCAACGTGCGCTCCGGCGAGTGGTAGAGGATGCAGATCCCACGCGGCAGCCGATGGCTTACGACCGCCCGCGTGCACACGACACCGTGATCGTTGTGTACCTCGACCCAATCGTTGTCCTCGATGCCGATCACTTCGGCATCCACATGATTGATCCAGATCGGGTCGATGCCACGGAACAGCGTCAGCATCCGGTGGTTGTCCGAGAAGGTCGAATGCATGTGCCACTTGCCGTGCGGCGTCAGGTAGTTGAGTGCCAACCCCTTCTCCGGGCTCACCCGCAGGTCGCCGAAGTCCGCTGGCAGCGGAATCGGCTTGTAGGTCGGCAGCTGCTCGCCGAAGTCCCGGTATCCCTGATGATCCAGGTACAAGGACTGACGCCCGGTCAAGGTGCGCCAAGGCACGAGCCGCTCGACCTGAATCGTGAAGGCCGAGTACGTCCGACCATCGGTCAGGAGACCGGACCAGCAGGGGCTGTTGAGCAGGCGGCGCGGCTGGGATTGGAGGTCCTTGAAGGTGACACGAGCGCTCCGGGAGCCTTCAGCCAGGTCCACCAGGGGCACGCCGGTCTTCTTCTCGAGGAACTGGTAACCCTTGTAGGCAATCTCGCCGTTGGTCTCGGGTGCCAGGTGCAGGATCAGATTGGCCGCCTGCCGAGCCTCACGGATCTCCGGCCGGAGCTGGTCGTCCACGCGGATCACCGGGCCGGTCGCGACCGCCTCGTCGTACTCCTTCTGCACGTCGAGCTGAATCCCGTGCGCCCCGATGCCCTCGCGCATCTTGGGACCGGCCGAGATGAACTGCTCGTAGAGCTTCGTGTACTCGCGCTTCACCACCGAGAAGTTCGGCATCGTCTTGCCGGGGATGGCCTCACACTCGCCCGACTTCCAATCCAGGATCTCGCGCTGGGCGATCTCGGCGGGTGTGTCGTGTGCCAGTGGCGTCATGACCACGTCGTCGATGGGCTCCGGGAGATGCCGTTTCGCCAGCTCGGCCGTCACCCGCGCCGTTTCTCGGAACAGATCCCAGTCCGACTTCGACTCCCACGCCGGTGGCACCGACTCCGAGAGCGGGTGGATGTAGGAGTGCATGTCGGTCGAGTTCAGGTCGTCCTTCTCGTACCAGGTGGCCGCCGGGAGGACCATGTCCGAGTAGAGCGCCGAGGTGTCCATGCGGAAGTTGAGGTCGACGATCAGGTCGAACTTCCCTTCCGGCGCCTCGTCGCGATAGACGACCTCGGTCGTCGTGCCTTGAGCACGCTCCTCGGCGATCGCGTTGTGATGCGTGCCGAGATAGTGCTTGAGGAAGTACTCGTGGCCCTTGGCGCTCGACATCAAGGCGTTGCCGCGCCAGATGTACCAAACCCGGGGCCAGCACTCGGGCGCGTCGGGGTCCTCGACCGCGAACTTCAGGTCACCGCTCTTCAGCCGCTCGACCACGTTCTTCACGATCGCGGGCGTGTCGGTCGCGCCCGCCTCCTTCGCCTTACGCGCCGTATCGAAGCTGCTCTCGGTGAACTGCGGGAAGAACGGCAGCCATCCGTTGCGCACGGCCTTCACTTGAAGATCGATCGCATGGCCCTTGGCGATCGACGTGTCCGAGGGAACCGGCTGGTACTCGGTGAATTCGGCCTCGTACCGCCACTGGTCGCTGTGGACGTAGTGCCAGGACGGCGCATTCTGGAGCCGGGGCGGTCCCTTCCAGTCGCGGGCGAAGGCCAAGAAGGACCAGGGCGCCATCGGGGCGAGCTTCTCTTGCCCGACATAGTGGTTCAGCCCGCCACCTTGCTTGCCGACGCAGCCTGTCAACATCAACGCCGCGATCCCGGCCCGATACATCAGGTTGTTGTGATACCAGTGGTTGATCCCGGCACCGATGATGATGCAGCAGCGCCCCTTCGAGACCTGCGCTGTCCTCGCCCACTCGCGAGCGAAGCCAACGGCGGTCTTGCGATCGACCCCCGTCCACTTCTCCTGCCAAGCCGGCGTGTAGGACGCCTCGCCGTCGTCGTAGTCCGCCGGATACTCGCCCTCGAGACCCCGGTCGACGCCGTAGCGCGCCAGCAGCAGATCGAACACCGTCGTCACGACGCGCTCGGTGCCAGAGACCGTCTTCAGCTTCAGGACCGGAACGCCGCGCAGCACGACGCGATCGGCGTCGTACTCCTCGAACTCGACCTGACCCACGTCTTGATGACGACCGTGCAGCGTCAGCACGGGCTCGATCGCCTCACCCGTGGTGGGATCCTCGAGCTTGAGGTTCCAAAGGCCTTCCGTCGAGCCCCAGCGATGTCCCATCGACCCGCCGGGCATCCGCGGCTCGCCGCTCTTCTCGTCGAGCACGAGGAACTTCCACTCCCCGTTCTCCTCGTTCTGATAGCGCTCGAGCTCACCCGCCCGCAGGAACGCGCCGGCCCGATAGCCGCGGGCCGTCGGCTCCAGCTCGACCAGGAATGGCGTGTCGGTGTACTGAGTCAGGTAGCTGTTGAACTCCTCCGTCGTCTGGTCGACGAAGAACTCTTTGAGGATCACGTGTCCGACCGCCATCCAGAACGCACCGTCCTGTCCGGCATGAAGTGCGATCCACTGATCGGCGTACTTGCAGACCTGAGAGAAGTCCGGCGAGAGCACGACCAGCTTGGTGCCGTTGGTGCGCGCCTCGGGCAGGTAGTGGCAGTCGGGCGTGCGCGTCATGTTGGGATTCGACCCCATGACCGCGATCATCTTCGAGTGATACCAATCGGCCGACTCCGCCACGTCCGTCTGCTCACCCCAGGCTTCGGGTGAAGCGGGCGGGAGGTCGCAGTACCAGTCGTAGAACGAGAGCGAGATGGCGCCCATCAGCTGCATCAGCCGAGCGCCGGCGGCGTAGCTGAGCTGCGACATGGCCGGGATCGGCGAGAAGCCGGCGATGCGGTCCGGGCCGTACTTCTTGATCGTGTAGATGTTGGCCGCCGCGAGGATCTCTTGGCACTCCTCGTGACGCACCCGGCGGAAGCCCCCCTTACCGCGCGCGCGCTGATAGCGCCCGCGCTTGACCGGATCCTCTTGGATCGAGGCCCAGGCGGCGACCGGATCGTCGAACTGCGTGCGCGCCTCTCGCCACAGATCGAGCAGCGCTCCGCGGAGGTAGGGGTACTTCACGCGGATCGGGCTGTAGAGGTACCAGGAGAACGAGATCCCGCGCTGACATCCGCGCGGCTCGTAGGGCGGGACTCCTGCTTCGAGCGGCGGGTAGTCGAGCGCCTGCATCTCCCAGGTGACGATGCCGTCCTTGACGTAGATATTCCAGGAGCAGCCGCCCGTGCAGTTCACGCCGTGCGTGCTGCGCACGACCTTGTCGTGCTGCCACCGGTTCCGGTAGAACTCTTCCCACCCACGCGTCTTGGGACTGACGAGATCCTTGATCCACTTCACGATTGGCTCCCCCGCTTGGGCAGGAAGGCATGACGTACGCCGCGCAGGCGCCTCGCCCAGGCCGCGTTCAAGATCAAAATGACCACCACCGTTCCGAGCAATCCGACGATGAGGATGTCGAGTCGATCGGGATCGGTGCCGGCCGACCGATTGGCATCGTTGAGAAAGGCCCGGAGCGCGAAGACCTCATCCGGCTCGAGCGGATGATCGGCGAAGACATCCTTCATCAGCGGAAAGGACGGATTGGCGAGGGCCGCATCGAGGCCTTCGTCACCGAGCACCGCGAAGGAGTGGGTCAGCTCCTTGGCCAGCGTGCCTCCTCCGAAGAAGCCGCCAGCGTTCTGGACCGTGTGGCAAGCGCTGCAGGACGGCCCGCCGCCTTTCTGCCGCATCCGCCCCGTGAACAAGTCCCGGCCGCGCGCCACGTCTTCCGCCGTCGCTTCCGTCACCGCTACGAAGGCCGGTGAGAGATCGATCGGATAGCGAGAGGCGAGGACAATCAGATCTGCGAGCCCATTCGCTTGCTCTGCGGTCAGGCCGAGATCGGGCATGCGCACGCCATTGAACTCTTGGAGGAGCTTACGGGCGTCGGGGTCGCGGTCGAGCATCTTGCTCGGCTCGCGGATCAGATCGACAATCCACCGCCGCTCCCGGCGCTGATCGACGTCCTTGAGATCGGGGCCGACGCGAGCGCCCTTGCCCACCGTGTGGCACGAGGCGCACTTCCGAACGTAGAGATCGACGAGCGCTGGGTCGGCTTGCGGGCCTTCGGGCGCCGGTGCTTCTTGGATGGGTGCGCCGATCAGCGTGCCCGAGAGCACCAAGGTCGAGGCGAGCGAGAGCCAGGCCGAAGCATTTGCCACGAATCCGTCCTCCGGTGACCGTTCATACCCCGTAGGGCTTGCCGGTTCCCCCATCACAAGCCGCGAGCCGCTCACGGAGTTTTTCGGCGAAAGCTTCAAAGCCGCGATGTTGTCGGCGGTTCTGTCGATCGCGTCGACGAGGAGCTCTCATCGCTTCTCCTCAAGGTTGAGAGAGAAGAGTCTCGGAGCCTCTCAGAGTTGAGAGTCGCGCGGGGATCCCGCTGAGATCCAAGGCGTCTCACGCGCATGAGTGAAGTCCCTGGCCGAGTCTCATCGGTGTGACTTTCGCCTTGCCGGCATCGGTTGAATGAGGCGCTCGAGCGGCTTCATCCGCCGGTCCACGGACATTGGGCGTCTCATGCTCGGGCGCGAAGCCTGGCGGCACGGCGATCGCAATGCGGACGGGCAAGGCGTCTCTCCCTCAACACACTTCGATCGGCGACCTCGGAGGGGTGCCCCCCCATCTCCTCTCCGGAGCGCTCGATGACCGCCGCGAAGCCCGACACTTGCCCGACGGAGAATCCCTCCGCTTCGCCCTTCCGCTCCTGGCTCTCCGATTGGTCGATTCTGGCGGGTGCCGTCGGGCTCGCCATTCTGGTCATGTTCACGATCTGGGAGATCGTCGAGCAGCGCTTCGGAAGCAGCGAGGAGATCGTGCGACGCTTTCACTACGCGCGTGGGATCACCTCCAGCTTGGTGGCCGCGACGGTGCTCGGAGGGCTCACCTACCTGCAGCATCGCCGTCGCGCGGAAGCGCTCGAAGGCGAGATCGCCCGACGAACCCACGAGCTGCGGGAGGCGCGTGCGACGCTGCAGGCGATCCTCGACAACACGCCCTCCGCCCTCATGGTGCTGGACTCGAAGTTTCGCGTGATCGAGGCGAACCGTAGCGCCGAGCGCGTGCACGATCTCTCGCTGGTCGGTCACCGCTGCCACGAGCGGTTGGCGGGCCTCGAGGTTCCCTGCGAATCCTGTCCGGCCCAGAACACGTTCGAGACCGGCCAAGGCCAAGCCTCGACCGAGCACATGACCGACCCCCGCACCGGCGAGGTGCTGACGATCGAGACGCATCCCCTCGATCTTCCGAGCGGGGAGCGATGCACGCTGGTCGTCGAACGGGTCGTGACGGAGCAGCGCAAGCTCCAAGCGCGACTGGTCCATCAAGAGAAGATGGCCGCCTTCGGGTTGCTCGCGGCCGGGATCGCGCACGACCTCGGCAACCCGCTCTCCTCGATCGAGATGTACCTCCAGCTCTTGCAGCAGGGCGATCTGGAGAATGAGCCTCGAAAGATGGTCCACACGATTCGCGAGGAGACGGCACGCCTCGGTCGTATCATCCGAGAGCTGGTCGACTTCGCTCGGAGGCGGCGGGACGAGGCCTCCCTGGTGTCGGTTCAGTCGGTGGTCGAGGACACCCTGCGCCTGTTGCGCCACGAGCCGCGCATGCGAAACATCGAGGTGCATGAGCGGTTCGATCCGACTTGCCCGCCGGTCGAGATCGTCGAAGATCACCTGATCCAGGTGACGATGAATCTCCTGATCAACGCCATCGATGCGATGCCCGAGGGTGGCCGCCTCGAGGTCCAAACGCAGGCGCTCCCGAACGCCGTAGTCTTGCGCGTCAAGGACAACGGCATGGGAATGGACCGAACGGTCTTGAGCCGTTGCTTCGAGCCTCTCTTCACGACCAAGGAGGTCGGACGGGGCACGGGGCTCGGCCTGAGCATCTGCCGCGACATCACTCAGGAAGCCGGCGGAAACATCGAGCTGCACAGCTCACCGGGCCGTGGCACGACGGCGGTCGTTCGCCTTGCGGAGTGCCGACTCGAGGCAACGGAGCTGCCGGGCGAGCCCGAGATCCCGACCGAGACGGCTGCCCAGACCACCTGCGCAGAAGGAGTCTCGTGATGGACCGACTCTTGGTCGTCGAAGACGAGCTCGCTCAACGGACGGCGTTGGCGAGCTACCTGAAGAAGAGCAAGTACGACGTGGAAGCGGTCGAGACGGCGGAGCTGGCTCTCGAGCGCCTGCAAGCCGAGTCGTACGCGGTGCTAGTCACGGACCTACGCCTGCCGGGCATGGACGGCCTCTCGTTGATTCGACGGGCGCGGGACCTCGACGGCGAGCTCGGCATGCTGCTGACGACGGCTTATGCCTCGATCGACTCCGCCGTCGAAGCGCTGCGGTGCGGCGCCCACGACTACCTGCTCAAGCCGCTGATCCTGGAAGAGGTCGGGCGCAAGGTCGAAGGCCTTCTCCAGCAGCGTGAGCTGGTGCGCGAGAACGCGCGGCTGCGGCGAGCGCTGAATGATCGCTCGCCGGCCGAAGAGCTCATCACGGGCTCCCGCGCGATGAAGGAGGTCGTCGACTGGATCCAGCGCGCGGCCGCCACGCGCTCGACGGTCTTGATCACCGGCGAGACGGGGACGGGCAAAGAGGTCGTGGCGCGCGCGATCCATCGCCTCGGCGAAGCCGCCGACGAGCCGTTCTTGGCGATCAACCTGGCCGCGCTCCCCGAGGCAATGGCGGAGTCGGAGCTCTTCGGGCACGAGAAAGGGGCCTTCACCGGAGCCGAGCGTCGCCGCGAGGGGATTCTTCGCACCGCGGGACGGGGCACGGTGTTTCTGGACGAGATCGCCGAGCTGCCGATGGCCGTCCAGGCCAAGCTCCTGAGAGCGCTGGAAGCGCGCGAGGTGCAGCCGCTCGGACAGGACACGGCGGTCCCCTTCGAAGCGCGCATCGTGGTCGCGACGCATCGGGATCTCGAAGAGCGCGTGCGCGACGGCAGCTTCCGCGAAGACCTGTTCTATCGCCTGAACGTGATCCGCATCCTAGTGCCGCCCTTGCGCGAGCGGCTCGAAGATATCCCGCCCCTGAGCCATCACCTGCTTCAACGGCACGCGGCACGCGGCGGCTCGAAGGTCCCGCTCGTCACGGCCGACGCGATGCGCGCGTTGTGTACGAATCCGTGGCGCGGCAACGTGCGCGAGCTGAGCAACGTGCTCGAGCGCGGATTGATCCTGGCGGACGAAGAGCGCATCGACCTCGAGCAGCTTCCCCCGGACATCCGAGGCGAGCTCGGCCCGACGTTGAACCTCGCCGAAGCCGTGGCCGGCTTCGAGCGCGGCCACATCGCGATGGTCTTGCGCCTGTGCGACGGCAACCGCGAGAAGGCCGCCGTCGAGCTCGGCGTCTCCCCCGCCACTCTCTATCGCCGCCTCGAGAAGCTGGAGCTCAAAGGCTCGAGCTGACAAAGGAACGCGGGTTCCGCGGCCAGGCTTGGGCCGGTCCCTGAAGCCCGCTCTCTCGTACACTTCATTCGAAATCGGGTCGTCCCGCCGACGATCGACGAGCGGAGCGCGACCGACTCGTCGAACTCCGTTCGGGTCTCTGATCCCCGGCGGAGGCCAGGCTTCAGCCGAACGTAGCAAGACGACGTGCTTCCAGACCGTCCCCTCGGAGGCCCGAATTCATTCGGGTGAGAGGTCGTTCGCCCTTCCAAAAACCGTCGCGATCGCCGAGGGCGTATCCAGCGGACTGAAGTCCGCCCTCCGGTTTGGCCATCGTTTCAGTCCGCTTCGCAGTCGGTCTCGCGTGACGTTTACCGTCGGTGACTCTGCGCTCTTGCACGTGCATGGGAACAGAGACTCGAACGGAGTTCGACACGTCGCACAACTCAATCCTCGTGGCCTGTCGGCGGGGCGATTTGCTTTCGAAGAGCGTGGGAGAGAGAGCGGTGCGCGAGAAGCCCGCCCGCCTGGGGCCGTGCCCCCTCTCTCGTTCACGTCATTCGCAAGCGAATCTTCCCGCCGACGAACGACGAGCGAGCACGACCGACTTGGCGGACTCCGTTCGCGTCTCGGATCCCATGCGGTGCCGGCGTTCCACCTGACGGCCAGCATCCTCTTGCTCCCTCGCGCGCGAAGAGTAGCTTGAAGCCCACCGCCCGCGAACTGCGCTCTGACCTCTGGACTGTGCCGATGCATACGACGACTCATCTCCTCGACGGGCTCGCCGATCCGGCACACGAAGAGGCCTGGCGAGCGCTCGATGAACGCTACCGGCCGATCCTCATCGGGTTCGCAAGACGGCTCGGATTGGCGGATGCCGACGCAGCCGACGTCGCTCAGGAGGCGCTGCTCCGCTTCCTCCAGGAGTTCCGGGGCGGCCGTTACGAGCGCGGCCGCGGACACATCCGCTCCTTTCTCGTGACTCTGGCTCGCACGCGCGCGGCCGATCTTCGACGCCGGCGAGCGCGGCGACGAGAAGCACGCGGCGACTCGGCCTTCGTCGAGCTCGCCGCCGACGAGGCCGACTCTCTCTGGGAAGAGGAATGCCGCCACGTCATCCTTCGTCAGGCCCTCGACGAGCTGCGCTCGAGCACGCGGATGCAAGAGCGCACGATTCGCGCGTTCGAGCGCGTCGCGCTCGAAGGGCAGGAGCCCGCGGTCGTCGCCGAGGAGCTCGGGATGAGCATGGACGAGGTCTACGTCGCCAAACATCGCACGCTCGAGCGCCTGCGCGAGACGATCGCGCGGATTACGGCAGCCTACCACGCCGATGAATGACGCCGCCGGCATTCGGTCGATCTAGGCCGCGAGCAGGCTCCCCGACTTGGCACGCGGTTTCGCCCTCCCCGTTCAGGTGAGCGTTCAGGTGCCGCTGCCTTGGGAAGCAAGGACCGGAACCTGCGGATCCTTACCGGTCGCCAGCAAGGTCCCGGGCAGCTCGCTCCCACGCTCGGCCACCGGCTTGAGATCCCGGGACCGTGTCACCATGAACCAGACCAAGGGCAGCACGCCACCCGCGACGAAGATCGCAACCCCGACGCCGCGGAGCCACGTCAGTGTCTGGAAGACCGTGCCCATCAAGTACTCCTGCGAGCGGGCGTGGGCGTAGCCGTGGTCCATGACCGTGACGAGCTGATGAATGCCGACCGGGAACAGGTCCATCACGACCATTAGCATGAGGCCGATGTTGAGGGACCAGAACGAAGTCGCGAGGAGGCGGGGGTTCCATCGCCGCGGTGCAACGAGCCAGCGTCCGCAGAAGAGCATGGCGGCGATTCCGAGGTTACCGTAGACGCCGAACAGCGCGGCATGCGCGTGATTGACGGTGAGGTAGGTGCCGTGCTGATAGTAGTTGACGATCGGCAGGTTGACCGCGAAGCCAAAGACGCCGGCCCCGAAGAAGTTCCAGAAGTTGACACCGACCAGGAACAGGAAGGCCTCCGAGAGGCCGAAGCGTCGGTGCTTCCCCGCTCCTTGGCTCTGGGGCAGGTGGCGGAACCTCCACGCCTCGAGGGTCAGGAGGACGAGCGGGACGACCTGGAGCGTCGAGAGAACGCCTCCAAGAGCCACGGTCTCGATGGACTTTCCGTTCCAGTAGAAGTTGTGGCTGATGCCGATGAGGCCCGAGCCGAGAAAGAGAACGGCCGCGAGGTAGACGACCCGAGCCGCGACCGCGTGGCTGACGAAGCCCATTAGGTAGAGGAAATACGCAACGATGATGGTCGTGAAGAGCTCGAAGAAGGCCTCCACCCACATGTGGATCGTGCACCATCGCCAGAAGTCGGCGATGACGAAGTTGGTGTCCGGCCGGGCCACGAAGCCGGCACTGAACATGAAGATGATGCCGGCGATCGAATAGACCATCCAATTGGGCAGCGACCACGACTGCTTCTTCTTCAGGGCCGGCCAGACGCCTCGAACCACGATCACGAACCAGACGACGAACGCCGCATAGAGCACGTACTGGAAGAAGCGTCCCAGCTGCACATACTCCCATCCCTGGATTCCGAGCCAGCGCCATGCGCTTCCCAGGAGTCCATGAACGGCGAGCGGAATGCCCACGAGGGTGCCCACAGCGACGACGACCAGCATCCAGAACAGCGTCTGCACCCAGGCGAGTTGTCCCTTGGGCTCGGGACGACAAATCAACGGCAGGACCCAGATCGTCGCGGCGAACCAACACACGGCGATCCACAAGATCGAGATCTGGGTGTGCCAGGCCCGTGTCACCGTGACGGGCAGGATCTCGTCGATCGCGATCCCAAAGCGGTGAAACACTCCGACGAAGTCGCTGATGGCGAGCAGACCGGCGAAGACCTGGACGAGGAAGAGCACGGCCGCGACGGCGAAGAACTTGTAGCAGGATCGCTGACTGGCCGTAGGCAGGAACCCCTCGACGACCTCCGATGACGCGAACGGCGCCGTCTTGGCCCTCTGCGACTCGAGGACCGCCTCGCGATCGACCTTTCCGTAGACGTACAACACGACCCCCAGCGAGAGCACCAGCACCAGCCCGCCGATGACGCTCCAGAGCACGATACCCGTCGTCGGCGTGTTGCCGGCCAGAGGATCGAAGGGCCAGTTGTGGGTGTAGCTGTAGTCGAAGCCCGGGCGCTCGGCCGCACACAGCCAGGCGCCCCAGAAGAAGAACGCACTCAGGCTTCGAATCTCCTCGGGATCCTCGATGAATCCCCGGGGCAGAAAAACCTCCTCGCCCGCGATCTCACTACCTTGCCCGAACTTCTCACCGTAGAACCGAACGCAACGCTCGAAGGCGGCGACCTGCCCTTGCGTCAAGGTCACCGCGTTCGAGTCCTCGTCGTAGCGGTTCTCCTTGAGCTCCCCCTGAATCAGGGCCTCGACGATGCGGCGCCGATCAGCGGGATCTTCGACCTGTACCTTCCACTCCTCGTCCCGACGCTCGAGCAGTGTCGTCGCCGTCAGCCGCAGAGCCTCCGCGGTGAAATCGGGGCCGCGCAGGCCGCCGTCTCCGAGGAAGCTCCCGTAGTCCATCAAGCCATAGCGAAAGAAGACGCCTTGACCTGCCGTGATTGCCTTGGACGAGAAGACGACCTCACCATCGGGCCCGACGAAGTCGGCGAGAGGGGGCGCATACTCGTAGGTCTGGTAACCGATGTAACCGACCACCGAGACGCTGATGGCGAAGATCACGACAAAGACCTTCCACCAGTGCTTGCGCTTGTCCAGCCATTGGAGGGGGTTCATCTCAGGGATCCCGATGGGAGAAGGGCGGCTCGAAGCGTACGAAGACCGCGTGATTCTATCAAAGTCAATCAATCCACCGAGTTGTTTGAGTGTGTTCTTTCCCTGTCCCGAAAAGGGAGCGAGAGCGATGCCCGAGTTCGTGATCTTCCTCCACCCAACCGCCGAGGGCCGGGGGCCACTGCCGCTCCGGCTCATCGAGGCGCACGTCGCCCACCTCGCGCGCCTCGAGTCCGAGGCTCGCTACATCGTCGGCGGGCCCTTCGAGGAGCCGGCGCACGGAGGCATCGTGGTCGGCAGGTTTGAGAGCCTGGCCGAGGCCGAGGACTTCGGCCGCAGCGACCCCTTCGTCTCGCATGGCCTGAGACGGTCCGAGGTCCGCCGCTTCGAGTGGAGCCGTGCCGAGAATGGGCACCTGGGCACCCAGCCCAGGGCACCCGGGACGCAGCCGACGCTCATCGACGCCCTCGCTCTCCGCGCCACGACCCGCCACTTCCTCCCGCGGTCGATCGACGAGAAGACCCTCGAAGCCATCCTCGAGGCGGCCTTGCGCGCGCCCTCGGAATTCAACCTCCAGCCCTGGCGGCCCATCGTCTGCCACTCGCTCGAGGATCGAAGGCGCCTCCGGCGATGTTGCCTCGACCAGCCCCAGGTTGAAACCGCCGCCGCTTCGATCATTTGTGCCGTCGACACGGAGGCTTTCACCGCAAACGCGCCCCGGGCGGCCTGCGAGATCATCGAGCGAGGGCGTGCCGCGCCCGAGGAGCGCGAGGCGCTGATCAGGTTCATCCGATCCTGCTATGTCGATCCACGGGAGTCCGCCATCCGGCATGCCGCCATCTTTGGCCAGCAGTTTCTGCTCGCGGGGCTCAGTCGCGGCCTGGCGGGCTTCTGGCTCGCCGGCCTCGACGAGGCGATGCTTCGAACGGAGTTCGCGATGCCACCGAGCGCGGTCGTCGGAGGCGTCGTCGGGCTCGGCTGGTCCGAGAGGCGACCGCAACCCATGCCCCGCCTCGATCCGTCCCGCCTCATCGGACGAGGGCGCTGGCCCGAGGATCCGGCGTGAGCGAAGGGCGGAACCGGCCATCACGGGGCACCCTCCGCAGGCCGATGGTCCCCACAGAAGGCGCGCGAGAAGCGCGCCGGGTCGAACGCGCTCTCGCTGGCTCTGGGACCTTCGAGAATCAAGCGGCTGGCAAGCTGACCGACCGCCCAGCTCGCGCTCACACCGTGACCGCCCAGGCCCGCCACCCAGAACAGTCCTTCGACCTTCTCATCCCAGCCGATCACGAACCGCCCGTCCGGGCTCAAGGTCCTCAGGCAAGCCCAGCTCTTCTGGAGCGAGGCCTCGTCGAGACCGGGAAGATCCTGCTCGACCTTCTCGGCGAGCAGCTCGTGCGCACCGGGGGCGACCTCGGGCTCACCCGGCGGATACGGCTCCTGATCGCACGCACTCAGAAGCAGACCGCCCGACTCGGGACGAAAGTACCAGCCGCGATCGAGATGCCAAACGAAGGGCCACGCCGGGTCCACCGTCAATGTTCGGGTCGCGAGAAAGAGGTGACGCCGGTGCGGGACCAGGGGCGCCTCGGAGCCCGCCAAGCGCCCCACCTCGGCGGCCCAGGCTCCCGCCGCGTTGACGAGCACGTCGCACTCGAGACGCCCTTCGGGCGTTCGCACTGCCCGAACGCGTCCCGCCCTCACTTCGACTCCCATGACACCGCGGGCGGTCGCGACCTGCACGGATCGCTCGCGAGCGGCTCTTAGGTAGGACAAGAGCAGATCGTGGATGTCGATGACACCGTCGGTCTGAGTCCAAAGCGCCTCCTGGAAGGGCGAGCCCTCGAGGAGCGGAACGCGCTCGAGCGCTTCCTGCGCGGTCAGCCGCTCGGTCGACACACCCTCCTGCGCCGCGATCTCGACGAGCGCGCTAGTCGAAGAACTCGACGAGGCGAGAAGGAGCGAGCCTCGCGAGTCCATGGGACGGCAAGGAAGATCCGAGGGAGGTTCGTGCATGACACGAGCGGAGGAGGCGGTGGAACGGGTGATCGCCTCATCCTCGGCGAGCTGACGCATCATGCCCGCATTCCGGCCCGAGGCGTGCCGACCGGGGACAGCCTCCTTCTCGAGGACGACGATCCCTTCGGAGATCTCTCGTGACAGATGGAAGGCCGTGGAGGCGCCGGCAAAGCCGGCGCCCACGATGACGACCTTCGAGCTCATGAGAAGAGCGCAAGCTTCTCGATACCGCCTCCGACGATGGCCGACGCTTTCCCTCCCAGCCAATCCTCGATCACGGCCGCATAGGCTGACCTGAAGTCCGTGGTCATCTTGAGATCCCCTCGCTCGAGGTCGAGGAGGTCGGGGTGCGGGCCGTGGAGTCCGGGTCGGATCTGGGTGCCGAAGAGGAACATCGGCCCCGCGGCTCCGTGGTCGGTTCCTCCGCTCGCATTCTCCTGGACCCGACGACCGAACTCGCTGAAGGCCAGCATCACCACGCGATCCGCGACCTCGCCGGCGACGAGGTCCGCTTGAAACGAGGCGACCGCCTCTGCGAGCTGGGTCATGAGGCTGTCGTGGCGCTGCCGTTGATTGGTGTGCGTATCGAAGCCTCCGAGGGCGACGTGGTAGACGCGCGTGGGGAGGCCTCCCCGAATGAGCGCGCTGACGTTGCGAAGGTCGCGGGCGAGACCACTCGAGGGGTAGCTCACCAGGCTCTTCGTGCTGGCGACGATCTCGCGGATCTGCTCGCTGGACGCTCGGGCATCGGCCGCGACCTGGTGGACGAAGGCGGCGTTGTCCGAGGCTTCGCCGTCGACCGCAGCGCCGTTGAGGCGCTGGAACACGGGGCGCTCGTCCTCTTCGCCCTCCCATCGATAATTCTGCGGCAAGGTGAAGGAGACAGGTCGATGCCAGTGTCCCAGAAGCGAAAAGGGAACCGAGCGCCCGACATGGATCATCAGCCGGGGATCATCGTCGTCGCGATGGCTCGCGTCGATGCAACGCCCGAGCCATCCGGCGCCGACCCGCCGCCCGCTCAGGTCGCCGGCGTGCCAGATATCCATCGACTTGAAGTGGGAGCGGTTCGGGTTCGGGTAGCTCGTTCCTTGGACGACCGCCATGCGCCCCTCCTCGAGGAGATGGGCGAGCGGTCCGAGGTGAGGGTGCAATCCGAGGGTCTCGGTGACGCGAATGACGTCCTTCTTGGCGATGGCCGTGCTCTTGCGCGCGCGGTAGTAGGCGTCGTCCTCGAATGGAACGACGGTCGAAAGCCCGTCGTTGCCTCCCGAGAGCTGCAGCACAACCAGTATTCGATCGGTGGTCGCGCGTCGAGCCGCAGGGCGAGCCAGCGCCGAGGCGGTCCGTGTGAAGAGCGCCGGAAACGCGGCAGCGACCCCGAGCCCGAACACGCCGCGCTTCAGGATCTCCCGTCGGTCGACACCAGCGCCGCCATCGAGCTCGCTCGAGCCAGGTCGGTTTCTCATAGCCCTCATCCTCCTTATTGAAGCTGGAACTCGGGCGTGTTGACGATGAGCTTCAAGAGCCCATGAATCCTCTCGCGGGCATCCTCGAGAGCCGGGTGGAACGGCCTCCGCTCCCCCTCCGGTCCCGTCTCGAGATACTCGACCAGGGAGGCCTGCATCGACTCGCCGGGCGGCTGACTCAGGAGGAGTCTTGCGAAGTGGGACGCGATGGCGCGAGCGTCCTTTCGGGGCAGCCTGCGGACCTCGGCAATTGGGTTGAAGATCGAGACATTGCCCTGGGAGGTGCGCCGCCGAGCGCCTTGACGACCCAAGGCCTCTTGCCGGGCTCGCTCCGGCGCATCCGTCCCCTCGGCCCGGCCTGGAGGCGCTGCGGCCTCCCGCCCGGCCTCGTCGCGTGCCTTCGGAGCCGGGGCCCTGGTCTTTCCCGCTCCCGCGCGCGGACGAGCCGAGGCGAGGCGACGCCGGTCTTCGACCTGGCCGACCAGTGCGCTGCAGAGGTTGTAGCGATCCAGGAGCGCCGAGGTCGTGACCCAGCTACGGCCGCCGTCCCAGCCCTTGACGTTGGGAGGCTCGAACAGCATCTGCCCGAGCGATCCCATCCCGCGCGCCAGCCGATCCGCACGACGGACATCCAACTTCAGGGTCCTCGCCAGGCCGACGATGAGCTCGACCGGGCTCTTGATCTGAGTCCCGATCGCGCGGTCCGAGTAGAATTCGCGGGAGACGAACAACGTTCGGAGCAGCGGCTTCATCTCGAAGCCCGCTTCCTGGAAGACTCGCCCGAGCTCGGCGACGATCTCGCTCGAAGGACTCTCGTAGGCGAAGAACTCAAAGAGCTGGCGCGGCAGGTAGGTCGAGGCGGCGGGCTGCTCGAAGATGATGTCGATGACGTCCTCTCCATCGAGACGGCCCGTCCGTCCCAGGAAGGTCTTCTCGTCCGGGTCGTGTTGGCGGCGAGCCTCGACGAACGTGTTGCCCCGAAACGTCCAGCCAGTCAGTGCCCGAGCCGCTTCCTGGATGTCTGCTTCGGTGTAGTTGCCGATTCCGAGCGTAAAGAGCTCGAGGAGCTCTCGGGCGTAGTTCTCGTTGGGGTGCTGGCGACGATTCTGCCGGTTGTCGAGGTACTCGAGCATCGCGAGGTCGCGCGACATCGCGAGTGTCAGATCCCTGAAGTTCCCGAACGCATGCTGGCGCTGCGTCTCGTTCTGGAGGATCAGGTGGTAGGAGTTCTTGACGTCCCGGTACTCCGAAGTGAAGTGGCCATGCCAGAAGAGCGTCATCTTCTCGAGGAGCGGATCGGGCGTCTGAATCATGCGCTGGACCCACCAGCTCCGGAACGCCTCGATCTGTCGGCGATCGTCTCGGCGCTGCGACCGGATCGCTTTCTGCCGCTCCTCGGGCGTCATGTCGGCGAGCTGTTTTCGAGTCGTTCGCCCCTCCACCCAGGGCTCGAAAGCGAGGTCGTCGGACAGCTCGGGACCCGAAAGCAACGACTCGACCGCCCCGAAGAGACCGAGCTCATAGACCTTCTGGACCTGCTCGGGCGGCGAGGCAAACCCGGCTCGCCGCACCAGGTGGGCGGCCTTCTCCCAGGACCACTCGGACTCGGGCAATGGATCGAGAGCGCTGCACGTCGTCTGCGCCCCGAGGTCGGTCGCGGCGACGAGCAGGCCGAAGACGAGACCGACGGCTTCGAACGACACAAGCTTCATGGAGCTGCTCCGCTGAAGAACCGACGCACGCGGCCCGGTGTGCACATTGCGCCCGCAGTCGCGGCAGATGGGATACGGCCTGGAACCTCCTCGAGCGCCGAGGGTTTCGGCGCAATACCCGTCCCAGGGGGACTCGAGGATTCTACTGACTCAAGTCACTCAAGTGCATGAGTTTAGTCACATGCAAGATTCTTGTCGAGCTCTTACTCGGGCGAAGCCCTCGGCGTCGGAGGTCTGAGCTCTTCGTCACCATCCCCCGGATTCGTAGGGGAATCGGCGCGCATATCGGTAGGCCTGAGACTCTTCGCTGAGCGGGCTGTGCCGCTCGACGTGTCTCGAGATCCTCACTCGATCGCGCCCCACGGCCTCGCCCGCGTGCCGCCTGCTATCCGAGAAGGACTCGGAACGGTCCCTCTGCGCTCAGTCGCCCGTGCCCCAGAGGATCCAGGCGGCCCATCGAGCGGGCGGCTCGCCGTGTCTGATCGCCTCACGCTTCGCGGCTCGGAGCGCGGCGGCCTTGCCGCAATTGTCCTCGATCCAGTGCCGATAGAACTGCGACATCAGTCGTCGCGCAGCGCGATCCTCGACTCGCCACAAGCTCGCGATCACGGATCGGGCTCCGGCGATCTGAGCGGCGCGGGACAGCGCGGACGCGCCTTCGAACGGGAGCAAGGGTCCGGCGCTCGTCTCGCACGCCGACAGCACGACCAGCTCCGCCGAGAGCTCCAGGTCCCGCAGCTCGGCCGTCGTGAGCCAACCATCTGCCGACGTGCTCGCCGCCAGCGCCAGGTGCGACAGCGATGGCGCTTTTCCGTCGGCTCGGCCGTGACAGGCGAGGTGCAACACGTCGACGGGCGAGGCATCGAGCGCTTCGACGAGCGCCGACTCACTCGCCTCGGCTCCCAGACAAACCGTGAAGCGCTCACCTCGAATCGTGGCGTCGATCGGCCCTGCCTGCGAAGCCTTCGTCGACCACTCCGCGAGCTGTGATCTCTCGGACTCAGTCGCGAAGGAAGCGGCAATGTCGAGCACCTCGAACGCCGTCTCCGGCAGCGGCTCCTGATCGACGGATCTCAATGGCAGGCCCGAGGTCGGCCCAATCGATGCGCCGGCCGGGTGCCCGAGCGCGAGGAGGCGGCGCGCACCCGGCGCCGAGAAGCGGGGCTCCGCGACCGCGAGCTCTCGCCAGAGCGTCGACGAGTGCACGTAGGCCACCTCGCATCGCTCGATCAGATACGCGTCTTGACCATCGCTCGAACCGGGAACGATCAACGCCTCGAACGGAATGCGACACAGCGCCCCATCGGGAGCCACGATGAGGCGCTCGACTCCGGCCAGTCGGTCGGCGACCGGCGCGAGGACGAGCTCTCCGAGCGACGCCCAGGTTCGAGAGGCGTCCGCCGGGTCCGCTCGGCTCACTTCCGCCCGGCACGCCTCGACCGCCGCCTCGATTCGACGTCGTTCACCGAGTCGGTGCCATGTCATCTCACGTTTCGTCACCCAAAGCACAAAGAGTCGGTCCTCGCTCTGGAGCACTTCGAAGATCGCGGTCCCGGCGGGCAGGCGGCTCTGCACCTCTTCCAGCTCGGCGGGCTCGCCCTCGAGCGGCCGACGTCCGAGGCCGAGGCTGCGCAGTCTCTCGTCGAGTCGATCGCAAGCACCGCGCGCCGCGAGCACCTCGGCCCGCGCGGACTCCAGCGCCGCAGCTTGGTCCGCTCGCTCGCGGAGTCCGGCCGGTGCCGCTTGACGCGCGAGATCCGCGAGCCGGCGCTGGGCCGCCTGGATATCGAGTCGAGCCGCGGCCTCGTCCTCACGCAGCTTCGCCGACGCACGGTCCTCGGTCTCGGGGATCTTCGGTCGCCCCAGGAGCGCGGCGAGGCTCGCACCGTGGAACACCTGTGCGACCCGGAAGGTGATGGCCGAGCTCCAGCCATCGTCGTCCGGGGTCACCTCGAGTGCGCGAAAGGCCACGGCGATCATGCTCTGGAACTTCGCGCGGTACGAGGCGGCGCTGATCTCGCCCAGTGGCTCGACCTGCAGCGCAATCTGACGTCGGAGCTCCGTCGCGGCTTCGTCGAGCTCATCGAGCGCTCGCCGGGCCTGTCCCAGATCGACCCTCACGCCCGCGCGATGCACGAGCAGCTCGGCGCGGAGATCCCGATCGTCGAACCGTTCGGCCAGCGCGAGGGCGAGCTCGAGCTCAACCAGCGCCTCGGTCGGTCGCCCGCCACGCTGGAGGGCGAGACCACGCTTCGTGTGCAGAGTGGCCTGGAAATGCTCCCCGGAGGGACCGGCGCGCTGGAGCCAGTCCTCGGCCTGCGCAAACTCCTCGAGGGCAGCGTCGAGATCACCGGCCTGGCTGAGAGCCATGCCGTGGATCGTCGCGCTCACTCCACGCTGCGACGGCGTGCCCACGGCCTCCAGGGCTTCCGCGGACTCGGTCAAGCAGGCGATCGCCTCGTCGCTGCGCCCGAGCACGAGCAAGGAGCCGGCGCGATTGATCGCGAGCGAGACGAGGCGGTCCTGCGCCCCGAGCGCTTCGAAGACGCGGGCAGCACGAGCCCACTCGTCCAACGCCTCGTCGTGACGCCCGAGCTGCGAGAGGATGTTGCCGCGCAGGTTCACGGCCAGCCCGAGCTCCCGCCGAGCGCCCAGACGCGCGAACACCTCGCTGGCCTCGCCAAAGGTGGCGAGCGCGGCGAGGAATCGGCCGCGTCGGGCCTCGAGAACGCCGCGATTGTGCACCAGGCTGGCGCGCGTCGCTTCGCTGCCGTTGGCACCATAGAATCCCTCGGCACGCCGGGCGTGCTCGATCGCGGGGTCGAGGTCGCCCAGCTCTCCAAGCCACGCCGAGAGCTCGACGTGGATCTGTGCCTCGATCCAAGCGGGCAGCTTCCCTTCACCCAATCCGGCTCGGAGCTCTTCGACCGCCTCCTTCAGCTGGCCTAGCCGAGCCAGCAATCGACTGCAGGCCTGGTGCGCCGACGCGGCGCCGCCGGGATCGGACAGGGCCCGGTGAAGCTCGACCGACTCACGGTAGGCCGCCAAGGCCTCCTCCAATCGCTCCTGCCGCTGAAGCACCTGTCCGCGGTGGATCGCGACGACGGCGCAGCCCTTGTCGTCCCCCGCCGATTCGAAGTCGCGGCGGGATCGATCGAGCGCTTCCAGCGCTTCGTCCAGCCGGCCGAGCACGATCAGCACGAGGGCGCGGTCTGCGCGCAGCCGCGCAAGGACCGACGCCTGTGCGAGCGGCTCGAGACCTTCGAGCGCCTGGTCGAAGAGCGTGAGTGCGTCCTCGTTCCGTTCGAGTGCGTAGAGGATTCGGGCGCGCCGGTACTGCGATTCGGCCGCCTCCGCGAGCCGTCCCGCGGCGCGATCAAGCGCCTCGGCGCGCTCGTAGGCACGCAGCGCCGGCTGATGCATGCGCAGGATGTCGAAGAGTCGGAAGCCGAGATCCCGATAGAGCTCCGCGACGTCACCGCTCGACGGCTCATCGGCGAGCGCATCGAGTCGGGCCTCGAGCTCGGCGACCCGCACGGCATCGGGGAGGCGGAGAGCCGCGATCTCTCGGCGGAGTGCCTCCCGCTCATCGAGCGTGGCCGCGACGAGTATCCAGCCCGAGAGGGCGAGCGCCAGCAATCTCACCGTGCCACCTCGGGGAGATCGGCTCGCGCCGCGGCCACCTCGTCGGCCCAGCCGAGTCGTGCAGCAGCGTCAGCTCGCAGGTAGCTCCAGCGTGCTCCCAGGGAGGGATGCCGAGTCTTCGTCGGCGGCCGCGTGCTCAGCAACTCCCAGGCGTCCCCAGCCGCGTTCCGACTCGACAGCGCCGCCGCCAGCAAGAAGCGATCGATCTCGGCGTCGCCCGTCGAGCGCACAAGCGGCGGAGCGGCCTCCAGGACTTCGAACTCGGCGGCGCCCGGTCGATAATGATCGGCCAACGCGCCATGACGCTCACGATCGAGGTTCACGTTCCACGTGTACCGGCCCGGTGCAAGCGGCTCGGCCGGTCCTTCGATGCGGAGCGGTCCCAGGTCGTCCGCCGCCTGCACGACCGCGAGCCGCCACTGTCGTCCGTTCGGGCCACTGAGATTCACATGATAAAACCACTGTTCGCCCGCCGGATCCGGCACCTCGAAGCGAAAGCTCGGTCGGCGGCCGATCACGACACCCCGCGGCAGCAGGAGTCGCTCCGACGCGTCCGCGCCGGCACGCTTCGCGGACGGCAGAGCCTCCGTCAGGCGCTCCCACGCCTCGTCCGCGAAGGGATCCTGTAGGACCAGGCGGCGAGCCGCAGCGTCGGGCAGGAGCCGTTCGAGCACTTCGAGGTCTCCGGGACGCAGGGGCTCCTGCATTCGATGAGCACTCAGGAGACGCATCACGGACTCGCGCGCCGTGAGTGCCGTCTCGAGTGAGCGAGCGCGCCACAGCCCAGTTGCGGCCAGGGTCGAGGCCGCCGCGAGGAGCACGAGGCCGGCGGTCGCTCGCGGCCGCCGGCGCACCCACCGCACCGTGCGTCCGACGGGGCCCGTCCGACGCGCCCGAATCGCCTCCTGCCGGAGGAAGCGGCCCAGGTCGGCGTTCCACTCTTCGACACTCTCGTATCGATCGCGCGGGTCCTTGGCGAGCGCCTTGAGGCAGATGATCTCGAGATCCCGAGAGACGCCCGGGCTCTTCGCACGCAGGCTAGGCGGCGGCTCGGTCGCGATGCTTTGGAGCACGCGGTGCGTGTTCTCCGCGTCGAAAGGACGCTCGCCGGCCAGCAGCTCGTAGAGCATCACGCCCAACGCGAAGAGGTCGGAGCGCGGGCTAGGCTGCTGCCCGCGGATCTGCTCGGGGCTCAAGTAGTGCGGCGTGCCGACGAGCTCGCTCGAGAGCGTCTCCGAGCCGGACACGTCCTGGGCGAGACCAAAGTCCAGGACGTGGGGTTGACCGCGCCGATCGACGAGCACGTTGGCCGGCTTCAGGTCGCGATGCACGATGCCTCGTCGGTGTGCAGCCGCGACGGCCTCTCCGACGCGACGCATCATCGACACGATTCGACCGAGGGGCGCGCCGTCTCCCGCTTGCCGGCGCCAGGCGTCGAGCGACGGCCCGTCGATGAGCTGCATGGCCAGGAACGGCAGGCCCTCGCTCGTGACCCCGCTCTCGTACAGCGTGACGATGCCCGGGTGGTCGAGTCGCGCGATCAGCCGAACCTCCCGCTCGAAGCGACGGCGCTGCTTTGAGGTGGAGATGGCGCCTCGGACCAGCACCTTGAGGGCGACTCGCCGGCCGATCGCGAGCTGCTCGGCTTCGTAGACGATGCCCTGGCCGCCGCGGCTCCGCTCGGCCAAAATGCGATAGCCCTCGATCTCGGGGAGTGTCGAGGGAGATCGCTCGGACGAGGCCCCGTGGCGGCGGAGCTCTTCGAGGAGCCCGAGGTTGAGCTGCAGCGTCGTTACTTGGGCGCGGCAGTCCGAGCACAGCTCGAGGTGCTGCTTCCAATCGGACGACGACGGCGAGCGGACCAGATCCTCCAGCTCGAAGATCGGAGGACAAGGGGTAACCGTTTGTTCGAGCACGCTCATCGTCACTCTCCTTCGCGGATCCGGCCCCGGTCGGGCCTCCGGTCTCACGGCGGACACGCCGCCCGCACAAGGCGGCGGACATGCCCACCGGGAAAGAGAGGAAGCGGCGCGAAACTCACCTCCAGTTTGAAGAGAAAAACGGACCGAGGGGGAGACGCGTCCCGCCCGGCCCGAGGAAGGCGTTCCTTCGGGAGGTTACTCGGTCACGAAGCTCATCGGGCCCAAGACACCGGTGAAGGCTGGCGGCGAGTCGATCGCGACCGCTGCCGCCCAGACGCGCAGTCCGGGGGAGACAGCAGGAAAGAGAATGGTCGGCGTCTCCGCCAGGCCGTCCGCGCCAATGATCGACGTGAGCGCCGGCGCCAAGTTGAGGCTGAGCGCCGTGCAGACATCGAAGGTGAGCGGCAGCTCGAGCCCGCCCGGCAGCGGAATGCCATCGGTCCCGCTGCAAGACAGCAAGACTTGGATCCGCTGCGCATCGAGGTACGGGTAGCTGGCGGTGAAGTGCACCAGGCTGCCGGCGACGGGATCACCCGAGAGGAAGAAGGAGGGATTGCCCGCTCCGGGCGTGTCCTGCCCGCCCAAGATCTCGAAGCGCCCCTGGACCCAGGATTCCCCGCATCGGAAGGCGTGCCCGGGCTGGAACGTGCCGTCGGGTCCTACCGTGACCGGCGCGTAGTGGCACTCGGTCTGGGTCGGGGGGTTCTGCTCCTCGATCAACGCCACCGAGTCGAGGACGGCCGACCAGGGTTTGATGTCGAGGCCGCAATCGTCGTCGAGATCGAGATCGTCACCGAGCTGTCCGGTGAAGTCTCGGACCAGGAGATGCGTCACGTTGTCGCTGTTCTCGAAGTTGAGCGGTCGCAGCCAATCGGGCGTTCCGAAGGCGAGGCTCTCGGCGACGACGAAGTAGCCGTTCTCATTCAGCTGGAAGCCCGAGAGGTCAAGGGCCTCTTCGATCACGCCACTTCCCCCAGGCCCATCACCGATCACCAAGTAGACCAGTCGATCGAGCGCATCGTAGGGAAAACCGCGCAGCTCGAGATACTCGTCGACGTCCGCGCCGGGCTGGGAGCCGCGCACCTCGTTGATGCGCGTTCCGAGATCGGCGAGCGTCACGTCGAGGGAATGCGAGGTCCACACGTCGAAGGTGTCGTTCGTCGTGACGGGCGGAAAGGCCTTGCCGTCGAAGTCGATGACACCGCTCTTCAAGGTGGCCTGGACGACGTAGCCGGGGATCGTCCCAGAGGTGACGAGGTCCCAGAAGTCCGTCAGGACACCGCTCGGCGGCAGGTAGACACCCGTCGCGGTGAGGACGCCGTTCTCGAGACGAGCCGTGCCGGTGTAGTCGGTGGCCCAGGGAACCAGCGTCTCACCGTCCAAGAGGGCGAAGACCTCGCCGATCTCGGCAATCGTCAGCTCGAGACGATCCACGTCGTTCCATCCGACCCACGCATCGCCTCTCATCTCGAGATCGACCCGCAGGATGTCCGCCTCGATCACCTCGCCGAGACTCTGGCCGACCAAGCGGAGTGCGAGGGGATCTCTCACCTTCGCATACTTGGGCAGCGCCTGGAGCGCCTTGCGGGGCTTGATCTTCGACCCCGCGAAGAAGTGAATCCCATTGATCGTCACGTCGTTGATGGTTCGGGTGCCATTGAAGACCTCGATGAAACCGGAGCCGGTCGCCTCACCTCCCGGGTCGATCTCAGCCAGGGCACACGGCCAGGCAAGCTCGATCTTCAGATTGGCGTCGACCGACGCATTCGAGGTCCCCGTCGCTTGCCCCACCGTGATGGTCGTTACCGCCGAGGCCCTTTGCTGAGAGACTGTCATCGGATTCGCATCCGTGTCATCGGCGTCCGGATCCAACGAGAGTGCACTCGCTGAGACACCGAACTCGATCTCGGTCGGCCCGTCTTCTTCGCCCTTCCCCGGGTTGAACATCCGATCCCAGGCGAAGTTTCGGCCGAGAGTCGCCTTCGAGCGCGTCCCGTCGTCCTCGTCCACATGGGTGAATGTCACGTTTTTCTCGACCTCGAAGGTCTTCGTTTGGGCCGCGGCGCGTCCGCTGATTGCGCCAAGGGCGGCCAGCGCCATTCCGATCCTGCAAGCCTGAGCGAACATCTCGTGATCCTCCTTCTCGAACCGAGGACTCTCGAGGCGACACGAGAGCCGCCTTCACCATCCCTCCGCTCGAAGCAGGTCGGATCTTGCAGTTCGGTTTTCGAGAAAATGTGACGGGAGGCGGTTCGGAGTCCATGTCGACCGGCTTCGCGCGCCCGCTCTCTCGTCCAGGTCGTTCGATCTACAATCGTCCCGACCACGGGCGACGCGCACGGACGGGCGACGGGACGGACTCCGTTCACGTCTCTGTTGCTTTCGTGAAGCGCGATCTGTGAGAGGAGAAACGCGGCGCCACGGTCGGTGAAGTCGCTTCGTCGGGCAGGGGGTTGGGGTCAACCCAGATCGAGCTCCGGGCCGACTGGGACGATGCCCGAAGGGTTCAAGCGCTGATGAGTGACGTAGTAGTGGCGCTTGATGTGATCGAAGTCGACGGTCTCCGCGACGCCGGGCACGTGGTAGAGGTCGCTCAAGAGCCGCGACAGATTCGTGTAGTCGGCGATGCGCCGAATGTTGCATTTGAAGTGACCGACGTACACGACGTCGAAGCGGATGAGCGTCGTGAAGAGGCGCCAGTCGGTCTCGGTGAAGACGTCCCCGTGAAGGTAGCGTCGATCGGCGAGGCGCACCTCGAGCGTGTCCAGCATGTCGAAGAGCGAGTGAGCCGCCTGCTCATAGGCCTCCTGAGTCGTCGCGAAGCCGGCGCGGTAGACGCCGTTGTTGACGGAGTCGTAGATGCGCTCGTTCCAGGCGTCGATCTCGGCCCGCAGCGGCTCGGGGCGGAGATTCACCCATTGCTTTGCAAGATCGCGCATCTCCTCGCCCAGCATGCGGATGATGTCGGCCGACTCGTTATTCACGATCCGGCCGCGCTCCTTGTCCCAGAGCACTGGCACCGTCACGCGTCCGTCGAAACCGGCGTCCGAGGCGCGATAGGCCTCGGCCAGGTACTCGAAGCCGTTGATCGGATCCTTTGAGTGCCCCGGACCCTCTCGAAACACCCAGCCGCGCTCGTCTCGAATCGGATCCACGACGGTCAAGCCGATGGCGTCCTCGAGACCAAGCAGCTTGCGGTAGACGACCGTGCGGTGGGCCCACGGACAGGCCAGAGAGACGTAGAGGTGATAACGCCCGGCGACGGCCGGGAACTCGGCGCCCTGCTCACTCTTCACCCAGTCGCGAAAGACGCTCGCCTGACGAACGAACTCGCCGGTATTCTCCTGCTCCTTCGGGAACTGCGCCCGGGAATCGACACTCATCGTGATCTCCTTGTCGGATGGATGAGTCGACGTTCTATGACGGATGCTCTGGCGGTGCAACCGACGAGGCATCCAACCGGCTGAAGCCTTGCCTCCGAGACGGGCGGGCCGCCCGCGCTCCCAGGGGGGGGCCCGACCTCACAACTCGACGAACCCGCCCACGAGATCCTTCAGCGCGTCAAGGCCTCGAGCGTGACCGAGGCGTAGGTGTTGCGGGCCAGCTCCTCGACCTCGTCGAGCAGCCCGCGCAGGCGGCAGCTCAGCGTGCGCTCGCAGTCGGTCTGCCCGGTATCCAAGACGTGGCAATTCCCGTCGGGTCGCAACGGCTCATAGACCTGGATCACGTCGAGCACGGTGATCCCCGACGCCGGCCGCGCCAGTCGGTATCCGCCGCCGACACCGCGGCTCCCAATCGCCAGTCCCGATCGCACGAGCTGCTGGAAGACCTTGGCCAGCGCCGTCTCGGGGATTCCGTAGCGCTGCGCCACCTCGGACACCGTCACGAGGCGCTCGTCGGCGGCCGCCATCTCCATCGAGGCGTAGAGGGCGTAGCGAGTGCTCTTGGACAGCTTCATGCGCGGTGATCGTCCGTCTCGGAGCTGGGTGTGACGTCGTCATTCTGGCGCATCCCGAGCCCGACGCAAGCAATCCCGCGCGACCGAGAAGCGTCCGAGATCAGGACCGGTGCTCGAGCACGAGGTCCAAGCAGAGGCGCGGCGCGGGCTGAAAGCCCTCGTGATGGAAGAACGAGAGCAGCGCCTGGTCCTCCCAGCTCACCTCCGTCTGCAAGCCGTGAATCCCGAGCCCGAGCAGATTCGTGCGCAGCTGATCGAGAAGCGATCGGCCGACACCACGCCCTCGAAAGTCGGGATGCACGCCCAACGTGTCCAGCATGGCGACTCGCTCGGCCGATCCGAACTCTCCGTAGTACACACGGGCCAACAAGAACCCGGTGAAGACCCCGTCCAACTCGGCCGCGAGGGAGATCTCGATCCCCGTGTCCCGCAAGGCCTGATCGAGCTTGCGTCGGAAGTACTCCTCGCGGCGTCGACCGGTGATCTTCGCGTCTAGCTCCGTGACCGCCTTCAGGTCGTCGGGCTGCAGCCGCCGTACGCGGACGGTCTCGCTCTCCAGGCTCGCCATGTTGATTCCTCCGACACTGGATTTGAAGACGGTCTGAAAGTCGACCATTCACCCGCACTCTGTCACGACATGAGCTGACCGCCGTCGACGCGCAGCACCTGTCCGGTGATGTGGCGACTCAGCTCCGAGCACAGGAACAAGACGGCATCCGCGATGTCGCGCGGCTCCCCCAGGCGACCGAGCGCCGTCTCCGCGATCGCGTCGTCCAAGACCTCTTTCGAGAGGTCGGCTGTCATCGGGGTGCGAATAAAGCCGGGCGAGACGGCGTTGACACGGATCCCGAACCGCCCGACCTCCCGAGCCGAGGTGCGAGCCAGTGCGATCACGCCCGCCTTGCTCGCCGAGTAGTTCACCTGCCCGAACTTCCCGCGCTCCCCGTTGATCGATGCGAAGAGCACGATCGACCCTCGGCCGCGCTCTCTCAGGATCGGGACGACCGCCTTGAGCAGGTGGAAGCCCGAGCTGAGGTTGGTCTCGATCACTTCGTCCCAGGCCGCCTCGTCCATCTTCCAGAGCACCGAGTCCCGGGTGATTCCCGCCGCGTGGGCGACGCAGTCCAAGCCGCCCACCCGCTCGAGGGTCGCGCCAACGACGTGCCGCACCGCGCTCGCGTTGGAGAGATCGGCCTCGAAGCAGACCTCGGCGCTCGCCGGCATCTCGACCCCCGGTCGGTCGACCGCGACGACGCGCGCGCCGGCATCGGCCAGCGTCTCGACGACGCATCGACCGATGCCACCGGCCGCGCCCGTGACCAGAACGATTCGGCCCTCGAGGGAGAGCCTCTGCGCCAAGCTCTCGAAACGGCTCACGTGAGAGCTCCCGCATCGAAGACCATGCCCTGTCGCGCGAGCTTGCGCGCGCGAAACGCCCCCCAGATGGCCGCGCCGATCGCACCGGCCTGCACCGAATCGGCATGCGCCAGGATCTCGAGCTCGGCGCCCTGCTCCGTCGTCACCTCGCGCATGGCTTCGAGTAGGCCGACGTCGGAGGCGAGCCCACCCGTGACCAGAACGACGTCCCGTGCACCGGCCGCCAGGAGCAGCTTCACGTACCGCCCCGCCATCGAGAGATGAATGCCCTTCAGGATGTTCGGGATCGCAATGTTGCGCGAGACCATGTTGATGACGTCGGTCTCGGCGAGGACGGCGCAGATCGACGAGCACTGCTCGGGCTCGTCCGCCTCGAGCGAGAGGCGACCGATCTCCTCGAGAGTCACACCGAGGTAGCGCCCGATGTTCTCGAGGAACTGGCCGGAGCCGGAGGCGCACTGACTCGTCATGCGGTAGCCGAGCACCTTGGCGCGCTCGTCCATCAGCACCGCCCGCGTGTGCAAGGCTCCTACATCGATGATGGCCCGCGCCCGCGGCTCGAGAAACAGACCACCGCGCGCGTGCGTCGTCATGCCGTAGAAGTGGCCCGTTCGAAAGGCGACGATCTCGCCTTCGCCGGTCGTCGCGATGTATCCGAGGTCGCCGCGGCCGAGCCCGGCCTCTGATAACGCCGTCTCGAAGAGACCGGTCGCGACGTCGACGGCATCGCGGCGTCGAACACGCTCGTGCGCGGTACCGAGGAGCCGCGCCTCTCCTGCTTCGTCACTGGCGACGATCGCGACCTTCACGGACGACGAACCGACATCGATCCCGGCCGTGAGCATCTCGTCTCGGGACTTGCTCATCGTTTGCTCCTCGAAAGTACCCTCGGTCCCGTCCTCACTCGACCGACCCGACCGGCGCCCGACTCCCGCGATGTGCGAACAGGGCCGCTCCGAGTGCACCGGTGTAGATCGAGTCCGGCGAGATGTTGAGTGTCCGCTCGCCATAGTTGTCCTGCACGAGCTGCGCGAGGGCCCCGACCGCCGCCGGGTTCTTGGCGACCCCACCCGTGAAGGTGAACTCGTCATTCACACCACCGGAGCGGGCCAGGAGCGACATCGCTCTCAGGATGATCGCTCGATGCAGGCCGGCCAGGATGTCCTCGCGCTTCTCGCCGAGCGACAGCCGCTCCCGCAGCTCGGCACCGGCAAAGACGGTGCAGGTCGAGTTGATGCGTACCGGTCGCTGCGATTGCTCGGCGAGCGGCCCCAGCTCGTGCAGGCCGAGGTTCATCTCGTCGGCGATGTAGCCGAGATAGCGCCCGCAGCCGGCCGCACACCGATCGTTCATCTGGAACGAGGTGACGATGCCCTGATCATCGACCTGAATCGCCTTGGTGTCCTGGCCGCCGATGTCGAGCACGGTGCGGGTGGCCGGGAACATCGCGTGCGCTCCGAGCCCGTGGCACAGGATCTCCGATCGGATCTGTCCCTCGGGAAACGGCAGCCGTTGACGGCCGTAGCCCGTGCCGACGCTGCCGACCTGGACCAGCTCGATCGCGACCGCCTGCTCGACCGCGCGGCGCAGATCCTCGACGTCACCCGGGACGTCCGCGACCGCGTCGCGCAAGCACTCCTCGAAGCTGCCGGCCGCGCCGGCGGTGTTCTCGACCTCGAGGATCGCCTTGTCGTACAGACCGGCCAACGCCTCGAAGCAAGCGCCGTCCTCGCGAGCGAAACGCTCGGCCAGGCTGAGGTATCGGCTGCCAGCCAGGTCCCGGAAGAAGTCGCTCTTGCGGTTGCCCTCGGGGCCGAAGAGTGCCGTCGACTCCAATCGCATGTCGTCGACGATGCGATCGAGGAAGCCGGCGGCAGCACCCGAGCCGGCGAGCCCGACGAGGATCCGGCTGAGCGTGTCGAGCTGGTGGAGGTACTGCTGGCGCCGGAAGCCACGCTCGAGCGGCTCGAGGCGCTCGTGCCCCTGCTTCAGGTTTCCTTCGATCAGGCCGAAGCGCGCACTGATCAGCGCCTCGTCGAGCGCGATCTGGCACGCGACGTCGTAGTTGCTGCGGCTGTTGGTGATGCCGCGCCCGATCAGACGCTCCTGACAATCGATGATGACGGCCTTGGTGGTCGTCGAGCCGAGATCGATGCCGACGCAGTACTCCATCATTGACCTCCGCCGGCGCGCTTCTGCTCGATCATCTGGAAGTACGACTCGAGCCGGTTCTTGATGTTGGACGCCGAGAAGTAGCGGGGATCGACGAGGTCGCTCTCGATGAAGCCGCCCGGGCGGCCCGTGCGCTTCTCCACCTCGCGCAGGATCATGAGCTGCCCGGCGCTGAACGAGTTGCAGCTCTTCACCGAGTTGATGAGAAACCCGTCGGCGCGATAGTCCTGCACGTAGCGAGAGATCATCTCGACGCGCGTCGGCAGGCTCAGGTTCGTGTAGCAACCGAGGCAGTACTCGGCGAGCGACTCGAGCGGGCGATCGGGATCGTGCCGGAAGCCGTTGTCGTAGACGCCACCGACCTTGGTGTAGGTCGAGGCGACGACGACGGCGCCTTCATCGGCGAACATCTTCCAGAACTGGCGAAAGCTCGTCCAGTTCGGCGGCCCTTCGACGACCACGCGAAAGCGCTCGCTCTCGAGCTCGCCGTCGGGCGTGACCGGTCCTTGCCCTCGCTCCAAGCGCTGCTCGATCTCGGCCCGGAGCTCGCGATAGTAGTCGACGGCTTCGGGCATGCCCCGGAAGGCCGTGAAGATCGGGCCGATGTAGTACACACCGCCGAAGTAGGCATCGATCGGAGACGGCACGTTCTTGGCCGATTGCAGCACCCAGACCAGGTCATCTTCGGCCTGGGCCGAGCGGGCCAGGCTCTCGCGGAGCCGGTCCAGATCGAACGCCTTGCCCGAGGCCTCCTCGAGCGCGGGGATGATCTTGTCGCGAAGCTGATCGACGACATAGCGTCGCATCGAGTCGGTGATCTTCCCGTCGCCTTGATACGGCACGTGCAGCATCGCGACCGGGCAGTCGTACTCCTCGCGCAGCAGCTCGAACCACTTGAGGAACGTGAAGCAGCCGGTGTACGAGAGCAGCAGCAGATCGGGATCCGGCAGTCGCTCGCCGGTCGGCCCGATGTTGCCCGACCGCTTCATGCCGATATCACACTTCACGTAGGTACAGACGTCCTCGGAGTGGCCTTCCTTCTCGGCCCGGGCGATGTAGTCGCGCGACTTGCCCCGCATGCCCGACTGGAGTGCATTGATCTCGGGAAGCACCGGCAGCAGGTCGAAGCCCCGGATGAGCTCGGTGAGGTTACCGGGCACGTAAGTGTAGACGCACTTCTCGCCGGTCTCCCGAGCGCGGGCGAGGCGAGCGTAGTGATCGGCGATCATCTGCTTCTGACGGATCTGGCTGCCGTCCTTGAGCACGTCGACGACGGTGGTGTCGAGAGGTTTCATGCTTCGCTCCAGAGCTTGATGGAATCGGCGAAGGTGCCCGCTTGCTCGCGAATCACCTGGAACTGCCCGGAGTTCTCGCTGTACTTGAAGCTGGTCCACGGGATGCCGCGGCGCTCGACGGCGGCCACCGCCATCGGCTGATCCAAGAGCGCGGGATCACAGAAGCTGGGCGCGCAGAACAGCACGCCCTCGGCCTGCCGACGCTGCACGCGCTCGACCAGCTCTCCGCCGACCTCATCCTGATCGGAGTAGCGCGTGGGCGAAGCGATCGCGTCGTCGAGCAGGCTGTTGACCAGGTTCTCGAGCGGATCACCCTCGACCGGGACGTCACTTCGGATCCATCGCAGCACCTGGATGAAGTCGTCGTCGACGATGTAGCAGCCCGCGCGCTCGAGCGTCTTGAGCAGCCCCAGCGGCGGCTGCTCGCAGAACGAGCCGGTCAACACGACGCGCGCCTGATCCATCGGCAGTCGAGTCGTGTCGGCGAGGGCCGCCTCGCGATAGGCCTCGAGCAAGGTCGTGTGCTCGGTGACCGGCAGCACGAGCCCGGCTCGCAGCACGACGTAGAGCTCCCAGGTCGGGATCTTCCACGGCTCGGCGGCGCGCAGCTCGTAGAGCGATCGGACGACCGCGCGGTTCTCGTTGTAGAGGACGATCGCTTCGCGCAGCGACTCCGGTGTCGGTGCGCTCGCGCCGCGCGCCGCCAGGTCGCGGGCGATCGTCTCGAGCTCGTCCCGATAGAAGCGGCCTCCGAGCTCCCGGTCGAAGTTCTGCGGCAGGTCGAGGTAGTGCGCGTACTTGTCGGGGAACAGCATCTGCCACATGCCCGACAGGTTGCGGATCACGTCGCAGATGGCGGGAAAGAGCAGCCCGTCCAGGCAATCGAGGCTTCCGTCCAGCCCCATCTCGATCGTGCTACGCGGCAGATGGCAGATGTACGATTGGTAGTAGGCGTCGCCGCGGATGATCTCGAGATCGGCGCCCGCGCCCATCAGACCGACGGGCAGGATCCCTTGAGCCACCAGCAGCTCTCGCGGCACGTACACCGGCAGGTAGCCGATGGCCAAGCCGCCGGTGCGCGCCTTCCAGTCCCGGACCGATTGCAGTCGAAGGTCGCGGCACAGGGCTTCGGCGCGCTCGACCAGGGTCGAGACCGAGGAAGCGATCATGAGTTCCTCCACTCGGGGGGTCGTTTGGCGAGGAATGCCTCGATCCCTTCTACGGCGTCGTGGGTCTCCATGAGCTCGGAGACGTACATCGATTCGAGTCGATCGAGATCGGCCGAGACGCGCTCGAACCATCCCGATCGCAACGCCCGCACCGCGAAGTGCAGCGCGGTCGCGGAATGCGGCTTCAGATGCTCTTGGAAATACGCGAGAGCGGCCTGGGTCGGATCCTCGGCGATCACGTCGACCAGCCCGGCCGCCTCGGCCTCTCGAGCATTCAGCGAGCGACCGCTCAAGCACAGGTCCTCGGCCGCCGGTCGACCCATGCGCTCGGGCAGCAGGATCGAGGCGACGGGCGCGAACACGCCCAGCCGAATCTCGGGTTGACCGAGCTGGGCGCTCGGTGCCGCGAAGACGCGGTGGCAGGCCGCCACGACCTCCAACCCACCGCCGAGACATTGGCCCCGAACCGCGGCCAGGCAAGTCACCGAGGCCGAGAAGACCTGGCGGACCAGCTCATGGAAGGTCGCTAGCATCGCGGCGACCTGCTCCTTGCGGTGCTCCGGAACGCTGGCACCGAACGAGAAGTGATCGCCGGCGCCTTCGAGGCAGATCGCCTTGACGCCACTCGTCTCACGGGCCTCGTGAAAGACCTCGGCGAGGGCGTTCATCATCGTCTGATCGAGGATGTTGCCCTTCGGGGTGTTGAGGATGACGCGCCAGAACGCACCTTCCTCCAAGCGTTCGACTCGAATCACGCCCTCGTTCGACATCTCCGACACTCCTATTGCCTAGTTCTACTCGGCCGGCTCCGCGCCGAGCTCGAGCTGCACGTAAGGGCCGCCGACGAAGCCGTTGGAGCGGAACAAGCGCATCACGTCCACATCCGTGCGATCCACCATGGTGCGAATGCACTCGACGCCGGCTGCAGCGAAGCGTCGTCGAATCTCGGCCAGCAGCTCGGACGCGATTCCGCGGCGTGCCCAATCGGGATCAACACCCACTGCGAAGACCCAGCCACACGGACCCGAGCCGAACTCGAAGGTCCGCACCTCGCCGAAGACGTAGGCGACGAGCTGCTCGTCGGCGTAGGCGCCGAGCGCGAAGCGCGGCTCGGGCGAGCGGCCGCCCACGAAGCGCTGCAGAACGCGCTGCCAGTACTCGGGCTTGTCCTCACTCGTATGCAGGGCATCGATTCGGATCAGGGCCTCGAGGTCGCGGCGGCGGATCGCCCGGATCTTTCGGGTGGCGTTCTCGTTGATGTGTGCGCGTCCCACCGCGTCCTCCTTCCGGTCAGCTCGTTGATCGCTCGCCCGACTCGAGGGTCGGACGCGCGTGGGCCGCGGACAAGACCTCGTCGATCAGCTCGTCCCCCCAGCTCGCGCCCTCGGCCAGACGCCGGCGCAACAGGAGAAAGTCGGCCTCGCGGCAAGCCTTGCTGCCTTCATGGAACGCGCGGAATCCGGCGCGTCCCTCGTTCATCATGTTCAGACCGAGCCAAGCGCGGTTCGACTCCCGGTTGCGATCCCAATGCTCGAGCTTGTGCTTGCGCACGCTCTCGATCGTCTTGGTGAGGCAGCCCGGCATCGTCATCGCCAGCTGTGTGATCAGCCGGTCGACGGCTTCGTCGAGTGGCCCCAGGTCGACCTCGCCGCTGCGAAGCAACGCCTTGCCGCGCGAACGCGCTTCGCCGTCGAGCGGCTCGCCGTGCACGATGCGGCCCCGGTCGTCGAGCCACCTTTGAGTCTCGACCAGCGGGTTCGGCACGAGGCGTCCCTCGACGCGGAGCGCCGGCACGATGTCCGTGAGCAGGCCGAGACGCAGCGCCTTGTGAGCACTCCACGGCTCGCACAGCGTGCAGCTCGCCATCGCGGCCTCGATGCCGACGAAGAGCGGCAAGAAGTCGGTGCTCCCGCCGTCGGGCGCCGAGCCGTGCCGAGGGCCCGCCTGTCCGAAGTTGGCGAGGTCTTGGGCGACGGTGAAGTCGCACGCCATCCCGATCTCCTGACCGCCGGCGATGCGCATGCCGTTGACCCGGCAGATGACGGGCTTGTCGCAGGTCAGGATGCCCGAGACCATGTCGTTGAAGAGGCGCATGTACTGCCGATACTCCTCGGGATGTCCTGCGTAGTACTCGGCGTACTCGGCCGTGTTGCCGCCGGTGCAGAAGGCGCGCGTTCCCGAGCCGGTGAAGACGACGGCGACGCAAGCGCGGTCGTTGGAAGCGCGGCGCATCCCCAGGATGACGCCCTTGACCATCGGGGTCGTGTAGGAGTTCAGCTGGCTCGGGTTGTCGAGCGTGATGCGAACGGCATGAAGCCCCTCGGCCTCGCCGCCATCCGGCCGGTGAACGGGCAGAGTCTCATAGCGGACGCCCTCACATTCGAACGGCTCGACCAGATCGTGGTCCTTGAACGGCCGCATGTCAGATCTCCGGTTCCAGCACGACTCGTCCGCGCACGCGATGTGCCCGGATGTCCTCGAGAGCTTCGTTGACGGTCGCCAGCGGGCGCCGCTCGATGAAGGGACGCAGGGCGATGCGGCCGCTCGTGGCGAACTCGACCACCGCCGGGTAATGCTCGGGCAGGCAGCCCCAGTTGCCTTGGGCGGACGCGTCGAGGGCCATCAAGTTCGAGAGCCGGACCTCGACGCGCTCGGGCGTGTAGCCGACGACGCCCAGGGTGCCGCCGTGAGCCAGCAGGCCGAAGGCCGTCTGCTGACCCGCCGGAGTCCCCGAGGTCTCGAACACGAATTGTCGCCAGGTCGGAATCTCGTGCTCGGCCGCGAAGTCCCGAACCGCGCGCTTGAGCTCCTTGAAGGAGAGCTCGTCGACTCGGAGCGTCTTCGAAGCACCGTGATTCGCCATCGTGGCCAAGCGCTCGGGATCGACGTCCAGAGCGACGACTCGCGCGCCGCGGGCGGCCGCGATCTGGACGCCGAAGCCCCCGACGCCGCCGGCACCCACGAACACGGCCAGGTCGCCCGCCTGCAGGCCGGAGCGGTGAATGGCCTGATAGGGAGTCGACACGGCATCGGCGATGACCGAGAGCTCGACGAGCTCGAGCCCGGCCGGGTTGACCTTCGCGTCGCTCAGGTCCGGAACCGCGCAGAGCCCGGCGGCCGGCACGACGAGGTGCGTCGCGAAGCCGCCGTGAACGTCGTTGCCCGGAAAGACCTGATCGGGACAGATCATACCGCGACCGGCGTGGCACGCTGCGCAACGACCGCACGGGATGACCGCGGGCACGATGACGTCGCGATCGATCCACGCCTCGGCGCCCGCTCCTGCCTCGACCACACGTCCACTCACCTCGTGGCCCAGTGTGAGTGGCAGCGGGTGCCGGGTCGGCACGCCCTCGAAGAGGAAGCCCAGGTCGGTGTGGCAAACGCCACAACCGGCGACTTGGACGACGACCTGGCCCGTGTCGGGGCTCTCGTCCCGATCCATCGGCTGCAGCGGTCGACCGACCGATTCGAACGCCCAGGAGCTGATCTTCATGGCGTAGGCCTCGAAACAGGTAAATAGGAGCTTCTTTTCCTATTTGGCTTTTACCGTCGGACCCACGGGCGTGTCAATCGACAAAAAAGCACGGCCGGTGCCACCGCCTCCGAGCCACCTTTGGCGGTGTCGCACCCGGTGGTCCCGGTTTACTCTGAGGGGACACCCCCACCCGGCACCCGAGGCGACCGCATGATGATGTCGACTGCCGTAATCCTGTGGATCGTGCTCTCCACGATCGGTGACGACGATCCGGCCGCGCAGGTGGCGGGCGATCGCCCCGGCCCCTCGGCGGTGGAGCTCGCGGTGCAGGACCTCGACGCGGTCTTGGAACCGATCCGGCGAGAGCATCGGCTCCCGGCACTCGTGGCCGTTGTCTCGGATGATGAGAAGATCATCGCCGCCGGCGCGGTCGGCGTCCGGCGAGCGGGTGGGCGACGGCGAGCCGGGCTGAACGACCGGTTCCTGCTCGGCTCGTGCACGAAATCGATGACGGCCACGCTGTGCGCGCGCCTGGTCGAGGACGGGAAGCTGCGCTGGGGCACGACCGTCCGTGAGGCGTTTCCCGGGCAAGTCGAACGACTCTCGCCCCGTCTCCTCGACGCGACGTTGGAGCAGCTCCTGTGTCATCGCTCGGGCTTGCCGGACGATCGCCAGCCCGACTCATTGCGCGGCGCGCTGCGCTTCCTGAAAGGGGACCTTCCCGAGCAGCGCCGGGCCGCCGTGCTCCTCGGACTCGCGCCCGAGCCGGTCGGTGATCCCGGTCACGGAACCGTCTACAGCAACCTGGGCTTCCTGGTCGCGGCCGCGATGGCGGAGCAGGCGACGGGACAGGGCTGGGAGCAGCTCATGCGAGCGCTCCTGTTCGAGCCACTCGAGATGCACACGGCCGGCTTCGGGCCGCCCGGCGACGCGCAGGTCATCGACGAGCCCTGGGGACATTCGATGCGAAACGGCTCCCTCATCGCCCTCGCGCCCGGCCCGATGGCCGATGCGCCGGCCGCGTTGGCGCCGGCCTTGTCGGTCCATGCTTCGATTCTCGACTGGGCCCGGTATGCCCGCCTGCATCTGGCAGCGGCCCGCGGCAAGCCGACGCTCCTGACGGCCGACACCTTCGATCGATTGCACACGGATCGTTTCGAGCAACGCTACTCGCTCGGTTGGACGGTGGCCGCACCGGACTGGGCCAACGGCGACGTGCTGCGCCATGCCGGAAGCAACGGTCGCTGGTACGCTCAGTTGACGATTGTGCCGCAGCGCAATCGCGCGGTCTTGGTGGCCGGCAATCGGGATGCTCCCGAAGGCGTCGCGGCCGCGCACGATGCCTTGGTGGAACGCTACGTCGTCCGGCGATGACTCGCGCGCGCCGCGGCGATGAGAGTTATCGTGGCCCGCGACGAGCAGGCGAACGATTCTCCTTTCCCTTCGAGAGACCATGACCCAGCCCGAGAGCGTCGCTGAGTTTTTCGATCGCATCAGCGGGCACTACACCGAGGCCATCGAGCGCTGCGTGCCGCGGTACCGCGAGATGCTGTGGACCCTGCTGTACTACTTGCCCGATGCTCCTTGGGTGCCCAAGCGCATCCTCGAGCTCGGGTGCGGCACGGGCAACCTCTCGCTGTTGCTGCGAGGTCGCTTCCCCGATGCCGAGCTCGGGCTGGTCGACGTGTCCGGCGAGGTCATCGCCCAGTGCCGAGAGCGCTTGGGGAATCTCGACGGCGTGACCTTCCACCAGACCGACTTCCGGGACTTGGACTTACCGGCCGAGCATCTCGACCTCGTGATCTCGAGCATCTCCCTGCATCATCTCGAAGACGACGCGAAGCGCACGTTCCTGAGGAAGGCGCACGGCTGGCTCCGCCGAGACGGCATCCTCACCTACTCGGACCAGTTCGCGGGCGAGACACCCGAGCTGTATCGGAAGCACTTGGAGGAATGGGAGCGCCAATCGCGCGCCCTCGGCGCGACGGATGAGGAGTGGTCCGATTGGATGAGCCACCAAGAAGTCGCCGACTACCACGCCCCGCTCCGGGCGCAATTGCAATGGTTCTGCGACGCCGGCTTCACCGACATCGACTGCCCCTGGCGGCATCTGCTGTGGACGATCGTGCGTGGTCGGCGACCGTGAGAGGAGCGCTGTTCGACCTCGTGGCATGCTTTCGCGACCTCAGTTCGACCTCTTCGAGCAAGCGCCTATGAACGAGCCTCGCCCACCCTATTGACTGCGCCTGTTTTCTCTGCGAGCGTGGTTCCCGGGAAAGCCTGTTCGATTCCGAGGAATTCGACCGGAGGGTGAATCATGAGCCTTCAAAGAGCGTTTGTTGAACCAGTGACTCAATGCCCCCCCCCATCAAGCACTTAGAGTCGGTCTCCTTCTGTTGCTCCTGGCGACTCTCGGCAATGCGCCCGTGAGTGCTCAAGTCTACGACTCTCCATACTGGCGCACGCCGGACGGTAACCTCGACGCTGACCAGCAGGAGTATTCCACCGACAAGGGCGGCCTGCTCTACGACGACGTCCTGAAGGACCTCATCACAGGATCCCCCTTCAACTGGGACAACCCGTCGCCCACGATCGACCCGAACGCCCTCGCCACCTTCTCGTGGCTCGACGCGAGCGTTCTGACACTGTGCGTCGACTTCCGGGACCCCGTGCTCGACACGACCACGACCGTCGAGTACGACTACCGGCGCTATCAGCTCATGGGAACGCGCGGCGTCGTGTTCTACCCGAAGGACTTCTTCGACGTCACTTGCGGGCAAGGGCCCGATCGCACCGTCGATCTCTTCATCGACTGCCGGGCGACTGCCGGCACCCTCCACGATCCCCCCGAGACGAATCTCAGCGTTCAGCCCGACGCCTGTTCGACGCATCCCGATGGTCCCGGGCTCCCGAGCATTGGCGTCGTCAGCATGCTCCGCTCCCTGCCCTATCGCGGCACGAGCGACTCGTACAGTGTCTTCGTGCTGGACTACGGCACGACCGGGGGCCACCCCATCTGGCGACACGTGCAGCGCAATCTCATCCTGCGCGAAGTGTTCATCGCCCAAGGCCAGGACACCGGCTTCTGCTATGACGTTCGCGCCACCTACCTGCTGGGCCAATCCTATGGGAGCGGCGTCGCCTTCGCGAGCCAGCTCCTCTACCCGAACGAGTTTCGGGGCACGCTGGTGCTGGGCGTCAACGGCGTCATCGCTCAGCACCTCTTCGGCCACGGCCGCTACTTTCGCATGGGTCTTGTCGCGCTGAACAGCGGTGCCTCGCCGGCGGCCGGCGATCGCGAAGCATTCGAAGATGCTTGGACGATCGGCAACACGCAATCGATCATCGACGCCAGTCCGAGCGGCGGAGGAAGTCGGAGCTGGGCCCTGAACAACGTCTCCTTGCTCGAGAGGCTCGAGGCCCGAATCCCCGGCCACGATGCGAATGATCCGCTGCTCACTCGTCCGATCATGCCCTTCTTGAACGACGAGGACGAAGTCACCTTCGCACATCTCTATCGTCACCGGCTCGAACAAGTAGCTTCCGAGAACGTGCCCTCCACGCTCGGAGGCGGAACCTATGATCAGTACTTGAAGCCTCTGACCGTCCCATTCGTCACGCACAGCGCTCGCTACAGTGAGGTCAACGGCATCCTCCTGTATCCCGCTACTTACTACAACGACACGACGATTCCCTCGGGCGGCAACGTGATCGACTGGCTGCTCTCTCGGGCCGGTGCGATGGAGACGGCGTTCGCGACCTACTGGAACGGTAGCCCGAGCAATCCCCTCATCGACATCGGCGTTCCCGAGCCGACCACGGCGTCCGACTACGTCACCCACGACGCCACGATCGGCTCGCCGGGACCTGAGGTGACCAACGGTCTCGATCTCGACCGCCTGTGGTCGATCGGTCGCGGGGACCAACCGGGCTACCTCGACAACGCCCGAGCGTTCAAAGTCGCCTGGCCTGGGCAGGGGAGCAAGCAATTCTACGCCTACGGCGACAACAGCGGCTTCGTCCACATCTTCGAGTACGACAACAGCACGGACCGATTCGTCAACGAATGGAAGAGTCCTGACCTGGGCACTGGCGTTTGCGACCTGGAGCTCGGGACGTTCGCGGACGGCAAGGGACTGGTGGTCGCCACGGTGTCGGGCGAGCTGTGGATCATCGAGCTCGGCTTCTCCGGTCACACGACGCGCAAGATCGACGACGGCACGAATGATCCGGTGTTCCAATACGCGGGCGAGCGGGAGATCCCGATGATCGCGGTGGGCCCTCTGAGCGAGGGGGTCACACCGCTCTACGTCGTCGGAAGCGGTCACACGAGTCCGGTGACGGGCAAGCCCCATCCGTGCCGCCTTTGGCGTCTCGAGCTCACCAGTGTCGTCCCTTCGGCGAGCAATCCGACTCTGGCCCACTATGAACCGATGGAGCCCGTCAGCGACCTGGAGTTTTCGGACGGGAGGCTGATCGCGACCACGATGCGTGGCTTCGTGTACCAGATCGAATACAGCACATCTCCAAGCAACTTCGTCTTCCGATCGGGTGTCGGGTTCGAGGGCCTGGGGGACTACTTGAAGATGGCTCCTCGAAGCGTGGAGGTCGTTACGCTGGGCTCATCGAGCTACGCGCTCGTCGCCGGTCAGCCCGGCGACCCGAACGTCACCGGCAACCAGACGATGCGGGGCTTGCTCGCCATCGACCTCTCGACCGGCAGTGTCGTTGCGACCAAGCTCACGCAAGGAGCCTTGGGCAACACGCCGACCGAGTACCTGCCGGCAACCTGCCTGGAGGTCATTGACACCAGCGGCTCGAAAGCTCGCGTCGCGGTCGGAACCGTGGAGGGAGTCCACTTCTATGACTTCGACGCGAGCGTCAATCAGTTCACCGACGTTCCCACAGTCCAGACGCAGGCTTTGACACGCTGGTCGCCGCTGCTGAAGAACACGGCCGTGAGCCCCGTCTACCGACCGAGCTTCATCCTCAGCCTCGAGTACTTCACGGCCATTCAACTCGGTGGCGGAGGCGGCCTCTTCGGTCCCGAGAGCGGGCCGTCCGTGGAGGTCCGGGGCCGCCTGGTCGGCACCACGGCCGAGGGCGTGGTGTTCGTCCACGACCTCTCGCCGGGCTTCAACGACCTCCAGGAGTTTCCAACCACCGTGCAGTCGATGGAGCCATTCACGGGTGCGTGGGGCCTGAAGATCACGGATCGAGCCGTTCCGGCGACCCAATCCCACGGATGTCCGTCGAACGAACCGCTCTCGATCAACGCCACGAGCCACTTCTCCTACTTCGAGCCTTTCAATACGCCGGATCTCGATACGGCAGGAGCCGCCTTCTACAAGCTCGACCCGTGGACGGGCGCCGTCTTCTGCCGACGACCCTGCGCTGTCTCCGTGCACGCGTTCAATCCGGAGCGGCGAGATCCGAGCACGATACCGCTTCCTGACAAGAACAAGCTGGCTTGGGACGTGTTTTGGAACGATCTTTTCCTCAATGGCGACGTGCACGTCTTCACCGAGTCCGTCGACGTCGGAGACTTGCATCTCGCGGCCCAAGACGACGAGGTGGACCTCGCGAGGACACCTCCCGCGGGACTACTTGACGGGAAACTCTCTATTACTACTGACTATCTGGGTACCTCGTCTCCCAAGATCCTCCCGTCTGGTTCCACGCCCTTACTCGATGACCGCTTCTACGCTTCTGGCTACCGCGGGCCGTCGGCCGGCAGCAATGATCGGTTCTTCGGCAACGCCGTGCGCATTGGGAACATCCTGCCAACGGGCCGCGACGAGATCATCATGACGACCAACGGGGGACGCATCGTCCTCGCCCAGGCCGACACCGCCACGCCACCGAACTACACCACCTGGACGAGCTGGGGATCGAATCTCCCGACGTCGTCGGCCGGGGACTACGGCTACAAGCTGGCGGGGCTCGCGCTCTACGACGTGGACGGCAACGATGGCGGCTTGCAGGAGGTCTACGCCGTCGGAGCCGACTACACGGACCCGGCGAGCCCGCAGAGCGACACGTCGCGACTGCTGGTCTTCGAGAACGGCTCGGGTGTCTCCCTGCAATTGACGGCCTCGACCGACCTGGGTGAAGCCGCCTGCCTCGGCCTCTGGGTCGGGCCCGCCCTCGGGGAGCCGGAGTCGACGGGCGACCTTCACCTCATCGTCGGACGCAGCCAGAGCTTCGCCGTCTACCTCTTGAGCCCCGTGACCAAGACGGTCAGCACGCTGCTCCACGAGAGCGAAGGGCTGGGCACGCACGTCGGTGCGTTCAACTCCATCCACGTCCACAAGGGCGCCGACGGTCCGACGCCAGGCAGAAGGTCGATCTGATCTTCTTTGGGAGCGACGCCTACTTCCACGCCTACACCACGGCCGAGTACGAAGACGAATGAGGAGCCGATCGATGAGCGCCAAGTTCTCTGGTCTTCTGGGTTGGATCCTGCCCGCGGTGCTGGTCCTGGCACCGGCTCGAGGCATGGACGACTTCTACGCCGATGCCGTCCAGGGTGACGACGTGAGCGGCGATGGCAGCACCGGCAATCCGTGGCGGACGATCTCGCATTCCGTTCAGTCGCTCCCGGCCGGCACGCACCGCATCCTCATCGCGCCCGGGGTCTACGACCTCGGGCAAGGTGAGACGTTTCCCATCGAGCCGCCGCTCGGGACGACGCTCGAATCGACGGATGGGCAAGAAGTGACCCGAATCGTCGGCCCGCTCGATCGGCCCGTGATTCGACAGGTGGGCGGCGACAACCCGAGAACCGTCCTCTCGGGACTGACGATCGAGGGCGGATCCGACGGCATCTGGGCCGAGGGAGGTGTCTCGTCGTTTCTCGGCATGACGATCACCAACACCACGATCACCGCGAGCTCTCGGGCATGCGTGTACTCAAAACAGGCTGTCGCGATCCTCGCAAAGAACACGACAATTCGAGGGGGCGGGATCGGTTGGCTCCACGATGGCTACACGTCGGGCGACGTCCAAATATACGAGAGCCGGATCCTCGACTCATTCAGCGACGGAATCCGGGTGGATCACCGAGGCAGCGCGTTCAACCTCACCCTCGTGCGTTCCGTTATCGAAAACAACGGAGGATTCGGTCTCTGGCAGCAGGGCCATGACCAGGCCTCGACCTCTGCCTCGATTGACAACTCGACGGTGAGCTTCAATGCCGCGGGCGGTGTGCGATCCGTGAGCTACGTCGGCTGCGGAGGGACTTGCGCTCCCTGGACGTCCGTGGGTGTAAACAAGTCGACGATCTATGGCAATGGTTCAGCCACCGGATACGGCGGTCTCGAGCGCGTGGGCGACAGCCCGTTTCACTTCGGCGTCATCACGAAGTCGATCGCCTGGGGGAACATCGGGCTCGACAACACCAACTTCAATCCTTCGTTCTCGAACATCGGCACCGGTCACAAGAGTGGCGGGGGCATGATCTCGGGGGATCCCCGCTTCGTCGACGGGCCGGGTGGCGACTTCCGGCTCCAACCGACCTCACCCTGCATCGATCGCCTCGTGCCATCCCTGCCCACCGATTATGACCTCGAAGGCGAGCCACGGCCCACGGACGGGAATGGCGACGGGGACTTCAAGTCCGACATGGGCGCCGACGAGCTCCATGCCTTCGTCGCTCCCGGCGTCCCGCCCATCACGGGCGCGCCGTTCTACTTCATCGCCGGCGGCCCCGTCACCGATCGCGGGCAGCTCATCACCGTGCTCCTCTCCCACGACGACGGCGGCGACACGGGCGGCATCCGCCTCCCCGGCAGTGGCGGCCGTACCGTCGACCTCGCCCCGGGCCCCCTCTTCCAGATCGGCCTGATGCTCCTCCCCGCCCTCCAGACCACCCTGCGCGCCGGACGGGTTACTCAGACACCCCCCGTCACTTTGCCGCCGAACCCCTTCGGCCCGGAGATCCACTACGCCGGCGTCGCCTTCGATGTCGTCAACGGTCAGTACGGCCACATCAGCCCCACCCGCACCTTGATCCAACAGTGACCCGATCGTCGCTCCCCCTCCGCACAGCTGCGATCGCTGAGCGACGCCGGCTTGAGCGACGTCGATTGCCCCTGGCGGCCTTTGGACGATCGTGAGAGGCCGACGGGCGTGACGGCCCGGCCTCCGGGGGCCAGGCCGTTCCGTCAGCGAGCACCCGGAAACAGATCGGACAGGTCGCGCCGATACGACTCGCGGCGACGGGGGTCGTACTCTTCGCCGAAGCGGCAGTCTCGGAGCTCGAGCCCCGGTATGGGCTCATTCATGTGCTGCAACATCGACGCAAAGTAACAGTTCGAGAAAACCACGCGTCGCCGAACGGCATGACCCTCACCGAGTCCGAGCCGGTGCACCTCGAAAGAGCAATGATCGAATTGCCCGAGAGCAACCGAATCACCCGTTTCGCGAAAGAGAGAGCCTTGTCCTGTGGTTCGGCCGTACCCTCCGAGGAAGTCGCACCGGGTCGCTCGCACCATCGTGCCCGCGGCCGCGCTGAACAAAAAGGAGCCGCCGTTCCCGCCGTCGAACCCGACGATACGGACATCCTCCAACTCGAGGACCAGCGCACCACTCCGCAGATCGAAGAGGCCCCTTCCTCCAGTATCTATTGTCATTTGCGAGATCCGGAGTCTCTCCACGTCCCCTCGCATCGGCAGGCTTGCTCGGAGCTGCAGCAGTGTCGCGTCTTTGCCTTGGCCGACCAGCGCGACGTCCTTTGGGAATGACTTGCGGTTGAAGTCGGGCCCTCCCAGGACGTGAATGCCCGGACCAAACTCGAGCGTCGTTCCGTCTTCGAGCTCTTCGAGCTCATCGCCCGCGCGTCCTTTCGCCAGCATCCGATCGCGTAGCGTTCCGCCCGAGATCACCGGTCCCGATGTTCTCCGCAGGGTGCTCGCATTCACGACAGCCGACCAGTCTGAAAGTACCTCGTCATCGAGGGAGAGCTCGGATCGCGACAACGCGCCGAGCAGTCCGACGCCCTCTCCCCTTCGGGCAGAGTCGCGGCCTGCCGCGACGCCCTTCAACTCGCGGGCTCGATCGAGAGCGAGCTCCGCCGGCAGCTCCCTGATCCGGCTCACATATTGCGAGACCAGCTCCTCGATGAGCGAGTCCGAGGCGAGCCCTTCATGGGCGAGAATCTCGTGGATGGACGCGCGCCCCCGCTCGATCAACTGCGGACAGAGGGGACCGCCTGGCGTGCACGAGACCATCGGTCCATTCCCAGTCCCTTCGTCACTCACCCGGCTCGAGTCAGGTGTCTCCTGCTCGGCGCTCTCGTTCGGATCCGCTTCGTCCTCGGGCCGGCTGGGAGCGGGGTCACCGAAGCCGGGGGCATTGTCGGTCGCGTCCCCAAGCGGCTGCGCTGCGCTCGAGACGAGCTCGGTCGACTTCTCGCCTTCGCTGCTCGACTCGTGACAACAGACGGCTGTGATACCGATGCTGAGCGCGAGCGAGACTCTTGCGCACAGCGGCAGGGTTCCCGATCTGCCTACGAGGCCGCGAAGTGGCGGGCCTCGACGGGACGACGGTATTGGCGAATACATGAAAGTCCCCTTCTGAAGCAAACGCTCGGAGGCCCCGCCGTCCTTGCGACGCGACCACGTCGGAGACGCGTCTCCTTGGTGAGCGCACACAATCGACCCGCCGTGGCCTCTCCTCGACGAGATCTGGTGGCTCTTCCCGAAGACCGCGATCGAGAATCACTGCGATTGGATTGTCATGCTGCTCTTCTCGGAGTGTCAATCTGTTTCTTCGTGCCCGCGACCCAACCGAGCTTCCCTTACTCGCCTCCGCGCTTCCCGCTTACTCGCGAGATGATGGGCTGACGTCCCGAATGCCCGCATTCACCGATGAACTTCAATCGTCTGACGGCCGATCGCCGTGCGCGGCTCCGATTCCTCGTCGATCGCTGTGCGCGGCTCCGATTCCTCGTCGATCGCCGTGCGCGGCTCCGATTCCTCGTCGATCGCCGTGCGTGGCTCCGGTTTCTCGGCCGATCGCTGTGCGTGGCTCCGGTTTCTCGGCCGATCGCCGTGCGCGGCTCCGGATTCTCACCGATCGTCGTGCGCGGCTCCGATTCGCGGGGCGTTGACTAGTCGTCTTTCCGGTGGGCGCGCACGAGCTGCTGGAACGCTTCGCTCGCCTCGAGCGCGTCGACGACGAGGTCAGCCATGATGGCGCTGCCTTCGTCGCTGAAGTGGACCGAGTCTTTGAAATGGCGCTCGTCTCCGGGTACTCGCCCGGCGGCTTCAACGAGAAGCACCTCTTGGTTCGTGGCCGCTTCTCGAATGGCGCGGTTGTAGTCGTCGAAGGCTTCGAGCAGCTCGTCGGGTGTCATGTACGGCATGTAATAGAGAGACGTATTGCAGGCACCGAGGCGCTCATTGGGCGTCTGCTCTCGTCGCACCTGGACAGAAAAGGTGCCGACAGCGACGACCGGCGCGACTTGCTTCGCTTCTTCCAGCAGCTTCTCGAGGCGCTCCTCGAATCCGGCGCTGTGCTCTCCCGGCGAGTAGTCCAGACGATCGGTGTCTTGGCGAGCGGCCGATTGCCTTTGATACAGGCGCCAATTCTTCATGAGGAGGTGCCAGGCGAGGGACCAGCCTTCGAGCCAGGACTCCTCGTCGGGCTTGCCTTCGTAGACGCCGGACTCGGCGGCGAGCGCGCGGCTGTCGATGCACAGGTCGTTGGTGGCGTGATAGACGAAGATCAGGTCCGGCTCGAGCGGGCGCACGCGGTACTCGAGGTTGCGGATCGAGTGCGAGATCGTGAAGCCACCGACTCCGGCGTTCACGTAGTCGAACTCCAGATCCGGATGACGCTCCGCCAAGGCACGGCAAACGCGGTCCGGCCAGGTCGTCTGTTCCGAGCTCGTCTCAGCGCTGTAGGTGGTCGATCCGCCCAGGAAGGCAAGGCGAATGCGACCGGGCGGCTTGGGCATCTCGATCTCGGGTCCGCGAAAGCCGAGACGGTTGATGCGGATCGGGCCGAACGTCGTCCCCGGCTCCGGGATCTTCAGCCCGGACGCCGGGTCGACCGCATAGCCGTAGATGCGCCCGAAGGTGCCGTGCTTGAGACGATGTCGCACGCGGACCACGCCCTCGGCGACCAGGCCGAGCAACGGCCCGGTCACCAGGAGCACGATCAACGCAAACGCGCCTTTGCGCCGCCGCGAGAGTGGACGCGACTCGGACTCCGTCTCCGACGTCACTCCGTCACGGGCTCGCAGAACTTCCTGAAGAAGGTCTCGAAGGAGGTGCGCTCGACGTCGTCCATGTCATCGCTCAGCTCACGCATCATTCGAAAGAAAAGCTTCTCCGCATCCCGAGCATGTCGATCTCCGCGGAAACGAAGCACCGGCTCCTCCGGTGTCCCGGGAACCGCCGAGTCATCACCATGACCCACGAAGCGGACGCGCGGACCGCGGTAGGTCTGAGTCTTCTCTTCATCCATGATTTGGTCATCCTCTCCCGGATGTCGGGGCGTCGGCCCGGACTCGTTTCGCATGAGGTAGTCGAGCGTCACAGCGAAGCGGTCGGCCAACTGGATCAAGACCGGTCGACTCGGCTCCACCTCTCCGCGCTCCAGACGCTGATAGGTCGACAGGGCGACCGAGAGCCCCTCGGCCATCTGCTTCTGAGTCAGCCGCTGCCAACGCCGCAGCCCGCGGAGCTTTTCGCTGAACGACGTCATCTCCTCCTCGCCCTTCAGATCGGCGAAATCTCAGATTCCGCCGTAGAAAACATGTCACATCTCGGTTATTATCGCTCGAAATCAGGTTTCCAGGAATCTTATTCGGATTAACTTTCGCGTTTTGCATCTCGGTTCCTGACCGGTCGAGTCACGTCGATCGATCTCGGGAAACCGGTCTGAAGCCTCGAGCCCCGACTTCCCACCCCACACATCCGGCCCGGCCCCATGGCCTCGACCCGTCCGCGATCGGTCCCTCGCCTCTCGAGGTCGAACCGAAGGGGGGAACATCCATGATTACCCAACACGCTCTGGAAGCGGCGCACCGTCTCAGCGATGCCGAGCTGATCGCCTGCACCATCTCCACCGAGGACCACACGGCCGCCCAGGCGGCCTTCACCCATCTCTATGACCGGCACTCGCGGGGTGTCTGGCGGTTCCTCCGGGAGCGGGTGCGACACGCGCCCACGGCGGAAGACCTCCTCCAAGAGGTCTTCATCCGGGTGTACCGCAAGCTCCCCTCGCTGGCAAGTCGCGAGCACTTCCCGGGTTGGCTCCGCGGCATCTCCCGCAACCTGCTCCTCGATCATCTGCGTCGGCGGGGGCGGCTCGGCGCGGAGGTCGGTCATCTCGAAACAGTCCCCGATCGGCCGGGTCGAGGACAGCCTCCCAGCGGCCGATTGGCGGGTCGTGACCTCGAGCGCCGAATCGAGGCCGCCATCGATCGGCTCCCGGAGCCGACGTCCGAGATCTTGCGATTGCGTTATCTCGAGGAATGGGACGTCCGCCGGATCGCGACGCGGATGGAGTGCGAGCCGCACTGCGTAAAGTACCGACTCCGCGAAGGCCGCCAGCGGCTGCGCTGGCTCTTGCGCGAGGCGTGGAGCGAGTACGCCGATTGAGCGCTCGCCTCAGATGCGCTCGAAGGGGTGGAAGAGCTTCTTGTACTCGTCCTGAGCCTCGCGATCGGTGAGGCGAGCGATGTGATCGCAGACGACCTGCTCCACTCCCTCGTCTTCGATCCGTTGCCCATCGACTCGCTCGAGCTGCCCGGGATGGCGCACGTACTCGCGAAAGATCTCGCGCACGAACCGCTTGGCCTTCTCGGCCATCCGAACGACGCGCGGGTGACGATACATGGTCTGGAACAAGCACTCGTGCAGCTCGCGCTGCCGCGCCGCCATCTCGGGGGAGAACCCGATCAACGCCTCAGGGCAGGTGCGTGCTTCCGCAGAGCTCGCGATGCCGGCCGCTTCGAGTCGGGAGTTCGAGGTCTCGATCAGATCGGCGATGCTCATCTTGATCATGCGATTGACGGTCTCGAAGAGCAGCAGCGAATCGCCGGTCTCGACCGGGCGGCTCTCGCAGACGAAGCCATGCGCCTCGGCGACGAGTGCGACGTTTCGACGGAGGTCCTCGAGATCAATCAGCCCACTCGTGACGCCATCGTCGATGTCGTGGTTGTTGTAGGCGATGCGATCACAGACATCGACGACCTGGGTTTCGAGCAACGGACGCAGATCGGGCCGCGCTTCGCGCACGGGGTGACGGTCGGGCGGCACCGGGTGCTTGACGATCGCCTCCCGCAGCTCGGCCGTGAGGTTGAGCCCGGGGAATCCCGGGTATCGGCGCTCGAGATGGTCGACGATCCGCACGCCATGTAGGTTGTGCTCGAAGCCACCCTGGTCGCGCATCATCTCGTGCAGCGCCTCGCCGCCGGCGTGACCAAAGGGCGTGTGTCCGAGATCGTGTGCCAGCGACAGCGCCTCGACGAAGGTCTCATTGAGGCCGAGCGCAGAAGCCACCGAGCGCGCAATCTGGGCGACCTCCATCGTGTGCGTCAGCCGGGTGCGGTAGTAGTCGCCCTCATGATTCACGAAGACCTGCGTCTTGTACTCCAACCGGCGAAAGGCGCCGCAATGGATGACGCGATCACGATCTCGCTCGAATGCGGTTCGAAAAGGATCGTCGGGCTCCACGTGCTGGCGACCGATCGAGTCGCGGCTGCGCAATCCGTAAGGGGCGAGGATCTGCTCCTCGAGCCGCTCCTTCTCTTCCCGCGTCTTCAGCATGAGCCTTCGTCTCCGGCTTCGCGTGAGGGCGAAGCGCAACGATCCACCGGATCGCGAGAGCGCTCACACGAGAGCTCGAGGTCCGGTCGACTCATTATAGGCGGCGCTCGCCAAGCGAGCGATGGCGAGCGATGGCGAGCGGCCGTCCGCCCGAGCGCCGCGACGCTCAGGCGTCCTTCGGCAGCACGCCGGCGAAGCTCTGTTGGAAGAACGCATCCAGGATTTGGATGATGCGCTCCAGCTCCTTGTTCGACTCGACGAACGGATGCGAGACGCCGAAGTTGTGCCCGGCCTTCTCGAAGATCACGAGTCGGGTCAGGTCCTTGTCCGACTGATGATAGAGCCGCTCCGACTCGCTCACGTCGCAAGCGTGATCCTCTTCGCCGTGCATGAGAATCAGCGGCTTGCCGAGCCTCTGGACCGCGCGTGCCACGTCACACCGCTCGGCGTTCTGCTCGAGATCGTCGAGGATCTCGACGCTCAGTCGGATCTCGCGTCCCAGAACATCATCGCGATAGGCGAAGTAGCCATGCTCTCGCCAGGCCTTGCGAGCCTCGTCGCCGAAGTCGTCGAGCCGCGAGACCGCGGCCAAGGTGCCGACGACTTTGAGACGCGGATCCTCGGCGGCTGCGAGCAAGCAGATCGCGGCTCCCTTGCCGTGCCCGACCGCGGCCACCTGATCGGAGGCCAGATGACCGCCGCCGATCCGCTCGTCTCCGATCGCGTCCAGCACGGCCTCGATATCGGCCAAGTCCTGGCTGATGGTCGAGGACTCGAGCTTTTGCAGCTCGCTGAAGCTGTGGAGATCCGGTCCGATGCCCGAGCCCGAGAAATTGAAGGACACCACACCGTAGCCGCGGCGCGCCAGCTTGAGGGCGAGGTAGGGCAGGAACAGGTGATCCTTGAAGCTCCGGTAGCCATGGCAGAGCACGACGACCGGCAGCGGCCCTGGAATGCGTGGGCGACGGACGTCACCGCGCAAGGGATCGCCGATGTCATTGGCGATCTCGAATCTTTCGTGAACGACCTCGTTCTGCGTCGTCATCCCGAACCTCAGAGGCTGCGGTCTCGGCAGACGGGGCCTGCCGGTACCGGTTCTCACGCTCGTCCGCGGCTTTGGCCGATGCGCGACTGTCGACAATCTTTCGAGGTCGGTATCGGCCGATACCCGACGTCTCCTTCACTCCATCTCGTATTCTAACCGCGCCGAACCCTCCTCGACCAGAGTCGGACGGCTGCCGGCATCGGGTCCCGGGGCTCTACCCGGCCTGACCGCACGAGTCACGTCGTTGACCCCCTGGCCTCAACGGGCCTAGAATCCGGCGCCACCTCCGTCGCGCGCCTCCTTCCCTCTTCCATCGGATCGCCGCCATGAGCTCGGACCCCGTCGAGAACGACGCCGAGAGATTCGAGAGCTGCCAAGCGGCGCTCGGCTACCGGTTCTTTGACGGGTTCCTCCTGCAAAAGGCGCTGACGCACTCCTCCATCAAGGACGACGACCGGCCCAGCAACGAGCGCATCGAGTTCTTGGGCGACTCGGTGCTCGGGCTCGTCGTCTCGGAGTTCCTCTTCAAGACCTACCGAGGCTACGACGAGGGCGAGCTGACGCGCATCAAGTCCTTCGTCGTGAGCACGGCCGTGCTGCGTCGGGTTGGCAAGCACCTGCGTCTCGGCGACTTCATCACGGTCGGTCGGGGCCTCGCCTTGAGCAAGCAGACCCCGCGCACGCTACTGGCCGATGCCTTCGAGGCGATCGTCGGTGCGATCTACGTCGATGGTGGCTATGAGCCGGCGGCCGCGTTCATCTTGAAGCACCTGCGCAGCTACATCGAGGCCGCCCATGAAGAGCTGCCGGAGAAGAACTACAAGTCCATGCTCCAGAACCATGCGCAGAAGGCCTCGTGGAAGCCGCCCGTCTACAAGCTGATCCATGAGGTCGGGCCCGACCACTCCAAGATCTTCAAGGTGGTCGCGGTGGTGACGGGCAAGGAGTACTATCCCGCTTGGGGCAAGAGCAAGAAAGAGGCGGAGCAGAAAGCGGCGAAGATCGCCTGGGACGCTCTGACTCGAGCCGACTCGGAATGAACGCGGCGCTCCGGGCGCCACTCGGGAGCGCCGGTGCACCGACTCGTCGATCAACTCCTTCAGGACGCCACGACCCGACGAGTCCGGACGGCCTTGGACGAGCAGGGGACGGCGGAGGTCGGTGGCGCTTGGGGTGGCTTCGCCTCACTCCTCATCGCGGCGCTCAGCCAGGCTCGTGACCAGCGGCTTCTCGTCGTCACGTCGGGCCCCGACGAGGCGACAACCCGCGCCGAGGAGCTGCGCTTCTTCCTGGGCTCTCGCGAGACGGGAGCCTGGGTCGACGAGCTGCCGGCTGCCGATCGATTCGCCTCCGATGCCCGTGACGAGTCCCTCGAGCGCGTCGCGGTCCTCGAGGGATGGCGGCGGCCTGAAGGTCCGCGGCTTCTCGTCGCGCCGATCCTCGCGTTGCTCCAACCACTCCCGGCCCCTCGGGAGGAGCGACAGAAGAGGCACCTCGCCCCGGGTGAACGCCTCGATCGCGACCAGCTCGCCGGCGCACTCCTCGAAGCCGGCTTCGAACGCGTCGAAGCCGTGGTCGCTCCCTGGCAAGTCAGCGTGCGTGGTGACATCGTCGACGTCTTCGCTCCCCCCGAGCGCAGCCCGATCCGCATCGAGCTCTTCGACGACGAGATCGAGTCGCTACGCCTCTTCGACCCGGTGACTCAGGTATCCCACACCGAGCGCTCGGCGGTCGACATCGTGCTTTGGCGTCCGGACGAGGACGCCTCCGATACGGCAACGACCAGCCCCTTGGAGGCATTCGGAACCGAGACCGGCCTGGTGCTGATCGAGCCCGAGCGGATCGCCGAGGAGATCATCAAGCTCGAGAGCCACTCCCCGCCCGCCGAGCCGTTGCGCGACGCGTGGCGGCGTCGTCGCGGCCAGCCGATGTGCGTCTCCGTGAGCGCCTTGCCGGTGTCTCGTCCGAACGTGATCCACTACCGGGTCCTCTCGACCGGCGAGCTGCGGGGCAGCCGAGAGGAGCTCCCGGCGACGGTTCAACGACTGCGCGATCAGTCGTCACCCCTGACGATCCTGTGTCCGACGCGCGGCGACCGCCGACATCTCCATCACCTGCTCAAGTCCGAGGGCATCCTGACTCCCGACCTGCGACTCGAGCGTGGATCGCTGGGTGCCGGCTTCCGCTGGCCGGACAGAGCCACGGTCGTCAACTATGGCGAGCTGCTGCCGAAGGCACAGCCGCTGCCGACCCGCCGTCGCAGCAGTCGGCAGTTCGAAGGCGAGGCGATCGATCACTTCCTCGACCTGTCGCCCGGCGACATCGTCGTCCATCTCAGCAACGGCCTCGCGAAGTTTCACGGCCTCAAGCGGCTGCCGCGGCAAGGCCAGAGCGGTGAAGAGGAGTTCCTGATCCTCGAGTTCGCCGACGACGTGAAGGTGTATGTCCCGATCTCGAAGATCGAGCTCGTGCAGCGCTACGTCGGATCGAAGGGGACGGCACCGCGGCTGAGCAAGGTCGGCGGCAAGCTCTGGGCTCAGCGAAAGAAGGCCGCCGAAGCGGCCGTTGAAGATCTCGCCTCGGAGCTGCTCGAGGTGCAAGCGTTGCGCGAGCGGCAACACGGCGAAGCCTGTCCGCCCGACGACGCCCTCCAGATCGAGTTCGAGCAGGCGTTTCCCTTCGAGCCGACGCCGGATCAGCAGCGCGCGATCGCGGACATCAAGCACGACCTCGAGGCCGATCGCCCGATGGACCGTCTCCTGTGTGGGGATGTCGGTCACGGCAAGACGGAGGTCGCGCTGCGCGCCGCCTACAAGGTGATCGCGAGCGGTCGCCAAGTCGCGGTGCTGGTGCCCACGACCGTGCTCGCCCAGCAGCACTTCCGCACCTTCACCGAGCGCCTGTCCGACTACCCGGTGACCGTGGACGTCCTGAGCCGCTTTCGCACCAAGGCCGAGCAGCGTCAGGTGCTCGAGCACCTCGCCAGCGGCGGCGTCGACCTCGTGATCGGGACCCATCGACTGGTCCAACGCGACGTGCAGTTCGCCCAGCTGGGTCTGGTGGTGATCGACGAGGAGCAACGATTCGGGGTGGCGGCCAAGGAGCGACTGAAGCGCCTGCGAGCGACCGTCGACGTACTGACGATGACGGCGACACCGATTCCAAGGACGCTGCACATGTCGCTGCTGGGCCTGCGCGACATCTCGACGCTCGAGCAGGCGCCGTTCGGTCGACACGCCGTCCGCACACGCATCTCGCACTTCGACGAGCAGACGATTCGTGAGAGCATCTATCGCGAGCTCGAGCGCGACGGCCAGGTCTTCTTCGTCCACAACCGCGTGCTCTCGATCGAGAAGATGCGACAGGCGTTGGAGCAGCTCGTCCCCGAGGCGCGCTTCGGCGTCGCGCACGGACAGATGGACGAAGGCGAGCTCGAGCAAGTGATGATCGAGTTCCTCGAGGGGCGCCTCGACGTGCTCGTCTCGACGACCATCATCGAGTCGGGTCTCGACATCCCCCGCGCCAACACCTTGATCGTCGACCGCGCTGATCGCTTCGGCCTCGCCGATCTGCACCAGCTCCGGGGGCGCGTCGGGCGAGCGAATCGACAGGCGTACGCGACCTTCCTGATCCCGCCCAACACGCGCCCGTCCGAAGTCGCGGCCAAGCGACTCAAGGCAATCGAGGAGCTCGATTACCTCGGGGCCGGCTTCGCGCTCGCCATGAAAGACCTCGAGATCCGAGGAGCCGGCAATCTTCTCGGACCACAGCAGCACGGGCACATCGCCGCGGTCGGCTACGATCTTTACTGCCGCCTCTTGGCGCAGGCGGTCCGGCGCAAGAAGCACGAGCGCATCGAGCTGGTCCGCGAGGTCGACCTCGAGATCGGCATCGACGCACACATCCCGGAAGACTGGGTGCGAGATCTGCGCTCGAGACTTCGCCTGTACCGCAGGCTGAACCGTTGTCGCACCGATGAGGACTTTGAGAAGATACGCGAAGAGATGCGCGACCGATTCGGACCGCCACCGGAAGCGGTCGGCCGGCTCCTCGAGCTGCTCCGGCTGAAGGCAGCTTGTCTGGCCCGCGGGATCGTTCGCATCAGCTACCCGGGAGAAGATCGACTGATCATCAAGCTGCTCGATGGAGGCAAGGAATCGGCTTGGATCGATCCGGCTCGGCGAGAGCAACGGCGCATCACCGCCGAGCGCCTCGAGCTGGTCCTGCCGGCCGATCGACGCTCGCCGGTCGAGGCCACGCGTTGGCTGACGGCCTACCTGGGTGGCGCCGGCGATCCGTCGAAAGCCCGGACTCGAAGCCGCCGCCGCTCGCGCTCGACCCAGTGAGGAACTCGAAGGAGCTCGCCATGAGAACCGCTCTCACCCTCGTGCTGATGGTCGCTAGCTCGAGCGCCCAGGAGCCGACGCCGCCGGCGACCCATGGTCAGCTGGTCGATCGAGTCTTCGCACGGGTGAACGGCGAAGTCATCACCCAGTCCGACATCGAGAAGAAGGCCGGCTTCTCCCTCGCCCAAGCCGGGCGCGACGTCGACCCCGAGCGCATCATCCGCGCGATCATCATGCAGAAGCTCCAAGAGCAAGCCGCCGAGGAGCTCGGTATCTCGATCACCGAAGACGAGCTCGATCGCCAAGTCGAGTTCGTCGTGCGGCGCCGATTCGGCGGAGACTTCGGGCAGCTCCTGCAGGCGCTCTCCGCCGATGGGCTCAGCCTGAGTGACTTCCGCGATCAGCGAGAGGAAGATCTCAAGAAGCGCCGCTTCTTTCAGCGCAAGGGCTTCGATCTCGAGGTCGACACGGGTCTGACGCGCCGACGCTCGCCATTCGATCTCGACGTCACCGTGACCGACCTGCGACGCTACTACCTCGCTCACGAGGAGAACTACGTCGAGCCGGCGCGGATCCGACTGCTCCGAGTGCGGGTCCCGCACGACGAGCATCCCTCGATCGATGCTGCCCGAGAGTCGGCCGAGAAGCTCCGAGGACAGCTGGAGAGCGAGGGTTGGCTGAACATGCAGCCCAAGATCATCGAGCGCTACGGCGAGACGGCGATGCTCGACATGGGCCTACAGCCGGTGAGCGCCTTCTCGGCGGACCCCGCGCTCGGCGCGGTCGTACGCTCGCTGCCGCTTGGAAAGTGGAGCGATCCGATTCGTCGCCCCCAGGCATTCGAGGTCTTCTTCATCGCCGAACGCCTCGAAGAAAGGCGCCTTTCGTTCGACGAGGCCCAGCAGGCGATCCGAGCCGAGCTGTCCCAGAAGAAGACGGCGGCCGCGGAGGAGCGGATCGTGCGGCAGCTCATCCTGGAGAGCGATCCTGAAACGCGGCGGCTGCTGCTCGGGGAACCCGAGGCAGCGGGCCGCTAAGCGATTACTCTCCAGCATGTTGAACGCGTCGGAGCGACCCTCCAGGACGGTCGAAATGGCTGTTGCCGCTCGTCGCGGCTCTCGCATAGAATGCCCGGGCTCTAGGCGGGGGCGAGGACGCCCGAGATCCGTCGAGAGTCATCGGAGAAAAATGGGAGAGCTCATTGAACCCTGGCGGGCCCGACTCGTTCGTAAGCCCGCGCCTGGAACGATCGTGGTCGGTCCGGGCGGTTCTGATCGGGGCGCTGTTTCCCCCGACCTCATGGGCTTGATGCGTTCGATCCGGCGGGATCGAACCGCGATTAGAGAGGCGACCCATGTCTGATCTGAATCATCCTCACAGCGTCGTCGAGACGCACTTCCGCCAAGAGTCGTTCAACGACGTCATGGCGGCGCAGCTCAAGAAGTCTCCTTGGTTCGCGATCTCAGCCGCGATCCACGTCGTTCTGATCTTTGCGCTCTACAACATGGAGTGGATGAGCAAGGACTCGGTCAACGACAAGGGCATCCAGGCCGAGTTCGAAGACGTCCCCGAGGAGATGATCGAAGAAGAGGAAGAGATCCCTGAAGAAGAGGTGATCGAAGAGGTCGAGCAGATCATCGAAGAGCCGACCATCATGGAAGAGGACGTCGAGACCGAGAGCGAAGAGGACTTCGACGACAACCCCGTCGACACGCCCTTCGACTCCAACAACGTCAACGACGTGATCGGTGTCGGTGGCGGTGCCGGTGGCGGCGGCTTCGGTGGCAAGTTCGGTGGTCGACGGGGTCGCAAGGGCGGCTACTCGCAGACCGAGAAGGCCGTCGACCTCGGCCTCGAGTGGCTGGCGAATCACCAGAGCCCGGATGGCAAGTGGGACTCGGACGGCTTCATGGACATGTGCTCGCCGCCTTGTGACGGCCCAGGCAATGCCACGAACGACAACGGGCTTACCGGACTCGCTCTGCTCGCGTTCCTCGGCGCCGGCAACACCACGACCGTCGGTGACTACAAGAAGAACGTTCGGCAAGGCATCCAGTACCTGAAGCGCGTCCAAGACCAGGACGAAGGCGTCTTCGGCGCCAAGGTCGGACAGCACTACATGTACAACCATGCGCTGGCCGCTCTCGCGATGACGGAAGCCTACCTCCTCTCGGGTCGCAACCCGCTCCTCAAGGAGCCGGCGCAGCTCGGCGTGAACTTCATCCTCCGCTCACGCAATCCCTACAAGGCCTGGCGCTACGAGTCGCCGCCGAATGGCGAGAACGACACGTCGGTGACCGGTTGGATGGTGATGGTCCTCGAGTCCGCGCGCGAAGCCGGCCTCGACGTCGACATGGCCGCCTTCGATGGCGCCCTCGCCTGGATCGACGAGATGACCAACATGCAGACGGGCCGCACCGGTTACCTGAGCAAGGGCGGTCTGTCGGCGCGCGAGACGGGAATGGAAGCCGAGTTCCCCAACGACAAGACCGAGGCCATGACGGCCGTCGCCATGCTCGCTCGCATCTTCATGGGTCAAGAAGGTGAGCACCCGGCGATGAAGGCCGGCGCCGAGCTGCTGCGCAACATGCCGCCGAAGTGGAACCCCGAGGGGGGCGAGGCGGACATGTATTACTGGTATTACGGCGCCTACGTCATGTTCCAGCTCGGTGGCCGGGACTGGAACACCTGGAACGAAGCCATGAAGGACGCCGTCCTCCCGCCTCAGCATCAGGAGGAAGGCTGCATCCGTGGCTCGTGGGATCCGATCGGACCGTGGGGTGAGGCCGGTGGCCGCGTCTACTCAACGGCGCTGATGGTCCTATGCCTCGAGGTCTACTACCGCTACGGCAAGGTCATCGGCTCTCGCGGCGAGAAGAAGGGCAAGTAAACCCTCCGCCGAGGTCGCCCTTCAGCCGAAGGGTGGGCCGATCGCCTCAGCCCACCCTCAGCGAGACAACCGGGTGTCGCCACCGCGACGCCCGGTTTCTTTTTTGGTTCGGAGCCCTCGCGGAATTCATTGCGTCATCTCCGCTCGCTCGGTTTGAGGCGCCGAGTCGCGCGCCGCTGAGTGCTCCGCAGCGCGGACGCGCTCTCTCGCGGCCCCGAGCCGGGTTCAGCAATTGAACCTCACACGGATCGCTCCGTTGCATCTGGTCGTCGCGGGCCACCCGCACACGGGGGCCAGTGAACTCAAACAACCGAGCTCCGCCTGAATCGGGGCCCGTTCGTGCCAGGAGTGAGCCATGAAGCGGATGCCACGCCACCGACTCGTCGTCATTGCCACCCTCGCCCTAGCCTTCCTCAACGCCGATCTTGCCAGCGCGCAGCAGGACGAGCTGGTCGAGGCCGAGGCGCTCCTGCGCGAGGTGGTTCAACAGCGCTTCGAGATCCTCGGCGCGGAGCATCCCGAGACACTTCGGGCACGACGCCGACTCGCCGAGGTGCTATCCGCTCGCGCTCGCCATCCGGAGAGCATCGCGCAGCTCCGCGCGATCCTCGGGATCCAGCGAGAGGCTCTGGGGACGAACGATCTCGAGACACTGCGAACACAAGAGGCGCTCGCCGTCGCGCTCCTGAGGTCCGCCACCTCGAACACCGAAGAGGTTGCCGTCCTTCGTCCGCTTTCGCTGCGGCGCGACGGCCTCTCAAAGACCGACGAGACGACACGGCGTATCGCGCCGGATCAGCGCTTCCCGGGTCGATTCGGAGGCCGGCGAGGTCGCAAGGGAGGCTACTCTCAAACCGAGAAGGCCGTCGACCTCGGTCTCGACTGGCTCGCCCGGCACCAGGCACCGGACGGTCGCTGGGACGCCGACGGCTTCGCGAACCAGTGCACGCATGGAGCGTGCACCGGTGATGGTTCCCCCATCAACGACAACGGCCTCACTGGGCTCGCCCTGCTCGCCTTCCTCGGCGCCGGCAATACGACGATGGCGGGTGATTACAGGAAGAACGTGCTGAATGGCATCCAGCACCTCACGCGCGCGCAGGATCCCGACCAAGGCATCTTCGGGGCCAAAGTCGGCCAGCATTACATGTACAACCACGCCATCGCCTCCCTCGCGATGACCGAAGCGTATCACCTGACCGGACTCCATCCCCTTCTGCGGGATCCGGCCCAGCGGGCTGTCGACTTCATCCTTCGATCTCGAAACCCCTACAAGGCTTGGCGCTACGAGTCCCCGCCCAATGGCGAGAACGATACGTCCGTGACGGGCTGGATGGTCATGGTCCTCGAGTCCGCTCGCGAAGCCGGCCTCGACGTCGACATGGCGGCCTTCGACGGCGCCCTCGCCTGGATCGACGAGATGACCAACATGGAGACGGGCCGTACTGGCTACCTCACCCAGGGCGGCCTGTCGGCGCGCGAGGCGGGCATGGAAACCGAGTTCCCCAACGACAAGACTGAAGCCATGACCGCGGTGGCGATGCTTTCGCGCATCTTCCTGGGCCAGGGCGGCGATCATCCGACCGTGCGGCTTGGTGCCCAGCGCCTGAGGGACATGCCGCCGAAGTGGAACCCCGAAGGCGGCGAAGCGGACATGTATTACTGGTATTACGGCGCCTATGCCATGTTCCAGCTCGGTGGCCGGAACTGGAACATCTGGAACGAAGCCATGAAGGACGCCGTCCTCCCGCATCAGCACCAGGAGGAAGGTTGCATCCGCGGCTCCTGGGACCCGATCGGCCCCTGGGGTGAAGCCGGTGGTCGCGTCTACTCCACGGCGCTGATGGTGCTCTGCCTCGAGGTCTACTACCGCTACGGCAAGGTCATCGGCTCCCGCGGCGAGAAGAAGGGCAAGTAAGGCCTCCGCCGAGGTCTCCCTTCAGCCGAGGGGCGGACCGATCGCCTCAGCCTGCCCTCAGCGAGACAGCCGGGTGTCGCCAGCGCGACGCCCGGTTTCTTTTTTAGGCGCATGTGATTCTTGTTGGTCGTTTCAGGCGGCGTCTCCATAGAGTCGGCGATGCTCTCGGTCGGCTCGGAATCTCCAGAACTCCTGCCAGTCACCATTCTTGTCAACGGCTCGGAGCTCAAGGATTGCCTGGGCACCTTCGATCGTCCATCGCATGCCAGTCTTCTCCATGCGATCTCGGACGAGGTGGCCGCACGCTCCTTCGACCACGCCGGTCGCGATGGGGTATCCCTTCGCGAGATACTCGTCGTAGCGCATGAACCGGCGGTTGTTGTCCATGTGGTTGGCAGCCGACTCGACGGCTCTTCGCTTCGAAGCGGAGAGCTTGCGCTTCGTGACGCTTTGACGGAGACCGCCGACGACCCGGCCAACCTTGCCTTCGAGAAGCATCTGCAAGCGTTGCATGACCCACTCGGCAGCTTCCCTGGAGCCTTCGGGATGGAAGGCGGGCACCGCATGCCACAGTCGCTCGACGGCGTGTATCAGATCGAGGACGATGGTCACCTTCGAGGTGGCACCGAGGTAGGTTTGAGCTCGCTTCTGAAGGGCAGGATCCCCATCGCTGAGGAAGACGCGTTCCTTCGTCACGTCAGGATCGCGCGCATCGAGCTGACGGCGAACTTCTTCGAAGGCAGCGTCCTTGCCCGCCAATGTTGCGCGAAGGCGCTTGTGGCAGGGCTCGGGTCGCTCGGGCCGCTCGTGGCTCGGCTCGATGAAGCAGCCTTCAGCGTCAATCTCTCGGAGGATGTCCTCGACGTCTCGATGGTGCCGGTCGATGGTGTAGACCGCCGAGACGATGGCTTCTTTTTTCTTGTTCGGCTTCTCTCCGCGTCCGAGCCGCGCCTTTCGAGGGGTGCTCTCCTTGCGCAGTGGAACACCCTTCCCATCGACTGCCGCGACCAAGATCTCGCCTTCCTCGTCCGGTGGGGGAGGCCCCTTCTGCTCGTAGAAGGCGTCGACGTCGGGGCCGGCATCGAGTGCGATGTTCCGGATGCCTTGAGACCAGAGCTGGATTCCGAGG